>NZ_SWFJ01000009.1 GCF_005144795.1 Streptococcus mitis | reverse complement strand
CATATGATTCTTTCTAATGAGTTGTTTAGTCGCTTTTCATTATAGGTCATATGGGACTTTTTTTCTACACAAAAATAGGCTCCATAATATCTATAGGGGATTTACCCACTACGAATATTATAGAGCCAATAAAACAAGATTAAAACGAACTTTTATGTTATAATATTAGTAAATAATTCGCAAAAGAGGTTGAGAAATGAAACTGCTTGTTGTCGGTTCGGGTGGTCGTGAGCATGCGATTGCTAAGAAGTTGCTTGAGTCAAAAAGCGTTGAAAAGGTTTTTGTTGCTCCTGGGAATGATGGTATGACTCTGGATGGTTTGGAATTGGTAAATATCTCTATTTCCGAACATTATAAATTGATTGAGTTTGCAAAAGCCAACGATGTTGTTTGGACTTTTATCGGTCCAGATGACGCCCTGGCGGCTGGTATCGTGGATGATTTCCATGCAGCTGGTCTCAAAGCCTTTGGTCCGACAAGATTGGCAGCTGAGCTGGAGTGGTCCAAGGATTTTGCCAAGGAAATCATGGTCAAATATGGCGTTCCGACAGCAGCCTATGGCACATTCTCGGACTTTGAGGAAGCCAAGGCCTATATCGAAAAGCAGGGGGCTCCTATCGTGGTCAAGGCGGATGGTTTGGCCCTTGGGAAGGGTGTTGTCGTTGCTGAGACAGTCGAGCAAGCAGTCGAAGCAGCTCACGAGATGCTTTTGGACAATAAATTTGGTGACTCAGGTGCGCGTGTGGTTATCGAGGAGTTTCTGGCTGGAGAAGAGTTCTCTCTCTTTGCCTTTGTCAATGGCGACAAGTTCTACATCATGCCAACGGCTCAGGACCACAAACGTGCCTACGATGGCGACAAAGGGCCTAACACGGGTGGTATGGGTGCCTATGCGCCAGTTCCACACTTACCACAGAGTGTAGTTGATACAGCGGTTAAGACTATTGTCAAGCCAGTCCTAGAAGGGATGATTAAAGAAGGTCGCCCTTATCTGGGGGTCCTTTACGCAGGTCTTATCTTGACAGATGATGGACCTAAGGTCATCGAGTTCAACGCTCGCTTCGGAGATCCAGAAACTCAGATTATTCTGCCTCGATTAACTTCTGATTTTGCACAAAATATTACGGATATCCTCGATGGCAAGGAGCCAAACATTACGTGGACAGATAAGGGTGTGACTCTGGGTGTAGTTGTCGCATCCAATGGTTATCCGCTAGACTATGAAAAAGGCGTCAAGTTGCCAGCTAAGACAGAGGGTGATATCATCACCTACTATGCCGGAGCTAAGTTTGCGGACAATAGCAGAGCACTGCTATCAAACGGCGGACGTGTCTATATGCTGGTCACCACAGCCGACACCGTCAAAGAAGCTCAAGACATCATCTACAGCCAACTCGCCCAACAAAACACAGAAGGCCTCTTCTACCGAACAGATATCGGAAGCAAGGCAATTAAGTAAAGATATAAGGATAACGCGACGAAGTCGCTGAACCCGATAATGGTCTCCGTGGTGAAAAGACCAGAACAGTATCTGTTCTGGTCTAGGGAAACTTTGAGACCCTAGGCTCAAAGTTTAGGAATGAAACCGAAGGTTTGCTTCCGTCCCCACCACCTAAGACCATTATCAAAAAAGAAGAAAAAAGGAAAAATTATGACTAAACCAATTATTTCCATCATCATGGGCTCAAAATCAGACTGGGCAACCATGCAAAAAACCGCTGAAGTCCTAGACCGCTTCGGTGTAGCCTACGAGAAGAAGGTTGTCTCTGCCCATCGCACACCTGATCTCATGTTCAAACATGCAGAAGAAGCCCGTAGCCGTGGTATCAAGGTCATTATCGCGGGTGCTGGAGGCGCAGCCCATTTGCCAGGAATGGTAGCTGCCAAAACAACCCTTCCTGTCATTGGAGTGCCCGTCAAATCTCGTGCTCTTAGTGGCGTGGACTCGCTCTACTCTATCGTACAGATGCCGGGTGGTGTGCCTGTTGCGACAATGGCTATCGGTGAAGCAGGTGCGACCAATGCGGCTCTCTTTGCCCTCCGTCTCCTGTCAGTAGAGGATCAGGCTATCGCGACAGCTTTGGCAGTTTTCGCAGAAGAACAAGGAAAAATCGCAGAGGAGTCGACAAATGAGCTCATCTAAAACAATCGGAATTATCGGTGGGGGTCAGTTGGGGCAGATGATGGCCATTTCTGCTATCTACATGGGGCACAAGGTTATCGCGCTAGATCCTGCGACGGATTGCCCGGCCTCTCGCGTAGCGGAAATCATAGTGGCTCCTTATAATGATGTGGACGCTCTCCGTCAGTTGGCGGAGCGTTGCGATGTTCTGACCTATGAATTTGAGAATGTCGATGCTGACGGTCTGGATGCGGTCATCAAGGATGGACAACTCCCTCAAGGTACCGACCTGCTTCGTATTTCACAAAACCGCATTTTTGAAAAAGACTTTCTCTCAAACAAGGCTCAAGTAACGGTGGCTCCTTACAAGGTTGTAACCTCAAGCCAAGATTTGATAGATATCGACCTTTCTAAAAACTATGTTCTCAAGACTGCGACAGGTGGCTACGATGGCCATGGTCAAAAGGTTATTCGTTCAGCAGACGATTTGGAAGAAGCCTATGCACTAGCAGATTCAGCCGACTGCGTTTTGGAGGAATTCGTCAACTTTGACCTTGAGATCTCTGTCATCGTGTCAGGAAATGGCAAGGATGTAACAGTTTTCCCGGTTCAGGAAAATATTCACCGTAACAACATCCTATCTAAGACCATCGTACCAGCCCGCATTTCAGAAAGTCTGGCTGATAAAGCCAAAGCCATGGCGGTGCGAATCGCAGAACAGCTTAATCTGTCTGGAACGCTTTGCGTGGAAATGTTTGCGACAGCTGATGACATCATTGTCAACGAAATCGCGCCACGTCCACATAACTCAGGCCACTACTCGATCGAAGCCTGTGACTTCTCCCAGTTTGATACTCATATCTTAGGTGTTCTCGGAGCACCATTGCCAGCTATCCACCTGCATGCCTCAGCCGTCATGCTCAATGTCCTCGGCCAGCATGTCGAGGCTGCTGAAAAATATGTCACAGAAAATCCGAGCGCCCACCTCCACATGTATGGTAAAATAGAAGCGAAGCACAACCGCAAGATGGGACATGTGACTTTGTTTAGTGATGTGCCGGATAGTGTAATTGAGTTCGGGAAAGGGATTGATTTTTAGGTAAGGCCTATGACTCGAACTATAGTTAATTCTTATGTATAAAAATATCATGTAAAGGGTGAACTACTGCTTCCCCTTAGTAGATTTCTTGATATATACGATTTATATTTGGGAATGAATTCAGCTTTATCCATTAATTGATATTATAAAAAGAGAGGGAGTAATCTCATATGAAGAGTATACGCATAAAAAATTTAAGATCTATTGAAGATTCTCAGAATATTCAAATTAATAAATGCAATTTTTTTATAGGAGCTAATGGCACGGGGAAAAGTTCAATCTTACGTTTTTTCCCTTTAATTAAGCAAACTATTTTGCAAAAAAGTAGCTCTCCCATTTTGTGGTATGCTAAAGATGGAGTTGATTTTGGGAGTTACGATGAATCTATAAATAAAAAGAATCGAGATGAAGGCCTTACCTTTACTTTAGAATTTAATCAAAAAATTGAAATTTCAAGTAAGTTAATATCCGATTTGTTAAAGGATTATCCTAAATATAATCATTATTTTAATAATAATATTGATTTTTTTGGATGGTTTGGAAAGAAAATAGAGATAGATTTTGAGAAAGTTGAAGTTACTATTTTAAAAAATGAATTCTCGAAGCTGAAATTCTTTTTTGACTCTCGAAAGATAGAGTTTGATATTTTAAACGGAAAAGTGATTCATGGAGAAAAATGTGTTGATAATATTGATATCATCCCTGTGAAGTCGGAATATCCTCTTTTACCCTCTTTGGCAGTTAAACATGAAGTAAAAAAAGTTTCTATCGAGTATCATTACATAGATAAAATTATAAAACTTTTGCAAGAAAACACTAATAAAAGAATAGGTGTGAATACATGGGAAAAAATTTTTGATAGGATTAGTTATTCTCAAGATAAGAATTTTCTTTTTCAAAAGCTTTCTGCATCAGAAGTTCCAAAAACAATTCGAGATAAATTTTTAAGTAATGAAGCCTCTAATCTAGATAATTTATATAATTATATTGATATAGTCGTATCTGTGAAGTTAATTAGAAATATGAATCGGATTATTTCTGACTATTTTAAAGATACAATTTATATTGCACCAATAAGAGCTACTGCCGAAAGATATTACAGGGTTCAGGGGCTTTCGGTAGAGGAAGTTGATCCTATGGGAACTAATGTTCCTATGATTCTAGATTATATGAATTCAAATTCCGAATTGGAGCAAAAGTGGCAAGATTGGACAATGGAACATTTTAAAACAAAATATCGAGCTACTACTCAAGGAGGGAATACTTCGATTGAAGTGTTAATTGATAATGAATTTTATAATCTAGCTGATACAGGATTTGGCTATTCTCAATTTTTACCTATACTTTTAATGCTCTGGCAAGAAGAACGAAAGAACGAGAATTTTGGGAATGATTTTTCACTTGGTTTCATGGATAAGAAGACGAGTCAAAAAGTTATAATAATTGAACAGCCAGAATTACACCTGCATCCTAAAATGCAGGCTCAATTTGCAGATTTATTATTTAATTTAGTAGTTGAAGCAGATAATATAAATTTTATTATTGAAACACATAGTGTAACAATAATTAATCGTATTGGAGAACTTATAGAACGTAGTCATTATGAAAATCCAGATTTAATACCTGAGGATAACTTTAATTTATTTTTGGTTAACAGCAATGAATCTAAGAAAAAAATTGTACAAACACGCTATGACAAAAATGGTATTATTGCCAAATGGCCGATAGGTTTTTTATAGAGGTCGATATTTATGATTTTTCTAATAAATGAAGAAGTATTGCAAGAGGCAGAAAAATATAAAGACTCTATAGAATATTTGTTAGACTCTTTTTATAGAGGAAAGCACATAATTGATTTTGAAAATCTGATTTTATTGGAGGACAATTTAATTCCTTTATTTGAGGATAATACAAATATTAGAAAAGCAATCGAATATTATAAAGTTCAACGACAGAATATTAGTGCTCTTCGTACTCAAGTTCAACAGTATGTCGAAGTTGGATTAGATGAGTATAGCATTTCATTTGAAAAGGAACCAAGAGTGGTAAAAATCAATATCTCCTATTTCGATCGAGAGTTAACACAATGTTGGCTTCTTTCTGAAAATGTATCAGATTGTGAATTTTATTTGTCTATGGTTTATAATGCAAAGCATTTCGGTCACTACCCTGAATTATTTAAAGATGAAGTTAGGTTGTCTTTTGAAATTGATAATGGTGCAGGGTGTGGTACCAGCGAGTTATTAGAGAGACGAATTAATAGCAAGAAGGTTGTTTTATGCATTGTCGATAGCGACAAAAAAAATATGGATGATGAGATTGGCGGTACTTCAGGACAAGTTTTGAGTAGGTGGCAGGAATTAGCAAAATCGTCCACGATTTCTGATTTATATATTTTAAATGTCAGAGAAAAAGAAAATTTAATTTTACCGAGTTTATATCTGGAATATTCAGAGTTCTCATCTAGTAAAAAAATTACACTACGTCATTTGAAAAGCTTCGAGAAAACTAAGAAGGAAGAATATTTAGCATTTGTGAAGCTATCTGACAAAAATAAATCAATGAGATATGATAAAAATTCTGAAGTCAAAGATGAATTATGTCTAACTAATAGTATGAAAAGTATTGGAAAGCAAGCATTAACACAATTTGCTAAAAAAAAGTTATACACTAAAGAATTTAGCTTGTTAATTGATGTCACAGACGTGGCACAAGATGAAAATCTAATAGATTTATTTAAGGAAATTCCTGATTATTTGGTAGCAGATTATAATAATTTAATTAAAAAAATTTATACTTTTGCATGTTCATTGAGTAAAGTACGTATATAATTAAGGAGAAATAACAACATGATCGACCGTTACTCTCGCCCTGAAATGGCGAACATTTGGAGTGAAGAAAATAAATACCGTGCTTGGCTTGAGGTGGAAATCTTAGCTGACGAGGCATGGGCTGAGTTGGGGGAAATTCCTAAGGAAGATGTGGCTTTGATTCGCGAGAAGGCGGACTTTGACATCGACCGTATTTTGGAGATTGAGCAAGAGACTCGTCACGATGTGGTTGCTTTCACACGTGCGGTTTCTGAAACTCTTGGTGAAGAGCGCAAGTGGGTTCACTATGGTTTGACCTCTACCGACGTGGTAGATACGGCCTACGGTTACCTATACAAGCAGGCCAACGACATCATCCGTCGTGACCTTGAAAACTTCACCAACATCATCGCTGATAAGGCTAAGGAGCACAAGTTCACCATCATGATGGGTCGTACCCACGGTGTGCACGCTGAACCTACAACCTTTGGTCTTAAATTGGCGACTTGGTATAGCGAAATGAAGCGCAATATCGAGCGTTTCGAGCATGCAGCTGCTGGTGTTGAGGCTGGTAAAATCTCTGGTGCGGTTGGAAACTTCGCCAACATCCCACCATTCGTAGAGCAATACGTCTGCGACAAGCTTGGTATCCGTGCTCAAGAAATCTCTACACAGGTGCTTCCTCGTGACCTTCACGCTGAGTACTTTGCAGTACTTGCTAGCATCGCAACTTCTATCGAGCGTATGGCGACTGAGATCCGTGGTCTTCAAAAATCAGAACAACGTGAAGTGGAAGAGTTCTTTGCCAAAGGACAAAAAGGTTCATCTGCAATGCCTCACAAACGTAACCCTATCGGTTCTGAGAACATGACAGGTCTTGCGCGTGTTATCCGTGGTCACATGATTACAGCCTATGAAAACGTCGCACTTTGGCATGAACGTGACATCTCTCACTCATCAGCTGAGCGCATCATCACACCGGATACGACCATTTTGATTGACTACATGCTCAACCGTTTTGGAAATATTGTCAAGAATTTGACGGTCTTCCCAGAAAATATGATCCGCAACATGAACTCTACGTTTGGTCTTATCTTTAGCCAACGTGCCATGTTGACCTTGATTGAAAAAGGCATGACCCGTGAGCAAGCCTATGACTTGGTGCAACCAAAAACAGCCTACTCTTGGGACAACCAAGTAGATTTCAAACCACTTCTTGAAGCAGATCCAGAAGTAACATCACGTCTCACACAAGAAGAAATCGATGAAATCTTCAACCCTCTTTATTACACTAAACGAGTGGACGATATCTTTGACCGTCTTGGACTGGGTGATTAATTAAAAAATAAACAGCGAGCTTCAATCTCGCTGTTTATTGTTTTATCGAAAAGACTTAGTCTTCTTTTCTTTTAGTGAGTCCATAGGCTGCTAGTGTAGCCATGAGTCCTGCGACTACTAGTCCTGCAGAATCGTGACTTCCTGTTTCAGGAAGTTTTTTCTCTGTTGCCACAGGAGCTGGACCTTGAGGAAGAGCTTTGTTTTCCTCAGCAGGAGCAGTTGCTGGAGCTGGTTGGCTTGGGATTTCTAGTTTTGGTTTTTCTTCAGCAATAGCGGCTTGTCCGTTTTCATCGCCTACATGTGTTACCAGAGTTCCGACTTCGACTATTTGTGTAACAACTTCCTGCGCTACGACACTATTTACAAGAGTTTTCACTTCCTTGCCATCGGTAGAAGTGCTCACAGAGTAGAAGTTGTTACGGCGCCCGTTGACACCTTTAGTAAGGACTTGCGTTTTTCCTTTGAGCAAGAGTGGATTTTCACGAGTCACTGTGGTAAATGGAATTTCTTCCTCTTGGATATCCAGTCTAGGTTTTGTTTCTGCGACTGGAGCAAGATCATGTTCATCGCCTACATGCGTTACTAGAGTTCCGACCTCAACAATTTGAGTAACGGCTTCCTGTGCTACGACACTATTTACAAGAGTTTCCACTTCCTGACCATCTGCAGAAGTGCTCACAGAGTAGAAGTTACTACGGCGCCCGTTGACACCTTTAGTAAGGACTTGTGTTTTTCCTTTGAGTAAGAGTGGATTTTCACGAGTCACTGTGGTAAATGGAATTTCTTCCTCTTGGACATCTAGTCTAGGTTTTGTTTCTGCAACTGGAGCAAGACCACTTTCATCACCCTTGTGAGTTACCATAGTTCCGACTTCCACAATTTGAGTAACGGCTTCCTGTGCTACGACACTATTTACAAGAGTTTTCACTTCCTTGCCATCGACAGTGCTTACAGAGTAGAAGTTGCTACGATGTTCATTGACTCCCTTAGTAATGACTTGTGTTTTTCCTTTGAGCAAGAGTGGATTTTCACGAGTTACTGTGGTAAATGGAATTTCTTCTTCTTGGATATCCAGTCTAGGTTTTACCTCAGTAGTTGGTGCAAGACCACTTTCATCACCCTTGTGAGTTACAGGAGTACCGACTTCAACCACTTGGTTCACAGCTTCTTTGGTTACCTGGCTATCAAGGACTGTTTCTGTTGTTTTTCCATTTTCAGTAAGGACAGAGATGTAATGAGTTCGTTCACCTTTGACTCCTGCTGTGATAATATTTTCCTGACCAGCTGGGAGGTTAGGATTTTCTTTCTTGATAACTTCAAATGGGATTTCTTCAGTTCTTGTGATGAGTTCTGATCTGGTTTCAACATTGGCAGCCACTTCATTTTCATCCAGACTTCCTGAGTGAGTTGCAGCTGGTTTGAGACCTAAGCGAGCGGCTTTTAGTTTGGCTACAAGTGTGTCAACTTCAGCTTGTTTATTACGATTGAGGTTGTAATTTAGAGCTGTTTTAGCTGCACTTAGGGCATCCAAGCTTTCCTTGCTGTATCCTTCTAAGTTTTCAGGAATTTGTGCGATTTCTTCGCTGAGAGCATTATAATTAGCACGGAAGTAGTCTTTGTTGTGGTCTGCAAAGGCAGTCATAAGTTCAAAGATTTCTTCCTCCTTATACTCAGCGCTTGGTTTATCTGCCCAGATAGCAAGCATACTTCCGACTGTTGGAAGGTCTACTTCAGGATATTTGGTGGAAGCTAGTTGATTGAATGGAACTTTACCAGAGTTTTCAATTGCCTTTGATAGTGGGTAGGCTTCGTCTGCTTTGTGATTACCTAAAACATAGTACCAGTCACCGTTGGTATTCAAGAACTTATAACCCTTGCTTGCCAGGTACTGAGGTGATGCCAGGTTGTAGCCCCACCAGCCTTTAGACCAGTAAGAAATCAAGACATCTTTGTCAAACTGAACATCGTCCTTGTCCTCATAGTAGAAGCCATCGTTGAAGGCCATTGGTTGAAGCCCTCTTTCTTTGGCCATAGCTGCGAGGGTGTTGGCATATTCGGCAAATTTGCCATAAAGTTGATACCATTTGAGGTAGTACCAGCCTTGGGCACTAGTAGCATCGTTGGCGTATTCGTCAGTACCAAAGTTGAAAATCTTTGTTTTACCTGCAAAGAAGTCCATGTATTTACCGATGAGGGCTTTTACAAAGTTCATCGCTTCTTCGTTTCTCAAGTCCATAGTTGTTTTGGAGACTTTATCAAAGTGAGCTTGAGGGTTTTTAATTCCCAATTTTTCCATGGCAACTAGCATAGCATCCATGTGACCTGGGCTGTTGATAGCTGGGATGAGACCGACACTCTTAGATTTAGCGTATTCAATTAGTTCTGTCACTTCTGCCTGTGTCAGTGCAGTCCCGTTCGGATCATCGTAGTAAGCTTTTGTTCCTTCGGTAATAGCTTTTTTAACGTCATCACTAGCATAGGTTTTTCCGTTTGCAGTAATGGTCATATCATCGAGTAGGAAGCGAAGTCCGTCATTTCCTAGAAGGAGATGGACATCAGAATATCCGAGCTCGCTGGCCTTATCTACGATGCGTTTGAGCTGGCCAAGAGTAAAGTATTTGCGTCCAGCATCGATTGAAATCACCTTGTTTTTGGCAAGTTTTTCAACCTCACGTTTAGCATCTTCTTCTTTTTGAGCTTCTGGTGTGAAGGTCAAATTGCTGACTGCTTCTTGAAGTTTTGCAATTGCTTGGTCAATCGTGTCTTGTTGGGCGCGGCTGAGGTTGCTATCAAGCGAACGGATGGCTTTTGCCGCTTCGTTAACTGCTGCGACACTTTCTGTAGTATAACGGTTAAGGTCTTTTGGTACCTCGTTAAGTGCTTGTTCTGCAGACTCATAATCAGCTGCGAAGTATTCAGCATTAGAATTTGCGAATTGACGCATGAGTTTGAAGAGGCGTGACGGTGAATAACGTGCAGATGGAGTGTCAGCCCAAGCAGCTACCATACCACCGATGAATGGAATAGTTGCTCCGTCGGATTTTGGTACCGAAGTGATTGGAGTGTTCTTGATACCGTTTAATCCCTGATCAAGGTTGTACCAACCTTGGCCATCTGCATTTCGCCCAAGAACATAGTACCAAGCATCGTTAGTGTTTAGGATTTGGTGACCTTTTTCTACTAGAAGTTTAGAAGAAGCGACGTCGTAACCTCCCCAGCCACCAGTCCACATTGAAACGATGATATCTTTGTCGAAAGTTCCGAAGCTAGTATCACTATTGTAGTAAATACCATCATTGAAGGCCATTGGTTTTAGACCGTGCGATTTTACAATACGAGCTAGGTCATTGGCGTAGGCAATAAATTTTTCATATCCTTTTACAGGGTAGCCTTCGTTTGGATAGTATTTATCAGCTTGAAGAACGCTCCAACCTTTAGCGTTTGTTGCGTCATTGGCATATTCATCCAGTCCGATGTTGAAGATTTCAGTCTTTTTCGCGAAATAAGTAGCATACTTGTCGATAAGGGCTTTTGTAAAAGCGACCGCTTGTTCGTTGTCAAGATCTACGGTACGGGCTGATTCCTTCCCAAAATAGCTAAAGTTAGGGTTTTGGATTCCCAATTCTTTCATGGCATTGAGAATAGCATCCATGTGACCAGGACTATTTACTGTTGGAATGAGACCGATACCTTTATCTTTGGCATAGTTAATCAGATCTGTCATTTGACTTTCTGTTAAGTGATTGCCGTTTGGATCGTTGTAATAATCATTTGTACCTTTTTCAATGGCACGTTTGACATCGTCACTCGCATAGGTCTTGCCGTTAGCTGTGATGCTCATATCGTCCAACATGAAGCGGAGCCCATCATTTCCAACTAATAGGTGTAAATCAGTGTAGCCATAATGTTTCGCTTTATCGATGATTTCCTTGAGCTGTTCTGGTGAGAAATATTTACGTCCAGCATCAATAGAAACAATTTTCTTTTTCGCTAGCTTTTCATTAGTTTGAGTGGCACGTTCAGTAGTCGGAGCGAGTACAGCAGGAGTAGCAGGCTCGTTTTTCTTCTCAGCATTGGCACTCTCTGCGCTTTTTTCCACTTGAGTTGTGTTTTCTGCTTCCGTAGTAGGGGCTGGGCTAGCATGTTCTGTTACTACTGGTGTTACCACATTGTCTGTTTTTGGAACAACTGTGTTAACAGTATCTTTTTCAGTTTTAACTTCCTCTTTTATAGTTTTATCAGCTTGTTTTACAAGTTTTTCTTCTTTATCTTGAATTGGTGCTTCTGATGCTTGTGGGCTATCCGGAACAGCTTGCAAAGTTTCAGGAGCTTTTTGTGCTGGTGTTAGTCCATCTGCAGATACGACTTGTGCACTGAAGGTAAATCCTATCAGTACAGAAGCTGCTCCGACTGCATACTTGCGGATCGAGAAACGCTGTTTCTTGTCTAGTTTCATGATAAAACCTCCTTGATACAACTATTTTGATAACGTTTACATAAAACCAATTTAATTTTATTATCTATATAGTAAAAAGTCAAGTAAATTTATATAATAACTATAATAAACGGAGGAAATCATAAGATTTTGGAAATAACAACTTATATAAGGAGGTAAAATCAAGGAAAAATCAGTGATTTTTAACTTATTTTTAGTACAAGTGCTACAAATAAATATATTTAATAATAGCGTTTTCATATTCGCTTTTTCGTGCTATAATATATAGAAAAAGCCTGAGCAAGGCTCAAGCTTTTTCTTAGTGACCACGGTTACATGAAATGAATTTGATTTTGTAGTAATCTGCTCTCTTATACGTTTCGCTATAGGCAAGAACTTGTCCAGTTGCTTCAAGCTTAGTAGTTTTTGTTTGAAGTACTGTTGGGAATTGTGTATCAATTCCTAGTATAGAAGCAGCATGCTCTGGTGTTGGGAATGTAATTGCATTGATTTCCTCAAAATGCTCATCATTCATATGAATGTGGTAATCCAATTTGAAACGTTTATAGATAGAGCTATAATATTCAAGATTTGGATAATTGGCATTGATATATTGTTCTGGAACATAAGATGTGTGATAGATGTAAACAACACCATTTGTTTCGCGTACACGTTCAATTTTGTAGTAGAACTGATCACCACGTAGTCCAAGTTTATCTAAATATTCAAGTTTATTTCCACGCTCGATAGAAAGAACGGTCACCTTATCATCTTTCGTTTCGAAAACTTCGACGTCTGAAAATTCTACGAGTTTGTGTTTACGTGCGCGTGAAACGAATGTGCCCTTTCCTTGTTGGCGAACGATGTAACCATCTTTAGCAAGATCGTTTAAAGCACGAACAACTGTGATAGAACTTACGTCGTACATTGCGATTAATTCTGCTTCTGTGTAAAATTTATCACCACTTGCAAATTGACCAGAGATAATTTTATTTTTTAATTCATCTTTAATATATTGGTATTTTGGAATAGCCATAATTTCACCTCAATTCTATTTTTCCATCCTTGATTCTACCATAAATGTAAAGAAAATAGTAGTATTTAGGTAAAAAAATTAAAATAATAGATTAGAAACATTATAATACATGTAAAAAAATCCATTTTATAATTGGATAATTCTCTGTACTTCAAAAATAGGCACTTTCATGCGATTTTTTGATAATTTTGGTAAAAGATAAGTAAAAAAATGGAAAAATTTTAAAGAATTTTCCAAAACCTATTGACAAATACAAAAGATTTGATTATATTTAATATTATAACAAATGAAAGCGCAAACTTAGTTAGTCAGAGGTGTAAAAATGACAAGGTTTAAAATTGAGGACGATTTCTATTTAGATGGGAAACCGTTCAAGATTTTGTCTGGTGCCATTCATTATTTTAGAATTCCAGCAGAGGATTGGTATCATTCGCTCTACAACTTAAAAGCGCTTGGCTTTAATACAGTCGAGACTTATGTTGCATGGAATTTACACGAACCTGTTGAAGGGGAGTTTGATTTTGAAGGTGATCTGGATTTAGAGAAATTTCTCCAAATAGCGCAGGATTTGGGTCTCTACGCAATTGTGCGTCCGTCTCCCTTTATCTGTGCGGAATGGGAATTCGGTGGTTTACCAGCTTGGCTCTTGACCAAGAACATGCGAATTCGCTCATCCGACCCAGCATATATCGAGGCAGTTGGTCGCTACTATGATCAATTATTGCCAAGACTGGTGCCACGTTTGTTGGACAATGGCGGAAATATTCTCATGATGCAAGTCGAGAACGAATACGGTTCTTATGGAGAGGACAAATCTTACCTAAGAGCGATTCGAAAATTGATGGAAGAACGAGGGATTGATTGCCCGCTCTTTACTTCAGATGGCCCATGGCGAGCTACTTTGAAAGCTGGAACCTTAATCGAAGATGACCTCTTTGTAACAGGAAACTTTGGTTCTAAGGCGCCTTACAACTTTTCACAGATGCAGGAATTCTTTGATGAGCATGGTAAGAAATGGCCACTCATGTGTATGGAGTTCTGGGATGGCTGGTTCAATCGTTGGAAAGAACCGATTATCACACGGGATCCGAAAGAATTGGCAGAAGCTGTTCGAGAGGTATTGGAGCAAGGCTCTATCAACCTTTACATGTTCCACGGTGGTACAAACTTTGGCTTCATGAATGGTTGCTCGGCTCGAGGGACTTTGGACCTGCCACAAGTTACATCTTATGATTACGATGCCCTTCTGGATGAAGAAGGGAATCCAACTGCCAAATATTTGGCAGTCAAGAAGATGATGGCAACACATTTCCCAGAGTATCCGCAGTTGGAACCACTCTATAAGGAAAGCATGAAAGTGGACGCTATTCCACTTGCTGAAAAAGTTTCCTTATTTGAAACCTTAGATAGTCTTTCTAGTCCAATAGAAAGTCTCTATCCAAAAGCGATGGAGGAATTAGGTCAATGTTATGGCTATCTTCTTTATCGTACTGAGGCAAGTTGGGATGCAGAAGAAGAACGCCTTCGCATCATCGATGGACGTGACCGTGCTCAACTCTTTGTAGATGGTCAACGAATTGCCACTCAATACCAGACAGAGATTGGAGAAGATATCTACTGTCAAGGTAATCGAAAAGGTGCTTCACAACTTGACATCTTGATTGAAAATATGGGCCGTGTTAACTATGGACATAAGTTCTTAGCTGATACACAACGTAAAGGAATCCGAACAGGTGTCTGCAAGGATTTACACTTCTTACTTAATTGGAAACAATATCCACTACCACTGGATAATCCTGAGAAAATTGATTTTTCAAAAGGATGGACAGAAGGACAACCAGCCTTTTACGCTTATGACTTTACAGTCCAAGAGCCAAAAGATACTTACCTAGACTTGTCTGAGTTTGGTAAGGGAGTTGCCTTTGTCAATGGGCGTCACCTAGGACGTTTTTGGAACGTCGGCCCAACACTCTCGCTTTATATTCCTCATTGTTATCTCAAGGAAGGTGCCAATCGTATCATTATCTTTGAAACAGAGGGTGAATATAAAGAAGAGATTCATTTAACTCGTAAACCTACACTAAAACATATAAAGGGGGAAAATTTATGACAATTGTAGGATGCCGTATCGATGGACGTTTGATCCACGGACAAGTAGCCAATCTTTGGGCTGGAAAACTAAATGTTTCACGTATTATGGTTGTGGATGACGAAGTTGTCAACAACGACGTTGAAAAGAGTGGTTTGAAACTAGCGACACCACCAGGTGTGAAATTGAGTATTTTGCCAATTGAGAAAGCGGCAGCCAATATTCTTGCTGGTAAATACGATAGCCAACGTCTCTTTATCGTTGCTCGTAAACCAGACCGTTTCCTTGGTTTGGTAGAAGCAGGTGTACCACTTGAAACCCTTAATGTTGGGAATATGTCTCAAACACCAGAAACTCGCGCCATCACACGTTCTATTAACGTAGTGGACAAGGATGTGGAAGACTTCCACAAACTGGCGGAAAAAGGTGTTAAACTTACTGCTCAAATGGTTCCAAATGATCCAGTTTCAGACTTTTTGAGCTTATTAAAATAGGAAAAAATTTTTAGGAGGTCATTGTTATGATACAATGGTGGCAAATTTTACTTCTCACTTTGTACTCAGCTTATCAAATCTGTGATGAGTTGACGATCGTTTCATCTGCAGGTTCCCCTGTATTTGCTGGTTTCATTACTGGTTTAATCATGGGAGATGTGACAACTGGTTTGTTTATCGGTGGTAGCTTGCAGTTGTTCGTTCTTGGGGTTGGTACCTTCGGTGGTGCTTCTCGTATCGACGCAACTTCTGGTGCGGTTCTTGCAACAGCCTTCTCTGTTTCACAAGGAATTGCTACAGACCTTGCGATTACAACAATCGCTGTACCAGTAGCAGCGCTTTTGACATACTTCGACGTTCTTGGACGTATGACAACTACTTTCTTCGCACACCGTATTGATGCTGCAATCGAACGCTTTGACTATAAAGCGATCGAACGCAACTACCTTCTTGGTGCTCTTCCTTGGGCTCTTTCTCGTGCCCTTCCAGTCTTCTTTGCCCTTGCCTTTGGTGGTGCATTTGTACAAACAGTAGTAGACTTGGTTAAACAATATCAATGGGTTGCAGATGGTTTGACACTTGCAGGACGTATGCTTCCAGGTCTTGGATTTGCAATCTTGCTTCGTTACCTTCCAGTTAAACGTAACCTTCACTACCTTGCTATGGGATTCGGTTTAACAGCTATGTTGACTGTTCTTTACTCATATGTAACAGGTCTTGGTGGCGCTGTTGCTGGTATCGTAGGAACTCTACCTAAAGATGTGGCTGAAAAAATTGCTTTTGTCAACAACTTTAAAGGTTTGTCTATGATTGGTATCTCTATCGTGGGTATCTTCCTTGCAGTGCTTCACTTCAAAAATAGCCAAAAAGTAGCTGTAGCAGCACCTTCTACACCATCAGAAAGTGGGGAAATCGAAGATGACGAATTCTAATTACAAACTTACAAAAGAAGATTTTAATCAAATCAACAAACGTAGCTTGTTTACTTTCCAATTAGGTTGGAACTACGAACGTATGCAAGCTTCTGGTTACCTTTACATGATCTTGCCTCAATTGCGTAAAATGTATGGGGATGGAACTCCTGAATTGAAAGAAATGATGAAAGTTCATACTCAATTCTTCAATACTTCACCATTCTTCCACACAATCATCGCTGGTTTTGACCTTGCCATGGAAGAAAAAGATGGTGTAGGTTCAAAAGATGCCGTTAACGGTATCAAGACAGGTTTGATGGGACCATTCGCTCCTCTTGGAGATACTATCTTTGGTTCACTTGTACCTGCTATCATGGGATCTATCGCAGCAACTATGGCTATCGCTGGCCAACCATGGGGTATCTTCCTTTGGATTGCAGTTGCAGTAGTGTATGACATTTTCCGTTGGAAACAGTTAGAATTTGCCTACAAAGAAGGGGTTAACCTTATCAACAACATGCAAAGTACTTTGACAGCTTTGATTGACGCTGCATCTGTACTTGGTGTCTTCATGATGGGTGCTCTTGTAGCAACAATGATCAACTTTGAAGTTTCTTATAAATTGCCAATCGGTGAAAAAATGATTGACTTCCAAGACATCTTGAACTCAATCTTCCCACGCTTACTTCCAGCAATCTTTACTGCATTTATCTTCTGGTTGCTTGGTAAGAAAGGTATGAACTCTACAAAAGCAATTGGTATCATCATTGCTCTTGCAGTAGGTCTTTCATTCATCGGTAAATTCTTGCTTGGAATGGGTGCATAATTTATGACGAAATCATTAATTTTGGTGAGTCATGGTCGATTCTGTGAAGAACTTAAAGGTAGCACTGAAATGATCATGGGTCCACAAGACAATATTCATGCAGTGGCTCTTCTTCCAGAAGATGGTCCAGAAGACTTTACTGCAAAATTTGAAGCTGCTATTGAAGGATTGGATGATTTCTTAGTCTTTGCGGATCTTCTCGGTGGAACACCATGTAACGTGGTAAGCCGTTTGATTATGGAAGGTCGTGATATTGACCTTTACGCAGGGATGAATCTTCCAATGGTGATTGAATTTATCAATGCGAGCCTTACAGGCGCAGATGCGGACTATAAGAGCCGTGCTGCAGAAAGCATTGTGAAAGTTAATGACCTGTTAGCGGGCTTCGATGATGACGAAGATGAATAATACTCTTCGAAAATCTCTTTAAACCATACTAGTGTCGCCTTGCCGTAGGTATATGTTACTGACTTTGTCAGTTCTATCTACAACCTCAAAGCAGTGCTTCGAGCAGCCTGCGGCTAGTTTCCTAGTTTGCTCTTTGATTTTCATTGAGTATAAGATGTGACAACGTGAAAATCGTTAGAGCATTTTATATAGAATATACATGGGAATGGGGCTTACTCCCATTCCCATATTTAATAGAAAAAGAGGAATTCAATGTTACATTATACAAAAGAAGACTTGCTCGAATTGGGTGCAGAAATCACTACACGTGAAATCTACCAACAGCCTGATGTATGGAAAGAAGCTTTTGAATCTTATCAAGCAAAACGTGAAGAAATTGCAGCCTTCCTACAAGGGATTGCTGATAAACATGACTATATCAAGGTAATCTTGACAGGTGCTGGGACTTCTGCTTATGTAGGAGATACCTTGGTACCTTACTTTAAGGAAGCCTATGACGAACGCAAATGGAATTTCAATGCCATTGCGACAACAGATATCGTTGCCAATCCAGAAACTTATTTGAAAAAAGATGTGGCGACTGTCCTTGTATCTTTTGCTCGTAGTGGGAATTCACCTGAAAGTGTGGCGACTGTTGATTTGGCCAAGGCCTTGGTGGATGAGCTTTATCAAGTGACTATTACTTGTGCAGCAGATGGTAAATTGGCTCTTCAAGCTCATGGAGATGACCGCAATCTTTTGCTTTTGCAACCAGCTGCTTCTAATGATGCTGGCTTTGCCATGACCTCTAGCTTTACGTCTATGATGTTAACAGCTCTCTTGGTCTTTGATCCTACAGAATTTGCTGTTAAAGCTGAACGTTTTGAAGTTGTATCTAGTCTTGCCCGTAAAATTCTAGACAAGGCAGAAGATGTCAAAGAGCTTGTTGATTTAGACTTTAATCGTGTCATCTATCTAGGCGCTGGTCCTTTCTTTGGACTTGCTCATGAAGCTCAGCTCAAGATTTTGGAACTGACTGCTGGTCAAGTTGCGACTATGTATGAAAGCCCAGTCGGCTTCCGTCACGGTCCAAAATCTCTTATCAACGAAGATACAGTTGTTTTAGTCTTTGGTACAACGACAGACTACACTCGTAAGTACGACTTGGACTTGGTTCGTGAAGTTGCTGGTGATCAGATTGCTCGCCGTGTTGTGCTTTTGAGTGATCAAGCCTTTGGTCTTGAAAATGTCAAAGAAGTGGCACTTGGTTGTGGCGGTGTCTTGAATGATATTTACCGTGTCTTCCCTTACATCGTTTATGCCCAACTCTTTGCCCTATTGACTTCACTCAAGGTAGAAAATAAACCTGATACACCGTCTCCTACAGGTACAGTAAACCGTGTGGTACAAGGTGTGATCATCCACGAATATCAAAAGTAATACTCTTCGAAAATCAAATTCAGACTACGTCAGCTTCGCCTTGCTGTATAGATGTTACGGACTTCGTCAGTTTTATCTGCAACCTCAAAACAGTGTTTTGAGCTGACTTCGTCAGTTCTATCCACAACCTCAAAGCGGTGCTTTGAGCAACCTGCGGCTAGCTTCCTAGTTTGCTCTTTGATTTTCATTGAGTATAAGGCAATATTTATGAATTCTTGACAAGAGGATTTGTAAATCATCAGATAAACCATAGATTGTCAGTAGGCTTTCTATGGTTTGTTTGCTTGAGAGAAATAGTAAAAGGAGAACAGAATGAAAGCATACACAGAGCGTGTATTTGGAAATGTTGAGGGCAAGGATGTCTTGGCCTATCGCTTTGAGACTGACGGTGACTACCAACTCGAGGTTATGACTTATGGCGCGACCATCTTGCGCTATGTAACACCTGACAAGGCTGGAAATTTTGCCAATGTTATCTTGGGATTTGATGACTTTGACAGCTATGTAGGTAATAGTCCTAAGCATGGAGCGAGCGTAGGTCCTGTAGCGGGTCGTATTGCAGGTGCGAGTTTTGAATTAAATGGTAAGACCTATGACCTTGAAGTCAACAATGCTAGCAACTGTAACCACAGTGGTTCAACTGGTTGGGATTCTAGCTTGTTTGAACTAGTTGAAGTGAGCGACCATGGCTTGACCCTCTACACAGAGCGTACAGACGGGACAGGAGGATTTCCTGGAAATCTTAAGATTTGGATCAGTTACCACTTGGAAGAAACTGGTGCCTATGAAATCAGCTACAAGGTGACGACCGATCAGGATACGCTGGTCAATCCAACCAACCACAGCTACTTCAACTTGTCTGGTGATTTCACGCAGACGATTGACCGTCATGTCTTCCAGTTAAATACTGAGGGGATTTACCCAATTGCTCCCGACGGTGTTCCTGCCAAAACTCCAGATGCAAATCGTGATGTGGTCAAACACATCTACAATGGTGCCTTGTTGAAGGATATCTTTGCAGAGGAAGATGAGCAAATCCAATTGGTATCTGGCTTGGACCATCCATTTGCCCTTCCTACAGGTCATGACAATGCTGGTTTCCTTTATGACCAAAACTCAGGTCGCTTTCTACTTTTCAAGACAGAGGCTCCTTGCTTTGTTGTCTACACAGCAAACTTTGTGGATGAAAGTGTGCTCATAGGAGGTAAGCCAATGGTACAGCACAATGGAATTGCCCTTGAAGCACAGGCTTTACCAGATGTTATTCACAGTGACCTTAAAGACCAAGTCATTCTTAAAGCCGGTCAAACTTTTACCAGTAAGACACGTTATGAACTTGTTGTTAAGTAAAAAAGCTGGGAAAAAAGTCTTTAAAATTAGGAAAATGCATATTATCAGGTGCTGAAAACTTTGATAATATGCGTTTTATTATGGAAAGATTCACTTTATATTATCCTAAAATAGCGTTATTACACAGCATCTCTTGAGTTGTCTAACTTGACTTTCTTGATGGAAATTATATAATAGATGTAATAATAAACATTACAGCATGAAAAGAGAACCATTTATGATCTATGAATACAAGAGCCACATTTATTTAGCAGAGGCAGTTTTGGATGTAAAGGATTTGGCAAGTCAAACAGCCTTTTATCAGCAAATCATTGGTTTAGAAATCTTATCTCAGACTGAGACAGAGACGATTCTAGGACTTGATGGAAAGGCCTTGGTACACCTGATTCAAGCACAAGAGAGTGGACAAGTAAGAGAACATTATGGTCTTTACCATCTGGCTATTCTCTTGCCGACACGAAAGGCTTTGGCGGATATCTTGAAACACCTGACAGATTTACAGATTCCTCTTGTCGGCGGTGCAGACCATGGTTACAGTGAGGCCCTTTATTTGGAGGATTTGGAGGGAAATGGCATTGAGCTCTATCGAGATAAGCCGGTTTCCACATGGGATATTCGAGAAGATGGATGCATTATCGGAGTGACGGAGGCCCTTGCGGCACAGGATATCTATGAGTTGGGGGAAAGAGTAGATCCCTTTATTCTAGCAGAAGGTACGAGAATGGGGCATATTCATCTTTCCGTCAAGGATAGTCGAAAGTCCAGCCAGTTTTATCAAAAGGTGTTAGGACTAGAGGATAAATTCAGTGTACCTAGCGCTAGTTGGATTGCGGCTGGGGATTACCATCATCATTTAGCAGTCAACGAATGGGGAGGAAAAGGCCTAGCTCCGCGTAAGCAAGGCTTGCCAGGTTTGGCCTACTATGTCATCGAAGTCGCACATAAAGAAGAACTGTTAACGATTGCCCAGCGAGCACAAGAAGTTGATGCACCAATCAAATGGCTGACATCGAGCCAGTTGGAAATCACAGACCCAGACGGAATCGTGACCCGTATTCGTTTAGCAAGATAGACAGGCTGTGATGAAAATCAGAGCATAAACTATAGAAAGCACCCCTTATCCTAGTCAGATATGTAGAAAATTTGATATGATAGTAGGGAACAAGGAGAAGAATACAATGACCAGTGAATACCAGAAAATGATAGCGGGAGAGGTTTACCGTCCATCGGACCCAGAATTGCGGGCCTTGGCTCAGGCTTCTCGCCAAAAACAGTCTGCCTTTAACAAGGAAGAAGATCCCTTGAAGGGAGTCGAAATCATCAAGGCTTGGTTCGGCTCGACTGGACAAAATATCTTTGTCAGTCCACGCCTGGTGGTTGATTATGGGGTCAATATTCATCTAGGGGAAAATTTTTATTCTAATTGGAACTTGACCATGCTGGATGTTTGCCCTATTCGCATTGGAGACAATGCTATGATTGGTCCCAACTGTCAGTTCTTGACTCCCCTCCATCCATTGGACCCGCAGGAACGTAATTCAGGTGTGGAATACGGAAAGCCCATTACCATCGGTGACAATTTCTGGGCTGGAGGTGGTGTCATTGTCCTTCCTGGAGTGACACTTGGAAATAATGTCGTTGCTGGAGCAGGGGCTGTAATCACTAAGTCATTTGGCGACAACGTTGTCCTAGCTGGAAATCCTGCGCGCGTGATTAAGGAGATACCTGTTAAATAAAGAGATTGGTAAAAAAGTTTTTAAGATAAGAAAAGCGCATCATATCAGGTGTTTAAAAAACGTTGATATGATGCCTTTTATCATAAATTAGATTAACTTTTTTTCAATTGAGTGTTTACCTAGCTTTTTGATAGGTTTCACGCTAGAAGTTTTACAAATTCTTTCTCTTCTTGGCATTTTTGGTCAGGGAAACCTGGTAAGTATCCTGTTCTCTAGTGAGGTAATTGATGATTTGAAAGTCGTTGGTTTGAGCCTTGAAATCCACTTCATAGACAGTGGTGACTTGTTCTCCATCATTACTGGTATCAATCGAGATAAGATCTAACTCAGTACAGAATTGTGATAGCCCAGATTGGATAGTTTGGAGTTTTTCTTCTTGGTTGGCAATTGTGATGATCAATAGTCTGCGACGTTGGTGATTGCTCTTGCTTTGTTGCTTTTCTAAAAGAAGCCATACTGCTAAGATAAAGACGGTGAAGAGAACAGCTAAGGCTAGGTAGCCTGTCCCTGCCGCCAGCCCGATAATCATGGCAAGGAAGATCGCAATTAGTTCCCGTGAGCCACTGGTGGCTGAACGGAAACGAATGAGGCTAAAGGTTCCTGCAACAGCGATAGAGGTTCCTAAGCTGCCATTTACCAGAAAGATGACCAAGGTCATCAAGCAGGGGAGTAGGGTCAAACTAACAGCAAATTCCCGTGTATAGAGGGTACGGTGTTTGTAAGCCCAGGTCAGCGCCAAGCCTAAAATCAGGCTGACCAAGAGAGCCAGAAAGAGCTGGATAGGATTGGCAGTGGCAGTTGTGTCGTTGAAAATAGAGTTGAAAAGATTAGACATAAGTAGTACCTACACTTTCTGTGCTTGGTCGTGGGCTATAGTCCAGCCCTTGAGACTTGTGGTAGGCACAGCTGTATTTTGAAAATTTCTGCTCTACCAGTCCATATTGGTCGAGAATATCTTGTAGCCATTGGGGTTTTCTACCAGGTGCTTTAATTTCCATGATGACAATGTCCTCGTTTAGTAGAGGGCAACCGTCCTTTCCTGAGAATAAACTGACATTATCATCACGATAGGTTAGATTTTGGTCAATAGTGATACGAATTTTATTGTAGGGAAATCCGCTAATTTCTTTCTTTTCCTTGAGAGAAAAACGGTCGTAGTAAATATACATACGAGGGATAATTGCTTGCTGATATTCCTCTTGGAGTTGCTGAATTTTTTCAATCATCATTCGGTCCTTGATACTGCTATCCAGCTGTCCCTTGGTCATAAACTGGGTGATAGACTGGGGAGTCGATAAGAGACGATGTTTTCGTCCGACACCAGCTCTGTCCTTAGATTTGATTTCTAAAAATACCTGACTATCAGGCTGGACTTGACTGAGATAGGTTCGCATCCGAATCTTTTCTTTGCGCTTAGTACCTTGGCCATCTTCCTGAATCATATCAAATTGCTCTGTATCAAAGTAGATGTTGGAAATGGTCGAAGTTGGATAATCATCCTCGACGAGGTATATTTTTAAGTCCTCTATTAAATTAGCCAAGTCAGCTTTGGCAACGACATATTTGGTTTCAATTCGTTTAAAGCTTGTTTCAATTGGTTTCATAAATCCTGTCTCCTTTATCAAACTATTTTAGTACACTATCTTATTAGAAGATAGGTGTGTCTGGGCAAGTTGAACTTGCTTGTAATTAGTCTATGGAATTTTCCTAAAACTTTTGTTAAAGATAACTTAACTGAAACTGAACTTAAGAAAACTTTCAGAAAAAGTTTAGATTTTTTTCAGACTTACCCTGTAAACTAAGGTCAAGCTAAAGGAAGGCGAGGAAAAAAGTATGAAATCAAAAAAATGGACTCTAATCTTAACCAGTTTAACAGCTTTGACCTTGATGACAGCTTGTGGGCAGTCAACGACCAAGTCAAGTACAACTGCAGCGGCAGATACCACTGCTATCACAACTTCAGCTAAAAACAGTCAATCTTCTTACTTTACAGAAAAGGACTACGACACTTCTTATGATGAAAGCACTGCTTCTAAGATTGAGTTATCTGGCTCATCTGCAAGTATCTCTGGAGACGGGGTGACAGTTTCTGGCTCAACGGTGACCATCTCAAAAGCAGGTACCTATGTGATTTCAGGTCAGTCTGACGGAGTGCAGATTAAGGTAGAGGCAGATAAGTCGGCAGATGTTCATCTAGTCCTAAAAGGTGCGACCATGACTAATACCAATGCAGCAATTTCTGCGACGTCAGCAGGTCATGTCTACCTCACTCTAGCAGAGGGAACCACCAACAGTCTCTCTGACTCAAACTCTAACAGTGATGAAAAGGCAAATGCCGCTCTCTTTTCTAAGGTTGATTTGACCATCAATGGCTCAGGAACTCTCACTGTAGATAGTAAGAAAAGCAATGCTATCAAGGCTAACGACACCCTCCACATCACAGGTGGAACCTTTAACATCACATCAGTTGGCGATGCCTTTAATGTCAATGATGAACTTAATGTCACTGGTGCGACCATGACGATCGATGCTAAGGAAGATGGTGTCAAAGTTGACAATGATGACGATATGACTGTCGGAAATATGTATTTGGCGAACAATACCATAACAGTCACAGCAGGCGAGGACGGCATTCACGCTTCTGGAAATCTAGTGATTGATAGTGGTACTTACACAGTCAAGAATGCGACTGAAGGAATTGAAGGGAAATCCATTACAATCAATGGTGGCGATATCAATGTCTACTCGACAGATGATGGGGTGAATGCAGCTAATAAAAATGCCCAGCAAAGTGATATTTACTTTACTATGACAGGTGGAAATCTAACTGTAGAAGTCGGTCAAGGTGACACAGATCCAATCGACTCAAACGGAAATATAACGGTCACAGGTGGAACTATTAAATTAATAGGACAATCAGGCTTTGACTTTGATGGAACAGCAACTTACACAGGTGGGGATATTTACATTAACGGCGAAAAACAAACTGATATTGTCAATTCTATGCCTGGAGGCGGTGGACCAAATGGAGGACCTCAAGGAAATGGTGGTCCTGGCGGTCCAGCCCCTGGTGGACAAGGATAAACAAAAAAGATAGCATTCAATTAGAATGGCTATCTTTTTATATGGGTGATAAATTGATATGTTACGAGGGATTTTATAATCGTAGCTTTCAAAGGCTAAATTGTTCAGTCATCCGTTTTTGTTTACTTAAATTTCTTGAATTTTAAGAAGATATTGAGTAGTTTTCCCTTAAATGTTTTGTTTTGGTAGGCGATTGTGAGGGAATTGAAAAATTCAACTGCTAGGTGTTCTTGGTGACCGAGCTCCATCTAGCTTGGGATTGCTTCTGGGGAAAAGACGCCTAATTTGATGCGGAGTCCACCTTTTTTCATCTTGAACTGATGCATACCATACATCTTGATATCAAGGCTTGTATCGGACATGAGAGTAGCAGTATCACCTGCCATAGAAATTTTTGTATCGGCATCCGGAACGCCTGTTTTTTCAGTATCTAGACTGATAAAGATTTTTTGATAAGTTGGTTGACCGTACTCTCCAATCAACTCCTCACTTCCTGTCCACCGTGAACTCCAGCAAATACAAAATGTTCAGGGTGAATTTTAAAAGGAAGTGCTTGGTCACCCATTTTATTTAGTCCTTGGTTGAAGGCGAAGAAATCTCTCAAAGTAAATCCATCCACGTAAGCAACTTGTAGGTTACGTCCCTTAACCGAATTCTTAGAAATGCCATGCCGTATTTGGTCTGATTCTGCTAGACGGTCAGCGTAGAGTTCGAGGATTTTTTGACTTCCAAGGGCTAATTTGGTTTCAATTAGGTCTTGAAAATTTCTTAGTCTGTTTCATATAAAATTGAGTAAAATGAATTCCCATTACCAAGGTCATTAGAGTTGCGATAGCAATGACAATGGTTGGATTAGCCGAGAAAAGTAGAGGGAAAATAGGCCTTTAAAAAGTGGACAGAAAAGACCATTTCGGAGTATAGAGAGGAAGTTCAAAAACATTTTTAGAAATAAGACATGTGCATTATAAACATCAGATACGAATCTGGTGCTTTATTTTTTAAAGAATTTCAACTTTTTTCTTGACAAGTGAGTAAACACTCACTATAATAGGTCTATATTCAGTAAGTGAGCAAACACTCACCTAGGAGGAAGCATATGAAAAAATTGCTACATTTACAAGATTTGGATAAGTCTTTTTGTCGTCAAATGGTTTTGAATCATGTCAGCTTTGAATTGCAGCTGGGAGAAATTATAGGCTTAATAGGTCCGTCTGGTGCTGGTAAATCAACTATGATTAAGACTATGTTAGGGATGGAAAAAGCTGACGGAGGGGTTGCTTTGGTATTGGATCATACTATGCCCAATCGTCATATTTTAGGAGATATTGGTTATATGGCCCAGTCAGATGCCTTATATGAGGCTTTGTCAGGTCAAGAAAATCTGGAATTTTTTGGTCAGCTAAAAGGGCTATCCAAAAGAGATCTGACAGCTGAAATTGCCCATGTGGCTCAAGTTGTGGATCTGGCAGAGCATTTGAATAAAACGGTATCCGGTTATTCTGGAGGAATGAAGCGACGCTTGTCTTTAGCCATCGCGCTTCTGGGGAATCCTCAGCTCTTGATTTTGGACGAACCGACAGTTGGAATCGACCCTTCTCTTCGGAAGAAAATCTGGAAAGAATTATTCGCGCTTAGAGACAATGGGGTTGGGATATTAGTTACTACCCATGTTATGGATGAAGCAGAGTTAACGGATAAGGTCGGCTTATTATTAGGTGGAAAAATCATTGCTTTTGATACACCGCAACACTTAAAAGAAAGTTATCAAGTTTCAAGTATTGAAGAAGTATTTTTGAAAGCAGAAGGAGAGTAAGATGAGAACCATTGCTATTGCTAAAAAAGTTATCAAAGAATTGCTTCGTGACAAACGAACCTTGGCTATGATGTTTGTAGCGCCGGTATTTATTATGTGGCTGATGAACCTCATGTTTTCAGCTAGTACAACCGTGAATGTCAAGTTAGCGACACAAGATCTACCAACTGGTTTGATAACGAAAATGGATGAGCTTGATCATGTGGACATCGAGACTTATCAAGACTTAGATCAGGCCAAAGAAGCGCTAGCAAATGAAAAAGTCGATGCTGTGATTTCTTATAAAGACGGTGAGTATCAGGTCGACTACGCAAATACAGATGCCTCCAAGACATCTATGATACGACAAGTGTTACGAACAAGTATCGCCAGTGAAGGCACCGATCAGTTACTATCTCGTATCAAACAAGATCTTCCACAATTGAAATTAGATGCAAAGGCGCCTGAAATCAAAGAATCTTACCAATATGGAGATAAAAATACTGGATTCTTTGCACGTATGATTCCAATTTTAATTGGCTTTGTGGTCTTCTTCTTTGTCTTTTTGATTTCTGGTATGGCACTTTTGAAAGAGCGCACAAGTGGAACCTTGGATCGCTTGTTAGCAACCCCAGTGAAACGTTCTGAAATTGTCTATGGCTATATGTTGTCTTACGGTATTATTGCGATTTTTCAAACGGCAGTTGTCGTCTTAGCAGCAATTTGGCTACTAGATGTAGAAGTTGTAGGAAATATTTTAAATGTTATAATAGTTAATGTGGTACTGGCTCTTGTAGCACTAGCTTTTGGAATTCTCTTGTCTACTCTAGCAAAATCAGAATTCCAAATGATGCAATTTATTCCTCTCGTGATTATGCCTCAACTCTTTTTCTCAGGGATTATTCCATTGTCATCCATGGGAGCATGGGCTCCAACTGTGGGGAAATTTTTGCCATTAACCTATTCTGGTGATGCAATAAGCCAGATTATTCTTTACGGACACAATCTTGGTGATATTTTGCCAAATCTTGGTGTTTTAATGATTTTCTTGATCATTTTAACAATTCTCAATATTGTTGGATTGCGTCGTTATCGTAAAGTTTAGAAATCAACATAAATAATGCTAAAAAGGTGTGAAGATTAGATGGATAAGACTGTTTTTGAATCGTTTGAAGATTACTTAGAAGAAGCGAATTACCCTCAAGGAAAGAAAAAAATCATGCAGGCAGCAGTGGATCTCATATCAACTAGGAGTTACCATGGGACCTCAACTCTTCACATAGCTGAGCGTGCTGGACTAAGCCAGGCAACTTTGTTTAAGTATTTTAAGACGAAGGATGATCTACTGACGGCTATTTTACATCCTGTAGTCCCAGGCATTTTCGGTAGTTTTGTTGAGGAACTCTTAGCTTTTGAAACGACAGAAGAGAGGGTTCGTTATCTCGTCCACGATCGTATGAGCTATCTCAAAAAAAATCGTGCTTTGATGAAAATCATTCTGCAGGAGAGTTTTTCAAATAAGAAACTAAAAAATGAACAGATTTTTATCTGGAATGCTATTCAAGATAAACTTCGAGTGCTTCATAAAGAATTGCTAGCAGATCCACGTGTAAATCCAGAGTTAACGATTCCTCAAATGGTTCGTATTTGTGTTGGTCCATTGTTGGCTTACTTCGCTCAACTTTATATCGTTAGCGACAACGGAGAAATAAAGGAAGAGGACCTAGACTTATTAGAAAAACAGATTTTAGGTGGTTTGTGGAAATAAGGGAGTTCTAGAAGAGCTAAGATTTATTTACTTGACTTTCAAACAAGCTAAAAAAGACATGTTCTGCTTATTTCAGATTCATGTCTTTTTTGTTGTTGGATTTTGTATTCTTCATAAGTCCTCAATCGCTTTGCCAAAACAGAAACCGACTTCTCCAGCGGTGCAACGATTTCTCAAGTGTATGGAAGAGGAGATTTCTGGCTTGCTAAAGAGAATTCCTTGACACTTTGTCAGCTTTTGATACAATAGTACAAAATTAGAGGAGGTAGATTATGATTCAGAAACATGCGATTCCTATTTTAGAGTTCGATGATAATCCTCAGGCGGTTATCATGCCTAATCACGAGGGGTTGGACTTGCATTTACCAAAGAAGTGTGTCTATGCTTTTTTAGGTGAGGAGATTGACCGCTATGCGAGGGAAGTAGGGGCGGACTGTGTCGGCGAATTCGTTTCTGCCACCAAGACCTATCCAGTCTATGTCGTGAACCACAAAGGCGAGGAGATTTGTCTGGCTCAGGCACCTGTCGGCTCCGCTCCAGCAGCCCAGTTTATGGATTGGTTGATTGGCTATGGTGTGGAGCAGATTATCTCTACTGGTACCTGTGGTGTGCTGGCTGATATAGAAGAAAATGCCTTTCTAGTCCCTGTTCGCGCTCTGCGAGATGAAGGAGCCAGTTATCACTATGTGGCACCTTCTCGTTATATGGAAATTCAGACAGAGGCTATTGCTGCTATTGAGCAAGTTTTGGAGGCTAGAGGGATTCCTTATGAAGAAGTCATGACCTGGACGACAGATGGTTTTTACCGAGAAACTGCTGAAAAGGTGGCTTATCGCAAGGAAGAAGGCTGTGCTGTTGTGGAGATGGAGTGTTCTGCGCTTGCGGCAGTAGCCCAACTGCGTGGGGTTTTCTGGGGAGAATTGTTGTTTACAGCTGATTCCTTAGCAGACTTGGACCAGTACGATAGTCGTGACTGGGGTTCAGAAGCTTTCGAGAAGGCCTTGGAACTCTGTCTTGAGATAGCCTTTCAGATATAGCTACTCTCCTACTTTTTATGGTACAATGGATGTATGTTATTCAAGTTATTTGTTAAAAAAATTGAAAGGGCCTTGGGTGGACTTTCGCCAGCTCGTCGTATCTTTTTAAGTTTCGCTGGAGTTATTCTTATAGGCTCTCTCCTATTAAGTTTGCCTTTTGTCCAGGCGAGTGGTTCGCAGGCTACTTATTTTGACCATCTTTTTACGACGGTGTCCATGGTCTGTGTGACTGGCCTTTTTACGCAACCAGTGGCTACGACCTATAATGTTTGGGGTCAGTTGATTTGTATGCTTTTGATACAGATTGGTGGCTTAGGTCTCATGACTTTTATCGGGATTTTTTATATCCAAGGCAAGCAAAAGCTTAGTCTGCGTAGTCGTGAAACCATACAGGAGAGTTTTAGTTATGGGGAAAGTAAGTCTTTGAAGTCTTTTATGCGTTCCATCTTTTTGACGACTTTTCTGGTAGAGGGTTTGGGAGCTTTTCTTCTTAGTTTCCGTTTTATTCCTGAGTTCGGCTGGGGACGGGGTATTTTTACTTCTATCTTCTTAGCCATTTCAGCCTTTTGTAATGCTGGTTTTGATAATTTCGGCAGTAGCAGTTTAGTGGCTTTTCAGACGGATCCCTTAATCAATCTGGTCATTGCTGGCTTAATTATCACAGGTGGTCTTGGATTTATGGTTTGGTTTGACTTGGCAACCCAGTTTGACAAGAAGAAAAAACGCCGTCTGCGTTTTCACACCAAGCTGGTCCTCTTCTTGACTGCAGGGATTTTGCTGTTTGGGACAGTATCCACACTCTTTACGGAATGGCACAATCCAGGAACCATTGGCAATCTCAGTGTTCCAGAGAAAGTGCTAGTCAGCTTTTTCCAAACCGTCAGCATGAGAACGGCTGGTTTTGCCTCTATTGACTACACCCAAGCTCGGCCTGTGACCTTGTTTATCTATATCCTACAGATGTTTCTGGGTGGGGCACCTGGAGGAACGGCTGGGGGGCTCAAGATTACGACTTTCTTTGTCTTGTTGGTTTTTGCGCGTAGTGAATTGCTGGGCTTACCTCATGCTAATGTTGCGCAGAGAACCATTGAGACTCGAACAGTCCAAAAATCCTTTAGTGTCTTCATTATCTTTTTGATGACCTTCTTGTTGGGCTTGATGTTGTTGGGAATTACAGCAGAAGGAACACCGCGATTTATTTACCTCATGTTTGAGACCATTTCAGCTCTTGCGACAGTTGGGGTAACGGCAAATCTGACGCCAGAATTGGGTAAGCTAGCTCTTAGCATTGTCATGGTGCTCATGTTTATTGGCCGTATCGGTCCCTTGACCTTGCTGGTTAGTCTAGCTGACTACCAGCCTGATAAGAAAGATTTGATTCAGTATATGAAAGCAGATATTAGTATTGGATAAGAAAGGAAGAATGATGTCAGATCGTACGATTGGAATTTTAGGTTTGGGGATTTTCGGGAGTAGTGTCCTGACAGCCCTAGCCAAGCAAGATATGAATATCATTGCCATTGACGACCACGCCGAGCGAATCAATCAATTTGAGCCAGTTTTGGCGCGTGGAGTTGTGGGCGATATTACAGATGAGGAACTCCTCAGAACTGCAGGAATTGATACCTGTGATACGGTTGTAGTGGCAACAGGAGAAAATCTAGAGTCGAGTGTGCTTGCAGTTATGCATTGTAAGAGTTTGGGGGTACCACGGGTTATTGTCAAGGTCAAAAGCCAGACAGCTAAGAAGGTGTTAGAAAAAATCGGTGCTGACTCAGTGATCTCGCCAGAGTATGAAATGGGGCAGTCCCTAGCGCAGACCATTCTCTTTCATAATAATGTCGATGTCTTTCAGCTGGATAAAAATGTATCTATCGTGGAGATGAAAATTCCCAGTGTTTGGGCAGGTCAAAGCCTGAGCCAGCTGGATCTACGTGGCAAATACAACCTCAATGTCCTAGGATTTCGTGAACAGGAAAATTCACCCTTGGATGTCCAGTTTGGACCCAATGACCTCTTGAAGGCGGATGCCTATATCTTGGCGGTCATTAACAACCAGTATCTAGATGACTTGGCAGAATTAAATTCGTAAAAAAGTTAATATAAGTATTTTATAAGAGGGATTTAAGAAAAATTTTAACTTTTTCTTAATCCTTTTTAATTTTAGGAGATTATACTAGAGTCATCAAATAAAGAAAAACTCTAAGGAGAATCCTATGAAATTCAATCCAAATCAAAGATATACTCGTTGGTCTATTCGCCGTCTTAGTGTCGGGGTTGCCTCAGTTGTTGTAGCCAGTGGCTTTTTTGTTCTAGTTGGTCAACCAAGTTCTGTACGTGCCGATGTGGTCAATCCGACCCCTGCTCAAGTTGTGCCAGACGCTGCTTCAGTGAGTGAAAAGAGCGACTTACCAGCAGAGGTTCTCAAGAAAGCAGTTGATGTAGCTCTTCCTTCAGAACAGGCAGATTCAACACCTAAAGCAAGCTTGGATACTACAAGCTCTCCAGAAAAAGGAGATGTAGCTGCTAAAGAACTAGTAGCAGCACCCAAAGAAGAAGTGCACGCAAAACCAGAATCTAAGAAAGAAACAGAAGATGCGGTTAAACCTGCGCCTACAGTTTCTGGACAAGACCGTGAAGCAAATGAAGCTCAACCAGCAACCACCCCAGCTGAAGTGCAAAAGGGTGTGGCTGACAATACTAAAGATACGGTGGATGTGCCAGCCACATACTTAGATAAAGCCAACTTCCCAGGTCCATTCACAGCTGGTGTCAATCAAGTTATCCCGTACGAGTTCTTCGCTGGTGACGGTATGTTAACTCGCCTTATATTGAAAGCATCCGACAAGGCTCCATGGTCAGACAATGGCTCAGCTAAAAACCCAGCTCTTCCACCAGTAGAAAAATTGGGCAAAGGCCTCTATTTCTATGAAGTGGATTTGGCAGGAACTCAAGGTAAATCTGATAAAGAGCTTCTAGACCTCTTGAAACAAAACGGCACTCAAAGTTATAAAGCTACCATCAAAGTTTACGGTGCTAAAGATGGCAAGGCAGACTTGAGCAACCTTGTAGCGACTAAAGAATTGGATGTCAATTTGAATGGCTTGACCACTCCAGCTGAAGTCCAAAAAGGTGTGGCTGACAATACTAAAGACACAGTAGATGTCCCAGCTACATACTTGGATAAAGCCAACTTCCCAGGTCCATTCACAGCTGGTGTCAACCAAGTTATTCCATACGAATTCTTCGCCGGTGACGGTATGTTGACTCGTCTGATTTTGAAAGCTTCAGACAAGGCTCCATGGTCAGACAATGGTTCAGCTAAAAATCCCGCTCTTCCACCAGTAGAAAAATTGGGCAAAGGCCTTTACTTCTATGAAGTAGATTTGGCTGGTACCCAAGGCAAATCAGACAAAGAGCTTCTGGACTTGTTAAAACAAAATGGTACGCAAAGCTATAAAGCTACTATCAAGGTGTACGGTGCCAAAGACGGCAAGGCTGATTTAACTAATCTTGTAGCGACTAAGGATTTGGATGTCAACTTGAATGGCTTAACTACTCCAGCTGAAGTGCAAAAAGGCGTAGCTGACAATACTAAAGATACAGTAGACGTCCCAGCTACTTACTTGGACAAAGCTAACTTCCCAGGACCGTTCACAGCTGGTGTCAACCAAGTTATTCCATATGAATTCTTCGCTGGTGATGGCATGTTGACTCGTCTGATTTTGAAAGCTTCAGACAAGGCTCCATGGTCAGACAATGGTTCAGCCAAAAATCCCGCCCTTCCACCAGTAGAAAAATTGGGCAAAGGTCTCTACTTCTACGAAGTGGACTTGGCAGGTACTCAAGGCAAATCAGATAAAGAGCTTCTTGACCTTTTGAAACAAAATGGTACTCGAAGCTATAAAGCTACCATCAAAGTGTACGGTGCGAAAGACGGCAAGGCAGATTTGAGCAATCTCGTAGCGACTAAGGATTTGACAGTGAACTTGAATGGACATCAGTCTCTTACTCAGATGCAATCAGGCTTCGTCCCATCTTCTAATGGTTCAGCTATGCCGGCTCCAATGATGAATAGTCATCAAGATGCGTCTAAGATGAACGCTCAAATGCCAAGTGCCAATCAAGATGAGATGAAATCTAAAATGCCAGCTGCTAGCCAGGATAAGATGATGCCTAGCAAAGAGCAGGACAAAACCATGAATGCTAGCCAGCCTATGGCAACACCAAGCATGAAACAAGATCAAGCTCCAGCAACATCAAGCAAAATGTCTGATGAAGGCAAGATGACATCCAATAACAAGGTATCAAGTCCAATGATGGCTGCTCAAATGAAAGACCAAAAAGACATGCTTCCATATACTGGCGAAGCCCAAACATCAATGGCTACTCTTGGATTCTTTGGACTCGCCTTAGCAGGACTGTTAGGTGGTCTCGGTTTGAAAGCTAAAAAAGAGGAAAATGACTAGTCTAGCTACAGACTTTCTATCTAGGATTTGAAAAATCCAGATATCGTTTAGAATGTTCGTAAAGAGATAAAAATAGTGTTATACTATTGTGGTATAGCACTGTTTTTTTCAAAGGAGAGACAGATGGGAAAGACAATTTTACTCGTTGACGACGAGGTAGAAATCACAGATATTCATCAACGTTATCTGGTTCAGGCAGGATATCAGGTTTTGGTGGCCCATGATGGAGTAGAGGCCTTGGAAATCTTCAAGAGAAAACCAATTGATTTGATTATTACAGATATCATGATGCCTCGGATGGATGGTTATGATTTGATTAGCGAAGTCCAGTATCAATCTCCGGATCAGCCTTTTCTCTTTATCACGGCTAAGACTAGTGAGCAAGATAAAATTTATGGTCTGAGCTTAGGGGCAGATGACTTTATTGCCAAGCCCTTTAGCCCTCGAGAGCTGGTTTTGCGTGTCCACAATATCTTACGTCGCCTTCATCGTGGAGGTGAGACAGAAGTCGTCAGTCTCGGGGATTTACGGATGAATCACGGTAGCCATGAGGTCCAAGTTGGAGATGTGGCGCTTGATTTGACAGTCAAATCCTTCGAACTTCTATGGCTTTTAGCCAGCAATCCAGAGCGAGTTTTTTCTAAGACAGACCTCTATGAAAAGGTCTGGCAAGAAGACTATGTGGATGATACTAATACCTTGAATGTTCATATTCATGCTCTTCGACAGGAGTTGGCTAAACATGCTAGTGCAGAAACACCGACCATCAAAACCGTCTGGGGCTTGGGCTACAAAATTGAGAAAGCACGAGGTAGTCAATGAAATTAAAAAGTTATATTTTAGTGGGGTATGTCATTTCAACACTCCTAACGATTATCGTGGTTTTTTGGGCTATCCAGCGAATGCTAATTGCAGAAAGAGAAATTTATTTCCTAGTGGGTATGACTCTCGTGGCTAGTTTTATCGGTGCTGGAATTAGTCTCTTTCTCCTATCGCCTGTCTTTACTTCATTGGGCAAACTCAAGGAACATGCCAAGCGGGTAGCGGACAAGGACTTTCCATCAAATCTGGAGGTTCAAGGACCTGTAGAATTTCAGCAATTAGGGCAAGCTTTCAATGAAATGTCCCATGATTTGCAGGCCACCTTTGATTCCTTGGAAGAAAGCGAACGAGAAAAGGGCTTGATGATTGCCCAGCTATCGCATGATATCAAGACTCCCATTACTTCGATTCAAGCGACAGTAGAAGGGATTTTGGATGGGGTTATCAAGGAAGGAGAACAGGACCATTATCTAGCAACCATTGGGCGTCAGACGGAAAGACTCAATAAACTGGTTGAGGAGTTGAATTTTTTGACCCTAAATACAGCTAGAAATCAGGTGGAAACGACCAGCAAGGACAGCATTTTTCTGGACCAGCTCTTGATTGAGTGCATGAGTGAATTTCAGTTCTTGATTGAGCAGGAGGAGCGAGATGTCCATTTGCAGGTAATCCCAGAGTCTGCCCGGATTGAAGGAGATTATGCCAAACTTTCTCGCATCTTGGTGAATCTGGTCAATAACGCTTTTAAATACTCGGCTCCAGGGACCAAGTTGGAAGTGGTAGCTAAGCTGGAAAATAACCAGCTTTCAATCAGTGTGACCGATGAGGGACAGGGGATTGCCCCAGAGGATTTGGAGAATATTTTCAAGCGCCTTTATCGTGTAGAAACTTCGCGTAACATGAAAACAGGTGGTCATGGCTTAGGGCTTGCGATTGCGCGTGAATTGGCCCATCAATTAGGTGGGGAAATTACAGTCAGCAGCCAGTACGGTCTAGGAAGCACCTTTACCCTCCTTCTCAATCTCTCTGGCAGTGAAAATAAAGCTTAAAACCCCTTTACAAATCTAGCCATTCATGGTAGAATGGATTTTGTGCGAAATATCAGCAGGAAAGCATGAAGCTCGTCAACAGGTGTCTTATGATAAGTAACCTTGGCTGTTTAGGCGAAGGGCATCTGCACGAATCAGGGCTTTCTAAGTGACTATTTCCACCGAAATATTATTTATATCAGGAGGACATTCACATGTCACGTTATACAGGACCATCTTGGAAACAAGCTCGTCGCCTTGGCCTTTCACTTACAGGTACAGGTAAAGAATTGGCACGTCGTAACTACGTACCAGGACAACACGGACCAAACAACCGTTCTAAATTGTCAGAATACGGTTTGCAATTGGCTGAAAAACAAAAACTTCGTTTCACTTACGGTGTAGGTGAAAAACAATTCCGTAACTTGTTCGTACAAGCTACAAAAATCAAAGGCGGAATCCTAGGTTTCAACTTCATGCTTCTTTTGGAACGTCGTTTGGATAACGTTGTTTACCGTCTTGGTCTTGCGACTACTCGTCGTCAAGCTCGTCAATTCGTAAACCACGGTCACATCCTTGTTGACGGAAAACGCGTTGATATCCCATCATACCGCGTAACTCCAGGTCAAGTGATCTCAGTTCGTGAGAAATCATTGAAAGTTCCAGCAATCCTTGAAGCAGTAGAAGCTACTCTTGGACGCCCAGCATTCGTATCATTCGACGCTGAAAAATTGGAAGGTTCATTGACTCGCTTGCCAGAACGCGACGAAATCAACCCAGAAATCAACGAAGCACTTGTCGTTGAATTCTACAACAAGATGCTTTAATTTTAAGATATATGATACAGAAAGCCTACAACAGTGGGCTTTTTGCTTTATCTTAAACCGTTGATTTCTGGGTTTGTTCAGTTATAAACTTTTTAACTCTCTATATCAAAAATATGTTAGTAATGTGGAATTGTCTGAAGGAGGTTCATGTGATATAAAGGATATACAAAATCCCTGCAATGAGTAATTGCAGGGATTTTCAGGTAACTAGGAAAACTCTATAAGTATAGAGAATGTTGTTTTAGTCTATTTTGTAGTAGACAGCTTTTTCATCAGATGGATGTGTTTGAGTAATAATAATTCTAGTTTTACTTTTATCAGTTGGGTCTTCGATTGATACCATTTGATTATTTTCAAATCGTTTCATAGGTATACTTGTTCCAGGGGGATAAATTCCCATTGAAGCTCCAGCACCCTCTCCACGTAAAGATAGGTGTAAGGTGTTTTCATTTGAAAGATAAATTCCTTCAATTTTTGTTCCACTTGTTAAACCGTTATTATCAAATGTAACCCAATTTCCTTTTTCATTTCTCCAAGTACCAGCTATACTAGAGAAGTTGCCTTTTAGTATTGCCTGTGTATCAATTTCTTGTGTTGTATTTTCTGTGTGCTTTTCTTCTGTGGGAGTCGTGATAAGTGTGGCATCAGTAGCAACCCAGAATTGAAACTTTTCAGAGTCTTCCATGATTTTGACTGTGAAAGTAACGGTCGCTCCTTCTTGCCATCCCTCAATCATAGATTTCTTAATTTGTACTTGTACACCAGTCATAGGAGCATTACTAGCTTTTACCCAAATAGTATGGTATGTATTTAGAGCTTTAAAGTGTCCTACGTATGCTTCCCAAAACTTTTGACGTGTTAGTTCTGCTGTGAAGCGGTATAGTTGACCAGTCTTTAATCTACCATCATTCTCCATATCTCGAAGTTCTTCGGCTGTCGTATCTATGATAGTATCTTCATTTGAGCTAGAGCTTGTAGTAGATGTGCTGGAAGAAGAGCTGGATGATGCAGAGGAACTAGAAGTAGTAGATGAGATTTGTTGTGAAGAGTGACTATCTACGGTTTCTATATTCCTATCTGGATGTCTAAAGAATAAAAAAGTAGATCCTATAATGGTAAGAAGTAGAAGTGTAATTGAGGATATAAGAATCCAAAGCTTGTTGTTCTGTGGTAGAGGACAAACTACTACGTGATTCTGATTTTGGTAAACTTCAACAATATCATTTACTTTAGGGTGAAAAGTTAACTCATTGATAGGAACATTTAGAGTCTCGTTTGTGTGGAGTCGAATGATAATATGTGTTTCTGAAACCTGAATAATTTGGTTATGTTTTTTATTTTTCATGTAGTATTAGTTCTCGTACATATAGGCAACCATGAGAGGAAGTGTTTTTGTGGATTTAAAGATCGTTTCATAACTTTGTCTTCCTTTTACTAGTCCGTACAATGTTATATGGTCATCTTCGGCTATAACTCTATTGTTGTATTCAGAAGGAATAGAAACCAAAATAATTTTATCATAGTCATCATTTATGGCTACACGCAGTGTATAGGCTTTCCCATCTTCCATAGCTTGTAAAACTTTACCATATACTCTTACTTTAGTATCTACGGCTATTTCATCATGATTCCACTTGTTATAGTCTACTTCACCATAAATTGCTTTATCATTATCTACAGTAATCTTAGGTTTTGATGGTACTGAGGATGATGAACTAGAGCTACTCTCTCTAGATGATGAAGGTGTAGTAGAGCTACTTGCCTTTAAAGAGGATGAGGAGTTAGAACTATTTTGTGATGTAGTATTTCTTGAAACTGTCGTTGGTGTCTTTTCTGTAAACTTTTCTACAAAACCAAATGCCATAAATGACAAAATCACACATACAAGAGCGATAATAAAACATTTGAAAGAAATGTCCTTATTTACTTTACTTTTTTTAATAGATGAAATTATTAGAAATGCAAGATTTAATAAGCACATTATAGTCGACTCAAGTACAACTAGGGCTATGGTTTCCTGATAACCTAGATATATTGAACAAATTACAGTGATAATAGCTATAATTATTACTAAAACTAGATTTATATGTGCGACTAATGATAGTCTTTTAGAAATACTTTTTTTCACTTTGCTAATTTTATTTTTACTATCAATCTTTATAACAATATCACCATAAACCTCGACATAATCCCCTATACTAGGTTCAAAGTCACAAGATTCAATAGGAATTTCCTTTAAACTTCCATCTTCATAACCTATATAAACTGTAGCTTCAGTTATTTTAATAATTTTTCCTTTAATCATTGTTGGTCTCCCTGAATTTTATCTTATAACATTCAAGTTATTAGCTGTTTGTACTTGTTTTTTTATTTCTCTTCAATAAACTGTGTAATCACTTCAACATTAGCTTGACTTGCTTTCGGTAATATGTCATATACTGTACCATTTGTGAAGTAAGTGAGATTGGGGATTGTTTTGAATCCTACAGTTGTTTTAAAGTTATTCCAACTTGTCTTATCTATATGCTCACTATCTAAGTAATACACAGTTGTCTCAGTTTTATCTACTGCTTTTGCTAGCTTTGGAGCAAATTCTTGGCAGTATGGACAACTCTCTCTCCCTGTGTATAGGTAAAAGCTTTCTTTATGTTGTATTTTCTGTTCCACAGCCTCTAAACTTATCTTTTGGAGTCTCTTTATAGCTATCTGGTATTCTGTTTGTGGTAGAGTAGTTAAGTATGCTGTGAATGTGACGATTATAATAAGTAGTAGTGACAGTAGAATAAGAACTTTTTTACTATTCATCACATCCGTATCCGTCTTTGTCTCTATCTAACCATGGACCATATTGTGGGTCACTAGCAGGTATGTTTACACGTCCTGCTTTTCGTGCTTCCTTACAGTTTTTGAACGGTCTTAAATTTGATTGTGGAGCAGGTGTAGACGATTGTGTAGGAGTAGTTGTAGTGTGAGATGAAGCTTGTTCTTGTTCTTTTGCTCGTGAAGATGCTTTCCTTTCTTCCTCTTTTGATTTGGAGGCTTCAATACTTGCTTTTTCCTCTTCTTGTGCTTTTTCTGTTTTTCTCACTTCACTGATTACTAACGAGCCTTTATCGATTGAATCATATTTTTCTAAAGATACTGTATTTCCTGTATAGACCATAAGTTCATTCATTTTCACAGTTAGTGATTCAGGTGTACGGATAAGAAGTTTCTTACCTGTTATGTTGTACTCACGGTATTCATCTTTTTCTTCAATTCCAATTACCTCAGCTTCAACTTCGTAGAGTTTATCTGTGTTAGAGAGTTTGTGTGCTACCTCTCTCAGTGCTTTGGCTCGCAGTATGATTTTAATTTGTGGTGTATTAAGATAAGCATCTACGGCTATATGCCCAGTTGGAGACCATTTCTCTATTTTAGAGCTAGTTTCACTACTGGATGATGAAGTAGAGGAAGATGAACTAGACTGTTTAACTTGTGAAGACTGTTTGACAGAATCACTAGCCTTAGTTTGAACTTGTGAGTGTTTAGTGCTACCGCTAGTTAATAGTGTGAAGAACAGAACGAGGATAAGCAGTAGTACAATACTACCTATAATCTTTTGTTCTTTACTCAATTCCTTTAGCTTGTTAAGCATATGTAACCTCCGATGTTTAACTTTATTTAATAAAATAGAAGAAATATTTCCTAATAGCTATAATTATATCACACAAACTTTAACAATAGAATATATTTTTATTTAATATTAAACTATAGAGAATGTAAACCTGATTGTTTAATCTATAAGATAGATAGTAGATTTAACATAGAGGGTGAAGGAATGGATGATATATTAGAAACTATAAGTAATCAGATACGAGATTTACGAGTTTCAAAGAAGATTACACAGCAAGAATTAGCAGAAAGAACAAATCTAAGTGTTCCTTATATCAGTCAAATAGAGAATAGTCACAGAAATATCTCTTTGGAAACTTTTGTGAAGATTGTTGATGCTTTGGAAGTTCCATTGAGTGATTTTTTCTTACCTTATTCTGTGGCACAAGATACAGAGATGATGGAACTATTATTGAAGATTCAGAAACATCCACAGCATAAGATGATTGTTCATAAGGTGCTGGAAATACTTGAATTAAGCCAAGATAGTTAGTGATAAAAAGTACTAAAGTGTAATTTATACTAAATCTATCCAACTATATATAGTTGCTTTAGTATCTATTACTATTTCATCATGCTTAAAATTGTTATAGTCTCTCTCGAAGTGATTTTTAATAGTAAACTGTAGGTCGGGCGATTAGAAATTATCTGTACTTTTTGTATAATGTGAGGATTAGAGGTTACATTATTCAGATAAGGAATGAGAATTATTTTTCTTAATTGAAGAGGTCGATTAAAAAACAAAAAGAAAAAAGAAAGCACCGAATTTGAATATCCAGCGCTCATCTATTTTCTTAAAAAACGTGTTACCTCTTATCAGAGCGTTAGAAGTACTCTAACGATTATTGATAGGAGTAGAGCAAATATTGTTGCTCCTAATATCAAAGTAGCACTATCTTTCTCTCCTTTTTCTTTTAGAAGGCGATACATTACTGAAGGGATTACAGCAAAAACAGGGTGCCATATCAAAATGGGAATAACCCCACACCATGCAACAGACTTAATTCTTTTTACTGTCCAATATCCTTTTTCTTCTTTTTTCTGTTCTGTGAGAACTTCACTAGACTTTTTAGTTATGATATAGGTTCCTTCAGATTTATATACCTCTACTATATCCCCTAGTTGTGGTACAAAATTAAAAGAAGTCTGTTCAACTTTTAGCAAAGTTCCATCATCTTTACCTAAATAGATTAGAGTTTCTTCGATTTTAATAACTTTATAAGTATTCATAACCTCTCCTAATTGTCATACATGTAAGCCACCATATAAGGCAGTGTTTTTGTAGCTTTAAAGACCGTTTCATAACTTTGTCTTCCTTGTGCTAGTCCGTACAATGTTATATGGTCATCTTCAGCTATAACTCTATTATTGTACTCCGAAGGAATAGAAACTAAGATAATTTTATCATAGTCATCATTTATAGCTACACGAAGAGTATAGGCTTTCCTATCTTCCATAGCTTGTAAAACTTTCCCATATACTCTTACTTTAGTATTTACGGCTACTTCATCATGATTCCAACTATTATAATCCACTTCACCATAATTTGCTTTATCATTGTCTACAGTAATCTTAGGTTTTGATGGTACTGAGGAAGATGAACTAGGGCTACTCTCTTTAGATGATGAAGGTGTAGTAGAGCTACTTGCCTTTGAAGACGATGAAGAGCTAGAACTATTCTTAGATGACGACGTAGAGGACTTAGAAGTGCTCTGTGATGTAGTCTTCTTTGAATTTGAAGGGGTATTATTTACATACTGAGCAAAAGCAATGGATAAAATAACAGTTAAAATACCTACAATAAAATATTTTATAGAACTTTCTTTATTAACTTCACTCTTCTTAATAGATGAAATAATAATAAATATAAGATTTAATACTATCATCAATACCGAAACTACAAAAAACAATATTGCTGTAGCTTTCAACATGCTTTCTCCCACATAAAAAGCAGCACTTAGGATTATCATAGCCAAAACTACAAATAAAATCAGGTTTATCTTGCTAACTAATGATATTTCTTTAGCCTCTGATTTTTTAACTGGGGTACTTTCATTACTTACTTCAACCTTTATAGCAATATCACCATAAACCTCTACATAATCACCCATTTTAGGCTCAAAGTCACAAGATTCAATGGCAATTTCCTTTAAACTTCCATCTTCATAACCTATGTACACTGTGTTTTCAGTTATCTTTAAAATTTTTCCTTTATTCATACTTTACCTTTTATCAGTGAAATTTGTCTTTATCTATCTGGTAAGGTCTTATATCTCCTTGTAGTCTCACTATATAATAATCTTCATATTCAACTACTTGTGAGACTATCCCTGTAACCTTAACAGATTCAAATTCTTCAGTATCTAAATTCTGTTCTACAGTCCAAAAATAGATTTCATCTCCAATTTCAATACGGTTTAGAGAACTTCTACAGCCTGACAGCAAAAACAAGAACATCACTACTAAAAGAAATTGAAATAACCTCTTAGCTTTTCCTAACTGTACTAACATTATTTATTTTGTATTCTAACTCCTGAATACTTTTTATAAACGTGTTCTGTAAAAGGGAATTTAGAAGTTTTTTTAAAGGTATTATTTATAGTTATGGTGTCAACTTTTTTTGTCTTATCACTATCAGACCATGATATTTCATAAACAGATTTTTCATTAGATGACTTGGAAATTTCAACAACAGCTTCATTTTCTTTTAATTCATTTTTAGTAGCACCAGCACCAAAATAGTCTGATAGACTTTCCTTTTTCATTTTATCAACATCTTCTTTGAAACGTATATAACCAACCCCCTCAAAACCAACTAGTTTTTTATCTTTATCTATGGTTATAAGTCCTAAATCTGTATTATAGCTTCCCTCAATCATTTCGATTTTACTTAATTCTTTCTTGCTACAACCAGCCAATACAAAAAGAATAGACAATAATATAACTCCCAATATTTTCTTTTTATTCATAAAAAGCCTCCTGTTTTATATTTATGTTTAAAATATTGTTAAACACTACCCTAATTATACTACAAATAAATATACTTTAGTTAATCTTTTTTAAATTATTTTTAACTAAAGTAAATATACAACCTTAATCTACAAGATGAATAGAGTAAAATAAAAAGTACCTAAATGGTACTTCTTACTTGCCTACTGAACTCATCACCATGAAATTTGTACTCCTTTTTGTCCACCTTGGAGTAAAGTTTAATCTATTTTATTTAATATGTAAATTCTAAAAACATTACAGAATCAACATCTATAAAGCATAACAAAGTGTAATTTATACTAAATCTATTCTAGAGAACAAATACAAGGTAAAGTTATTGCTCATATTAGATTTCAAGGTAGAAGATAAAGAGTTACTAGATTACCTGCTATCAACTTGGAAGTATCGGGATTTAGTGCTTCATTCAGTAGATATGCATAAGTTGGAGAAAGAGTATAGACAATGGTAATAATTTTGATAAAATAATATTAAAAGACACTTTAATACATTGAGGCTAGTATGGACAGAAAAGAAAACAAATCAATTTTGGAATTAAAAGAAAAACTTAATTCTCCATGGCTTTTTCTAGGTCAAGATAAAGAAAGTAGAGTTGTGGAGGTAGATAAGGGGCTAATTCTTGATGAAGAAATTGATTTCATAAATATAATAGTCGACTTTTATACAGTAGAAGTATTACATAAGAATGTTGGTGGATACTCGGAAGAAAGCATTGATAATGAAATAATTAGGAAAGTTACTGATCGTTATGGTGGAATTTTAAGGCTGAAATTGTTTTATCAGAACGAATTATGCAATATATTAGAAAATGTTGAGATTTTAGATGACAAATTAAAGAAAATATTTAAGAATATCAGTGAGGAGTTTTTTTTCTTTTGGAGATATAGATGGCAAGTTCTGTTCTCCGTGATGAATCAGCGACAAATAGATTTATTAGTTGACGACCTCCATATTGAGTTATATAAGGAAACAAAGAAAAGAGAAAGTTATGTTATAGATCAATTAACAGAAAATCAAAAATTGATGTTAAGGCTATACTCTTTAAATTATATATATGCAGCTCTTTTTGAAGATTTGGAACTCCAAAATTCAATACTCTTCTCGTGCGATAGCTGGGAAGATTTAACCAAAACAAGTGGAAAAATATTGAATATTTTAGATGAATATCAACAAAAATGTGAATCTGTTGTATTCTGTTTAAATACAGCAGAGTTAGACAGAATAGGGAGAGGGTTAGATATATATGAAATGGCAGAACGATACTCTAAGGCAATCAATGATTTAAAAATAAATAAATCTAAGGAAGACAGAATTAAATGCTATGCTTCGGTAATAAAAGACAATATCATTTATATGACCTTAAATGGTGTTAGAGATGAGAATATAAAAGTAAATGGAGCAGATAGCAGTAATTTACAAAAAGTTGTAAATGTTTTAGCAAAATTATTAGGGGGGGATGTAGAGTATGTTTCAATTTCCCCTGATACCAGGTATTATGTAAATCCTGACTTATATATCAACTACTCTCAATATGCAGATTCAAAAGAGAATTTAAACAGGATGTTTACTTGTTGCGAACGAAAGTTAATTGCAAAGATGTTTTCACCAAAATTTGTAGCTGACGAGAAAATAGAACTCTTAGTTACAAAATATCCTTGTCAAATTTGTTCAAGAACTATTGACTTTGTTAATCAGAAAGAGGGTGCTAAGTTAAAAATAGAGATAATAGATCCCTTGGAACCGGAATCGAACCTTTCCGAACAAGATATTGAAGAGATGGATAAATGTGCCGAAATTATCTCAAAGAAATTTCCTAAGAGTAGGAAAAAGTAAGGTGATAAAAAGATTATAGAGGGAAGATAAAAAGCACGATTAATACGTGCTAGTTCTTGCCTACTGAACTCATCACCATGAAATTTGTACTCCTTTTTGTCCACCTTGGAGTAAAGTTTAATCTATTTTATTTAATATGTAAATTCTAAAAATGCTACAGAATCAACATTTATAAAGCATAACAAAGTGTAATTTATACTAAATCTATTCTACAACAAAATGTTGTAATATTTTATTAAATGAGATAGGCTGTAAAACCTTGATATTAAGCACTTTAGGCCTCTATCCTAGAGTGCTTTTTTTGATTTTACTACCCTTTTAGTTACCCATAACTAATTTTAGGTATAGTAAGAGGGTAGCCCCAAAATGGGACACCCTTTTCTATTTATAAATTGCTGATAGCTGCCTCGAAGATTGAGACGGCTTTTTTTGCACCCTCTTTGGTAGCATGGACATAAGTATTTAAAGTCATTGAGATATTAGAGTGTCCTAGTCTATACTGTAAATCTTTCGCCTCTATGCCAGCGTATAGCATGATTGTAGCGTGAGTATGTCTGAAACCATGGAAACTAATATCAGGAACGCCAGCAGCTTTAAAGTGACTTTGTAGTCTCTTTCTTAGCAAACAAGCGTAGGCGTATTTTGTGGTAAAAGGAGTAAAGACAATCCCCTCAGACCGTCCTAGTTGCCATGACTGGACTTGTTGACGTTTTTTATACTGTTTGAGTAGGGAAACTGTAGCCTTGTCTATGTCAATCTCTCTTAGACCTGCTTTAGACTTAGGCGTGTTTGTTTCCTGGTATCTATTTAGAGTCTTAGATATGCTGATAGTGCCTTTTTTAAGGTCAATATCAGACCACTCAAGAGCTAAAGCCTCACCGATACGGCAACCACTAGCCAGCAACGTCTTATAAAGCACGTAGTCAAAGAAATTCTCATAACTAGACTGATCCAAATCTTCCAGGTAGTCTAAAAACCGTTTTAGTTCCTGGTTGCTGAAAAATTTGACCTTATGCTCTTTATTTTGTTGTTTACGTGGGATAATGACATCACGCGCAGGGTTATGCTGGATTACTTGCATAGTCACGCCATACTGGAGTATACGGCGGTTTATATTGTTTAGAAAGCTATAGTTTGCGTATGCCCCTTTTTCGCCCTTATTGGCCTTGTCAGCCCACTTATTGACTTGTTGCTGGATAATGGGAGTAGTGAGCTTGTCTAGCTTGTAATCACCGAATACAGGCAAAATATGAAGCCTTACGATCCCCTCCATGGATTGCTGGGAATTTGGCTTGATTGTATTCTTGTAACTCTCCCACCATAAAGCGACCAGCTCCCTATAGGTTGTAATGGTCGGTTTTTCCTTTACACTATATCCATTAGCTGCAAAAGCATTGACAGCCTCCCTAGCTTTGATTTTAACGCCCTTTTTAGTGTTGGCCGTGACCGTAGTTCTAGCCTTTTTCCCTGTAAGCTTATCAACACCTAAATAAACGCTTGAGCGGTACACTGTAGTACCGTTTTTCTTTTTGTATTCTGTAATATTCATAGTCATACCTTTCTAACATCAGTAAGCAAGTATGGGATTTAGTCAAGTATTTATGAATATTGTCTTTATATAGTGCTGAGAGCTACGAGAAAGCCCTATTTTCGTTTGTTTTAGGTGTGATGATAATTTTTATATAGCTGAGCTATAAAATCGCTTAGAGAGCGTTTTAGGGGTTATTTTGTTAAAGAGTCTTCAATGCGCTCTAGGTCGCTTAGAAAGTCTAGTAAAGTATCTAAGATATTCTCTATATCAGAGGCATAAGAGTCTGGTTTAACTACTTCATATTGTGATAAACGGCTACAGATATGCTCTATAAATTCTAAAGCTATTAAGGTATCAGTCTTTATTTTTTTGACTTCTTCAATATCTTTTAAGAAATCAAGATTTTTTTGAGAGTGTGGCGAACTCCTTGAGTCATATACTTTTTGGTCATCTTGATACCCTAATAGGTAACCGACAGGAACATTAAAAAAAGTGGCTAAATATATCCATACCTTCCCATTTCTGGGAGATCGTTTGCCGTTTTCATAATAAGAAAGTTGGCTATCACTCACAGTAACACCATAAAGCTCATTAAGTTTTTGGCTTAGTTTTTTTAGAGAAATTCCGTTCTGTTTCCTAAGTTCTTTCAGTCTATTATCCATATTTTAACTACCTTTCAAAAATGATTATAACACAAAATGATAACAATGAGCAAAAAAATTATCAAAATGTCAATAAAAATACTTGACATTATCAAAAAGATAATATAAACTAATCTTACTATCAAAATGATAGTGAATAAATTGAGGAGGTGCCTTATGCTAATCAGTGTAGAAATAGCTGAAAAAATACGATCAAAAAGGGGAAAACAGAATTTAACTAAAAGTCAGACAGCCTTAGCCCTTGGAATTGCTAGGACAACATTAAACAAGGTTGAAACTGGGAACTATAACGCTCCAAAGCGTATCTATGAGGCAGTTATGAACTGGCTAGTAGAAGATTTATAAGATTTCTTGCTACCTTTCACTTATAGAAATCTAAGCAACAAAAAAAGCCTAGACAGTCGGCAAACTAGCAAGGCTTTTCACTCAAACAACTAAAACCACAAAAAGCAAGTATGGGATTTAGTTAGGTATTTATTTAATTATATCACAAAATAGTGATTTGTGCCCAGACGAGAGAGCGCTAACTCTTAAAACTGGTATTTTCTCACGTTTTCAAATATTGGCGACTCAGAGCGTGAGGAATGTGAGCAGGAAAGGCGTTAAAAAGCTATTTGGACTTTTTCCCAATTCTAGGAGAAAGTCCTGGAGCAACTGTACAAATAAAACATAATGAGGTAAGAACATGAGTGCAATTATATTAGAAAATAGTATTTTTACTGTTAAGAAGTCAGACTATACCCCTGAACAATGGGAAAGAATGCAAAAACGAAACGAGAGCGAAGAAAGAGCCAAGGCTCAGCTTTCTCAACTTTACGGGGGACGTGTAGCGACCATGATTTTATTTAACGTTATGGCTAGTTATAAGAAAACTTTTAAAAGGTTTGCAGATACCTATGAGGAGGCTTGTGATGGTCTAGGTATTCTTGTTGTTAATAACATCATCTATAGAGCAGTCAACGGTTTACCAGCGCAAGGGGTAGAGCGTAGATTGGAGGTATGTCATGAATGAACTAGATTTGACCAATACACAATCGGTAATCTTCATGGTGGTATTGATTGGCCTACTGCTTTATCTAAACCACCGAGACCGCAAAAAAAGCGCCCAATTTGAGCGAGAAAACCAATGGGCGATAGAAACACCAAGAGAGGATTTAAACCCTTGCTATGGGTGTTATATTCAACTAGCAGGCAAGCGGAGCAATTAGAAAAGGGGTGCAATATGCAACTATTATCAAGAGAGGCAGAGCTTGAGCTACTGGAGAAAGTGGGAGATCACTTAGAGAAAAGGCTTGAGCTTGAAAAGCAGCATAATGACGGCTGGGATTTAATTTCTAGGCCTGATTTACTAGACAAGCTAGGGATCAGTGGAACTACGTTAAACAACTGGGAAAAGCACGGTTTAAGACCGTATCAGTCCCCTTTTGAGAACAGTAAGAAAATTTATTATCGCAAAAGTGACATATACAACTTTCTTGCAGTAGATTAGGGGGTAAAAGTGGGAAGAACTAAAATATATTTTTGGCTAAAAATTGATAAGAAATTTTTTGATAATATTTTTATTAAGAGACTAAAGACAGTACCTGGTGGGTACACTATGACAGTTATTTATATTAGGCTCATGCTAGAGAGCTTGGAAAGTGATTGTATTTTATACTATGAGGGCTACTTTGACAATCTCAAGGAAGAGTTAGCCCTAAAATTAGATGTATCAGAAGATGATATAGATATGACCATGGCATACTTTACAAAATGCGGTTTAATACAGATTGACGAAGATAAAAACGCAGAACTACCCCAGGCTAAAGCCCTGGTACAGCAGGAAACCAACCAAGCAGCATATATGCGAGAATATCGGAAACAGCAACGAGAAAACAAAGAAAACCTTACAATGTCATCTGATAATCTTACATTGTTAACTACGTGTAAGACAGAGATAGAGAAAGAGATAGATATAGAGAAAGAGATAGAGCTACAGCTAGAGCAAGAAGAGGCTAACGCCTCAAAAAATGTTGGTGCTGGCGGTGGTAAAAATCCAATCTTTGAAAAACTCAAACAAGCTTTTGGTGAAATGTCGGTTAATGGGACAATCGTGTCAGAAGTTGAGGACTTGCTACAAACTCACGGACAAGCCTTGCTGATGTATGCACTAGATGAGACGATCCTGAGCGGTGGGCGTAATATTCGTTACACTCGTTCAATATTGGAGAGATTGCAGGGGCAAGGTATCAAGACTGTAGAACAAGCAAAACAGAACACCAAAGAGTACAAGGACAAGCATGCACAAAAATCTAATGGCGTTCCTTTCAGTGAGCTAGGTAAGGCTGATGATTTAGGATTTTAAGAGGTATGTGATATGCAGAAAGAATATAAAGTAGGTGAACGCCTAAACGAACGTGTGGAAATTAGTCCCCAAACTTGTCCAATACATGGTATTTACCTATGGAAAACAGTGAATAAGGTCAAGGCGACTGACAATACAGAGTTACACTATGTGTTAGCTTGTCCTATGTGTATGAATCCAAAGATCGAGAAAGAAAAGGCTGATACTGCTTGCCAAGAAGAGCTGAACGCTGAATTAGCTACTAGTTATTCCTTGTTAGAAGCTAGGAGCATTATACCTCCTAAATTAAAAGAGGCGAGCTATAAAACCTTTACTGTAAGTAATGATACTGACAAGAAAGCCCATGATTTTGGTTTATACTTGAATGAGTATTATTTTAAGCAGGGAGGAAAGGGGAATTCTATCATACAGGGTTCTCATGGTGTAGGTAAAAGTCACTTAACTATCAGTATAGCTAGAAAACTCAATGAGGATTTTAAGGCTATAGGAGAACCTAAGAGCGTGCTTTTTTATCCTGTAGCTAATCTCTTTAGGCTGATAGAGAGCGGAGTAGATTATAATGAGAACCAGCGAAACCAGGGGCAGATGATGAAACTGCTAACGGGTGTAGATTTTCTCTTCCTGGATGATTTAGGGAAAGAAAGCACCTTTGGAAATCAAGGCAAAGAGGCCGCTAATAGCCGTCAACGGTTTTTGTTTGAGTTGCTAGATAGTAGGGTAAGGACGATTGTCAATACCAATCTGACAGGGGAGCAGCTTAAAAAGACTTATGACTCTGCAATAGTAAGCCGACTTATGGAGGGAGTGGGAAGAAACTTCTTTACTTATCCAGAGACGGCAGAGGACAAGAGAAGATTACCTTTTTAGCACTCAAAACTACGCAGGTTAAAAAAGTATGCACTGGGTGCAGGTGCACCCTTAAAAGGTGCAGGCTTTGCATTCCAAAAATGGAACTCAAAAAAGCTCAAAAATGAGCTAAAGTACACTAAAAAGGGTAGTAAAAAGCGTTGAATAGTTAAAAATATCAGTTATATCAACGCTTTAGGGCTCCAAGTATTACAACATTTACTTATCTTTCAAGCTATTAGTCATTTTTGCTTAACAGATTTGTGACTCAAAAATGAGTAGCAAACAAAACTAATAACGGTTATACAGGAACCGAAGACTTTTCGACATATTTGTCGCTCAAAGATAGCCCTAAAATGGGTCAGCTTACAACTGTACCCGTTTGGACACTTGTTGTAGCCTAGCTATAACTACAGGCCAAACTATTTAATGTTTACAGGCGTACCTGGAGGTACACCCGAGATAGAGGAGGTTTAATATGATACAAAAGACAGAACAGCTTAAAGATTTGCTTGATAGAGGCTTTGTTTTATTCTCAAAAAATGGTATAATTGAGTCAGCCAAGTTACCAGAGTTTGGTAGTCTAATCATCAAAACACAAGATGGTAAACCCATTCAAAAGGAAACAAGGCAAAAAGAAAAAATTTAGCTGCTGACTAGAAAACTAGAGGCATGATATAAGAGTTTAACTGCTCTTTGTCATGTCTCTTTTTGTTTTAGTCATAGAAAGGAGGGACTTTGGGAACAGGAGTAAAAGTAAAGGTAAATCTAAAAGGTATTGAGCGTAAAGTAACACCTATGGGATTAGCGAGAGCCAAAGAGGCAGTTACTAATCAGATGGTTATGGACATGCACCGTTTTATACCTAGGCGATCTGGAGAACTAAGAGGAAACTTAACTAAGGCCAATGGGAGAATAGTCTATAATGCGCCGTATGCAAGAATGCAGTTTTACGGCAAGAAACGGAAAGGGTTCGTTTCAGATAAACAGCGTAAGTTTTTCTTTGCGAATAAAGAGGAACTACTAAAATATAAAAAAGCCCCAGGAACAGGACCGAGATGGGATAAAAAAGCTAGCGCTCTATATTCTAAGGACTGGGAACAAGTAGCTAAAAGAGCGCTAGAATTGAAATAAAGGAGAATTACCATGACACTACAACAAATAAAGGCACAAATTTACAGCCTAGGCACTTATAAGCAGCAAAAGATTGAGGCTTATGGAACAATGAAAAAAGAACTTTGGGAAAAAGTTCGAAATCAGGTTTTATATCAGTCTGAGGCTGAGCTACGCCTGGAGAACTTTAAAAAAGAGGCCGATCAGTACTCAGATACTGAGTTTGTCAATATTCTAGCTAAGCTAGAGAACTTTGAACAGACAGAACTAGAGAAAATTAAATCAGAGTACGAAACAGTAACGGCTGATAATGTTGCTGAGTTGAACTTGCTGAGCACTATGAAAGTATCGGAACAGGAGCTACTAAGTTACTTAGAGAAATACAAGCGTAACCCGTTGGCCATTAAGAAATTACATGAAATCGGAGCAGCTAACAACATTGCTTTACCTAGCTATATCCTGAAAGAAGATAGGCTAGCTGAACTGTTAAAGGTATTCAAGCAACATGCTAAGAGCTATCATGATACTCCAATCATTGATAGTAACGGTTCAGCAAGTGATCTAGCTTTCATGTTAGTTTTAGCTAGTGATGAATTAAATACAGCTTTAGAAACATACTCTAATCATTTTGATACGGCTCTAGGGCTATCTGAGAGCTTGTAAAACTAGTCAAAAGTGTATCAGCGATAAAATACCCTGATACACTTTTTAGAACGGTTTACGGAGCGTTTAGAGCGTTCCAATGAAGTATAATTTCCGAAACGAACACGGTGAGAGGGTGCTAAATGGAGAGAGATGTTAGAGGGCGTTTTTTACCAGGTAATCAAGTTGCTAGAGGTAATCGAGGGAATAGACAACCGAAGTATGGAAACAATAATGCTATGAAACACGGTTTATATAATCGTTATACAGGACTTTTACCTGGTAGAAGTGGCAGCCTTTCAATCTATAAAAATGGAGTATATTTAGGCTCTTTACATAAGAAATACTATCACATAACAGAAAAGGGCGAGATAATGATAGACGTACAAGTAGTACAACGCCTAATAGATGTTTGTGGATTGCCAGAAAGTCTTTTCGGAGATCCTGAGTACGTTGAATACTATGAGTAATGTCCGTTTTTGGACTTAACTAAAACAAAAAAGCCAAGGCACCCCGCCTCAGCTATAATCTCAATAATATTATTATACCATAAAGGAGGCCAAGGCATGACACCAGAGCAGGTAAAAGAAAAACTAGAGGGCGTCAAGTGGATCAATAAAGAAATAGAGGGCTTATATTTAGAGCTTGCAGCTTTAGAAAGTGGTATTATCAAAAAGCAAGAACTGAGCACTACCAGGGTACAAACAAGCAGGGTAAATACGGCCGAGAATAACCTTATAAGTGTTCTAAAGCTAAAAGAGGACACTTTACAGAGAATTGAGCGACTTACTGAAGAGAGAATGGAAATATCTAGGCTGATCGATAAGCTGGCCAATCCGTTTGAGCGTTCTGTTCTAAGGCTTTTTTACTTGAATGATCTCGACGCTTGGGAGGTTGCTGAGGAAATAGGGAAATCTAAATCTTCGATATATCGTGTAAGGCAGGAAGCTATAGAACACTTGGCTGGTCTGGTACATGCAGATTGATTTATACCTATGTAAAAAGTCCTAAGACTGAGTTTAAAAATACTAAGGTTTTACAAAGGTACAGGGCCTTTTTTCTAGTGATAGAACCCTAAGATTACCGCAAGGTGGAGAGGTTTACCGAGGGTTAGAAAACGGTGAGGTAAGGGTTAGGTACCGAAGTTTTACAATGGTGAGGTTTTGGTGAGGTATAAGAGTTGTGGTAAAATTAAGATAGAACAATGAGTACAAAGTAAAGAACTAGAACAAAGGTATCATTGTTTTAGAAATGAATTTAAGAGAGGAGTAAAGTCTATGAATTTGGAAGAAGCGTTAAAACAAGTAAGCAGCTGAAATCTTAAAAAGCCTGCTCCCTTAATCCCTTCTGAAATGACTGACGAAGAGCTATCACATTTGAGGTTTACTACGTTTTCAAAAGAAGATGAAGAGGCTATCATGGCTGAACTCAAGAAAAGAGGTCTAGTGTTATGAAATACAGTCAACAAGTATTAGACATGCTAAAGCAAGCAGTCAGTGGTCAGATTGATAATTTTTGGGATTTCTCCTTTAAGTTTAACGCCCTTTTTGGAGAAGATGAAGACTTTGCTGAGGCTTGGGACAATGAAAACCCTGAAATGTTTGACGCTCTCAATGACTTTGAGTTGATGATGTTCTTAGAGGAACATGACCCAAGTGATAAACAAGGATTTATCAATTTCCTAACACCTTACTACAAAAAAGCAAAACAGTTAGTAAACCATAGCTCTTAGTTTATTCTAGGCGTTTTTACCTGCAAAAAACACTATGGGAAAGGAGACCGTAAATGAGTAAACAACTTTGGAACTACCTACGTTCAAGAGTTCAGGTAGTAACTAGTGACGGTAAAGTCATAAAAGGTTTTGTCACAGATTTTATTGACGAAATGGACAATGATGAGCAAGATGAAATCACTATCCTCATTGACAATCCTAGCCCTGATGAACCAACTGAGATTTCTCTCTTTGAGACTGAAATCAGTACTATTCAAGAGGTAAAATAAAAAGCACCTATGACAGGTGCAATTTACTTGCTTACTGAACTCATCAATTTAAGTCCCCTTTTTGTTCCCCTTTATGTTTTCTCAGCTTATTTGAATTTAATAGTTTTTGAGAAAATCAAGTTAGATTTAGAGCAGGCTTAGGCCTGTTTTTCTGTACCTAATCACTGCAAGATAACAAAATGCTTTAATTTTAAGAAATATCTTACAGAAAGCCTACAACAGTGGGCTTTTTGTTTTGTCTTAAAATGTTGATCTCTGGGTTTGTCATCATTTTTGTCATCACTTATAACGAACTAACAGCTTTCTCATAAAATGAGGCGGCTGTTTTTGCTTTTTCTTTGGAGAGATGACTGTAAGTGTCCATAGTCATAGCTAATGTAGAATGACCTAGACGGTGTTGTAATTCTTTATATGGTATTCCAGAGTTTAGCAAGAGACTAGCGTGTGTGTCTAAAACCATGGAATCCAATATTAGGTACACCAGCATGTTTGAAACGTGTGTTTAAACGAGTGGCTAGTATTTTATTGTTTGGGTATTGAGGAAATAAGAGAAGTTTAAAAGTCTGTTCTTTTGGTTTTGTTGCTTACAAAATGATAAGCAGATAAGCAAAGTAATAACTTGCCTTAGTTGCTCGCAGAATGACAAGGAGATAGGAGAGATAAAAATGCCTCTTAATTCCTTACCAAATAGTATGGAGAATGGACTTGAACCAAGAGCGAACATCGAGAAAATGTAAAAAAGCACTTAGCATAATCTAAGCGCTCGAGAGTAGTGGACGGTGTGCCTGTCCCGTCATCTCATACTATGAAGTTGCGTAGCGACACTATCATTTCTACCTCACTTCTCTTTAAACTAATTATATCATAAATGAGTAGGAGCTTGACCACTGACGAAGTAGAAAAGAAGCTAAAAAGCTATTGTAATGGTATCTTGTTGATTGAATATTAGGCTAGGAAAGTTTATAATGAAGTTAAAGTAAAGGAGATTTCGTTTTAGATTTGATAATACCACAAAGCAAAGAGCTCTTGATTTTTTATAATCAAATTGATGAGTGGGTTGACTAAGTTTATCCAGACCAAGATAAACCTTCTTTATTGTTTAAGAAAGTACTCCCTAATCTATTTTAGATTTATTTTATAGTATTAAATCTAAAAATTGGTTTTGATTCCCTAGAACGCAAGTATTGAAATAATAATTATGGATAAGTTAAACATGAAAAATAAGATAATTGATGTTTATAAAATAGCGCATCGTCTTGTTTCTATTACTGTTGAGAATCCTGATTTTTCAGATTTGAAAATCAATCAGTTTGTTAGAATTGGGGAAAACGAGTATAGGGTACATAGTGTCCCTATGATTTGTGCAACTCCACCTAAATCTATCTTTAATTTAGATACTTTTACAATTGACTACACAGAGGACGACTTGATGAATAAAGTGGCGGTATTTACGCATAGGGAAGTATTTAAAGATGATTAAAATTTCAATCAATTTGTTGCTAGATGCGATTGAAGATAACATCAACGACGAAGAACTTCAATCTATCGATTTCGAGAGTCATATTAGAAAAATTACAAAAGAATTCCAGGGAGAAAATGGTGAATTCTTAGTAAAAGAAGAAGCGTTTGAAACACTCCCTTTGGACAGAGATAAAAAGGATAAAATCATTGAGCAAATAAAACAGAATAGTCAAAATGTTTTCGAAGACGATTTCGATACCTTGTTGCAATTATATTTTTGAGAGTCAAGAATAATTCCAGTGCCTTATTTTACAATAAATAGAAAATGATAAAGATTGATAAACAAATTATTACTATGTACAAAATAGAAGATAGCTCGTCTAAGAGGCAGTATTCTATTGTGAGTGGAGGTTGTAAAGGTATTGCAACTATCGATAAAATTACTTTGGAATATAGCTATGTTGGAGACGATTTAGGACAATTCGCTTCGTTTGTAAAAGATACTTTAAGTAAAAGTATTAAGTTAGGAAAAGAGTTGCCAGATAAATTTTCGTATGCCTTTGGATAAGTTGTGGAATATCTTATAGAGGAGAATCAATATATATGATGGCAATATTAGATGATTTACGAGCATTGTATGACAATGGTTGGGACGCTTCTTTTGATTATAAGGGTCAAGTATGTGGTATTTTTCCTAATTCTGTTTATGACATTGTAGTCGTGCTTGGAGATAATGAATTTAAAGTGTCATCTTTTGATGAGTTAATTTCTTTACAGATTAATGGGAAAACTTTGCTGGAAATCATGAGTGAGGTGGAAGTGCAATATGGTTGAAGGACACTAGAGAAAAGATAGGTAATAAATTGAAATGCACGGATTGAAAGTTGAGAAAAAGTGATATAATGAAGACATGAAGGATAGAGGTTGAGAATCTGTCACCAACGCGCCACTTATAGTGGGTCGAGAAATGCAGGAGCTCCGACAGTCCTGCCTATCCTTGCAAATAAATCAGCGCTTAGAAACGAATCTAGGGCTTTTTGCTTTGTCTTAAAATGTTGATTTCTGGGTTTGTATAGAGATTTGCTAGTGAGGTTATTGGTGTATCTGAGTCTATCTATGCCAATAATGACGCGATGTTGATGATATAAATCTGGTATGATATAATATTTTGCCCCCTCACTTTAAGGAAGGGAGGTGTTGCCGATGTTAGAAATTATCATCACAATTTTTCTAGCACCCTTAGTAGTCAATATTTTGACAACCTTGTTTGAGAAATGGCTTAACTCACGCAAGAAATAACCTTTAAGGGGCAATAAGCCAAAAAAACCTCAACGCGGGAACGTTGGGGCTTTTTGTTGCCTTGTTAGACAATTATCATCACTATAAGTTCATTCTAACACAACCCTTTCGATATTTCAAGCTTTTGTTTTGATATTTCCCCAGAGTATGTTTGTGGTTTGAGTCCGCTTCACTGAAATTAGCATATGCGCTTCTAGCCTCCATTCTACAGCAAAGAAATCAACTCTTTTCTAGGGGATTTCCGCCCTCATTTTTGTCTTTTGTGCTAAAATAGACTTATAAATTGAAAATAAGGAATGTTTATGAAATCGGGTAATGGTTTTTGGAAAGGTTGTCTCTATTTTTGGGGCTTCTTGTTCTTACTGGGCCTTTTGGTTCAATATGCTCTCCCACTTGCGGCTTGTGTCCTGCTAGGTTATGGTGGTTATCGTCTCTATAAACGTTGGCGCTATCCACTTTTGCAGGATGCCTCTCTAGACGATCGGATTGAGCTTTTAAAAGCTCGGATTCGCCAGGCGGACAAAGATATTCAGCAGTTAGAGGGAGTCTTGGTAGAGAAAGGCTCAGATTCCTATAAGAGTTTGGCTAATCAAGTATTGATCGAACTGCGAGAAATCCATCAGGAGGCAGATCGTCTCAAGTCCTATATCGATGATGATGTCTATAATCGTATTGATAAAAAGGTTCGTACAGTAAGGGCAAACATCGATGTTCAGCTAGAACGTTTGGATAGGGAAAGTCAGGTAGACCTTGAAAATGCGGAGCCAGAGGAACTAGCTCCAGAATTATCCCAGACCTTGGCCAATATTGCTATTGACCATCAGGCTATTTTAGACAAGATTGCTACCTCTGCCGAGGGGGATAAGGAAGAATTGACTGCCATTCATAGTTTGAAGATGGAGAAATTCCAAACGATTCTAGAAGGCTATTTAAAGATTAAGGCCAATCCTAAAAACTATAATCGGGCAGAAGAACGTTTGCAACAAGCTAAAGCAGCCATCGAACAATTTGACCTTGAGCTGGACCAGGTGTTGAGAGAACTCAATGAAACAGATATGCGTGATTTTGATATCAGTCTGCGTATCCTAGAAAAAGATCGTAAAGAATAGGTTAGAAACAAAGGAGTAACCATGACAGAATTTAATTTCGATATTGACCAGATTGCCAATAATACGGTAGCTAAGGTGGATAAAACAACCCAAATCATCGAGACCAATACTGGCTCAGACAAGACCTTGACCTTCCTTGAAAAGTTGAGCCCTGAGCAGCAAGAAGGAATCAAGTCGCACGTGCCGCAGTTAGTCGACCAGTTTGTCACCAATCAAAATGCTCTCTTAGATTTTGGGCAATCTGCTGTAGAAGGTGTGAACAATACAGTCAATCGTATCTTGTCAGAACAAAAGAAACTGCAGATTCCCCAAGTAGATGATCTACTCAAGAATACCAACCGTGAGTTGCAAGGTTTTGTCGTCAAATACAAGAACGCTGAAATTGCTGAGTTAGAAGAGAAGCCAAACTTTTTGCAACGATTGTTTAACAAGAGTAAAAATACGCTACAAGAATTTTACTTTGACTCAAAAACAGTAGAGCAAAAGCTGGATGGCATGGCTGCCGCAGTGGTCAAGCAAGAAGATGTGCTAGCTCGAAATATCGTCTCAGCTGAGATGTTGATTGAGGATAATACCAAATCCATTGAAAATCTAGTGGGAGTGATTTCCTTTATCGAAGCCAGCCAGACAGAAGCTGGCAAGCGCGCTGCCGAACTAAAGGCTCAAGTTGACCAACTCGATACAAGTACGGTAGAATACCAAACCAAGTCACAAGAATTGGCCCGCATGGCTGAAGTGGTCAATACCCTTGAACAACAACATACTGAGTATGTCAGCCGTCTCTATGTTGCCTGGGCAACAACACCTCAGATGCGCAATCTTGTGAAGGTATCATCTGATATGCGCCAAAAATTGGGCATGCTTCGTCGCAATACGATTCCAACAATGAAGCTTTCTATTGCTCAACTGGGTATTTTGCAACAATCAATGAAATCAGGTGTCGTGGCAGATGCCATTGTCAATGCCAATAATGCTGCCCTTCAGATGCTAGCTGAGACCAGCAAGGAAGTGATTCCGCAGATGGAGAGAATTGCTCAAAGCCCGACAGTCGCTGTTGAGTCTGTTACAAAACTGGCTGAAAGTCTGGTCGCTCAAAACCAAGGTATCGTCGCAGCTATTGAATTGGGTCGTCAGAAACGTGCTCAACTAGAAACAACCATCGTCAAGTCCGCAGAAATGATCAACGATTCTGTCAAACTACGCGATGAGAAAATCGTCCAAGCTCTTCTAGAACAAGGCAAGGCCGCCCAGAAAGAAGTACAAGAATAATACACAAGTCCCTTGTAAGTATAGCTTGCAAGGGATTTTGCTTGTTTTATACTCAATGAAAATCAAAGAGAAAACTAGGAAGCTACAGGCTGTACTTGAGTACGGTAAGGCGACGCTGACGTGGTTTGAATTTGATTTTCGAAGAGTATTAGTAGAAGTTTGAAGGTCAGGGAATTCTTGCTAGATTCAGATAGAATGCCCTAGAAAACCTTTTCACTACTAGTCTTTTATGATACAATAGAAGGAAGTAAAGGCGTTGTTTTTCAATCTTATCAACTCCTTGGATGAATGAAAAGGAAGAGTCCCTATGGTTTTCAGATTTAAGCAAATAACTAGCTTGCATATATATATATATATATAAACTCGCGTTTTCATACCCATTTTCAAAACCTACCAATCTTTTTGGTAGGCTTTTTGCGTTTTAGAAATGGGGTATGAACATGGCTTATACCTTATCAAAAGAATTAGAACAAGAGCTCATCGTTTCAGCACCTGAGTTGCAGGCTAGTTATACTGCCATTGTAGAATACCTAGAAGCTATCAACCAGAAAGAAGCATCTGGAAGCAATTCTCAGGAACTCCAGAACCAGCTTGCTATTCAGCTGAGACGTTTAGAAGATTTGGTGCAGGGCTATATCAAAATAAAGAAGAACCCGCATCACTACCTAGATGCAGATAAAGATTTGACAGCAGCCTATCAAGCCATAAAAGGGACGGAGCAAGAACTTCTCAAAAAATTGCAACATCTCAATCAAGCAGCCTTGCAGGATTTCCATATCAGTCAGAGACTCTCTCCTAAAGACGAGACAGCTATCCCTGTAGCAGGCAAAGCCAAAACCAAACAGGAATTGGCTATCGAGCGAGACTTGATCAACCAGCTGACAAAGGGAGAAAGTCAATGGGTGTATCGACCTGAGTTAAATACAGAAGACCTCCTATGGGGAAACTTTTTTACCAAGCTGGAAGCCAATAATGTCCGCATTTTGCAAGACCATCCCCTTACAAATTCAGAGAAAAATCAAATCAAAAACCAACTCAATTTCGTCAACTTCTACGAAGCAGCCAAGTGGATAGCAGGGGAAAATGGCATTGCCAAGGTGCAGGTTCAACGTGAAGATGCTAGTTTAGGCACCATTCGCTTGGAAGTCTTGTGGAGAAACAATGTCGCTGGTGGTAAATCCAGCTATGAGGTTGTCAACCAAGTCATCACAGGCGGAGAAGGGATTCGCCAGCGTCGTGGGGATGTGACTTTGCTGATCAATGGTCTGCCTATGATTCAGATTGAACTAAAAAGCCGTTCTCATCCTTACATGGATGCCTTCCGTCAGATTAAGAAATACGACCAAGAAGGACAGTTCAGAGGTATTTTTTCAAGTCTTCAGATGTTTGTCGTCTCTAATGTCACAGACACCCGCTACATCGCAGCTGCCAAAGCCAACAAGCTAAATGAGCGCTTCTTGACCAAGTGGGTCGATAGTGAAAATAGACCCCAACCTCAACTTTTTGACTTTGCTGAGTCTGTCTTGTCCATACCGAGAGCCCATGAGATGGTCATGCAGTATTCTGTCATCGATGATGACAAGAAGGCCTTGATTTTATTGCGCCCCTATCAGGTTCATGCTATTGAGGCCATCCGTGAAGCAAGTCGCAAGCGTCAGTCAGGCTATATTTGGCATACGACTGGTTCAGGAAAGACCCTGACCTCTTATAAGGTTTCGCGCAATCTGCTTCAGATTCCATCCATCGAAAAGACAATCTTTGTGATTGATAGGACAGACCTCGACCAGCAGACGACTAGTTCTTTTCAATCTTACGCAGAGAACGACATGATCGATATCGACGAGACCGATGATACACAGGAATTGGTTAAAAATCTGGCTTCTGATGACCGTCGTGTCGTTGTGACGACCATCCAGAAAATCAATGCCATGATTCGCCAGTTTGATGAAGGACGTCACCAAAAGATTTACAATCGTATCAAACAACTCAAACTAGCCTTTGTCGTCGATGAATGCCATCGCGCAGTGACTCCTGAACGCCAGCGCCACCTAGAGCACTTCTTTACAAATTCTCTCTGGTATGGTTTTACAGGGACTCCTATCTTTACAGAAAATAAGCGTGAACAAAAAGGAGACCTTGCTCAGACGACCGAAGAGCAGTACGGTGACTGCCTCCACCAATATACCGTCAAAGAAGCCATCCATGACAAGGCGGTTCTTGGCTTTAATGTAGAGTATCAGACAACCATGCCTGGTTGGGCAGAAGATGAGATTGACGAGGAGCGTTATGATGACGAAGGCCATATGCTTGCCGTTTTAGATGCCATTCTCAATCGCTCAAGACGCAAACTCGGCTTCCAAAATGGAGTAGGAAAAACCTATGAAGCCATTTTGACCGTCAAAAGCATTGCCCGTGCGCAGGCCTATTATAACCTGATTAAGCAAGTCAAAAATGGAGAAAAGTCTCTAAGCATATCGGAAAATGTTAAAAAGGTCTTGCCAGACTTTCCTAAGGTTGCTATTACCTATTCTGTGACAGAAAATGAAGCAGACTCCTATGTCAACCAAGACTACATGGAGGAGAGTTTAGAAGACTACAATGCCATGTTTGGTACCCACTTTAGCCTAGCCACCATTGCTTCTTACAATAGTGACCTCAACGACCGCTTGGCTCGTAAGAAAGAACGTTTTGCCTTCCGTGAAGAACAGCTGGACCTGGTTATTGTGGTGGACCGCTTGCTGACAGGCTTTGATGCCCCTTGCCTATCGACCCTGTTCATGGACCGTCAGCCTATGAAACCCCAGCATATCATTCAGGCCTTTTCACGAACCAATCGCCTCTTTGATGAAGGCAAGAAATTCGGCCAAATCGTCACCTTCCAAACGCCTGACCGCTTTAAAGAAAAGGTGGATGAAGCTCTGAGCCTTTACTCAAATGGTGGCGAAACCAGTGTCTTAGCCCCAGAATGGCAGGAGGAGAAGGGCAAGTTTCTGGAGAAGGTTCATCAACTACTAGCCATCGCTCCAAGTCCAGAGCAGGTGCCTGATTTGGATACAGCGACAGATGCAGAATTAAAACGCTTTGCCAAGGCCTTCCAAGAATTTGACAAGCTCCTATCCTCTATACAAGTCTATTCGGACTACGATGAGAAAGTCATCCTCAGAGAGATTGGCCTCAGCCTAGAAGACATCGAGAACTTTGCCGGCCAATATCAAAATGTCATCGAAGAGCTCCGTAGACGCAGAAAAGAAGACCAAGAAGATGAAGGTGTCCTACTGGATATCGAGTATGAGCTCGAATCCATCCGCACCGACGAGATAAACTATCACTATATCCTCTCTCTCATCCAAGCCTTGATTGAAAATCGGGAAAACCTCATTGGTAAAAAGGAAAAGAGTCTGGTAGATAACTATATCGAAGATTTGAACAAATCCAATCCCAAGTTATCCAGCCTCATCTCCAAACTCTGGCAGAATGTCCAAGCAGATGCCAAGAGCTATCAGGGACAGTCTATCATCCATAAGTTGGATGAGATGATTGAGCTAACAACTCAGAAAAAGATTCGTGAAACGGCAGATTATTGGCAGATAGGAGAGGATGAACTTCAGTTCGTAGTGGACAACTACCGTATCGGACGAGATAAGCAAAATGGTGAAAAAGCCATCACAGACTCTCAGGACTATCTGGCCTATAAGGAGGCCCACGGAGACAAGGCACTACCAAAACTCAAATACAAAAAAGCCCTCAAAGAGGACTATATGCGCATGATTTCAGAGGATATCTTACCCTTAAGGGGGAGATAAAATACCGATTTGACTTTTCTTATTTGCTAGGTGTTTAACTTTATCTTGTCAAATCAGCCTATCTATTGTTTCAAAATAGGCAAAATGGAAGAATAGAAATCAAAAAAGAAAATCAAAAGTGTAGAAATAGGAAAATGGAGTAATAGAAAGGGAGTAATATGACAAAACAACCAAGTTATCGCTTTGCGGGATATACTGAATCTTGGGAGCAGAAAAAGTTGGGGGCTTACCTTACTGTTTCAAAAAATAGAAATGTAGATGGTGAGTATGATAAAAGTGATGTTTTATCTGTTTCGGGTGATTATGGGATTGTTAATCAGATTAAGTTTCAAGGTAGGTCATTTGCAGGTGCTTCTGTCTTACCGTATGGTATTGTAGAAACTGGAGATGTTGTTTATACAAAGAGTCCTTTAAAAGCTAATCCGTATGGGATTATAAAAACTAACCATGGTAAAAATGGAATTGTTTCCACATTGTATGCTATTTATAAAGTTAATAATGGTTCAAATGGAATATTTGTGGAGTATTATTTTGATGACAATTTACGATTAAATAAATATTTGAAACCATTAGTTAATAAAGGAGCAAAAAATGACATGAAAGTCACTGATGAAAATGTTTTAAAAGGTGATGTCATTTTCCCCTCCCTCCCCGAACAAACTGCCATCGGTTCTTTCTTCCAAGATATTGACCAACTTATTAGTCTTCAACAGCGTAAGTTAGAGGTACTCAAGGAGCAGAAGAAAACCTACCTCAAACTCCTCTTCCCAGCCAAAGGACAAACCAAACCAGCCCTTCGCTTCGCAGGATTTGAAGATGAATGGAAGGAAGTGAAGTTGGGGGAAGTTGGAGAAACTTATACAGGATTATCGGGTAAAACTAAAGAAGACTTTGGACATGGGGAAGGAAAATTTATAACTTATGTGAACGTGTTCAATAATCCGTTAACAGATTTATACGGATTAGACAGTATTGAGATAGATGATAAACAGAGAAGGGTGCAGTATGGAGATGTATTATTTACGACTTCATCAGAAACACCTGAAGATGTTGGTTTGAGTTCAGTTTGGATGGGAACGGAAGATAATGTGTATCTGAATAGTTTTTGTTTTGGCTATCGTCCCCAAAAAGGTATATTTGACCTGTACTACCTAGCTTTTGTATTACGCTCTTTTAGTGTAAGAAAAGAGTTTATGTTATTAGCTCAAGGAATTTCAAGATTTAATATCTCAAAAACAAAAGTCATGGATATGTCTATTCATGTCCCCTCTCTCCCTGAACAAGAAGCCATCGGTTATTTCTTCCAAGACCTAGATAAGGCTATTGCCAAGCAAGAGGAAAAAGTCAACCAGCTCAAAGAAAACAAACAAACCCTACTCAGAAAAATGTTTATCTAAGATACAAAGACCGTAAAAAGCCCAGTAATTCGTTTTTAAAGAGTTTATTGTAAAATGAGCGCGAACGAAGTGAGCTTTTAGAGGATATTTTCCGCCATAGTGATATCCTATACAATAACAAAGTTATTGTATAGGACGGGATTTTTGAGACTCTGGGCTCAAAAATTAGGGATGAAATTCCTTGGATTTCTAAAATCATCCACTGGATAATTTTACCTCCCGTCCGCACTATTTAAGGAAAATATAAAAAAGAAAAATATTTTAAAACATGGAATACTACTAACAACATACATTGATAGGAGACCCTATGTCACAAACAGATTTATCAAGACAACTCTACCAATCCCTCTGGAATGCGGCAGATATCCTGCGTGGCCAGATGGAAGCCAATGAATACAAGTCCTATCTCTTGGGCTTGATTTTCTACAAGTACCTATCCGACAACATCCTCCAAGCCGTCTGTGATAACTTGGACGAGACCTTTGAGTCCTTCCAGCAAGCCCAGCTTCTCTACGAGGAAAACTTTGCGGATACAGATGTCAGTGAAGACCTCATCGAGGTCTTAAATGACGATCTGGGCTATGTGATTGATCCTTCTCTAACCTTTACCAAGCTGGTTCAGTCTATTCACGAAGGAACCTTTCAGCTAGAATCCCTAGCCCAAAGTTTCCGTGATATCGAGCAGGCAAATGAAAAATTTGAAAATCTCTTCGAAGATATTGACCTCTATGCGAAAAAGCTAGGTAACACGCCACAAAAGCAAAACAAGACCATCTCTGAGGTTATGAAACAGCTCAACGACCTCAATGTCTCTGGTCATGCTGGTGATATCTTGGGTGATGCTTATGAGTACCTGATTGGTCAATTTGCCAGCGATTCTGGGAAAAAGGCTGGTGAGTTCTATACACCTCAAGCAGTTTCTCACCTTATGACTCAGATTGTCTTTGCAGGGCGGGAGCATCAAAAGGGCATGTCGGTTTACGACCCGACCATGGGTTCTGGTTCCCTCTTGCTCAATGCCAAGCGCTATAGTAAGGAATCTTCGACGATTTCTTACTACGGTCAAGAGTTGATTACTTCGACATTCAACCTTGCTCGCATGAATATGATGCTTCATGGGGTTGCGATTGAGAACTATCACCTCAGCAACCACGACACTCTAGACGAAGATTGGCCAACTACCGAGCCGACAGACTTTGATGGGGTTTTGATGAACCCACCTTATTCACTGAAGTGGTCAGCAGATAGTGGCTTCCTGCAAGATCCTCGCTTTTCAAGCTATGGAGTTCTTGCACCTAAGTCCAAAGCAGATTTTGCCTTCCTTCTTCACGGTTTTTACCACCTCAAGCATAATGGAGTCATGGCCATTGTTCTTCCTCACGGAGTCCTTTTCCGAGGAGCAGCCGAACAAAAGATTCGCCAGCACCTGCTAGAAGAAGGCGCTATTGATACAGTTATCGGCTTGCCAGCAAATATCTTCTACAACACCTCTATCCCGACAACCATTATTATCCTTAAAAAGAATCGCACTAACAAGGATGTCTTCTTTATCGATGCCTCAAAAGAGTTTGAAAAAGGGAAAAATCAAAACAATATGACCGAAGACCATATTGCCAAGATTTTGGAGACCTATCAAAAACGTGAGAATGTCGAGAAATTTGCCCATCTAGCCAGCTTTGAAGAGATTGTCGAAAACGACTACAACCTCAACATTCCACGCTATGTCGATACCTTTGAGGAAGAACCCGTTGTTCCCCTAGCAGACCTCGCAGACCAGCTCGCAGAGATTGATAAAGAGATTGGAGAAGTCGAAGCCAGACTCGCACACATGCGCCGCCAGCTAGTAGGCACAACACCAGAAGCCCAAGCAGAATTAACCGCCTATCTCGAAAAATTGAATGAGATTTAGAGAGTAGGGGAAGAATGAAAACATCTCGTATAAATTGTACGAGATATTTTTGGATTTTGCTGTATTACACATCATGTATAATACAGGTGAAAAATGATGATATCGGTTAAGTAAAGTGCAGCAAAGTGCTAAAATTACCTGATTCAAATCAGTTTTACAAAAAAGATTGTAGGATAAGTAGAGTTTGAATTGAAATATAAGATAATTAACCAAAAGAAAAAACGCTTGAAATGACCTACACCCCAAAAGTTAGACAGAAAAAATCTAACTTTTGGGGTGCAGGTCACTATAAGAATAGTTGCTACAGGATTGTATGAAGAAGTTTAATTTATAGTTGAATTACTTTTAATAGCTTAGAATGAATTATTTTCCCATTAAAATACGATAATTTTTTTTCGATTTCAGAGATAAAAGCTATTCTAGCAGGAACAGATTTTTCCTTAGAATTATTTACATCGAAATCTTGCTCGCAAGGAATAAAGTTTAATTCATCCGATAAATGATTGAAAACAATTTTTGGAATTTTTAAACTACATAGATAATACCTAGTTTCATCATTTCGAAAAATTCTTAGGTAGAAGTTGTTCCACTTATCTTGCACTAGAAACAATCTGCATTCTCCATAATACATTACAAGATGGTCAGATTCTTCCATTTTTCTTAACTGTAATGATCTTCGAGGCAAGTATTTTCTAATACCATTTTCATTTGTCAATTCGTAATTTTCATCATCACCTTCATCAACCTCAACATCATCATTAGGATTTTGATTTTGAGGTAGATTTACCACAATTATTCTATCATCTAAAATACGTTCTAACATTTGTTCAGCTCTGTCAGGAGCGATTTGATCATAGAATACTCTTAATTCTCTTCTAGCAGCAGGTTTAAGTAAGTACTCACAATTTTCTGTATGAACAGAGTTGGGGTAAGCAGCAAGGTAAATTCCATTACTATTCTCTTTTATAGATAATCGTACTTGTTTACACCCAGGACATAGTAGTTGACCTCTGTATCTGTCTCTTGTTGCTTGTTTGTTTCTATAGAATTCCTCTTCTAGTACGTGAAGTTCAAGTATTTCATTGTTGCTTATACAGTACTGATATTTATTTGTTTCAGGCATAATTATTCCTTTTTAATTATATAAATGAAAGGTAAAGATGTTTGTATTTTATTATACCATAATAGTACAAAATACTCTAATACATAAGGTATCCATAGTTGTTACTAAAGGGTAGGTGGTAGCATAAGCTAGTGAACAAAGAAATTATTTGTTGTAAGTGTATTAAGTGTAAAAATTTTAAGATGTTAATGTTATAATAAACTGGAGGAATTTTTATGGAAGAAAATTTAAACCCTAATATTGACCCACGTATAAAATTCAAATTGTTACCACCAGCTACTATTATTAAAAATTTTGTTGATGGAGAGCCCGATTGTAATTATGAGAACTATTTACTAGAGCTACTTAATAAGTCATCTCATTTTAAAGATACAGGGCAATCTCCTTTCTCTAAACCGTTAAATGAAAATAATGGTCAATGTGATGCAATATCGAAAAATTATGAAATAGACTTTAAATTATTATCATCTAGCACTAGATTACAAGCTAGTCATTTGTTTTCTCCGGGCATTAGCAATTATGGCGATGGTATAATTGGTATTCATGAAAGTAAAAAGAAATTCGGTGAAGTAAAAGCTACTCAGATTCATGTTGCATTCCGAACAAGAGATATATCAGAGCTCACTCGATTAGGGGAAAACTTTTTAAATATTAGAAAGTATGATATTGAAAGAGATATCATAAAAGTGTTGAAAATGCTTGAAAAACAGAAAAACCTTTTATTATTTTTTCCATATTCGTTTGAGCTGATTGATATACTCGAGATAGATAATTCGGATGATATTATTGTAAGCGCGTTAAATTATGATTTCCACTCACTATTTGAATACAGAAGTTTAAAAGCGAAGGGATTTGATACCTATTTTGTAACTATATTTCAAGATAGATTTTATATTTTTTCTATTCTTGACGACAGCCTCTGTTTAATTGAGAAAGTAGATTGTATGTTACTGCCTACATTTATTAAATTAAAGAATTATCATCTATAAGGAGGACGAGTTATTGATCAATCCAGATTTTTACAAAAGACTAGCAATGATATTCTGTGGAGATGAGACAGAGCTGTTTACTTATAAATCAGGGCCTCAGCTAGTTTCTTTTTTCAATACCCATTTCCATACTCAAGATAGTTATGGTCAGGGTTTTCCTACAAGATGGATATATGTGAATGACAAGCTGTTGGACTTTTCATCTAGAGGCATTATCAATTCATTTTTCAACCTTATACTCAGCAAACAATATCTTTTAACAGAGCGTCAGATAAGCGAAGTGGATGCTTTAGAGCAGCAGCAGAAAATAATAAATGAATTAGATAAAATTTGTTCTGTTTATTCTTTAAAAATCTCAAAAAAGGGGAATGAGTTTTATTTAGTGGAAATTGATGCAGATTTAGTTGAGATTGGGAAAGGGGGCTTCGCTGATATTTATTTCCAAAAATCTACAGGATTGGTGTTAAAAAAGTTAAATGAGGAATCTGTTAGACGTGAGGCTTTGAGAAGTAGATTTAAGAGAGAGTATGAAATAACCAAATCTTGTTCTGATATTGAAAATGTTATCAGAGTGTATGATTTTGATAGTGGAAGTTACTCCTACACAATGGAAAAAGCTGATTATACATTGGCTGATTATATTGAAGCAAGTGAGCTGACAGAGGACTCTAAGCTCAATATATTGCGTCAAATACTTTATACTATGTCTCTTGTCCACCAAAGAGATGTTCTGCATAGAGACTTAAGTCCAACCAATGTTTTCTTCGTGAATGGGATAATTAAGATTGCTGATTTTGGATTAGGAAAAAACCTAAATACTCTGACATCTCATCAAACAATGGACACAACTTCCTTTGGTCAACTCTTTTATTGCGCGCCAGAGCAATTAACACTTTTAAAAGATGCTGATAAACGAAGCGATGTGTATTCACTGGGACGTATTATTAATTTTGTTATGACTAAGAATCCTAATATTTTTTCTCATTCACTTCGTTCTGTTAGTGAAAAAGCTACGAATTTAGAACCTGATTATAGGTATCAAGATGCTACCGAAATGTTGAAGGCATTAAATGCATGGTTGAGCATTAGAAGCGACGAAACATTTAAGAAAATAATATGGGAAAAAATTAATCACGGTATTTTTGATGATGACATAGAAAACTATATTTATGAAATGCCAGCAAGAGAGTTATGTCAAGCATGCATCAAAAAAAGTGATGTTTTTATTGAAAGCTTAATGGTCTTTATGAAGTTAGATGATACGCACGCGATTTATATCATTCAGACGATTCATTCTAACTACGAGCAATATTTGAAGCGATTTGAAGATGCAGATCCTTTCGCCACTCTTTCTTATAGAATTTTAAAGGGACAATTTTCCTTCAATGTCAATGAAGTGGCTGCTCAGATTTTACACTATGTGGCTTATGAAGTTGGGCGCTTTTCTGCTCAGCATAATATAGATAACTTGATTGAAAATGGGATTGAACCAATGATTGAGTCCATATTAGAAAGGTAGATTAGGAGGAAATGTAATGACAAATGATGAATATTTCAATGAAATAGAGACATATTTTAATAAATTAAGAGAATATCGTGAAGAATCAAAGTCAATAGCTGCAGATATTATTGGTGAAAATTTTACTGAAGATGATATTTTTTTTATTTCTGCACTTAACAGACGAATTCAATTTATTGATGGAATAATAGACTTATTAAGAACGAGAAATCTGACTTGTGCAGGAATCTTAGTACGAACACAACTTGATAACCTTATGAGAGTCTTCGCGGCTTTTATATCAGAAAACAGAAGATTATTTATTAAAGAGACTTTAAGTGGTAAAAGTATTAGAAATTTGAAAGATAATCAAAACAGAAGGATGACTGATACCAATCTTAAGAAAAGGATGTCAGAGTATTATCCTGAGATTGAAGAAATTTACAATAAATCATCTGGTTATGTTCATTTATCAGAAATAGCATTTCATCAGGCTTTTTGGACAGATCAATCTGATGGAGATTTTCGAATTAGACTTTCAGTTGGCTTGGCTCCTAGGAAAGAACTAAATCCTATTCTAATTGAGTGTGCTGAAGTATTCTGTCACTTTACAGAGATTGAATATGGTTTTTACCAAAAAATCATTGATTCAAAAAAAGTTTTTGATAATAAACAAAAAGAGATTTAAAAATCAATATGAACCATGTTGAAATTGAAATATCAATCTTGATAAAAATAGAAGATTTAATAATAAGATAAAATGAATTATGAAGATAGAGAATATTGCTTCAAAAATCACATTAATCTCAATTGCTTATGATTTACATGGTGATTCGTTGAAAATTGATAATTGGAAACCAAAGATTGAATAGATTATAAAATACAAAAACTCTCTAGACAATATGACTAGAGCGTATTCTATATATCCGAACATCTAATTTATTTCACAAAAAATATAGTCAAAAATGTAGTCATTCGGTTGATTTTTATTGCGATGTACGGAAATTAACAAAAGAAAAAAACGCTTGAATGCGTTTTTCTTCTGTATTGATTCGTATTGAATGCTTACTTAACTTCGGTGAACACAACGTGTTTGCGAAGTTTTGGTGAGTATTTCTTCAATTGAAGACGGTCTGGAGTGTTACGTTTGTTTTTAGAAGTAAGGTACAAGCGTTCACCAGATTCTTTGTGTTCAAGTGTAATATTTACGCGCATGGTATCTCCCTTCTATTATTCAGCTGATGCAGCTTTAGCGATTTTACGTCCTTTGTAGTATCCTTTAAGTGATACACGGTGAGAACGTGAGTAATCTCCAGTAGTTTCGTCAAAGTTTACAGATGGAGCTGTTACTTTGTAGTGTGTACGACGTTTGTTTTTCTTCGCTTTTGAAGTGCGACGTGCAGGTACTGCCATTTTGATTTCTCCTTTAGGTATTTATATTCGATTCAATCTACTGATTTTCATCAACCATACTAGGATAACACATTTTTTTTGTAAAGTAAAGTTACTTGACAAAAAAAGATGAAAAAAATAGAAGCCATTCAATCTAATTAATCAAAATTTTCTGAAAATTCAAGAATTTTCTTCTGTTCATTGCTTTTAAAATGTGCTATAATAGTAAAAACTGAAATGGGAGGGAACAAATGACTGAATTAGATAAACGTCACCGCAGTAGCATTTATGACAGTATGGTAAAATCACCAAACCGTGCTATGCTTCGTGCGACTGGTATGACAGATAAGGACTTTGAAACACCGATTGTGGGAGTGATTTCGACTTGGGCGGAAAATACACCATGTAACATTCACTTGCATGATTTTGGGAAATTGGCTAAAGAAGGTGTCAAATCGGCAGGTGCTTGGCCTGTGCAGTTTGGAACTATTACTGTAGCGGACGGGATTGCTATGGGAACGCCTGGTATGCGTTTTTCCCTAACATCTCGTGATATCATCGCGGACTCTATCGAGGCGGCGATGGGTGGTCACAACGTTGATGCCTTTGTCGCTATCGGTGGCTGTGATAAGAACATGCCTGGTTCTATGATTGCCATTGCTAATATGGATATCCCAGCTATTTTCGCCTATGGTGGAACCATTGCACCGGGAAATCTTGATGGCAAAGACATCGACTTGGTTTCTGTCTTTGAGGGAATCGGAAAATGGAACCACGGTGACATGACAGCTGAGGATGTGAAACGTCTTGAATGTAATGCCTGCCCTGGCCCTGGTGGCTGTGGTGGTATGTATACTGCTAATACCATGGCGACAGCTATCGAAGTTCTCGGTATGAGTTTGCCAGGGTCTTCATCTCACCCAGCTGAATCAGCTGACAAGAAAGAAGACATTGAAGCAGCAGGACGTGCTGTTGTTAAGATGTTGGAGCTTGGTCTCAAGCCATCAGATATCTTGACTCGTGAAGCCTTTGAAGATGCTATCACTGTAACCATGGCTCTCGGTGGTTCTACAAATGCCACTCTTCACTTGCTTGCCATTGCCCATGCTGCCAATGTTGACTTGTCACTTGAGGACTTCAATACGATCCAAGAACGTGTGCCTCACTTGGCCGACTTGAAACCATCTGGTCAGTATGTCTTCCAAGACCTCTATGAAGTCGGTGGTGTCCCTGCGGTTATGAAGTACTTGTTGGCAAATGGTTTCCTTCACGGGGACCGTATCACATGTACTGGTAAGACTGTCGCTGAGAACTTGGCTGACTTTGCAGACCTTACACCAGGTCAAAAAGTTATCATGCCACTTGAAAATCCAAAACGTGCGGACGGTCCGCTTATCATCTTGAACGGGAACCTTGCCCCTGACGGTGCGGTTGCCAAGGTATCAGGTGTGAAAGTACGTCGTCACGTTGGTCCAGCTAAGGTCTTTGACTCAGAAGAAGATGCTATTCAGGCCGTTCTGACAGATGAAATTGTTGATGGCGATGTAGTCGTTGTGCGTTTCGTTGGACCTAAGGGTGGTCCTGGTATGCCTGAGATGTTGTCACTTTCATCCATGATCGTTGGTAAAGGTCAAGGAGACAAGGTTGCCCTCTTGACAGATGGACGTTTCTCTGGTGGTACTTATGGTCTGGTTGTTGGACATATCGCCCCTGAAGCTCAGGATGGTGGACCAATTGCCTACCTTCGTACAGGCGATATCGTTACGGTTGACCAAGATACCAAAGAAATTTCCATGGCCGTATCCGAAGAAGAACTTGAAAAACGCAAGGCAGAAACAACCTTGCCACCACTTTACAGTCGTGGTGTCCTCGGTAAATACGCTCACATCGTATCATCTGCTTCACGCGGAGCCGTGACAGACTTCTGGAATATGGACAAGTCAGGTAAAAAATAAACTCATACTCTTCGAAAATCTCTTCAAACCACGTCAACGTCGCCTTGCCGTAGGTATGGTTACTGACTTCGTCAGTTCTATCTACAACCTCAAAACACTGTTTTGAGCAACCTGCGGCTAGTTTCCTAGTTTGCTCTTTGATTTTCATTGAGTATCAAAAAGCAAGCCAACTTTGGCTTGCTTTTTTCATCTTCAAAAGTAATTGACCTGCTTAACGAGGTGGTAGTCCAAGGGCAATACGGCCATAGCGACTGATTCGTGTGATTTTCCAAGCAGGTGACCAGGTAACTTCAACCTTGACATCTTCGATACCCTCGATTTGTTTCAGTCCTGCCACGATTTCGATAGGCAGGCTTTCGGCACAATCGCAGGCAGTATCGGTGAAGGTCATAACAATCTTGCAGAGTCCTGTTTCGTCCAGATTGATTTCATAAATCAACCCTAGATTGTAAACATCCAATTCCACATCTGTATCAAAAACCTTCTCTAGTTTTTCGATAATTTGGTCTTGTAAGGCCAAAGCACGGTCATTGATTTTGATATCGTCTCTCATAGCAGTCCCTCCACGTGATAAATATCCTCTATTTTCTCATAATTCTGACAATTTGGCAAGTTTTTGATGAATTTTCTGAAAAAATATGATAACATAAAGAAAATGCAGAATTAAGGGGAAGTCTATGGAGCAGATTGGAAAAGTCTTTAGACAATTACGAGAGTCAAGAAATATCTCACTGAGACAAGCAACTGGGGGACAATTTTCGCCGTCTATGTTGTCCCGATTTGAAACTGGTCAGAGTGAGCTTTCAGTGGAAAAGTTTCTATTTGCCCTAGAAAATATATCTGCCAGTGTGGAGGAAGTTCTCTTTCTGGCGAGAGGTTTTCAGTATGATACAGATTCTGAGTTGAGAAAAGAAATCATAAATGTCTTGGATATAAAGAATATAGCACCTCTCGAAGACCTGTATCGCAAGGAGTATCAAAAGCATGCCCATTCTCACAACAAACAGAAACATATTCTAAATGCCATTATTATCAAGTCATATATGAAGAGCATGGATGATACGGTAGAGTTAACGGCAGAGGAGGGGAAAGTCCTTCATGACTACTTGTTTTCTACTGAGATTTGGGGAATCTATGAACTAAATTTATTTTCAGTCAGTTCTGCCTTTCTATCTGTTTCTCTTTTCACTAGATATGTACGAGAAATGGTACGTAAATCTGATTTTCTAATGGAAATGTCTGGTAATCGAAATCTGTTTCACACTATACTATTGAATGGCTTTTTAGCCAGCATTGAGTGTGAAGAATTTACCAATGCCTCTTATTTTAAACGTGTTATCGAAGAGCATTTCTACAATGAAAATGAAACCTATTTCCGAATTGTCTATTTGTGGGCAGAAGGTCTCCTTGATAGCAAGCAAGGTAGAGTTAAGGAAGGACAGAAAAAGATGGAAGATGCTGTCCATATTTTTGAGATGCTTGGCTGTAATAAATCTGCCGAATACTATAGAAAAACGACCGATTGTTGAATATCTGCAAACCAAGAAAATAATTTAAAATTTTAAGCGATAGAACTGTTGGGCTCTCTCGTGTCATTGGAGAAATTCTATTGTTTCTTTTTGCTCATTTTATTTGTTGCATATATTCAAAAGTTTTTCCTCTAAAATTTCTAAGTGCTATACTATAGTCATACTTCACATAAAACTTCGAACAAGAAGGGAGATTACCTATGAAACTATTGTTTAGAAATCAAGCTTATCGACTCTTGACTTTGTCACGCTTCTTCAATGCTTTTGGTGCTTCAATTTTTAACCTGGTATTTATCGTCTATGCATCGACCTTGTCACAAGCCTCCTTTGCTGTTGCTATGGCGAATATTGTCATGATTCTTCCGACTCTCTTTACAGTTTTTGTAGGGATTCGGGCAGATTACACGAGGGACAAGGTCAAATGGATGGTCTATAGCGGTTTGTTTCAGGCGGTTTTATTTTTTCTAGCAGCTTTAGTTGTCCAGCAAGCTAGTCTCTTTGCCTTTTCTAGCCTGTGTTTAATCAATGTCATTAGTGATGTTATCAGTGATTTTGCTGGTGGCCTGCGCATGCCTCTTATTAAGGAAAAAGTAGCTGAAGATGATCTAATGGAGGCTTATGCTTTTTCACAGTTTATCACCTATATTTCAGCCATTGGTGGTCAAGCTTTCGGAGTGTGGCTCTTAGGTCTATCAGTCAACAATTTTTCCCTCGTTGCGGGAATCAATGCCTGCTTTTTCCTAGTATCAGCCTTTGTTCTCTTTTTAGGAAAAAGCAAATTAAGCCTGTCAATGTCATCTGCTGATGGTGAATCACTAAAAAATGAGAAGCTTTCTATCAAAGACCAGTTCCTAACAATTTACCGAAATTTACGCCTTGTTTTTCTTAAAGGTGGACAGAAAAACTTTGGATTCATGATCTTTGCTGTCTTGCTGATTAATGCCTTGGGTGGTTCCTTAGGGGGCATCTACAATATCTTCTTTTTGAGCCATTCTCTCTTGAATTTTTCTTACACAGAGGCGTTATTTATCAGTCAAGTCGGTGCTGTAGTAGCAGTCATCATCAGTAGCCTTACGGGCAATGATTATTTTGGGAAGCAGTCCTTGCCTAGATTGATGATGTGGGTGACCGTAGGACTTAGTCTAGTTGGTCTGGCTAATGTATTCAATCAAGTCGTGCTTGGTTTGCTATTTCTATTTTTAACTCTGTATATGTCTGGTAAAGTTCAACCAAAGATTAGTGCCATGCTCATGAAAAATCTAGCTCCAGAAGTTCTAGCTCGTACCAGTAATTTTTTAGGTTTATTGTTTACCTTATCCATACCTGTGGGAACAGCTTGTTTCTCACTAGTAGCCGTATGGAATATACAGTTGACTTGGATGCTATTTGTTGGTCTTTCCTTCCTGGCTATTCTTTTGACAGTTATTAATCTCAAAAATGATATCTAAATCCTAAATTTTTTCTCACTGTTTTAATCCCTCTATTTATGGTAAAATAAGACTATTAAATTTAAAGAGGATTCCCTATGAAATTACAAAAACCAAAAGGAACGCAGGATATTTTACCTGCTGAATCTGTCAAATGGCAGTACGTTGAGGGCTTTGCCCGTGAGATTTTCAAGCGCTATAACTATGCAGAAGTGCGCACGCCTATTTTTGAGCACTACGAGGTTATCAGTCGCTCTGTCGGAGACACAACGGATATCGTAACCAAGGAAATGTACGATTTCTATGACAAGGGTGACCGTCATATTACCCTCCGTCCAGAAGGAACAGCGCCAGTTGTCCGTTCCTATGTGGAAAATAAACTTTTCGCTCCAGAAGTGCAAAAGCCAAGTAAGTTCTACTACATGGGCCCTATGTTCCGTTATGAGCGTCCACAGGCAGGGCGTTTGCGCCAGTTCCACCAGATTGGTGTTGAGTGTTTTGGATCTAGCAATCCAGCTACCGATGTGGAAACAATCGCGATGGCGGCCCATTTCTTGAAAGAAATCGGTATCCAAGGTGTCAAATTACATCTTAACACTCTTGGGAATCCTGAGAGTCGTGCGGCCTACCGTCAAGCCTTGATTGACTATTTGACACCGCTCAAGGAGACCTTGTCTAAGGATAGCCAACGTCGTTTGGAGGAAAATCCTCTTCGTGTCTTGGACTCTAAGGAAAAAGAAGACAAGGTGGCTGTAGAGAATGCACCGTCTATCTTGGATTTCCTTGATGAAGAAAGCCAAGCACACTTTGATGCTGTGCGTCAGATGTTGGAAAATCTTGGAGTAGACTATATCATCGATACCAATATGGTGCGTGGTCTGGACTACTACAACCACACCATTTTCGAGTTTATCACAGAGATTGAGGGCAATGACTTGACAGTCTGTGCGGGTGGTCGTTACGATGGTTTGGTTGCCTACTTTGGTGGCCCTGAGACTGCTGGCTTTGGTTTTGGACTTGGTGTAGAGCGTCTGCTTCTCATTCTTGAAAAGCAAGGTGTGGCCCTCCCTATCGAAAACGCCCTAGATGTCTATATCACAGTCTTGGGAGAAGGGGCAAATGTCAAGGCCTTGGAGTTGGTACAAGCCCTTCGCCAACAAGGTTTCAAAGCAGAGCGTGATTACCTCAACCGTAAGCTCAAAGCTCAGTTCAAGTCAGCCGATGTCTTTGCGGCTAAGACCCTCATCACCCTAGGAGAGAGCGAAGTCGAAAGCGGACAAGTAACGGTTAAGAACAACCAAACCCGAGAAGAAGTGCAAGTGTCACTTGAGACAATCAGTCAAAACTTCTCAGAAATCTTTGAAAAATTAGGATTTTAATAGTAGAAAAACTGGTCAGGAACCTACTCCTGACCTTTTTCTTTTGCAAAATGACAAAAATCATAAACTTTTTGACAAATATGCTTGTCAAAAAGAAAAAGATGTGTTACAATGTAAGCAAGTTAAGAAATAGAAAGCAGAAAGGAGCTATGATGTGGGTAGTATTTATACTATTTATGATTTTCTTTTATTCTAATAATTCTAAAAAAATCAAGAAACTAGAGAATAAAATCAAAAAGCTTGAGCGAAAAGAGAAAGGAAATATAGAAATGTCAAGATTATTGCAAGAATTAATTGGGAAAAATCCAACAATCGTTGGACAAGTGTTTGGAACATCTTTATGGGAAGTTGTGGATGTTGATGAGGAATGGGTCAAACTACGTAGTGTTGATAAAGAGGGGAAAGAAAAATTCAAACTACAACGCATTGAGGATATCCAAACCGTTGAATTTGAAGGAAAGTAGGTGTGTAACATGCAACTAAAAAATCGTCTAAAAGAGCTGCGGGCTCGCGATGGCCTCAATCAAACCGACCTAGCCAAGCTAGCAGAGGTTTCCAGACAGACTATCAGCCTATTAGAACGGGACGAATACACCCCGTCCGTTGTGATTGCCTTGAAAATATCTCAGATTTTCAACGAAACAGTCGAATCGGTATTTCGCTTGGAGGAGGACGAGTGATGAACAAGTATAAAGTGGTTTATTATGTAGTTGTCGCAGCTCTATTAGTCAGCATATTTCTATTAATTGGGATAGACTTAGGCTGGTTTAGTCCCTATCAGAGTGACCAATTTATTTGGGCCTATTTTGCCCTCATACCAGTAATTGACTGGATTGAAAAGAAATCCAAAAATCTAGCAAGTGAATAAGGAGAATGAATATGGAAAAGAAAAAGAAACGTGGATTGTTGTTTTTAATGGTTGTTGTCTTGGGATTTTTCTTGGGCATTTTTGTAGGGATGTTTAAGGCTGTTGCCGAATCCCACGGAATTATGTTAGATGTAAAAATCTTGATACCCTGGATATCAGCTATTTGTTTACTGTTAGGTTTCATTAGCATACTTTTGACATTCAATTTCTTAAAGAAAAGCAGAAAATTTCATTCCTTGTATCAAGAGGAAATGGATGATGATCTGAATGAAACCTATTATGTGCAAATGTATCGGAATCTCGAGTTTGGAACCATTGCTTTTAATATTGCAAGTGTAGCGATTTTATTAGCTCTTTTCATCTCAGCAAGTGAAATGGTTGTACTAAATGGAAGCCATATAACCTTACCTCTTTCTTTTTTGGCATTAGTGCTGATTTTCAGTGTTCAAAAATATCTTTTTAAGACCATTGCGATTGTTCGTCAGTTTGATTTGGTATTTTTCTCTACACCAAAGGATATCTTAGAGCATTTCGATTCTTATGATGAAGGGGAGCGCAAGGCTAATTTGGAACAGAGTTTTCGGATTTTATTCCAATTAAATCAGTATGTCTTGCCAGGTCTCTACGTTCTGATTGATATCTTTTCTTTATTGACAGGAGAGATTCAGCTACTAGCCTTCTTGCTTGTCGGAGCAATCCATGTTTATATCAATGTGATGCAGTTACCTATGGTAAAACGCTATTTCAAATAGGAGAACTTTATGAAATTACTTAAAAACCTTGGCTGGTTTCTTCTAGCCATTCTATCCTTTTTATTCATCTATGGCTTCATTCAGGGGCTCGCGACTACTTCGCTTGCCTTAGGCGCTTCACCCTATGCTGTGACCTTGCTCTATGTGGCCTTGGCTGGAGTTTATGTGTACGGCATTTACAAATGGTATCAGAAAGGTCCTGTTCGTATTGAGAAGAGTGGCTTCAACCGATTTATTTGGCTTCCTGCCTTGGTTTGGTTCTTATCTCTGGTTGTCCAGTTTTTCTTGCCAAATGATCCTTCAGTAAATCAGCAAATAGCGATAGACTTGACCTTGTCTCAACCACTTTTCTCATTCTTTGCGGTCGTTATTTTTGCTCCTCTGACGGAAGAACTTATCTTTAGAGGGATGTTAGCGCGCTATCTCTTTCCTAAGCAGGACAATAGTAAACAAACTCTGCTTTTCCTTCTGGTATCTAGTGTTTTGTTTACCTTAGGTCATTTCCCAGGTGATGTGCAACAATTTTTTGTCTATTTTAGCCTTGGTTTTAGTTTGGGCTTGGCTTATATTAGCAGAAAAGGTCTGGTCTACAGTATTTCTCTCCACGCTTTGAATAATTTAATCGGCTTTTTGATGATACTCATGCTATAATAGAGTCAGGAGGTCACATGAAACGAGTAATTTTATTAGCAGTGATTCAAGCAGTTGTTCTATTTTTCATCATTGGGGCGCTAGCTTATGCCTTTAAGGGTGATTTCTTCTACAACTATCTAGCAGTTGTCTTTGCCCCTATTGCAGGTGTCTTGCGCTTTGGGACAGCTTATACGACGGAAATCGTCTTGCCTCGAAAGGCAGCTGAAATCGCTGAAAAGCGTAAAGCAGGCAACAATTCAAAATAAAAGAGTCCGATGAAGTTCATCGGATTTTTGTATGGGCGCTAATTTTTAGGGACTTTACCTGATTTTTAAAGACTGACAAACTTTTCTGATGATTTTCATGAAGAGCCTGCGCTTTTATGGTAAAATAGTAACAGAATAAAAGAGGAGAGAAACAATGAAACGTAGTATGTATGCTGGTCGTGTTCGTGAGGAACACATCGGACAAGAAATAACCTTGAAAGGATGGGTTGGTCGTCGTCGTGACCTTGGTGGTTTGATCTTTATCGATCTTCGTGACCGTGAAGGAATCATGCAGTTGGTTATCAACCCTGAAAAAGTATCTGCAGAGGTTATGACAACAGCTGAAAGCCTTCGTAGTGAATTTGTTATCGAGGTGACTGGACAGGTCGCTGCGCGTGAGCAAGCAAATGATAAGTTGCCAACTGGTACAGTTGAGTTAAACGTGACAGCTCTGACAGTGCTGAATACAGCTAAGACAACACCATTTGAGATTAAGGATGGTATTGAGGCTAATGACGATACGCGTTTGCGTTACCGTTACCTTGACCTTCGTCGTCCAGAAATGTTGGAAAATCTTAAACTTCGTGCTAAAGTGACCCACTCTATCCGCAACTACTTGGATGAGTTGGAGTTTATCGATGTGGAGACACCATTCCTTTCTAAGTCAACGCCTGAAGGGGCGCGTGACTATTTGGTACCATCTCGTGTCAATAAAGGGCATTTTTACGCGCTTCCTCAAAGTCCACAAATCACGAAACAGCTCTTGATGAATGCTGGTTTTGACCGTTATTACCAAATCGTTAAATGTTTCCGTGATGAGGATTTGCGTGGAGACCGCCAGCCTGAGTTCACTCAGGTCGACTTGGAAACGTCTTTCCTTACTGAGCAAGAAATCCAAGATATCACAGAAGGCTTGATTGCGCGCGTGATGAAAGAAACTAAAGGAATTGAGGTAACTCTTCCATTCCCTCGTATGAAATACGATGATGCGATGGCTCTTTACGGTTCTGACAAGCCAGATACTCGTTTTGACATGTTGCTTCAGGATTTGACAGCAGTGGTCAAAGGTGTAGACTTTAAAGTCTTTTCAGAAGCACCTGCTGTAAAAGCAATTGTAGTTAAAGGCGCTGCGGACAACTATTCCCGTAAGGACATTGACAAGATGACTGAAGTGGCCAAACAGTACGGTGCCAAAGGTCTTGCTTGGGTCAAGGTTGTTGATGGAGAATTAAACGGACCAGTTGCTAAGTTCTTGACTAGCATTCAAGCAGAATTGACAGCAGCACTTACGCTTGAAGATAAGGACTTGGTTCTCTTTGTGGCAGATACGCTTGAAGTGGCTAATGCAACGCTCGGTGCCCTTCGTGGACGTATTGCCAAAGAGCTTGGCTTGATTGATAACGATAAATTTAACTTCCTTTGGGTAGTTGACTGGCCAATGTTTGAATGGTCTGAAGAAGAAGGTCGCTACATGAGCGCCCACCATCCATTCACGCTTCCACAGGAAGAAACTGCTCACGAATTAGAAGGTGATTTGGCTAAGGTTCGTGCCATTGCTTACGATATCGTCTTGAACGGTTATGAGCTTGGTGGTGGTAGCCTTCGTATCAACCAAAAAGACCTTCAAGAACGCATGTTCAAGGCTCTTGGTTTCTCAGCTGAAGAAGCAAATGACCAGTTTGGCTTCCTTCTTGAAGCAATGGACTATGGTTTCCCACCACACGGTGGTTTGGCTATCGGGCTTGACCGATTTGTCATGCTTTTAGCAGGAGAAGAAAATATTCGTGAAGTCATTGCCTTTCCTAAGAACAATAAGGCAACTGACCCAATGACACAAGCTCCTTCAACAGTAGCTCTCAAACAACTAGAGGAACTCAGCTTACAAGTAGAAGAAGATGAAACAAGCAAAACGAATTAAGCGGTGGCGCTATTATCTGCGCCGCTTTGCTCATCAGATAAAAATTTTACGTGTCTTACAAAGCATCTCTCGGGAAAAATATGATGAGAAGATTTCGGCCTCTCTGGTCTATGGTTTTTTATCAGCAGTAGCGGTCAATTTCTTTTTCCAACCAGGGCATGTGTATTCGAGTGGTGCGACAGGTCTGGCACAGATTATCTCTGCCCTGAGTAATCACTGGTTTGGTTTTCATATTCCAATTTCGCTGACCTTCTACGCTATTAATTTTCCATTGATGGTCTTGGCCTGGTATCAGATTGGCCATAAGTTCACTATTTTTACCTTTATCACGGTATCTATGAGTTCCTTCTTTATCCAGTTTGTCCCTGTGGCGACCTTGACGGAGGATCCTATTATCAATGCCCTCTTTGGGGGCGTTGTCATGGGCTTGGGGATTGGTTTTGCTCTTCGAAACAATATCTCCAGTGGTGGGACGGATATCGTCAGTTTGACCATTCGCAAGAAAACGGGTAAGAATGTTGGTAGTATTTCTTTCTTGGTAAATGGGACCATCATGCTGATAGCAGGTTTGACCTTTGGTTGGAAATACGCTCTCTACTCTATGATTACCATCTTTGTCTCTAGCCGTGTCACAGACGCTGTCTTTACCAAGCAAAAACGCATGCAGGCCATGATTGTGACCAATCATCCAGAGAAGGTAATTGAAAAAATCCATAAAAAATTGCACCGCGGAGCAACCATGATCCACGATGCAGAAGGAACCTATAATCACGAAAGAAAGGCAGTTTTAATCACTGTCATTACACGTGCAGAGTTTAATGAATTTAAACAGATTATGAAACAGGTGGATCCAAGCGCCTTTGTTTCTGTATCGGAGAATGTTCATATTTTGGGACGGTTCGTTGAAACAGATAATTAGTGGCCAAAAAAACCAGCGCGAGCTGGTTTTTATTTTTCGATAATTTTGTGGGCAATTAACTGACGGTAACAAATTTGTTTATTACTTTTAGCATCATTGATGATCTGGAGAATAGTTTCAAAGGAAACACGACCAAGTTCCAAGCTATTGATATCAACATAGGCCGCCAAGTTGAGCTTGGGATTGACTGAGTCGAAGCTGAGGACAGGGGCATCCAGTTGGTGTTTTGCGATGTAATCACAGACCCCTGCAGCAAGGAGACTATCAATGGTAATAATAGCGTCAATATTTGGATCGTGTTTGAAGAGAAGTCTACTAAAGCGATAACCATTATCTTCAAGAAATTCATTAGCAAAGTAAGTCAGATTAGTATCGAGAGGAAGTTGGTATTGTTTTAGAGCTAGCTCGTAACCTGTCAGACGGTCTTGTGTTACGAAGAGTCGCTTAGTACCTCCGATAAAGGCAATTCGCTTGCATCCTTTTTTGATGAAATACTCTGTCGCATCAAAACCAGCTTGGACATTGTCATTATCGACAAGTGGAATGAAGGGAGATAGAGATTTACCTAAGATAAGGAAAGGAAATTGCTCATCTGCTACTAACTTAACCAAAGGGTCCTCTTCTTGGGCATAGAGGAAAATCAAACCATCTACACGTTTGCCGTAAACCATCTGTGAGATCGCTTTAAGGCGCTCTTTTTCATCTTTACCTGTTGCAATCTGAATTGCATAGTGGTTTTCAGATGCGACTTGGGCGATACCACGGAGGACAGATGGGAAGAAAGGATTTTGATAGAAGGCGTCTGAGTCGTCAGGAAGGACCAAGCCGATAACTTGGGTATAACTGCTTACCAAACTACGAGCGTTGAGGTTGGGGTGGTAATTGAGCTCCTTCATAGCCTTGCGAACACGTTTTTTTGTTTCGTCGCTAATGGTTGATTTGTTTTGAATAACACGGGTTACGGTTGAAGGCGAAACACCAGCAGCCTTGGCCACGTCTTTAATCGTAACGGGCATAAAAATCTCCTATTTATGGTAATCTGGATCACGGAAATGCGTTTTATAAAAGATAGTGACCAGATACAGAACAAAAAGAATGTTTTGTACAGTAATGAGAGTTGTCATATTTTGGCCAAATAGTCCCAAAATAAGCGTAATCAGAGTAGGTAATCCTAAACAGTTCAAGATAAAATGGTAGCACTCTTTAAAGGTCCTAAATGAAAAGAGGCGTGATTTCTTAGTGATATAAAGGAGAAGACTCGCTCCTAGAGAGACAATAAAGAAATTCAAACCAAAGAGGAAGCTCGCACCGAGAACTAGGAAGAGACTGATATAGACACGATTTTGCTGATACCAGTCTTTAGAAATGGCTTGGGTCAAGCTGTCTTTACTTTTGAAACTCTCAGTCTCAATCGCTCGGTAAGAGATACGGGTCAGCTCTTTACTTTCCTTGCTGATGACTAGCTCATTCGTATCGAAATGCAGTTGCAAGTCCTTAGGTAATTCCTTGCTTTGACTTGGACCGATCACAATAGAAGGCGCTTGACTAGATGTTCCAGTATAAGTTAATTTGCCATCAACAATTGTAGCGTGTTCAGAGAGATCCTGTACAACCTTATCTGTCAATGGTTCATAGACATTATCGATAAAGGTTTCTAGCGGATAAGTCTCCTGCGAGCTGTTTTGGATGGCAATAGGTACCATAGATAAGCTGATAAGGAAGATACTGGTAAAGAGAAGTTGGAACCAGTTGAGTCCGAAACGTTTGGACAGGGGCTTACGAAATCCCCAAATACTTGAAAAATAGGAAAATGGATATGGAAGCATAGGTATCTTTCTAAAAGGTGTTTTCTATATGAGTATTATATAGAGAAATGTGCTTTATTTCAAGTCTAGGAGATAAATTGCTTGCTACAAGGATAGTTTTACAGTAACAAGTTTTAAAATGAAAAAGGGTGGCGGGGATAAATTATCCCTTGTCGCCACCACTTGTAAGTCCTGAAACAAAGTTCTTTTGTAGGAAGAAGAAGAGAATACAGATTGGAAGGGCAATGAGGATAGCACCTGCTGAGAAGTAGGCAATCTTCAAGTTTTTCACATTGCTGACGAAGGTTTGGAGTCCTACGGCAACAGTAAAGTATTCTTTCTCACGAAGCAAGAAACTAGAGAGGATGTAGTCCCCAAAAGGTCCCATGAAGGCCCAGAGAGCTTGTACGGCAACCATTGGGCGAACAAGTGGAAGAACAATTTGCCAGAAGCGGCGGAAGTGTCCTGCACCGTCTAGTTTTGCAGATTCGTCTAGAGACATTGGCACTGTATCGAAGTATCCTTTCATGAGCCAAGCATTCATCGGGATACCACCACCAACGTAGAGGAAGATGAGGAACCAGCTGTGGTTAAGGGCGTTCAACATAAGCGCCATAACGAAGAAGGCTGTCAAAGCGGCCATGGTTGGAACCATTTGGATGATCAAGAAGAAGACCAAACTTTGTTTACGAGCCAAGAAGTTGTAACGGCTGTAGGCATAACCAGCCAGTACGATGATACTTGTTTGAACCGCCATGGTAATCAAGGCGATAATCAAGGTATTTAGATACCAAGTACCGTATAGGGTTTCAGTAAAGAGTCCTTTAAAGTTATCAAAATTGAAGTCGATGTTAGTATCGAGTTTAAAGGCTGCGACGTTACCTGCCTTGAAGGCTGACATGATGGTAATCAAAAGTGGATAGATAATCACGATTGATAGGCCAATCAAGTAGAGGTAAGTAAGGGTTTGAGTCAGTCTACGTTTGAGTTTAATTGAGTTATTCATCTTAGACGTCCTCCATATCAAATGCGTGTAGTTTCTTGAATGCGATCATAGAGATTGAGATGACAATGATAGAGATAATCAAGGTAACAGCTGCCGCCATTGAGTATTGAGGAGATGTACCTGTTGTCAAACGGTAGATCCATGAGATCAAGATATCGGTTGAACCAGCTCCACCTCCGACACTACCAGGTCCTCCACCATTGAAGAGGTACATGATAGAGAAGTTGTTAAAGTTGAAGGTGTATTGGCTAATCAAAGTAGGTGCCGCAACGGCCAAGATCATTGGGAAAGTGATGTTGCGGAATTTTTGCCAAGCATTGGCACCGTCAATATAAGCTGCTTCGTAAAGGTCGTTAGGAATAGATTGCAAGATACCTAAAGTCAAAACGTAGATATATGGGAATCCAAGCCAACCTTGCATCATAATCAAGGCAATCTTAGTCCAAGTTGGGTCTGTTTTCCAAGGAATAAGGACACCATCAAGGAAAGGAAGGAATTTAGCTAAGATTGGCAATACTTGAGTGTTGATAGCTCCTACACTATCGTTAAACATGTTTGAGAATGTTAAGATAGTGATGAAGGCTGGAACAGCCCAAGGAAGAAGGAAAATAACACCAAAGATACGTTTTCCTTTGATAAATGGTTGGTTAGCAATGATAGCTGTGAAGATACCGATGACGATCTGTAAAGTTGAGGCAGCCAAAGCCCAGATGATAGTCCAAGAAAGAACGGCACCAAAGGCAGAACGGAAGGTGCTCAAGCTCCAGATGTTTGTAAAGTTGGTCAAACCAACCCAGTCCAACAATTTGTTTGGTGGCAAGTGCTGGAAGTCGTAGTTGGTAAAGGCAATCATCAAGGTTACGATAACTGGGAAGATGATCGCAAAAGTCATGGCAATATAAGATGGAATGATCAAGAGATAAGGGAAGCCATTTTCATAGATTCCTTTGATCATATCTTTTAGCGTAAGTGGTACTGGTATGCCATTGTTAATGTGTTTGGCAGTTGTATGTGCATCTTTGATATTTGCGAAATAAAAGAGTACATAAACAACTACAAAGATTAAATGGAAGGCACCACGAATCAGCATAAAGAGGGAATTATCACGACCTGGTTTGTCACCAAGAGTGATGAGATTACTCAATTCAGGGGCTGCAAGTGCTAGGAAGTAAAGGACGAATACGATGGTTACACCAAGGAAGATAAAACCTTTGGCTTTTTGTTTATTGTAAATCTGTCCTAACCCAGGAATGATAGACAGCAGGGCTGCTTTACTAGGTTGTTGCTTTTCCATAATAACTCCTTTCATAGAATACTGGTTTCTAACTAAAACCTAAACTATATATGTTTTTTGATTGATAAATTCAAAGGGGGATTTGATTTCCACCCCCCTTGAACAAATTTTTTATTCACCAAATTTTTGTTTGATTGTTTCTTTGATCAATGTTACAGCGTCGTTAGCAGCTGTTTTCGCATCTTTCTTACCACTTACAGCATCAAAGAGCATAGTTTTCGCTGGATCCCAAACTGCAGACATTTGAGAGATGTTTGGCATTGGTTGAGCGTTCTTGAACTGTTTGATAACAGCTGTTGTCAACTCATCGTTTTTACCTTCAGCATATGTACGAGCTTCAGTGTTAGCTGGGATTTCGTTTGTAGTGTCGTAGAAGGCTTTTTGTTCTTCTGTTGAAACAAGGAAGTCTACAAATTTTTGAGCGCCTTCAAGGTTCTTAGTGCTTGATGGGATGATCCAAGCTTTACCACCACCGAATGCAGCATATTCTTTTCCATTTGGAAGAGTTGGGATAGTTGCAACACCGTAGTTTACTTTAGCATCTTTAAAGGCTTGAGCTTTCCAAGGTCCGTCGATGATAGCAGCTGTTTTACCTTCTTGGAATTGAGTTTGGATTAAGTTGCCAGCACCTTCAGTATCTTGCATACCTTTAGGCCATTTTTCATACCAAGATTTAGCGTAGTTGATACCTGCGATAGAACCGTCGTTTGCAAGACCAATGTCTTTAGCGTCTTTACCGTTTTGTCCGAATACGTAAGCACCGTTACCAGCAAGAAGTCCATATGCATAGTAGAAGTTTGTCCAGTCAGCTAGGAAAGCAGAAGTTTTTCCATCTTCTCCAGCAAAGGCATATTTGCTATCTTTAGCAAGGTTTTCTAAGTCAGCAAAAGTTTTTGGAGCTTCTTTTACCAAGTCTTTGTTGTAGTACATAACAAGTGACTCGATAACAGCAGGAGCACCGTAAACTTTACCGTCAGCAGCTGTTACAAGAGATTTAGTTTTATCATCTGTTTTAGCACCGTCGCTCAATTTCACTTCTGAAAGTTGTCCGTCAGTACCAAGGCTACCTACACGGTCGTATGGAGCCATCATAACGTCAGCAGCTTGACCTGATTGGTTGTCTAGAGAAAGTTTGTCAAGCCCACCCATTTGGTCTCCTGTTTTGATGGTAACTTTTACGCCAGCTTCTTTTTCGTAAGCTTTTGCAGCTGATTCAGCGAAAGCTTTGTATTGGTCTTCAACGTAAAGAGTGAGTTCTTTCGCTTCAGATGAACCAGAAGCAGCAGGCTTATCAGCAGTTTTGCTTCCGCAAGCTACCAAAAGCAAGCTTGCAAGTGTAGCAGTTCCAAGCACAGCAGCGCTCTTCATGAATTTAGATGACATAGTGTATTCCTCCTAAAGAATAACAAATTTTATAATGAGGAAACGCAAACGTTTTCCTTTATGGGTCTAGTATAACACAATCAGAAAGCGGTTGCAAGTGTTTTTGGTAAAAATTTTTAAAAAAATTGTGAAAAAAGTAAACGCTTCATTGTCATATAATAGTAGAAAATTCAAAAATAGCTTTTGTTTTGAATTTTAAAAAGAGTTGAGAAAACGATTGCCTAATTTACAAATGGAAAGCAGAGAGGATTCTCACTTTATTTTTGCTTAATAAGATAAGTGAAACCCTTATTCCTATTTTGTTTGCTTTCTGAAAGTATATATATACGGGTAAGAAGAAAAACTTTTTAAAAAATAATCAAAAAAGTTTTTTAAAACCGCTTGCATTTATCAAAAAAATGCGATATACTGATAGTAACGCAAACGTTTGCGTTCGTAAAAATGTAATATCTAACTATAAACACATGAGGTGCTTATTATGAAAAAACGTCAAAGTGGTGTGTTGATGCACATTTCTTCTCTTCCAGGGGCATACGGAATCGGATCATTTGGTAAAAGTGCTTACGACTTCGTTGATTTTTTGGTTCGCACAAAACAACGTTACTGGCAAATCCTTCCATTAGGAACAACTAGTTACGGAGACTCTCCTTACCAATCTTTCTCAGCCTTCGCGGGGAACACTCATTTTATCGATTTAGATATCTTGATAGAACAAGGCTTGTTGCAAGCAAGTGACCTTGAAGAGGTTGACTTTGGTAGCGATGCGTCTGAAGTTGATTATGCGAAAATCTACTATGCACGTCGTCCTCTTTTAGAAAAAGCGGTAAAACGTTTCTTGGAAGTAGGAGATGTTAAAGATTTTGAGAAATTTGCTCAAGACAACCAATCATGGCTTGAACTCTTTGCAGAGTATATGGCTATTAAAGAGAATTTTGACAATCTTGCTTGGACTGAATGGCCAGATGCAGATGTTCGTGCTCGTAAAGCTTCAGCACTTGAAAGCTACCGTGAGCAATTGGCAGACAAGTTGGTTTACCACCGTGTGACTCAATACTTCTTCTTCCAACAATGGTTGAAATTGAAAGCCTACGCTAACGACAACCACATCGAAATCGTTGGGGACATGCCAATCTACGTAGCGGAAGATTCAAGCGATATGTGGGCAAATCCACATCTCTTCAAGACAGATGTCAACGGTAAGGCAACTTGCATCGCAGGATGCCCACCAGATGAGTTTTCTGCAACTGGTCAGCTTTGGGGTAACCCAATCTATGACTGGGAAGCAATGGACAAAGATGGCTACAAATGGTGGATTGAACGCTTGCGTGAAAGCTTCAAAATCTACGATATCGTTCGTATCGACCACTTCCGTGGTTTCGAATCTTACTGGGAAATCCCTGCTGGTTCCGATACAGCAGCACCTGGTGAGTGGGTCAAAGGTCCTGGCTACAAGCTCTTTGCAGCCGTTAAGGAAGAACTTGGTGAGTTAAATATCATCGCTGAAGATCTTGGATTCATGACTGATGAAGTTATCGAGTTGCGTGAACGTACTGGCTTCCCAGGAATGAAGATTCTTCAATTTGCCTTCAACCCAGAAGACGAAAGCATCGATAGCCCACACTTGGCACCTGCTAACTCAGTTATGTACACAGGAACACACGATAACAATACGGTCCTTGGTTGGTACCGTAACGAGATCGATGATGCGACTCGTGAGTACATGACTCGCTATACTAACCGTAAAGAATACGAAACAGTGCCACACGCTATGCTTCGTACAGTCTTTTCATCAGTTAGCTTCATGGCAATTGCAACTATGCAAGATTTGTTAGAATTGGATGAGACAGCTCGTATGAACTTCCCATCTACCCTTGGTGGAAACTGGTCTTGGCGTATGACTGAAGATCAATTGACACCAGCTGTCGAGGAAGGCTTGCTTGACTTGACAACAATCTATCGCCGAATCAACGAAAATTTGGTAGAATTAAAGAAATAATACAATATCAGGAGACACCCTAAACATGTTATCACTACAAGAATTTGTACAAAATCGTTACAATAAAACTATTGCAGAATGTAGCAATGAAGAGCTTTACCTTGCTCTTCTTAACTACAGCAAGCTTGCAAGCAGCAAAAAACCAGTTAACACTGGTAAAAAGAAAGTTTACTACATCTCAGCTGAGTTCTTGATTGGTAAACTCTTGTCAAACAACTTGATCAACCTTGGTCTTTACGACGATGTTAAAAAAGAACTTGCAGCTGCAGGTAAAGACCTAATCGAAGTAGAAGAAGTTGAATTGGAACCATCTCTTGGTAATGGTGGTTTGGGACGTTTGGCTGCCTGCTTTATCGACTCAATTGCGACTCTTGGTTTGAACGGTGACGGTGTTGGTCTTAACTACCACTTTGGCCTTTTCCAACAAGTTCTTAAAAACAACCAACAAGAAACAATTCCAAATGCATGGTTGACAGAGCAAAACTGGTTGGTTCGCTCAAGCCGTAGCTACCAAGTGCCATTTGCAGACTTTACTTTGACATCAACTCTTTACGATATTGATGTTACTGGTTATGAAACAGCAACTAAAAACCGCTTGCGTTTGTTTGACTTGGATTCAGTTGATTCTTCTATCATTAAAGATGGTATTAACTTTGATAAGACAGACATCGCTCACAACTTGACTCTCTTCCTTTACCCAGACGATAGTGACCGTCAAGGTGAATTGCTCCGTATTTTCCAACAATACTTCATGGTTTCAAATGGTGCGCAATTGATCATCGACGAAGCAATCGAAAAAGGAAGCAACTTGCATGACCTTGCTGACTACGCAGTTGTACAAATCAACGATACTCACCCATCAATGGTTATCCCTGAATTGATTCGTCTTTTGACCGCACGTGGTATCGAGCTTGACGAAGCAATCTCAATCGTTCGTAGCATGACTGCCTACACTAACCACACAATCCTTGCTGAAGCCCTTGAAAAATGGCCTCTTGAATTCTTGCAAGAAGTGGTTCCTCACTTGGTACCAATCATCGAAGAATTGGATCGTCGTGTGAAAGCGGAATACAAAGATCCAGCTGTTCAAATTATCGATGAGAGTGGACGTGTTCACATGGCTCACATGGATATCCACTACGGATACAGCGTTAACGGGGTAGCGGCACTCCACACTGAAATCTTGAAAAATTCTGAGTTGAAAGCCTTCTACGACCTTTACCCAGAAAAATTCAACAACAAAACAAACGGTATTACTTTCCGTCGTTGGCTCATGCATGCTAACCCAAGACTTTCTCACTACTTGGATGAGATTATTGGAGAAGGTTGGCACCATGAAGCAGATGAGCTTGAAAAACTCTTGTCTTACGAAGACAAAGCAGCTGTCAAAGAAAAATTGGAAAGTATCAAGGCTCACAACAAACGTAAATTGGCTCGTCACTTGAAAGAACACCAAGGTGTGGAAATCAATACAAACTCTATCTTTGATATCCAAATCAAACGTCTTCACGAGTACAAACGCCAACAAATGAACGCTTTGTATGTAATCCACAAATACCTTGACATCAAAGCTGGTAACATCCCTGCTCGCCCAATCACAATCTTCTTTGGTGGTAAAGCAGCTCCAGCCTACACAATCGCTCAAGACATCATCCACTTGATCCTTTGCATGTCAGAAGTTATTGCTAACGATCCAGCAGTAGCTCCACACTTGCAAGTAGTTATGGTTGAAAACTACAACGTTACTGCAGCAAGCTTCCTTATCCCAGCATGTGATATCTCAGAACAAATCTCACTTGCTTCAAAAGAAGCTTCAGGTACTGGTAACATGAAATTCATGTTGAACGGAGCTTTGACTCTTGGTACTATGGACGGTGCTAACGTGGAAATCGCTGAGTTAGTTGGAGACGAAAACATCTACATCTTTGGTGAAGATTCAGAAACTGTTATCGACCTTTACGCAAAAGCAGCTTACAAATCAAGCGACTTCTACGCTCGTCAAGCTATCAAACCATTGGTTGACTTCATCGTTAGCGATGCAGTTCTTGCAGCTGGAAACAAAGAACGCTTGGAACGTCTTTACAATGAATTGATCAACAAAGACTGGTTCATGACTCTCCTTGACTTGGAAGACTATATCAAAGTCAAAGAGCAAATGTTGGCTGACTACGAAGACCGTGACGCATGGTTGGATAAAGTCATCGTTAACATTTCTAAAGCAGGATTCTTCTCATCTGACCGTACAATCGCTCAGTATAACGAAGATATCTGGCACTTGAACTAAGATACAAATTTATACTAATAAGATTTGTAAAAAGCGAATTTCGATTGAAATTCGCTTTTTTTGAATGAGGTGGATTTGAGTCAATCATGTCTTAAAAGAAGAGAAATCATAGACGAATTGAAGGTTTAACACTCTCTTTCAACCTCATCTTTCTTTGTAGATGATTACCTCATCTTTCTTGTATTCGCTTACATAAAGTATTATAATATGATTGTAGGAAAGAAGGTGTTTTTATGTGGAAAAAATATTTTTCAAAATATAAATGGACTGATTTATTTTGGATTGTATTTGTTATTTTGACATGCCTCTTGATGGGTAATGATACTCTTTTTCCACTTACCCATCAAGAAATCTCTTATCATGGGTGCTTATTTGGAATTACACTTGCCTTATATCATTTACTATTCATTGATAAGTTTGTTATTTCGAATCGAAAATAAAGATTAGAGCTTAGAATTATTAAATTTCAACTCTCTTCAGATAGATAGCTTAAAAATTGCAATTTAAAACCGCATATCTTCTTGAAATGCGGTTTCTTTTTATGTGCCAATTACAGTGCTTTCCCAACAAGAATTTCTGCTTCGATGGTAATCTCTGTCAGCTGGCTCCAGTCAATCTTGCTCTGGTCAACATGAAAGAGAAGGGGCGTCATGCTGAGTAGGGCTTGGAGCTGCTCTGCTGTGATACTCTTAGTCAGAGAGGCAGTTTGACTAGATAGGATGGTAAAGTGTTCTTGGAAATGATTTTTAATATCTTGATTAGAATAATCCTTGTTTGTCAGCTGGTCTTGTACCTTCTGACGGATTTCCTTGAGGTGATTTTTAGTTGGAATAACCTTTATCAAGATACTGTCTTTGGATAAAACGCGACGAAATTCTCCGTAATTGGCAGGGGAAAAGATATCAAGTAAGATATCCATGCTAGCGTCTTTTATAGGAAGGCGAGCTAAGTCGCCAACGAACCAATTGACTGCCCAGTTGGATTCGCTTTTGGCAGCGATTTGGACGGAATCTTTTGAAATGTCAAAGGCATAGAAGGTTTTTTCAGGGTGACTTTCTTGGAGTTTTCGAGAATAGAATCCTTCACCACAACCGATATCTAAAATTGTTTTGGCATTTTTTGAGTTTGAAAGTAAATCAGAAACGACCTCTAGAATAGCCTGATAAAAGCCGGCTTCTAGGATTTGTTGGCGGTTTTGAAAGTTTTCCTTGTCGTAGTTGGCAGATTGTTTGATTTGAGGTGCCAGATTGACATAGCCAAATTTAGCCAGGTCAAAAGAATGACGATTGTTACATTTGAGACTGCTCTCTACCAGAGTCAGATTTTCTTGGCAGATAGGACAGGCAAAGGCAGTCGCAGAAGCGAAGCGCTGAAGTTTGGGTTTGAGATTTGTATTCATAGTTTAAGTGTATCAAAAGAGGCAAGTGAAAGCAACTTTAGGAGTAAGTAGATGAGAGATTCAGTAGAAATAAAACTAATACTCTTCGAAAATCAAATTCAAACCACGTCAACGTCGCCTTGCCGTACTCAAGTACAGCCTGCGGCTAGTTTCCTAGTTTGCTCTTTGATTTTCATTGAGTATAATTCTCCAATTTATAAAATAAAATTGCTTTTATATCTAAATTTCTATATAATAATGATAAGGAGGAAATAAGTATGTTAAAAGAAGTATTAACCGTTGCAAAAGTTGCGAAAAAATCATCACTCTTTTTGGGTGGTGTCGCATTTGGTACCCTTGGCTTGAAAATCTTAGCAAGTAAGGAAGCTAAAAAAGGTTATTCTAAAGCTTTGGCTAAGGCTTACAAGTTGAAAGACGGGCTAGATGCATCTGTTTCTGTTGTGAAACAACATGGAGACGATGTCTTGCAAGATGCCAAATATTTGTACGAGCAAGAGAAAAAAGAAGAGCAATTAGATAGCCTTATAGGAGAATAATATGTCTTTTAAAGTGCTACATAGAGGATACCAACATATCCGACTATCATCTTCTTTTTCACTCACCTTGGATATTCAAGACTATCTTCGTTCCTTGGCGAGAGATGAAAAGGGGATTGAGTCTATCCAGTTTTACATGGATCAACAGCACTTTACTCTACGTATAAAAGAAGGCTTTTCTGTATTAGATAATGCAGAAGCCTTTTTAAAAAGAATTGATAAAGGGAGAGTTTCTGAGTTGATGACTCTTCCCATTCGTAGAGAAGAGAGTGCTTATTCTATTGTTTCAGGTGCAGCGATTAAGCGTATACTTTTTCGTAGTTTTGTGCCGTATCCTATTCGCTATATATGGACTTGTTATCAGGCTTTTGGCTATATTAGAGAAGCCTATCAAACACTAGCGCGTAAGGAACTAACGATGGAGGTCTTGGACTGTTCGGCGATTTTATTGTCCTTGTTTATGAACCAATCCAAGACAGCTAGCAATATCATGTTTATGCTTGATTTGGGGAATCATTTAGATCAGTGGTCCTTGAAAAAAACTGCAACAGATTTAGAACAAAGCCTTCTTGCAAAAGAGAGCGATGTATTTCTAGTACAGGGGGATACGGTCGTTAGTATCAAGAGTTCCGATGTTCAAATAGGAGATGTCTTGGTCCTATCTCAAGGAAATGAAATTCTGTTTGATGGACAAGTAGTTTCAGGTTTAGGTATGGTCAACGAAAGTTCCTTGACGGGAGAGAGTTTTCCAGTTGAAAAAAGAGAGTCTGATTTGGTTTGTGCAAATACAGTATTAGAAACTGGAGAGTTGCGCATTCGTGTAACCGATAATCAGATGAACAGCCGTATTTTACAGCTGATTGAGTTGATGAAGAAATCTGAAGAAAATAAGAAAACGAAACAACGCTATTTCATCAAGATGGCGGATAAGGTCGTCAAATATAATTTCTTGGGGGCTGGTCTGACTTACCTATTAACAGGTTCTTTTTCTAAGGCTATTTCTTTCCTATTGGTCGATTTCTCCTGCGCTTTGAAAATCTCTACTCCTGTAGCTTATTTAACAGCTATCAAGGAGGGGTTGAATCGTGAAATGGTGATTAAGGATGGAGATGTTCTGGAGAAATACCTGGAAGTTGATACTTTCTTGTTTGATAAGACGGGAACAATCACAACTAGTTATCCTATAGTTGAAAAGGTGTTACCTTTTGGGGACTATAGTGAGGAAGATATTCTCAGAATCAGTGCCTGTCTTGAGGAACACATCTATCATCCTATTGCTAATGCCATTGTCAAGCAAGCTGAGATAGAGGGAATTGAACATGAGGAAATGCATGGGAAACTTCAATATATTGCAAGCAAGGGAATTAAGTCCCATATTGATGGCCAACCAGTTCTTATTGGGAATTATGTCTTGATGCAGGATGAGCAGATTCATATCAGTTCGGAACAAAATGCTTTAATTGAAGAGTACAAGAGTCACTACAATCTCTTATTCTTGGCTTATCAGAATGAATTGATTGGAATGTTCTGCATCCATACCCCTTTGAGAAAAGAAGCAAAAGCAGCCTTGGAGAAACTTAAGACTCAAGGGAAAAAATTGATTCTGGCAACAGGGGACACCCTGGTTAGGACAGAGGAATTAGTCAAAGATTTGCCCTTTGATCAGGTCTATACAGACTTGAAACCTGATGGGAAGTTTGAGTTAGTAGAGAAACTGCAGAAAGCAGGTCACACCATTTTGATGGTTGGAGATGGGTTGAATGACTCAGCTGCTCTAACCCTATCAGATATCGGTGTGGTGATGAATGAGAGTGCAGATATTTCTAAGCAGATGAGTGATATCTTATTGTTAGATAATCGCTTGGATTTCTTCCAAGAGTTGGATTGGCTATCATCATCTTTGCAAACACTCATCAAGAAGAATATTCAAGATACCGTTGTCGTAAATAGTAGTTTGATTGGCTTTGGCTTGTTTAATTGGCTCAGTCCTTCAAACCTCTCTATCTTACATAATCTAACAACCTTACGTATAGTCCTGCGTAGCCTGTCTATTAAGGGATAGGTGGGGACTATTAACAGCAAAAAGGAGTTACCTTTATCGAGGTTAACTCCTTTGTTTATAAGTAAATGTTGAATAGTTTAGTAAGTCAATACAAAGTATTTTTTCTTACCACGACGGATAACAGTCAGTTCGTTTTCAAGCTTATCTGCGTCACTCAAGACATAGTCAAGGTCTTGGATGCGGTCGCCGTTGACGTAGATAGCTCCGTTTTGGACATCTTCACGGGCTTGACGTTTTGAGTTCACCACACCAGAAGACACGAGAAGTTCCACGATATTGTGGTTTTCGTCTGCTTGAACTTGGTAGTTTGGCACTCCACGAAGTCCTTGTTTGAGTTCTTTAACAGAAAGGTTTTTGATGTTTCCTGCAAAGAGTTGCTCAGTGATGTTGAGGGCTTCTTTGTAGGCTTCTTCGCCGTGAACAAGTGTAACAACTTCACGAGCTAATACTTTTTGAGCCAAGCGTTCGTGTGGAGCCGCTTCAAACTGTTTACGGATATCTTCAATCTCTTCAAGTGACAAGAAAGTAAAGATCTTCAAGAAGCGAACAGCGTCTGCATCCATAACGTTCATCCAGAATTGGTACATTTCGTATGGAGAAGTCTTTTCAGGATTGAGCCAGACTGCGTTTCCTTCTGATTTACCAAATTTCTTACCAGTTGCGTCTGTAATCAATGGAACAGTGATAACGTGGCCAGTCTTGTCAGCCTTACGGCGAAGCAATTCTGTACCAGCTGTCATATTTCCCCACTGGTCAGAACCACCGATTTGTAGCGTTACGTTGTGATCTTGGTTAAGGACGTAGAAGTCGTACCCTTGCATGATTTGGTAGGCAAACTCAGTGTAAGAAATCCCTGTTTCGATCCGTTTTTTAACAGATTCCTTACTCATCATGTAGTTGACCGTGAAGTATTTTCCGATATCACGGAGGAAGTCAATGAAGCTGATGCTGCCAAACCAGTCGTAGTTGTTGACCATGACAGCTTTATTTTCGCCATTTTCAAAGTCAAGAAAACGAGAAAGTTGTCCTTGGATAGACTTGACCCAGCCATTTACTGTGTCTTTTGTTTGGAGACTACGTTCAGCATCTTTGAAGGACGGATCTCCGATGAGACCTGTAGCACCGCCAACGAGCGCATAAGGTTTGTGACCTGCTAGCTGTAAGCGACGACTTGTCAAGATTGCGACAAGGTGGCCTAGGTGAAGACTGTCAGCAGTTGGATCATAGCCAGTATAATAAGAAACTTGACCTTCTTCTAGGGCTTTACGCAAAGCTTCTTCATCAGTCGTTTGAAAAATCAAACCACGCTCTTTTAGCTCATCAAAAATGTGCATATGTCTTTTCTCCTTTATAAAATATTGTTTCTACCTATTGTATCACAAACTTGGGCAATAGCCTAGTAGAATAGGGAAGAAAGTGGCTATTTTATTGAAAGTTTACCTTTTATGGTATAATAGAAAGAGCGAGGATATTCATGAAAGAAAGAATCAGTGAATTAAAAACAAAAATGTTGAACATTTTTCAACAAGGTACCCTGAGGAAAAAACAAGAGGGTAAGAAACATAAAAAGTCTAGTTCAGTAAATCATCCGATTGGAGTCGGATCTATTTTTGCGAAAATTTTGAGAGGTATTAAAGTAGCCTTTAATACTCTTTTTATCCTAGGTTTTATCGGTGGGCTTTTTGGAGCTGGTGTAGCTATTGGTTATGGAGTTGCTTTGTTTGACAAGGCTAAGGTCCCTCAAACAGAGGAGTTGTTGAAGCAAGTTAAGAATATTGCTTCCATATCAGAAATCACTTATTCTGACGGTAGTACAATCGCTTCGATTGAGGGGGATTTGCTACGTACTTCTGTCGGCTCAGATGCTATCTCTGATAACTTGAAGAGGGCTATCATTGCGACAGAGGATGAACATTTTAACGAACACCATGGAGTTGTACCTAAGGCTGTTATTCGTGCGACTCTGGGAACATTTGTTGGTCTGGGGTCGTCCAGTGGAGGTTCGACCTTAACGCAGCAGGTCATCAAACAGCAGGTTGTTGGAGACGCTCCGACATTGGCTCGTAAGGCAACAGAGATTGTCGATGCACTTGCTTTAGAAAGAGTGATGGGGAAAGATGAGATTCTAACAGCCTATCTCAATATCGCTCCTTTTGGTAGAAATAATAAAGGGCAAAACATTGCAGGTGCCCAGCAAGCAGCAGAAGGAATTTTCGGTGTAGAAGCAAGTAAATTGAGCGTACCACAAGCTGCGTTTATCGCAGGTTTGCCCCAGAGTCCTATTAGTTATTCTCCTTATGAATCTGACGGCAGTATGAAGAGTGATGAGGATATGGCTTTGGGAATCAAGCGTGCCAAGGACGTGCTGTACAATATGTATCGCACAGGTGCATTAAGCCAGGAAGATTATCAACAATATAAGGATTATGATTTTAAAAAAGATTTCCTACCATCTGGTAGTGTGAGTACTGCTTCTCGTGGTTATCTTTACTTTGCGACTCTAGCCGAAGCTGTAGATAGGATGTATGACTATTTGATTCAGCAAGATAATATTTCTAGTCAAGAATTGAAAAATGAATCTATTCAGAAAGCTTATCGTGATTTAGCAACTAAAGAAATTGAAAATGGCGGGTATAAAGTTACCACAACTATAAATAAAAATATCCACACAGCCATGCAGAATGCTGTTGCTAGTTATGGCCGACTAGTGGATGACTCGACAGGACAGCCTGAAGTGGGAAATGTTTTGATGGATAACAAAACAGGAGCTATCCTTGGGTTTGTTGGTGGTCGAAATTATCAAGAAAATCAGAATAATCACGCCATCGATACCAAACGATCTCCTGCTTCCACAACCAAACCTCTCTTGGCCTATGGTATCGCTATTGATCAGGGGCTGATGGGGAGTGCAAGCATCTTGTCCAACTATCCGACAAATTTCTCTAACGGGAATCCGATTATGTATGTCAATAGTCCTGGTACGGCTATGATGACTCTTGGAGAAGCTCTTAATTATTCATGGAATATACCGGCCTATTGGACCTACCGCACGCTTCGAGAGAAGGGTGTTGATGTGAAAGGCTACATGGAAAAAATGGGTTATGAAATTCCAGAATATGGTATTGAAAGTTTACCTATGGGTGGAGGAATTGAGGTCACAGTTGCCCAGCATACCAACGGTTATCAGACCATAGCTAACAATGGTGTTTATCAACAGAAACACATGATTGCTAAGATAGAGTCTCCTGATGGCCGAGTGATTTATGAATATAAATCTCAACCTGTTCAGGTTTATTCTAAGGCAACAGCGACTATTATGCAGAGTTTACTCCGTGATGTCATTTCATCTCGTATTACTTCTAGTTTCCAGTCAGACTTATCGTCTATTAATCCTAGTCTAGCAAGTGCAGATTGGATTGGAAAAACGGGGACAACGAATGAAGACGAGAACATGTGGCTCATGCTTTCGACACCTAGATTGACTCTAGGAGGTTGGTTAGGTCATGATGATAATCGACCACTTGCTAAAGGTGCAGGTCACTACCGAAATGCCAATTATATGGCTCATTTGGTCAATGCTATTCAACAAGCTGAACCAGGTATTTGGGGAAATGAGCGCTTTAATCTTGATTCTAGTGTCACAAAATCACAGGTGCTAAAATCAACAGGGCAAAAGCCGGGCAAGGTCTCAATCAATGGAAAGGAAGTTGATATTTCAGGGTCTACAGTAACAAGTTACTGGGCTACAAAAGAAGGAGCACCAGTCACTACTTACAGATTTGCGATTGGGGGTAGCGATGCAGACTATCAGAATGCTTGGAAGAGTATTCTAGGAAATCTCCCTAGTTTGACATTACCAAATGTAAATAATAACTCTGGAACAAGATCATCAACAGGAACTTCTAGGTCTAATCGATAATATAGAGTAGTAGCAAGGATAAAAATGTTCTATCCTTGCTACTTTTTTCTTTTTCATTTTCATGTTAAAATAAATATATGAATCAATATCAGAAAAAGATTGTTAAGGGGACAATCTATTCACTATTATCAGGTTTAATCTGGGGGATTTGCGGGATTTTAGGAGAGTATTTCTTTACTCATTATAAAGTATCTTCGGGCTGGATTACTTCTATGCGTTTACTGGTAGCAGGAAGTCTTGTTTTGATCCTATCAGCCTTTCAGTTACGTAGGAAGTTAGTCGATATTTGGCGAGATAAGAAAAATTACCTGCCCTTTTTAGCCTATGCTATTTTGGGGATTTTTTCTGTGCAGTTTTTCTTTTATCTATGCGTTGAGTACTCAAATGCGACAACTGCGACTATTTTACAATTTATCAGTCCAGTTTTTATCCTATTTTACAATCGAATGGTTTACAAAAAGAAGGCGTCTCTTAGTGCTATCCTATATGTTTTGATTGCCATGCTGGGTGTGTTTTTAATGGCTACTAGAGGAGATTTATCGCAGCTGTCTATGACTCCCTTGGCTTTGATAACTGGCTTGCTCAGTGCAGTTGGAGTCATGTTTAATGTTATCTTGCCACAATCTTTTGCCAAGCGATATGGCTTTATACCGACAGTTGGTTGGGGGATGATTATAGCGGGATTATTTAGTAACCTACTCCATCCAGTCTATCGTGTTACTTTTCGGTTAGATATTGTGAGTGTGTTGATTTGCTTAACGATAGCTGTATTCGGGACTGCATTTGCTTTCTTTATTTCGATGAAGGCGGTATCCCTTGTATCTCCTTTGGTTGTATCAGTGGTGAGTGCTAGTGAACCCCTTTCTTCAGCTTTACTGAGCGTTCTCTTTCTTGGTCTAGTTATGGATGGATTTCTAGCTTTGTCTATGGTGTTGATTATTGTTCCTATGATTTTCTTGTCTGTCGAAGAAGCTAAGGGGAGAAATTAAAGAGGGTTATTTTAATAGTTGAGGCTTCAAATTTGAGGCCTTTTTTGGTAGAATAGGTATCATTATAATGAACTAGGAGGCGCCTATGACTGCTACAAAAATGAACGCTCAAGAAATTATCCAATTTATCGCCAATGCCGAAAAGAAAACCAGTGTGAAAGTAACCTTTGAGGGACAACTCGCAACTGCTGTACCTAGCTCTGTTGTTAAACTAGGAAATGTTCTATTCGGAGACTGGAAGGACGTGGCTCCGCTTCTCGATGGTTTGGTAGAAAATCAAGACTATGTTGTTGAGCAAGATGCTCGTAATTCCGCAGTTCCTTTGCTAGATAAACGTGCTATCAATGCTCGTATTGAGCCGGGTGCTATTATCCGTGACCAAGTTGAAATTGGTGACAATGCTGTTATCATGATGGGAGCGGTTATCAATATCGGTGCTGAAATTGGTGCAGGAACTATGATTGATATGGGAGCTATCCTTGGTGGCCGTGCTATCGTTGGGAAAAACAGCCATGTTGGTGCAGGTGCAGTTTTGGCAGGTGTGATTGAGCCAGCTAGCGCAGAACCAGTCCGTGTTGGAGACAATGTTCTTATCGGTGCCAACGCAGTGGTTATCGAAGGGGTCCAAATCGGTAGTGGTTCAGTTGTCGCAGCAGGAGCTATTGTTACCCAAGATGTCCCAGAAAACGTGGTGGTAGCAGGTGTTCCAGCTCGTATCATCAAAGAGATTGATGCCCAAACCCAACAAAAAACAGCGCTAGAGGATGCGCTTCGTACCTTATAATTGTAAAAGTAATAAAGAGGCGGAACCCTTCTTCCAGCCTCTTTCTGCTATATCGGAGGATAGATAGATGTTAGATTTGATTCAGACTAGACGAGATTTGCACCAGATTCCAGAGATTGGCTTGGAGGAGTTCAAGACTCAGGCTTATCTGCTAGATGTGATTGAGAAATTGACTGCGGGCAAGGATTTTGTTCAAGTTCGTACTTGGCGGACAGGGATTTTGGTTTATTTGCAGGGAAGTCAGCCAGAGCGTACCATTGGTTGGAGAACAGATATTGATGGCCTGCCTATCGTCGAACAAACAGGTCTTCCTTTCGCTTCTCAGCACAAAGATCGTATGCACGCTTGTGGCCATGATTTCCACATGACTATTGCTTTGGGCTGTCTTGAGCGAGCCCTTAAGGAGCAACCAAAGAACAATCTGCTCTTTCTGTTTCAACCTGCTGAAGAAAATGAAGCTGGTGGCATGCTCATGTATGAGGATGGGGCTTTTGGAGACTGGTTGCCAGACCAGTTTTATGGTCTTCATGTTCGACCAGATTTGAAGGTTGGTCAGATTGCGACCAATACTCATACACTCTTTGCAGGGACTTGCGAGGTGAAGATCCGTTTCAAAGGCAAAGGAGGACACGCGGCCTTTCCTCATGAAGCTAATGATGCCTTGGTGGCGGCTAGTTACTTTGTAACTCAAGTACAGTCAGTGGTTAGCCGCAATGTCAACCCAATCGAGGGAGCAGTGGTGACCTTTGGTCTTTTCCAAGCTGGAACAACCAACAATGTTATCACAGATACAGCCTTTTTGCATGGAACTATTCGGGCCTTGACACAGGACATGAGTCTCTTGGTGCAAAAAAGGGTCAAAACAGTTGCAGAAGGAGTTGCAGCTGCCTTTGATATGGAAGTCGAAGTGGAACTCAAACAAGGGGGGTACCTGCCTGTTGAGAACCATCCAGCCTTGGCGCGTGAACTAATGGACTTTTTTGAAGAGAAAGACGGAATCGAGTTGATTGATATCGAACCTGCTATGACAGGTGAAGACTTTGGTTATCTCCTTTCAAAAGTTGATGGCGTTATGTTCTGGCTAGGTATTGATAGTCCCTACGCCCTTCATCACCCTCAGATGAATCCTAAGGAAGAAGCCTTAGCCATTGGTGTGGATGCGGTTTCTAGTTTCCTGAAAAAGAAGGCAGCAGAGTAGAGGGATTGTCTATGAAATCGGAATTACGCAAGCAAGTCTTGCATGAAATGAAGGCTTTACCTCGACAGCAAAAACAGTTTATAGACCAAGCTTTAACCGAGCAACTTTTACAACACCCCTTTTACCAAGAAGCCAAGGTCATCGCAACCTACCTCTCTTTTCCTCATGAGTTTCAAACGCAGGAACTGATTGAGCAGGCGCTGAAGGACGGCAAGAAGGTTCTGATACCCAAAACTTATCCCAAGGGGCGCATGGATTTTGTAGTCTATAATCCGCAACAACTGGTCAAAACTTCCTTTGGCTTACTGGAACCACAGGGAAATTTGGAAGTTGTGGATGCCTCTCAGATTGATTTGATTCATGTTCCTGGCTTGGCTTTTACGACGGAAGGCTATCGGATTGGCTACGGCGGAGGTTATTATGACCGCTATCTGGAACATTTTTCTGGTCATACTTTGAGTACGGTTTATCATTATCAAGTTCAGGACTTTATCCCTGAAAACCATGATATTCCTGTTCAGGAGGTTCTGATTGATGAAGGAAATCTTTGATAGACGTTACCCTGTGACGAGTTTCTTCCTTTTGGTAACGGCCTTGGTGTTTCTACTAATGCTGGTCACTGCAGGCGGAAACTTTGACAGGGCAGATACCCTATTTCGATTTGGAGCCATGTATGGCCCTGCCATTCGTCTCTTTCCCGAGCAAGTTTGGCGTCTCTTCTCTGCCATTTTTGTTCATATTGGGTGGGAGCATTTCATTGTCAATATACTTTCTCTCTATTATCTTGGTAGGCAAGTAGAGGAAATTTTCGGATCCAAGCAGTTTTTCTTTCTCTATCTTTTATCTGGAATGATGGGCAATCTTTTTGTTTTTGTATTTAGTCCCAAATCCTTAGCAGCAGGAGCTTCTACTTCTCTCTATGGGCTATTTGCTGCAATTATTGTTCTTCGCTATGCAACCCGCAATTCTTATATTCAGCAGTTGGGTCAATCTTATCTGACACTTTTTGTGGTTAATATTATTGGAAGTGTTCTGATTCCAGGAATCAGTCTAGCAGGTCATATCGGAGGTGCAGTCGGTGGAGCATTTCTAGCAGTTATCTTTCCAGTTAGAGGAGAGAAACGGATGTATAGCGCTAGTCAGAGACTGGTAGCAGTAGTGTTATTCGTAGGACTCGCAGTTCTGCTTTTCTACAAGGGAATGGGGTTGTGACGACTAATATGTAAACTTGAATAAGAAAAAAGCTACTTAAAAATGAGTAGCTTTTAATGTGATTTGGAACCATTCGAAACAATACAGCAAGTTAAAATAAGGCTTTGTATGTAGATGATTTGAGAAAGTGAGCGCCCATTCTATCGCGAAGAAGTCATTTGTAAATAAGTTTTTTTGCAGAAAATTGAGAATGGTGTGCTTTTTTATTTCTTTTGTATCGTAAGTTTCTAGAATATAGTGTTGTATCAGTCTTATTATATATTTTAAAAATAGAAAATGTTATAATATTAGAAATTGATTGAAGAATTATTAGAATAAAAGAGGTATAAAGTTGGAAAATTGTGTTTACATTATTTCAGGCCCCCCAGGCGTTGGGAAAAGTACTGTTAGTAAAGAGTTAGCTTATTCTTTTGATAAAAGTGCAGTTATAGAGGGGGATTTGATTTACTTAATGATTAAAGGTGGCATAGTGGCTCCCTGGGAAGATGAGGGCTATTACATGGATTTGTTTTGGGACAATATCATCAGCTTGACCAATAATTTTATAACTCGAGGCATCTCTGTCGTAATAGAGTATGTCATTTTTGAATACCAACTGAAGAAAATTGCTTCTTTCTTAAAAGAAAAACAAATTGGTCTAAAATATTGTGTCTTAATGGCCGAAGAAAAAACCTTGAAAGATAGGGATGACTCTCGAAAAGAAATTGAAAGAGTGGGCAACTTATCAATACAAGCAAGAAGTGAGTTTCTAGCTAAAAATAAGGAGAAGGAAAAACATTTTCTGTATACAGATGATTTAGACGTCCCCAAAATAGCAAATATCATTAAAACTTCAAATCGATTTTTGATTGAAAATCTGTAATCCATCATTAAGGACCGAAGTTGAGTTGGTAGATTTAGAGACATATCTCATAAATCTTTAAATTGTATGTAAATTTGTAAAATAATTAAGTCTCCAGAGTCAACTTGCTGGAGACTTAATTTATTAACTGGAAACTAATTCTATTCCCCCTCAGCCAATTCTTTTCCCAGTTGGATGAGGTAATCTTTCAAGTCATCTTTGACTTGTGGGTGCTTGAGGGCATAGTCAATAGATGTTTTCATAAAGCCAAACTTATCGCCAACGTCGTAACGAGCTCCTGTAAATTCGCGGGCGAAAACACGTTGTGTTTTATTAAGCGTATCAATAGCGTCGGTAAGCTGGATCTCATTTCCAGCACCGGGAGCTTGATTTTCGAGGATTTCAAAAATTTCTGGTGTGAGCAGATAGCGTCCGATGATTGCCAAATCACTTGGAGCATCTTCTGGAGCTGGTTTTTCAACGAAAGTTTCGACACTGTAGAGACCATTAATCCCTTCACCCTGAGGAGCTATAACTCCATATGCTGAAACTTCTTCATGAGGGACAGGCATAACAGCAATTGTTGATGCGTGAGTCGACTCGTAATCATTCATCAATTGTTTTGTCAAAGGTACAGCGTTGTCATCTGTGATATCCATTAGGTCGTCACCCAGCATGACAACAAAGGGCTCATTCCCTACAAAAGCTTTGGCTTGTAAGACAGCATCTCCAAGACCACGAGGATGGCTTTGACGGATAAAGTGAAGGCGAATGCCAGTTGTTTCGTCTACCAATTTTAGCAAGTCATGTTTGCATTTTTCTTTGAGGTTGTACTCAAGCTCAAAGTTTGAGTCAAAGTGGTCTTCAATAGAACGTTTTGATTTACCAGTAACAACCAGAATATCTTCAATACCTGATTTAAGAGCTTCTTCTACGATAAATTGGATAGTTGGTTTGTCTACAATTGGCAACATTTCTTTAGCAAGTGCTTTGGTTGCTGGTAAAAATCGAGTCCCGAGTCCAGCGGCAGGGATGACTGCCTTTCTAACTTTTGATGTCATAAGAATCCTTTCTTTAGAGGGTTAAGACCACTCATTTTCTGCTTTAAATTCATTGTTCATGATGTCATAAATGGCATCTTTGATATTGGTTCCGTGGTAGATAACTTGGTAAATGGCCTGTGTAATTGGCATATAGACTCCAAGTTCTTGTGCTAGTTCATAGGCTGCTCGAGTCGTTGAAATTCCTTCAATCACCATGCCCATGTTGGCTTCGATATCAGCTAGGGATTCTCCACGACCAAGAGCATCTCCGGCTCTCCAGTTACGAGAGTGGATAGAGGTTCCAGTTACGATCAAATCTCCCACACCAGATAAGCCACTATAGGTCAATGGATTGGCCCCGAGTGCTACCCCTAGGCGGGTAATTTCTGCCAAGCCTCGAGCGATGATGGCTGCCTTGGCATTGTCACCAAATCCCAAACCATGTAAAGCTCCGGCACCGACAGCAATAATATTTTTGAGAGCACCAGCGGTTTCGACCCCGATAACATCCGTGTTGGTATAAAGTCGGAAGTAGTGATTGCTAAAAAGCTCCTGAACGTATTGAGCTGTTTGTAAATCTTTTGAAGCAGCAGTGATTAAAGTTAGGTCACGCACAATGGTCTCTTCTGCATGACTAGGACCTGAAACAACGACAATATCACTGCGGAGATGTTCAGGAATTTCTTCTTCAAGGATGGTTGATAATCGTTTATGGCTATCAGGCTCTAATCCCTTTGATGCGTGCATGATGATCGCCTTATGGTCCAAGGTTTGTGCAACTTGCTGAGCAACAAGTCGTGTCACTTTTGTTGGGACAACAAACAAAATCGCATCCACATCTTTTAATGCCTCTGCTAAGTCGGTGTAGGCAATGATATTTTCGTCTAGAACGACATCTTTAAAGTAGTGCTTATTAGTATGATAGGTATTAATTTCATTGATTTGCTCGGGAAGATTTCCCCAAATACGTACCTCGTGTCCATTGTCATTTAAGACTTGTGAAAGGGCAGTTCCCCAAGAACCAGGCCCCAAGACGGCGATGGTTTGTTTTTCCATATTCCCCTCCTTTATAACCTTCTTTTTACTATTTTACCATAAAAACCTTTATCAAAAAACCTTTATCATGCATTACTGTAGATGAAAGCGCACTAATTTGTATCAAGGAGACTTCTTTGACAAGTTCCCACTTTTTTGCTAGAATAACATCACACAAACAGAATGAGAAGGAGCTGACGTATTGTCGCTCCCTTTTGTCTATTTTTTAAGGAGAAAGTATGCTGATTCAGAAAATCAAAACCTACAAGTGGCAGGCCTTAGCTTCGCTTCTGATGACAGGCTTGATGGTTGCTAGTTCACTTCTGCAACCGCGTTACCTGCAGGAAGTGTTAGACGCCCTCCTTGCTGGGAAATATGAAGCTATTTATAGTATCGGAGCTTGGTTGATTGGCATGGCCGTGGTCGGTCTGGTTGCTGGTGGGCTCAATGTTATCCTTGCAGCCTATATTGCCCAAGGAGTTTCATCCGACCTTCGAGAGGATGCATTCCGTAAAATCCAAACCTTTTCTTATGCCAATATTGAACAATTTAATGCGGGAAATCTAGTCGTTCGTATGACAAATGATATCAACCAGATTCAGAACGTCGTCATGATGACCTTCCAAATTCTTTTTAGACTTCCACTCTTGTTCATCGGTTCGTTTATCCTGGCGGTTCAAACCTTACCTTCTCTGTGGTGGGTGATTGTTCTCATGGTAGTCTTGATTTTTGGTTTGACTGCTGTCATGATGGGAATGATGGGGCCTCGTTTTGCCAAGTTTCAAACCCTTCTTGAGCGCATCAATGCCATTGCCAAGGAAAATCTGCGTGGCGTTCGCGTGGTCAAGTCCTTTGTCCAAGAAAAAGAGCAGTTTGCGAAGTTTACGGAAGTCTCAGACGATCTTCTCGGTCAAAATCTTTACATCGGCTATGCCTTTTCAGTAGTAGAACCTTTTATGATGCTAGTTGGTTATGGGGCGGTTTTTCTCTCTATTTGGCTGGTTGCGGGGATGGTTCAGTCGGATCCGTCAGTTGTTGGCTCCATTGCTTCCTTTGTTAATTACCTAAGCCAGATTATCTTTACTATTGTTATGGTTGGATTTTTAGGAAATTCTGTCAGTCGTGCTATGATTTCCATGCGTCGTATTCGAGAAATTCTGGACGCAGAGCCGGCCATGACCTTTAAGGATGTCCCGGATGAAGAGTTGGTCGGAAGTCTTAGCTTTGAAAATGTGACCTTTACCTATCCAATGGACAAGGAACCGATGCTGAAAGATGTGAGCTTTACTATTGAACCTGGTCAAATGGTTGGTGTCGTTGGAGCGACTGGTGCAGGAAAGTCAACCTTGGCTCAATTGATTCCACGTCTCTTTGACCCACAGGAAGGGGCTATCAAAATTGGAGGTAAGGATATTCGTGAAGTGAGTGAAGGAACCCTGCGTAAAGCTGTCTCTATCGTTCTCCAACGTGCCATTCTCTTTAGTGGAACGATTGCAGATAACTTGAGACAGGGTAAGGGAGATGCTACTCTATTTGAAATGGAGCGTGCAGCCAACATTGCTCAGGCTAGCGAATTCATTCATCGTATGGAGAAAAGCTTTGAAAGTCCAGTTGAAGAACGGGGGACCAATTTCTCTGGTGGGCAAAAGCAAAGGATGTCGATTGCTCGTGGGATTGTCAGCAATCCGCGTATTCTGATTTTTGACGATTCGACCTCAGCCTTGGATGCCAAGTCAGAGCGCTTGGTCCAAGAAGCCTTGAATAAGGACTTGAAGGGAACAACAACCATTATCATCGCGCAAAAGATTAGCTCGGTTGTCCATGCAGATAAAATTTTGGTTCTAGATCAAGGACGATTGATTGGTCAAGGTACGCATGCAGACTTGGTTGCCAACAATGCCGTTTACCGTGAAATCTACGAAACACAGAAGGGAAAGGAGGAGTAAAATGAAGACAGTTCAATTTTTTTGGAATTATTTTAAGGTCTACAAGTTCTCATTTGTGGTTGTTATCTTGATGCTGGTTCTATCAACTCTTGCCCAAGCCCTCTTTCCGGTCTTTTCTGGACAAGCGGTGACGCAGTTAGCTAATTTAGTTCAAGCTTATCAAGATGGCAATCCAGAACTTGTCTGGCAAAGTCTATCAGGAATCATGGTCAATCTTGGTCTGCTAGTTTTGGTTCTGTTTATCTCCAGTGTGATATACATGTGTCTCATGACGCGCGTGATTGCAGAGTCGACCAACGAAATGCGAAAAGGCCTCTTTGGGAAGCTTGCCCGATTGACGGTTTCTTTTTTTGACCGTCGACAAGATGGCGATATCCTGTCTCGTTTTACCAGTGATTTGGATAATATCCTCCAAGCCTTTAATGAAAGTCTGGTTCAGGTCATGAGCAATATTGTTTTATACATTGGTCTGATTCTTGTCATGTTTTCGAGAAATGTGACGCTGGCCCTCATCACCATTGCCAGCACACCAGTGGCCTTCCTTATGTTGATTTTCATCGTAAAAATGGCACGCAAATACACCAACCTCCAGCAGAAAGAGGTAGGGAAGCTCAACGCCTATATGGATGAGAGTATCTCAGGCCAAAAAGCCGTGATTGTGCAAGGAATTCAAGAGGATATGATGGCAGGATTTCTTGAACAAAATGAGCGCGTGCGCAAGGCAACCTTTAAAGGAAGAATGTTCTCAGGAATTCTTTTCCCTGTCATGAATGGGATGAGTCTGGTCAACACAGCCATCGTTATCTTTGCTGGTTCAGCTGTACTTTTGAATGATAAGTCTATTGAAACAAGTACAGCCCTAGGTCTGATTGTTATGTTTGCCCAATTTTCACAGCAGTACTATCAGCCTATTATCCAAGTTGCGGCTAGTTGGGGAAGTCTTCAGTTGGCCTTTACGGGGGCTGAACGGATTCAGGAAATGTTTGACGCAGAGGAAGAAATCCGACCTGAAAAGGCTCCAATCTTCACTAAGTTACAAGAAGGTGTTGAAATTAGTCATATTGATTTTTCATACTTGCCTGATAAACCTATTTTGAAAGATGTCAGCATTTCCGCTCCGAAAGGCCGGATGACCGCGGTTGTTGGTCCGACAGGTTCAGGGAAAACGACTATTATGAATCTTATCAATCGCTTTTATGATGTTGATGCTGGTGGTATTTATTTTGACGGCAAAGACATTCGTGACTATGATTTAGATAGTCTTAGAAGCAAGGTGGGAATTGTTTTGCAAGATTCGGTCCTATTTAGCGGAACGATTCGAGACAATATCCGTTTCGGTGTACCAGATGCTAGTCAAGAAATGGTTGAGGTAGCAGCCAAGGCAACCCACATTCACGACTATATCGAAAGCTTACCTAACAAATACGATACTCTTATAGATGATGACCAGAGCATCTTCTCGACAGGGCAGAAACAATTGATTTCTATCGCTCGAACCCTGATGACAGATCCAGAAGTTCTCATTCTCGATGAAGCAACTTCAAACGTAGATACGGTGACAGAAAGCAAGATTCAGCATGCCATGGAGGCGGTTGTAGCAGGCAGAACCAGTTTTGTCATTGCCCATCGTTTGAAGACCATCCTCAATGCAGACCAGATTATTGTCCTCAAAGATGGAGAAGTCATTGAACGTGGTAATCACCATGAACTCTTAAAACTAGGTGGATTCTACTCAGAACTCTATTACAATCAATTTGTCTTTGAGTAAGAAAAAAGTTGTCCTATGCGGGCAGTTTTTTCTTATCCATAAAAAATATTTATCACGACCTTAAAAAAAACATATTAGACGAAAGACGTTTTGAGTGATAAGATAGGACTATCGTTATACTCAATGAAAATCAAAGAGCAAACTAGGAAGCTAGCCGTAGGTTGCTCAAAGCACTGCTTTGAGGTTGTAGATAGAACTGACGAAGTCAGTAACATATATACGATAAGGCGACGCTGACGTGGTTTGAAGAGATTTTCGAAGAGTATTAACATTCGAAAGGAGAGACATCATGACTAGAACGGTTGTAGGAGTTGCTGCAAATCTATGTCCCGTAGATGCAGAGGGCAAAAACATTCATTCATCTGTATCTTGTAGATTCGCAGAGAGTATTCGTCAAGTCGGTGGTCTCCCTTTAGTTATTCCTGTTGGTGATGAGTCAGTTGTACGCGATTATGTAGAAATGATAGATAAACTTATCTTGACAGGCGGTCAAAATGTCCATCCTCAGTTTTATGGAGAGAAAAAGACCATCGAGAGTGATGATTACAACCTAGTACGTGATGAGTTTGAACTGGCTCTCTTGAAAGAAGCGCTCCGTCAGAATAAACCAATTATGGCAATCTGTCGCGGTGTCCAACTTGTCAATGTTGCCTTTGGCGGAACCCTCAATCAAGAAATTGAAGGTCACTGGCAAGGACTACCTTTCGGAACATCTCACTCTATTGAGACAGTAGAAGGAAGCGTGGTGGCCAAGCTGTTTGGAAAAGAAAGTCAGGTTAACTCGGTCCATCGTCAAAGTATTAAAGATTTGGCACCTAATTTCCGTGTAACTGCTATTGATCCAAGAGACCAAACCATCGAAGCGATTGAGTCTATAGATGAGCACCACATTATCGGTTTGCAGTGGCATCCAGAGTTTCTGGTTAATGAAGAAGATGGCAATTTAGAATTATTTGAGTATTTATTGAATGAACTGTAACGACTGGTGTATCTAGTCGTTCTTTCTTTTATTTTTTCAATTTTTTGAATATGGGATTTTTACGCAAACGTTTGAATTCTGATAAAAATTGGAGAAATTCGACAAAAAAACTTGAAAAAAACGAAGGCAAGCGTTATGATAGAAAAGAAGAAATATTGGAGGAATAACATGTCACATATTAAATTTGATTATTCAAAAGTTTTAGACAAATTTGTTGCACCACATGAAGTGGAATACATGCAAGCACAAGTTACAGCTGCTGACGAAATGATTCGTAAAGGAACTGGTGCTGGTAGCGACTTCCTAGGATGGTTGGATCTTCCTGAAAACTATGACCGCGAAGAATTTGACCGCATCTTGAAAGCTGCTGAGCAAATCAAGTCAGACAGTGATGTTTTAGTTGTTATTGGTATCGGTGGATCTTACCTTGGTGCTAAAGCAGCAATCGACTTCTTGAATCACCACTTTGCAAACTTGCAAACAAAAGAAGAACGCAAAGCTCCACAAATCCTTTACGCAGGAAACTCAATCTCATCTACTTACCTTGCTGACTTGGTGGAGTATGTTGCAGACAAAGACTTCTCAGTAAACGTGATTTCTAAATCAGGTACAACAACTGAACCAGCTATCGCTTTCCGTGTCTTCAAAGAACTTTTGGTTAAGAAATACGGTCAAGAAGAAGCCAACAAACGTATCTATGCAACAACTGACCGACAAAAAGGTGCTGTTAAGGTTGAAGCAGATGCTAACGGTTGGGAAACATTTGTTGTTCCAGATGACATCGGTGGACGCTTCTCTGTATTAACAGCTGTTGGTTTGCTTCCAATCGCAGCATCAGGAGCTGACATCAAAGCCCTTATGGAAGGCGCGAATGCAGCTCGCAAAGACTACACTTCAGACAAAATCTCTGAAAACGAAGCTTACCAATACGCAGCAGTTCGTAACATTCTTTACCGTAAAGGCTATGCAACTGAGATCTTGGTAAACTATGAGCCATCACTTCAATACTTCTCAGAATGGTGGAAACAATTGGCTGGTGAATCAGAAGGGAAAGACCAAAAAGGTATCTACCCAACTTCAGCCAACTTCTCAACTGACTTGCACTCACTTGGTCAATTTATCCAAGAAGGAACTCGTATCATGTTTGAAACAGTTGTCCGTGTTGATAAACCTCGTAAAAACGTGATTATCCCTAGCTTAGAAGAAGACCTTGATGGACTTGGTTACCTTCAAGGAAAAGACGTTGACTTTGTAAATAAAAAAGCGACTGATGGTGTTCTTCTTGCCCACACAGATGGTGACGTACCAAACATGTACGTGACCCTTCCAGAGCAAGATGCCTTCACTCTTGGTTACACTATCTACTTCTTCGAATTGGCTATCGCCCTTTCAGGTTACTTGAATGCTATCAACCCATTTGACCAACCAGGTGTTGAAGCTTACAAACGTAATATGTTCGCCCTTCTTGGAAAACCAGGATTTGAAGAATTAAGCAAAGAACTTAACGCACGTCTATAATAATAGAAGAAAAGAGTGGTTTGCCCACTCTTTTTACTCTCTTTATTCATAGAAATTGGACTCAGCCAAGACTTGTGATATAATATAGAGAGCAAAAAGGCAGATGCCTAGAGACTTTATAGGAGAAACTATGTCAAAAGATATCCGCGTACGTTACGCACCAAGTCCAACAGGACTACTACACATCGGGAATGCCCGTACAGCATTGTTTAACTATTTGTATGCACGCCATCATGGTGGAACATTTATCATTCGTATCGAAGATACTGACCGTAAACGTCATGTCGAGGATGGGGAACGTTCACAGCTTGAAAACCTTCGTTGGTTAGGTATGGATTGGGATGAAAGCCCAGAAACACATGAAAATTACCGCCAATCTGAGCGTTTGGACTTGTATCAAAAATACATCGACCAATTATTAGCTGAAGGAAAGGCCTACAAATCTTACGTTACAGAAGAAGAATTAGCAACTGAACGCGAACGCCAAGAAGCAGCTGGTGAAACGCCTCGATATATCAACGAATACCTTGGTATGAGTCAAGAGGAAAAAGCGGCTTACATCTCAGAACGTGAAGCAGCAGGCATTATCCCAACTGTGCGCTTGGCTGTCAATGAGTCAGGTATCTATAAGTGGCATGATATGGTTAAAGGCGATATCGAATTTGAAGGTGGCAATATCGGTGGTGACTGGGTTATCCAAAAGAAAGATGGTTACCCAACTTACAACTTTGCCGTTGTTATCGATGACCACGATATGCAAATCTCTCATGTTATCCGTGGAGATGACCACATTGCTAATACACCAAAACAGCTTATGGTCTATGAAGCCCTTGGTTGGGAAGCTCCAGAGTTTGGTCACATGACCTTGATTATCAACTCTGAGACTGGTAAGAAGTTATCTAAACGTGATACTAATACACTTCAATTTATCGAAGATTACCGAAAGAAAGGTTACCTTTCAGAAGCAGTCTTTAACTTTATTGCTCTTCTTGGTTGGAACCCAGGTGGCGAAGATGAAATCTTCTCTCGTGAAGAACTCATTAAACTTTTCGATGAAAACCGCCTCAGCAAGTCTCCAGCAGCCTTTGACCAGAAAAAACTAGACTGGATGAGCAATGACTATATCAAGAATGCAGATCTAGAAACTATCTTTGAAATGGCAAAACCATTCTTAGAGGAAGCAGGACGTTTGACTGACAAAGCTGAAAAACTAGTTGAGCTCTATAAACCACAAATGAAATCAGTAGATGAAATTATTCCATTGACAGATCTTTTCTTCTCAGATTTCCCAGAATTGACAGAAGCAGAGCGCGAAGTCATGGCGGGTGAAACAGTCCCAACAGTTCTTGAAGCCTTCAAAGCAAAACTTGAAGCGATGACAGATGATGAATTTGTGACAGAAAATATTTTCCCGCAAATCAAAGCTGTTCAAAAAGAAACAGGTATTAAAGGGAAAAATCTTTTCATGCCTATTCGTATCGCAGTTTCAGGTGAAATGCATGGACCAGAATTACCAGATACAATTTTCTTGCTTGGACGTAAAAAATCAATTCAGCATATCGAAAATATGTTAAAAGAAATCTCTAAATAAGAAGGATGTAATAATGGACATCTGGGAAAAGATGTACGAAGAAGCACAGAAATTGTATAATCCACATGAAGTATCTGATTTTGTTTATGCTAATCATGTCGTTGCCGCAGTAGCAGCAGAAGATGGACAAATATTTACAGGATTCTGTATGGAGGGAACCTGTGGTGTGTTCCATCTCTGTGCAGAACGGGCTGCCCTCTTCAATATGTATCAATTCTCGGGACAAACTAAGGTTAAGAAAGTATTAGCCTTTCGAGACAAACCACCTTATGGTGGAAGTTCGGGTATGCCTTGTGGCGCTTGCAGAGAATTCCTTTTAGAGCTTAATGCTGAAAATAAAGATGCAGAATTCATGATGGACTATGATACAAGAAAGACAGTGAAAGTCGCAGAATTAATACCCTATTGGTGGGGAGAAGAACGTGCTTCTAAGTTTAAAGAGCAATAGAAGGGCCAGTACAATTCTGGCTCTTTTTAATTAATTTGAAAAAGATAAAAAAAGTAGTTGACAAAGTTAGAAAAATGGGTATAATAGTAAGAGTTGAAAATAACTCTGGTCCGTTGGTCAAGGGGTTAAGACACCGCCTTTTCACGGCGGTAACACGGGTTCGAATCCCGTACGGACTATGGTATGTTGCGGATGAAATACTGATTGAAAAAAAGTTTTAAAAAAGTTTCAAAAAAGTGTTGACAAGAAAAAGCAGCTGTGATATACTAATATAGTTGTCACTTGAGAGAAGCAAGTGACAAAGACCTTTGAAAACTGAACAAGACGAACCAATGTGCAGGGCACTACAACTAAGGTTGTAGTACTGAACAATGAAAAAACAATAAATCTGTCAGTGACAGAAATGAGTGAGAACTCAAAC
>NZ_SWFJ01000008.1 GCF_005144795.1 Streptococcus mitis | reverse complement strand
TTACTCAGAGTTAAGTGACGATAGCCTAGGAGATACACCTGTACCCATGCCGAACACAGAAGTTAAGCCCTAGAACGCCGGAAGTAGTTGGGGGTTGCCCCCTGTGAGATATGGAAGTCGCTTAGCTCTAGGGAGTTTAGCTCAGCTGGGAGAGCATCTGCCTTACAAGCAGAGGGTCAGCGGTTCGATCCCGTTAACTCCCATAGGTCCCGTAGTGTAGCGGTTATCACGTCGCCCTGTCACGGCGAAGATCGCGGGTTCGATTCCCGTCGGGACCGTTTAAGATAACGGAAGTTATTTTAGACTCGTTAGCTCAGTTGGTAGAGCAATTGACTTTTAATCAATGGGTCACTGGTTCGAGCCCAGTACGGGTCATATATGCGGGTTTGGCGGAATTGGCAGACGCACCAGATTTAGGATCTGGCGCTTAACGGCGTGGGGGTTCAAGTCCCTTAACCCGCATTAAGAAATAATAAATGAGCCGGCTTAGCTCAGTTGGTAGAGCATCTGATTTGTAATCAGAGGGTCGCGTGTTCAAGTCATGTAGCCGGCATTTTTAGATAGAAGAAAACAGTGCGAACGTAGTTCAGTGGTAGAACACCACCTTGCCAAGGTGGGGGTCGCGGGTTCGAATCCCGTCGTTCGCTTAGAGAGGCCGGGGTGGCGGAACTGGCAGACGCACAGGACTTAAAATCCTGCGATTGGTAACGATCGTACCGGTTCGATTCCGGTCCTCGGCATAAACTAATGAGCACCCTTAGCTCAACTGGATAGAGTACCTGACTACGAATCAGGCGGTTAGAGGTTCGACTCCTCTAGGGTGCATTTTTCTTTTTAACTCGGGAAGTAGCTCAGCTTGGTAGAGTACTTGGTTTGGGACCAAGGTGTCGCAGGTTCGAATCCTGTCTTCCCGATTCATGGCGGTGTAGCTCAGCTGGCTAGAGCGTCCGGTTCATACCCGGGAGGTCGGGGGTTCGATCCCCTTCGCCGCTATAATGATCTTGTTGGACCTTTAGCTCAGCTGGTTAGAGCTCTCGGCTCATAACCGAGTGGTCGTAGGTTCAAGTCCTACAAGGTCCATTTAAATAATATGGAGGATTACCCAAGTCCGGCTGAAGGGAACGGTCTTGAAAACCGTCAGGCGTGTAAAAGCGTGCGTGGGTTCGAATCCCACATCCTCCTTTTGTATTAACGCGGGATGGAGCAGCTCGGTAGCTCGTCGGGCTCATAACCCGAAGGTCGTAGGTTCAAATCCTGCTCCCGCAATAAGGCTCGGTAGCTCAGTTGGTAGAGCAATGGATTGAAGCTCCATGTGTCGGCGGTTCGATTCCGTCTCGCGCCATTTTTATTTATAGTATTTATGCGGGTGTAGTTTAGTGGTAAAACTACAGCCTTCCAAGCTGTTGTCGCGAGTTCGATTCTCGTCACCCGCTTTGAACTTTGTTCAAATTACCAAGTTTTTAACTTGGGCGCGTAGCTCAGGTGGTTAGAGCGCACGCCTGATAAGCGTGAGGTCGGTGGTTCGAGTCCACTCGTGCCCATTAATAGGAGAATTACTCAAGAGGCTGAAGAGGACGGTTTGCTAAATCGTTAGGTCGGGTAACTGGCGCAAGGGTTCGAATCCCTTATTCTCCGTTTAAATGAGAGTTTATAACTCTCTTTTTTCTTGCTTCTTTGTCAACTGTAGTGGGTTGAAGAAAAGCTAAGATTGAGAAAGGACAAATTTCGTCCTTTCTTTTTTGATGTTTAGAGCGATAAAAATCCGTTTTTTGAACTTTTCAAAGTTCCGAAAACCAAAGGCATTGCGTTTGATAAGATTATTCGTTGCTTCCAATTTGGCGTTAGAATAGGGTAATTGAAGAGCGTTGACAATCTTCTCTTTATCCTTGAGATAAAGTTTTAAAGATAGTCTGAAAAAGAGGATAAACCTGTTTTAGATTGTCCTCAATGAGTCCGAAAAATTTCTCCTGCTCCTTACTTTGGAAGTGAAAAAGCAAGAGTTGAGAGAGATGGTAGTGGTGTTTCAAGTCTTCTGAATAGCTCAAAAGCTTGTCAAGAATCTCTTTATTGGTTAAGTGCATACGAAAAGTAGGGCGATAAAAACGTTTATCACTCAATTTACGACTATCCTGTTGGATGAGCTTCCAGTAACGCTTAATAGCCTTATATTCATGGGATTTTCGTTCAAATTGATTCATAATTTGGACACGTACACGAATCATAGCACGGCTTAAGTGTTGGAGTAAAACAGTCCAGTGGACTGTTTTAGACTAAGTTTAGAAATATAATAACGAAGGGTGAAAGTGATCTAGGACTATTTTAATATTCGGGAGTGAAATAGTCTGGGAGACTGTTTCAGCCTGAACCTAGAAATTCGAAAGTGAATCTGTTTAGCCAAGTCATAGTAGGGACTAAACATATCCATAGTAATGATTTTCACCTGACAACGAACGGCTCTATCGAAGAAAATGATTTCGGATGACAGTTTGTGTTCTACCTTCAAGAACAGCGATGATAGTGAGCTTTTCAAAATCTTGCGCAATGAAGCTCATCTTTCCCTTAGTAAAAGTGTACTCATCCCAAGACATAATCTCAGGAAGGCTAGAAAAATCATGCTTAAAACGGAAGTCATTGAGTTTGCGAATGACAGTTGAAGTTGAAATGGACAGCTGATGGGCAATATCGGTCATAGAAGTCTTTTCAATCAGATTTTGAGCAATCTTTTGATTGACGATACGAGTGATTTGGTGATTCTTCTTGTCGAGGGCGGTCTCGGAGACCGCTATTTTCAAGCACTGATAGCACTTAAAACGGCGTTTTTTAAGGAGAATTCTAGTAGGCATACCAGTTGTTTCAAGGTAAGGAATCTTAGACGGTTTTTGAAAGTCATATTTCTTCATTTGGCTTCTGCAATCAGGACAAGGTGGAGCCTCATAATCCAGTTTAGCGATGATTTCCTTGTGTGTATCCTTATTGATGATATCTATAATTTGGATATTTGAGTCTTTGATATCGAGTAGTTTTGTGATAAAATGTAATTGTTCTATATTATTTTTTCTAATAATGGTTTGGTTGCTTTTCATTATAGATCTTATGGGACTTTTTTCTACAATAAAATAGGCTCCATAATATTCATAGGAGATTTACCCACTACAAATGTTATAGAGACTTTTTATATAGTTTATTTTTTATTGTATAACTTCGCTATTACTTCCAAGTTTTTAGTGAAATTTCTCCGCTATTTAGCCAAATTTCTTTTCCGTTATCACATTGAACTAAAAGTTTACCACTTTCAGAGATGTCCTTAGCAAGTCCCTTGTAGTCTTTTTGATCTAGTGTAAAAGTAACTTCTTTTCCTAGGACGAATGACTGTTTTTTATATAGGTATAATAGCTCTTCTGCTGGTGTTTCGAAGAAAGCACGCCATATCTCTATAATTAATTCATTTCTGGTTATAGGTGCTGGTGCTTTAAATAGACTAGCAGCTTTTTCTTTTAATTCCTGGGGGAAGTCTTTAATAGTAAAGTTGATTCCTACTCCAATAATGATATCTGTGACTAGGCCTGTTTCTACAGACGTCATTGCCTCAGTAAGGATTCCTCCAATTTTATGATTGTTTAGGTAGATATCATTGACCCATTTTATGTCGACATCTATTAAAGTTAGGTTCTTAATGGCTTTGTAGACAGATCCAGCTACAAGTAGTGTGTAGGATGGTAATTTGTCATAGGCGAGATTTGGTTTAAGATGGAGTGTCATATAAATACCACCTTGTGGTGAGTAGAAGGAACGTTGAAAACGGCCTCGCCCTGCTGTTTGATAGGAAGCTAGATAGAGGGTGTTTGCTTCATTTCCTAAATCAATTGCTTCTTTTGCATCCAGTTGTGTTGATTTTGTTTCGGGTTTAAAACTGACTTTAATTGGAAGATTTTCTTCTAGAATCTCTGGAAGAATAAGGTCACCATTCATCAGTTTATATCCTTTGTTTTTGATGCTATCAATTTCAATGCCTTCTTGTTCTAGTCTTTTAATTGCTTTCCAAATTGATGTTCGGCTTAGGGATAGTTCTTCTGCAATTTTTTCTCCGCTGATATAGTCGGTTTCTTTAGATAGGATTTGGTAGACAGCTTGGTAGGATTTCATAGTGTTGCCTTTCTTTAAGAATAGTATATGATTTGAATCTAGTTTGGATAGTTGCGCCTAATCTATATTTTATTACTACTATTTTAACATATGCCTACTATTTACGGCATGATTTTCTTAGAGAAAATGCAATCATTAAGATTGAGTTTTGAAATCTCAGTATTTTTGCTCGCTTTTTTACCTAGGGAAACGTTTCCTTTGTTTTCAAATCGCTAAAAAAGTGGTACAATATAGGGTAGCTTACTATTATCTGAATCAGTTGATTTGGAGAGAAAGGATTCATTTTGAAATCAATAGGCTTTATTGAAAAGCTGAAAGGGTTGTCTAGTAAAGAGCTGATTTTATTGGGAATTATCCTGAGTATCTTTTTACCCTTTTATCTTTTTGTAGTTGTATTCTGTTTATATATTATTAGTTTGATTTTTACAGGAGACATGAAAAGTATTCTTCAGAAAATGGGGGAGCATCCGATGCTGCTTCTTTTTCTTGGCTATAGTACTGTTATATCCGTTTTTGCACAAAATTGGATGGGAGTTGTGGCTTCAGTAGGAATTTTTCTATTTACTGTTTTCTTTTTGCATTATCAGTCGATTTTATCACATAAATTCTTTCGATTGATTTTGCAGCTCGTCTTGTTTGGTAGCGTCTTGTCAGCTGCTTTTGCGAGTTTAGAGCATTTCCAAATTGTGAAGAAATTCAACTATGCTTTTCTTTCACCCAATATGCAGGTGTGGCATCAGAATCGTGCAGAAGTGACCTTCTTTAATCCTAATTATTATGGTATTATTTGTTGTTTCTGTATCATGATTGCTTTCTATCTGTTTACAACGACCAAGTTGAATTGGTTGAAAGTATTCTGTGTGTTTGCAGGCTTTGTGAATCTCTTTGGTTTGAACTTTACGCAAAATCGAACTGCCTTTCCTGCTATTATCGCTGGAGCCATTATTTATCTCTTTACGACCATTAAAAACTGGAAGGCCTTTTGGCTTAGTATAGGGGTCTTTGCGATTGGCTTGAGTTTCCTCTTTTCCAGTGATTTAGGAGTTCGGATGGGGACTTTAGACTCTTCTATGGAAGAACGCATTTCTATCTGGGATGCTGGGATGGCCTTATTTAAGCAAAATCCTTTCTGGGGTGAAGGGCCATTGACTTATATGCACTCTTATCCTAGAATAAATGCTCCTTATCATGAACATGCTCATAGTCTTTATATTGATACGATTCTTAGTTACGGAGTTGTGGGGACTATTTTATTAGTTTTGTCTTCTGTTGCTCCTGTTCGCTTGATGATGGATATGAGTCAGGAGTCGGGGAAACGCCCGATTATCGGTCTTTATCTGTCTTTCCTTACAGTGGTTGCTGTACACGGAATCTTTGACTTAGCCCTCTTCTGGATTCAGTCAGGTTTTATTTTCTTGCTAGTTATGTGCAGTCTACCATTGGAACATCGAACGTTGGTATCGGACATGACGGATTAAGTTTTATAAGATTGAAATCTCCTACCTTGGGTAGGAGGTTTTTTTACTGGGGAAAATTATTTCTAAATCGAAATAGTTGACAGTTGGAATAATGAGTGTTACAATTATTTCATTCGTTTCGATATAGAAATAAATTGGAGGTGTTATGAAAGATAGTCATTTGCTAGCCCATCATATTCGTTTGTTGAATGGGCGAATTTTTCAGAAGTTACTGAGCCAAGATCCTGAAGCTCTTTATCGGAGTGAACAGGGAAAGATTTTAGCGGTTTTATGGAATAGTGAAACTGGCTGCGCAACCGCGACAGATATTGTTTTGGCGACTGGACTTGCTAATAATACTCTGACGACGATGATAAAAAAGCTTGAGGAACAAAATCTTGTAACCGTTAGTCCATGTGGAGAAGATAAGCGTAAGAAGTATTTAGTTTTAACAGAGTTGGGGGAGTCTCAGAAAGAAGTGGGGCATCGTGTCAGTCAGAAATTGGATACTATCTTTTACAAAGGATTTTCAGAGGAAGAAATTCGTCAGTTTGAAGCCTTTCAAGAAAGAATTTTGGCTAATCTGAAAGAGAAGGAAAATGAGGTTTAAAATGGAGCAAATTAGCTGTTTATAAGTAAAGGCCACTTTTGATTGTTTTCCAACTCTTAGGACAAGGAAACTAAGTGGTTAGCTATGGTCGGACTCAGATTGGTGGAGTTGCTTATGCCCAGTACGATATCTTCCGTCTAGAAAACGGGAAAATTGTGGAGCATTGGAATAATAAAGAAGTTATGCCTAGGGTAGAAGAATTGACCAATCGAGGCAAGTTTTAAATTGAGGATACAGAATGATTGAATACAAAAATGTAGCTTTACGTTACACAGAAAAAGATGTCTTGAGAGATGTTAATTTACGGATTGAGAATGGCGAGTTTATGGTTTTAGTTGGGCCATCTGGCTCAGGTAAGACGACCATGATCAAGATGGTCAACCGCCTCTTGGAACCAACTGATGGAAATATTTATATGGATGGCAAGCGCATCAAAGATTATGATGAGCGTGAACTTCGTCTTTCTACTGGTTATGTTTTACAGGCCATTGCTCTATTTCCTAATCTAACGGTCGCGGAAAATATTGCCCTGATTCCTGAAATGAAGGGATGGACTAAGGAAGAAATTGCTCAGAAAACAGAAGAGCTTTTGGCTAAGGTTGGCTTGCCAGTAGCTGAGTATGGGCATCGTTTGCCTAGTGAATTATCTGGTGGAGAACAGCAACGGGTTGGAATTGTTCGTGCTATGATTGGTCAGCCTAAGATTCTCCTCATGGATGAGCCTTTTTCAGCCTTGGATGCTATTTCGAGAAAACAGTTGCAGGTTCTGACTAAAGAATTGCATAAAGAGTTTGGGATGACAACTATTTTTGTAACCCATGATACGGATGAGGCCTTGAAGTTGGCGGATCGTATTGCTGTTTTGCAGGATGGAGAAATTCGCCAGGTAGCGAATCCCGAGACCATTTTAAAAGCTCCTGCCACAGAATTTGTAGCAGACTTGTTTGGAGGTAGTGTTCATGACTAATTTAATTGCAACTTTTCAGGATCGTTTTAGTGATTGGTTGACAGCTCTATCTCAACATTTGCAGTTGTCGCTTTTGACCCTGTTACTAGCTATTTTTATTGCAGTCCCCTTAGCGGTATTTCTTCGTTATCATGAAAAGATGGCGGACTGGGTTTTGCAGATTGCAGGGATTTTCCAGACTATCCCGTCACTGGCCTTGTTAGGGCTCTTTATCCCCTTGATGGGAATTGGAACCTTGCCGGCTTTGACAGCTCTAGTGATTTATGCGATCTTTCCGATTTTACAAAATACCATCACTGGGCTGAAAGGAATTGATCCGAGTCTGCAAGAGGCTGGGATTGCCTTTGGGATGACTAGGTGGGAGCGACTCAAGAAGTTTGAAATTCCACTTGCTATGCCTGTTATCATGTCTGGGATTCGGACGGCAGCGGTTTTGATTATCGGTACAGCAACCTTGGCTGCCTTGATTGGTGCAGGGGGGCTGGGTTCCTTTATCCTTTTGGGAATTGACCGTAATAATGCCAGTCTGATTTTGATTGGGGCCCTTTCTTCTGCAGTGCTTGCCATTGCCTTTAACCTCCTACTAAAAGTGATGGAAAAAGCAAAATTGCGGACGATTTTTTCTGGTTTTGCCTTGGTGACCATATTGCTTGGTTTGTCTTATAGTCCAGCTCTTTTGGCTCAAAAAGAGAAAGAAAACTTGGTTATTGCTGGGAAATTGGGTCCAGAACCAGAAATTTTGGCCAATATGTATAAGTTGCTAATTGAAGAAAATACCAGTATGACTGCGACTGTTAAACCGAATTTTGGTAAGACAAGTTTCCTCTACGAAGCTCTGAAAAAAGGCGATATTGACATCTATCCTGAATTTACTGGTACGGTGACTGAAAGTCTGCTTCAACCATCACCGAAAGTGGGTCATGAGCCAGAGCAGGTTTATCAGGTGGCGCGTGATGGCATTGCCAAACAGGATCATCTAGCCTATCTCAAACCCATGTCTTATCAAAATACCTACGCTGTAGCTGTTCCGAAAAAAATTGCTCAAGAATATGGCTTGAAGACCATTTCGGACTTGAAAAAAGTGGAAGGGCAGCTGAAGGCAGGTTTTACACTCGAATTTAATGACCGTGAAGATGGCAATAAGGGCTTGCAATCAATGTACGGTCTCAATCTCAATGTGGCGACCATGGAGCCAGCTCTTCGCTATCAGGCAATTCAGTCAGGTGATATTCAAATCACGGACGCCTATTCAACCGATGCGGAATTGGCACGTTATGATTTACAGGTATTGGAAGATGACAAACAACTCTTCCCACCTTATCAAGGGGCTCCACTAATGAAAGAATCTCTTCTCAAGAAACATCCAGAATTGGAAACTGTTCTTAATAAATTGGCTGGTAAGATTACAGAAAGCCAGATGAGCCAGCTCAACTACCAAGTCGGTGTTGAAGGCAAGTCAGCAGAACAAGTAGCCAAGGAGTTTCTACAAGAACAAGGTTTGTTGAAGAAATAGTTTGAAAATGTCAAACTCAACTTTGTTAAACGACCATATAGAAAACTGCTCAGACAATGTTGGCTGGGCCGGTTGCCGGTGCCATTAGTGGTTTCATCAACAACGTGATCTATGGGCTGACCTTATCGCCAATTTCAACCGTGTATGCGATTACCAGCATCGGAATTGGGATTGCTGTCGGAGTTTTGCACGCCAATGGGTGGTTCTCGTCAGCGCGACGAGTATTTGTTTCTGCTATTATTATTGCCATCGTTTCAGCTGTCATTTCAACGCCACTCAACGTCATCTTTTGGGGTGGTCAGACCGGTATCGCTTGGGGTGACTCATTGTTTGCGGTAATGGTCGCCAATCATGTACCAGTGTGGCTGGCCTCATTTACCGATGAGTTTGTCTTGGATATTTTGGATAAAGTCTGCGTGGCCTACCTGGCATTCTTCATCTATCGTCAGCTGCCAAAGCGGATGGTGCACTTCTTTAGCGATGATAAATGATGACTGATAAAACATTGATTTCTGGAGCGCCACGGGTCAAGCTCAAGTGGTACCAGGTGATCGATCCGATTACTAAGCTCTTGTTCATCTTGGACATGACGTTGTTGAGCTTTGCCAGTATGAATTTATTGCTTCAGGCCGGATTAATTCTTGTCGCAACACTGCTATTGTTATTTTCCAAATTGAGTTCTACCACCTTTAAGGCGCTGGGATTCAGCCTGTTTCTGATTTGCACCATGCTGATCATCCAAGGGTTATTTTACAGTCGGAATCAAACTGTGCTGTTTTCTGTGCTTGGGGTGTCGTTCTACAAAGAAGGCCTGATTTACGCCACCACTCTGGGTTGTCGAGTATTGGTGATTATTTTGACCAGTGGCTTTTTTATGGTGACCACGAGTATTTCAGAAAACGCGGCCTATTTGGAACTGTCCGGATTGTCTTATAAAACCGTCTACGTTCTGATGTCGGTGTGTTATATTTTGCCGGAAATGATGCGCAATATGCGGAAAATCCAGCAGGCACAAAAAGTTCGCGGAACCAATCCGCAAAAAACGTTGATTCAGAAATTAAAGTCAGTCCTGCCGGTTCTAATTCCATTGGTGATTAAGACCTTGGATCAATCGATGACGCGGTCGATTTCTCTCCAACTGAGAGGTTTTGATAATCTCAACCGGACGGTCAGAACCTCCCAGCGCGTGTATCGCCTATCGCGGACGCTGCACATTGGTCTGACTGGATTGGCAATTTTATTGATTGGGTGGAAGATATGGACGAAGATAAACGGATTGTAATTGAAAATTTGACCACCCGTTATCCAGGTACTGAGCAACCACAACTGCGTCAGATTAACGCGGAGGTTCATACTGGCCAGGTGGTTGGGATTATCGGGAATAGCCACTCCGGCAAATCGACTTTGTGCCGTGTGCTGGCAGGGGTCATTCCCAAAATTGTGTCTGCTGAGATTGAGGGCGATTGGCACATGTTTGGCCAGCGAGTGTCCGATAATTGGCCCGTTTATAATGCCATGAATGGAGTTGTACTGCAAAATCCAACTGGCCAACTAAGCGGGTTGGCAGACACGGTTGCCGATGAAATCGCCTTTGACTTGATTAATCAGGGAATGGCTGAAGGACTGATTCAAAAACGGGTTGAAGAAGTTGCCACGCAAATGGGGTTGATTGAACAGCTGAATTTGCGTCCCGAGAGCCTTTCCGGTGGTCAGATCCAGCGGTTGGCAATTGCCACGGCGATTGTGGCTAATCCGGCTGTTTTGATTATGGATGATCCGACCAGTGAGATGGATCCCCTTGGTCGCCGGCAATTTTTCCAATGGCTGGCCCAAGTCAAAGAGACGACTGTCTTCATTGTCACCAGTGAAATTGACGATTTATGCGAAGTCGCCGACCTTGTGTGGGTGCTGCACGAGGGTCAAATGGTAGCCCAGGGCAGGCCGGGTGAGGTGTTTAATCATTTGGCAGCTGACTGGCAGATTCCAGCCCCGACAATCCAGCAACTTGCTCAAAAAATGGACTGGCACTTGGCTGATGGCCGGTATCCGGTGAATTACGCTGATCTGAAGGAGGTTCGTTATGCCCACAATTGAACTGAGCCACCTGACGTTCACTTATCCGGAACGGTCCTTTAGCTTGGATGTTGAAGACAAACACTTCGCCGATCCGATGGTGGCGATTGTCGGCCAAAATGGTGCCGGCAAATCAACGCTCTTCAAATTGTTGACGGGCTTGCTGACACCACAAACCGGTGTGATTAAGATCGATGGAGAAAATTTTAATGATCTTAAACCAGTCGAAAAGTTACTGAAGGTTGGGATTACTTTTCAGAATCCTGACGATCAGCTTTTCAACCCGACCGTTCAACGAGAGGTGGAGTGGAATGTCGCGCAGGTCATGGATGACCGCGACACGATTACGAGGCGGGCTTTAGCGGCTCTAAAAAGAGTTGGCTTGGATGATAAAACAGCTGAAAGTCCATATGACCTGTCATTGTCGGAACGCAAGCTGTTGAGTGTTGCCACTGTTTTGGCAGTGGATCCGGAGATTTATTTATTTGATGAGCCGATGATGTCGCTTGATTGGGAAAGCCGGAGCAAGTTGACCGCAATTTTCCATCAGTTGGCTGATTCGGGCCACCAAGTTGTGACCATCACCCATGACATGGATTGGGTCGCCGCCGAGTTTGAGTCGGTGTATGTTATGGAACACGGGAAGTTTGGCTTCGCCGGCAGTCCACGGGAATTGTTCAGCAATCACGAACTTGTCCAGCGAGTGGGATTACTACCACCGCGGATTATGGACATAGCGGAGTCGCTGGGTGATTCACAGACATATTTATCGGTTAATGATTATTGCCAGAAAAATCGAGATGTATAGAAAAAGTCACCTCTGCGAGTTTTCCAGATTGAAGGATTAACTTCAGCTTCTGGCAAGAACTCACATGGGTGACTTTTGTGTTTAATAACGTTTCATGATCATCGGGTGCTTCCTCAGATCACTCGGTTTGATTTTACTTTGTTTCATGGTCATAATCATATACCATTTCTTTTGGATTTTTTGTTTGACTAATACAAAATAGGTCTTCATAGGTCTTCGCATTTTTAGCGCCCATTAGGATCATCAGTATAATTTTCTGAATTAGGAGACTGTCCCATCACTATTCGAACTTCGTCTCCCAACTTACGCTGTTCCCATTCAATGGTGTAGGGCAAATCCTCATGACAGCTGTTTACCGTGAACAGTGGATATTCTGGGCTGCTACTAATGTCTTTTCAATCTATCTCTGGTAGGGAGAAAGCCTGCAAATCCAAGGGAAATACTTGATTTATCTCATTAACAGTCTAGTTGGTTGGTACCAGTGGAGCAAGGCTGCTAAGCAGAATACTGATTTACCTAACTAGGGAAAGATGTTTAAAAGTACTATTTTAAGTCTTGGGATAAAACAGATAGAGTTGATAATAAAGGATTTTATATTATGAAAAAGAGGATCGGCGGGTCCTCTTTTGTTGTTGAAAAGGTAAAAAACTCAGTAACCAAGAAATAAGGCAACTGAGCTCTATTTGCTATTCAATTTTTAGGAATGAGAAGGTCTAGATAAAATTGGCCAACTTCCTGGTCTGTAAAGTCTTGTCCTTTTTTGAGCCACCAGGTCAATGTCTCGACAAAGTTGGACACGACTAAGTGTTGGAGGTAAGAAGTAGGTAGATTAGGGTGAGCTTCTTTTAAATCATTAGTCATCAGGGAATAGACATGGTGTTCTAGCTCTTTATGGAGTTGACGGAGGAAGTAGTCATTTTTTGAAAATAGTAGACTGGTGATATGGTCTTGGTTTTTTTGAAAGTGAAGAAAGAGATGGGCGAGGTAATCCTCGGTTGAAATGGACTCCTCTCTTTCAAAGAGGTGATGGAAGAGGTCGCGACAAAGTTCGTCCAGAAGTAGTTCCTTACTCTCATAGTGACAGTAAAAGGTGGATCGTCCCACATCTGCGAGATCAATGATATCCTGAACCGTAGTAGACTCGTAGCTCTTATCGTTCAAAAGTTGTAGAAAAGCTTGATAGATGGCTTTTTTTGTTTTACTGATACGGCGGTCAATGTTAGTCATATGGACACTTGAGGCAAATTGTTCAGAACTGAATAAAGCTGACGTTTTGCTTCTATCCTTTCTTTGAGTTTTAGTGGATAATGATAATGAACAAGGTGTTCATAAATCTATTATAACAAAGGAATGAGAAAGATGAAGGCAAAATATACTGTTTGGGTAGCTTTTTTCTTAAATTTAAGCTATGCCATTGTTGAGTTTATCGCAGGAGGAATCTTTGGTTCGAGTGCTGTTCTTGCTGATTCTGTCCATGACTTGGGAGATGCTATAGCCATTGGCATATCGGCCTTTCTAGAAACAATCTCAAATAGAGAAGAAGATAGGCAGTACACCTTGGGTTACAAGCGATTTAGTCTTTTAGGAGCACTAGTGACTGCTGTGATTCTTATCACAGGATCCATCCTAGTGATTTTGGAAAATACAACTAAACTTTTTAATCCACAGCCCGTTAATGATGAAGGTATCCTCTGGCTAGGAATGATTGCGGTTACTATCAATGTATTAGCTAGTCTTGTGGTCCGAAAGGGACAAACAAAGAACGAGTCAATTCTGAGTCTGCATTTTCTAGAAGATACTCTTGGTTGGTTGGCTGTCATTCTGATGGCAATTGTTCTTCGATTTACAGATTGGTATATTCTTGATCCGCTCTTATCGCTTGTCATTTCCATCTTCATTTTAATCAAAGCCATTCCTCGCTTTTGGAGCACACTCAAGATTTTCTTGGATGCTGTGCCAGAAGGTGTCGATATCAAGCAAGTCATGAGTGACTTAGAGGAATTAGACAATGTGGCTAGCCTTAACCAGCTTAATCTCTGGACTATGGATGGTTTGGAAAAAAATGCCATTGTTCATGTTTGCCTAAAAGAAATTGAACAGATGGAAACTTGTAAAGAATTCATACGAAACTTGCTAAAAGATTGTGGATTTCAAAACATCACTATTGAAGTTGATGCCGACCTAGAAACTCACCAAGCACATAAGCGCAATATAGCAGAGTTAGAAGCAAGTCATGATCAAAATCATCATCATTGATGAGGTGTAGTATAAGTGAGCGAAAGCATAATAAAAAGTGTATACTTAAACTAGTAAAAATGGAGAGGATATGTTAATGAAATCAGCAGTATATACAAAGGCAGGGCAGGTTGGACTTGCTAGCATTGAACGTCCGCAAATTATAGACGCAGATGATGTGATTATTCGTGTAGTTCGCGCGTGCGTTTGCGGATCGGATCTGTGGAGGTACCGTAATCCAGAAACGAAAGCTGGACACAAAAATAGTGGACACGAAGCGATTGGGATTGTCGAAGAAACTGGGGAAGCCATTACGACGGTGAAGCCAGGTGATTTTGTCATTGTCCCGTTTACACATGGATGTGGTCAGTGTGATGCCTGTCTTGCTGGCTTTGACGGTTCTTGCGACAATCATATTGGTAATAACTTGGGAGGCGATTTTCAGGCTGAGTATATCCGTTTTCACTATGCAAACTGGGCGCTGGTTAAAATCCCTGGTCAACCTTCAGATTATAGCGAAGGTATGCTCAAGTCCCTCTTGACTCTTGCGGATGTCATGCCAACAGGCTATCATGCGGCGCGTGTTGCAAATGTTCAAAAAGGTGACAAGGTTGTTGTCATCGGTGATGGGGCTGTTGGTCAATGTGCTGTCATCGCAGCTAAAATGCGTGGAGCATCGCAAATTATTCTTATGAGCCGTCATGAAGATCGTCAAAAGATGGCTCTGGAGTCAGGTGCGACAGCTGTTGTAGCTGAACGTGGTCAAGAAGGAATTGCCAAGGTGCGTGAAATTCTCGGTGGCGGAGCAGACGCAGCACTTGAATGTGTTGGTACGGAGGCTGCTGTAGAACAGGCGCTAGGTGTTCTCCATAATGGAGGTCGCATGGGCTTTGTTGGCGTACCGCACTATGAAAATCGAACCATTGGCTCAACCTTTGGTCAAAATACAATAATCGGTGGTGGTCCAGCTTCTGTCACAACATACGATAAGCAATTCTTACTAAAAGCCGTCCTTGATGGTGATATCAATCCAGGTCGCGTCTTTACTTCAAGTTATAAACTGGAAGATATCGACCAAGCCTACAAAGATATGGATGAACGTAAGACCATTAAGTCTATGATTGTGATGGACTAAAAAAGAAAATCCTAATGGAGATTTGAGACTCTCTATTAGGATTTTTTGTCATGTTTAATTTGTGGAGTTATGGCAGAGTACTCTCTCTCAATGTCAGTCTGGTTCCCAGCATAGTCAGGCTAGGAATTTTGCGACCGTGGAGTACTTCTTTGTTAAGAATATCCATGCCTGCTCGCCCCATTTCCTCTGTATAGACGGTGATGCTGGAGAGGGGAGGATAAACTTGCTTGGTCAGGCTGGTGTCGTTAAAGGAAATAAGACTGACGCGGTCTGGCAGACTGATTCCAGCTTCTTGGACGGCACGGAGGGCACCGATAGCTAAACTATCGCTGGCTGCGAAAAAGGCTGGTGGGAGTTGGTCTCCCAAACTCTGAATAGCCTCCTTCATCAAGTCATAGCCAGACTGGGCGGTAAAGCTTCCTTGAAAGACCAGTTCATCATGATAAATTCCTTTCGCTTGACTGTAGTTTTTGAAGTTTTCCAGACGCTTGTCCTCAATGATTTCTTCTTGGTCGGTTGTTTCTTCAAGGCCTGTTAGAATCCCGATACGATCAAGTCCTTGGCTGAGGAAATAATCGACAACCTGTTTAATGGCAGTGTAAAAATCCGTGATAATACAGGTATGTCCTAGGGAAAGTGTATCACTGTCTAGAAAGACAAGAGGCTTTTGGTATTCCTCAAAGGCAGAAATCTGAACTCGACTAAACTTTCCGATGCAGAGAATCCCAATCACTTCCTCGCTCAGGGTAAAAGGATGGTCATTAAAATAGCGCAAGATATCATAGTCCAACTCTTGGGCTCTTTTTTCTATGCCTAGGCGAATCTGGTAGTAGTAGAGGTCGTCCAGCTCCCCTTGTTCGCTGACCCATTGGATAATGGCAATCTTTTGCTTGGGCTTGTGGGACTCGCCTGTCTTGAGGTGCTTGGTGTAGCCCAGCTCTTCAGCAACGGTTAAAATACGGTGTCTGGTTTCTTCTGTAACAGATAGACTCTGATCGCAATTGAGGACACGGGATACGGTCGCGATAGAGACAGAGGCTAACTGTGCAATGTCTTTTAAGGTAGCCATAAATCCTCCTTGATTAGATTAGTATATCATATTTTTCTGCATTTTACTGATAGTTTAGTAAAATTTTAGTAAAAGGGATTGACCTTGGGAAATCCCTTGTATACAATAGAAGAAAACGATTACACGTTAAGGTGACTTAACGGACAGTAAAAGGAGAAATCATATGACACAACATCTTACTGCTGAAGCGCTTCGTAAAGACTTTCTTGCTGTTTTTGGTCAAGAAGCAGACCAAACATTCTTTTCACCAGGTCGTATCAACTTGATTGGTGAACACACGGACTATAATGGCGGGCACGTTTTTCCAGCTGCTATTTCCTTGGGAACTTACGGTGCAGCTCGTAAGCGTGACGACCAAGTCTTGCGTTTCTACTCAGCTAACTTTGAGGACAAGGGTATTATTGAAGTGCCTCTCGCTGACCTCAAGTTTGAAAAAGAGCACAACTGGACTAACTATCCAAAAGGGGTTCTTTATTTCTTGCAAGAAGCTGGGCATGTGATTGACAAAGGTTTTGATTTCTATGTTTATGGAAATATTCCAAATGGTGCTGGCTTGTCTTCTTCAGCATCCCTTGAACTCTTGACAGGAGTCGTGGCAGAGCATCTCTTTGATTTAAAACTAGACCGTTTGGATTTGGTTAAAATTGGAAAACAAACAGAAAACAACTTTATCGGAGTGAATTCTGGTATTATGGACCAGTTTGCTATCGGTATGGGTGCAGACCAACGTGCTATTTACCTTGATACCAACACCTTAGAGTATGATTTGGTACCACTTGATTTGAAGGACAATGTCGTTGTTATTATGAATACTAACAAACGCCGTGAATTGGCGGACTCTAAATACAATGAACGTCGTGCTGAGTGTGAAAAAGCAGTGGAAGAATTGCAAGTAGCCTTAGATATTCAGACCTTGGGTGAATTGGATGAGTGGGCCTTTGACCAATACAGCTATCTGATTAAAGATGAAAATCGTTTGAAACGTGCTCGTCATGCAGTGCTTGAAAATCAACGTACCCTCAAAGCTCAAGCAGCCCTCCAAGCAGGAGATTTAGAAACATTTGGTCGTTTGATGAATGCTTCTCACGTTTCTCTTGAGCATGACTATGAAGTGACTGGATTGGAATTGGATACTCTTGTTCACACAGCTTGGGCACAAGAAGGAGTTCTCGGTGCTCGTATGACAGGGGCAGGTTTTGGCGGATGTGCCATTGCCTTGGTGCAAAAAGATGCTGTTGATACCTTTAAGGAAGCTGTAGGCAAACACTACGAGGAAGTAGTTGGATACGCTCCAAGTTTCTATATCGCTGAAGTTGCAGGTGGCACTCGCGTCCTTGACTAGTCAAAAGGAGGCTTTATGGTGACCTTAGTAGATAAATTTGTAACACATGTCATTTCTGAAAGTTCATTTGAGGAAATGGATCGAATCTACCTGACCAATCGTGTCTTGGCACGAGTGGGAGACGGTGTTTTGGAAGTTGAGACGGATCTGGATAAAGTGATTGACCTCAAGGACCAGCTGGTTGAGGAAGCCGTTCGATTAGAGACGATTGAGGATAGTCAGGCTGCGCGTGAAATCCTTGGTGCTGAATTGATGGACTTGGTGACCCCTTGTCCAAGTCAGGTCAATCGTGACTTTTGGACAACCTATGCCCAATCTCCCGAACAGGCAATTGCGGACTTTTACCAACTCAGTCAGAAAAATGACTACATCAAACTCAAGGCCATTGCTAAAAATATTGCTTATCGTGTTCCATCTGATTACGGTGAACTTGAAATTACCATCAACCTCTCTAAGCCTGAAAAGGATCCCAAAGAGATTGCGGCAGCCAAGTTGGTGCAAGCTAGTAATTATCCTCAGTGTCAGCTTTGTCTAGAGAATGAGGGCTACCATGGTCGAGTTAACCACCCAGCTCGCAGCAACCACCGGATTATCCGTTTTGAAATGGCTGGTCAGGAATGGGGCTTCCAGTATTCGCCCTATGCTTACTTTAATGAGCACTGTATTTTCTTAGACGGTCAGCATCGCCCCATGGCCATTAGTCGTCAGAGTTTTGAGCGTCTGCTAGCTATCGTAGAGCAGTTTCCAGGCTATTTTGCTGGCTCTAATGCCGACCTGCCGATTGTGGGTGGCTCTATTCTGACTCATGATCACTATCAGGGAGGCCGTCACGTATTTCCTATGGAATTGGCTCCCTTGCAAAAGACTTTCTCTTTTACTGGTTTTGAGCAGGTCAAGGCTGGGATTGTCAAGTGGCCAATGTCAGTGTTGCGTTTGACTTCGGATTCCAAAGAAGATTTGATCAACTTAGCTGACAAGATTTTGCAGGAATGGCGCCAGTATTCAGATCCTGAAGTGCAGATTTTGGCTGAGACTGATGGGACACCGCATCATACCATTACACCTATTGCCCGTAAACGCGATGGACAGTTTGAGTTGGACTTAGTCTTGCGAGACAATCAGACATCGCCAGAGCATCCTGATGGCATCTATCATCCCCACAAGGATGTCCAACATATCAAGAAGGAAAATATCGGCTTGATTGAGGTCATGGGCTTGGCAATCTTGCCACCACGTCTGAAAGCAGAAGTGGAGCAAGTCGCTAGCTATCTTGTAGGAGAAGCTGTTACAGTTGCCGATTATCATCAGGAATGGGCAGATCAACTTAGAGCCCAATATCCAGACCTAACAGATAAAGAGAAAGCCCTTGAAATCGTCAAGGACTCTGTGGGGGCTATCTTTGCGCGTGTACTTGAGGATGCAGGAGTCTACAAGCAGACAGAGCAGGGACAGGCGGCCTTTATGCACTTTGTGGAGCAGGTCGGAATTTTGCCAGACTAGGAGCTTTCTCCTTGCACAGTCCTATAAAAAGTAGTATCATAGTGTCGTTTGAAATATCAGGAGGAAACCATGAAAGATTTTCATTTTGATGCTATATCTGCCTTTGAAAATTACGAAATTGAACAAATGAGAGATGGTCACGTTGTGGTGACGACCAAAGTAGTGGACTCGTCGCTCAACTACTATGGCAATGCCCATGGTGGCTATCTCTTTACCCTTTGCGACCAGATCAGCGGTTTGGTGGTCATATCTTTGGGGCTTGATGGAGTGACACTCCAATCCTCTATCAACTACCTTAAAGCAGGAAAACTCGACGACGTGTTGACCATTAAAGGAGAATGCGTCCATCAAGGTCGCACAACCTGTGTGGTGGATGTCGATATTACCAATCAAGAAGGCAGAAATGTCTGCAAAGCAACCTTTACCATGTTTGTCACAGGCCAGAGGTCAGAAGACAGACAGGTGAGGATATAGATAAACTAAAAAAGAGGCTCGGACCTCTTTTTCTTATTGTGTTCTTCCGATGAAATGGTGGTCTGACAATGTCAGCCACCGTGTCTGGCACGGGAAATTTAGAATTGACCTAAAAATATGATTTCAGGTCTTTGCGAGCTCAGATAGTGTATACACACTATCGTAAAAATAGAACTATCAGTAAAGGTCAGAATGACACTTTTGGACTGATGGTTCTATTTTATTTTGGGGAGAATCCCCAAGTCTCTATCTATATTGTTATTTATTTATTGCTATCATGACTTGTTCAGCAATTGCTTTAGCTAGCAACGGTGGGACAGCGTTACCTACCTGAGTAAATTGAGGTGTTTCTTTTGCTCGCTTATCGCCCCCAGTAGTACGTTTTCCTAGAAATATAAAACTATCGTCAAATGATTGTAGACGCGCCATTTCTCTTACAGTCAACACACGGTTAAAAAATGGGTGGATATAGTCATCTGGTAATGTTACCATGGTTGGGGAAACGGTATCTTGGTTAAGACGAACTCGAATACTCTTTTTAGTAAAGATTGCTTCAATTGCTGCAGGAGTTAATTCTCCATTTCTCAACATGTTTGAAAATTGATTTTCAGTGATTTCTGTATTCAACCGATTTTTGATTTCATTCCAAAAGAGTTCAGCATCTTCAAATGATGTTTTTAATCTAAGAGCAAGTGATTTTAAAATATGGTGTTTTCTTAAGTTGTTATTATCATTCATAGACAATAAACCTAGTTGGCGATTTGTCAATTGTAGCCATTTTTCAGATTGAAAATTTTCTTGAAGCAAATCTTGCTTTTTTAGTTGCTTTAGAATGATAGGTTGGTTTGTTTTACCATTAAGTTGAAATAAACTTTCTGTGAATAGATTTGGGCAATCTCTTTGTAATTCCAATCCTTCCAATTGGATTCTATTAGCAGCTTTGGCTCTGTTCTCACCTTGCTGATATAGTGAAAATCGTTGTGTGACAATATCATCATGTCTTGAGAATTCCATATTTAACGGATTAGCATTTATAATAGGTTGTCCATCAGTGTTAGGAGTTCTTCCTAATCGGCTTTGTACGGAATAATCTGTTTCGTAATCAAATTCCCCGTCATAAAGATCACCTAAAGCATCATAAACAGTAACGCTTGGAATATCGTTGTCACTTTCTGGATATTCGATAGGAGTTACATCGTTACGGTATGCTAAAAATACAACTCGATTTCTTTGTTGTGGGACACCGAAGTTTGCAGCGTTTAGAACCTGAACATCAAGTAGAGTATATCCTAACTCGTCTAACTCATTTCTAAGAATGGATTGAACTAAATTCTGTCCTTTGTAAATTCTATCATCAAGTACGCTTGGAAAGTCAAGCATCTGCATATCTAAAATACCTGTTACGTTTTCCATAACGACATAACGCGGCATAACGTCTTTAATGATACGCAAATATTCGTGGAAGAGCATGTTTCTAGGGTCTTTAGAATCTCTTTTCCCTAGACGGCTAAAGCCTTGACAAGGAGGACCACCAAAAATAACATCTACAGAACCTCTTTCAAAGATATTTCCATATTTCAATGAGTTTATTGATTGAAATATTTTGTCAGAAGTAAGTTCTTTTATATCAGAAAGTTCAAAGTGAGTGTCAACCCCGTCAACTAAGCCTAATTGTTGATGTCGGTTTGTATATGTTTCTTCTACCATAGGGCTTTTATCGCTGGAGAAGATAATATCGAATCCAGCTTGTAGGATTCCTTCGCTAAATCCTCCAGCGCCACAGAATAAGTCTATTGCATACGGCATAATTTACCTCGAATTTTGTATTTGCTACCTTAGTAGTATATCAGAAAATTATTGAAAAGTCCAGGAGTTACTCCCCTATAATAGATATTCGTTAAATATTTGAGAAAACCAGTAAAAATGTAAACTAAAGTGAATTTTATTTGTGTTGAAAGTTATAAAATAAAGAAAATGATAATTGGAGAATTGTTATGGAGCGTCATATCAAAGAAAATATTGAGCGATTACTTTATTCGAGTAAACTATCGCAAAGTGAGTTATCGAAAAAGACAGGACTTAGCAGGCAGACGATTAACAAATTATTATCTCCAAATACTAATTATAGTCCTAAACTTTCAACCTTGGTAGTGATTGCTAATGCTTTATCAATCAATTTTCCAGAACTTTTGATTAGAACCGACAAGATAAGTGCTTCCAAAGAATTTTTTTCTAATTCTGTGGAGGAATATCAAAATATTCTTATACAAAATATCAAGCTATATTTGAGAAGATGGAATCAATTTTCATTGAGTACTTCAGATGGAGTTAGAGAGTCTACTATAAGCAATCTTGTAAATGGTAAATATTCAGATATTTATTTTTCAACAATAGAAAGTCTTGCAGATGAAATGGGAGTTTCACTGGCTGATTTATTTAAGAGAGGAGAAAACTAATGCAATTTATTCCATATGACGACGAATTAGAAGTTATCAACGCTATACATAAGTATAATTCTAATGATTATACTGTTATCAGACTGACGCAAACTATGTTAAGTAAAAGTATTATCGATGCAAATGGTTTTTTAAGGAAGTTGTTGTTAGATAATGATTTATTGGATTTCGAAAAATTGACTGACAAAGTTTATTTAATGGCTAATCTTGTATTGGAAGACCAGCAACATGAAGTGAAAATAAGCTTCTATAAAGCCAATAAAAGAGGCGATGAGCGATTTTGGATATCTGGATTGGGAGAGTTCATTAAGTCATCTCAAATCCATGTAAACGACTTGATTTATATAACCGTAAATAATCAAAAAGAACTTACATTATTTAATGTTACACATAGCATTCCTCAAAATAGCACTATTATAGAACTATTTGGACAAGATAAAGTTGAAGATTCACTAAATAGGTTAATTCCACAGATTAAAGCCATAGCAAGACAAGGTTTTCATAGAAATTCAAAAGGTGTAGGTAAGATTGCACCTAAGGATGCCGGGGATACTCTAGAGTCACTTTTGGGAATTAAAACCAATAACAGTCAAGAAGCTGATTTTGAAGGAATTATTGAGCTAAAATCAAAATCCTCCAAAACGTTAGATACCTTATTTACCCTACGCCCAGATTTTGAAGGAACACCTGTTGCAGAGTTTGAAACGAATGATAGAAGTAGAGTGTCAGCATTTGCTCGCTTATATGGTTATGATTCAGATAAGCATTTAGGATATAAGAGTTTATATATTACAATAGGTTCAGAAGAAAATCCTCAAAATAATCAGGGTTTTTATCTGGAAGTTAATGATAGAGTTAATATTGTTGAATTGCGAAAACAAGAAAATAAGAAGACTATCTTAGCTGCTTTTTGGACATTCAAAGCATTAGAGGAAGAATTGCATAAAAAACACCCGGCTACTTTGTGGGTGAAAGTTGAATCTAAAATGGACGGTGAAGTAGGTCAATTCAAGTATATTGAAGCGGAGTTAACTCGCTCACCACAATTTATGACTTTTCTTTCTTTGATAAAATCAGGCGCAATTACATATGACTGGCGTGGCTATACGACTCCATCGGGCAAGTATGCTGGTAAGAATCATGGTAATGCTTGGCGGATAAAAAATAAGCAAAGAAGTTTGTTGTTTGGTAGTACGGAAGTTATTGACTTAAATATTTAGTAAGTTGGAGAAATTTTATGGTAAAAGATAATGGGGGATCAATTGCGCAAAAAGGCTTTAATTATCAAAATTGCGTTATATCTTTAGTTGCGATTAGAAACTATAATAAGTCCAATTTTTCAATATATGTTGAGACGGATGAGGATTTTGAAGTTACTTATGATGATAGCTATCATGCTTATATACAGGTCAAAGGTCAGAAAAACATGAGTCTCAAAAAGTTATTACAAGAAACAAAGGAACGACCTTCTATCTTTGAAAAGAATCTTTCTTCAGGGACAAGCGATTCTATTTATAAAATTGTAGTATATAATTTTAAAGAAAGCGATTTAAAAGAAATGCAAGAACAGATAGATACAGAAGAACTTTTTTCTAGTTCATGGCTGTTATCTGATAATCAAAAGAAGGAAGTTAATAATCCGAAGGTAGATAATTTTGCTTTGGTAAAAACTGCTTTTGATAATAACATTATCAATGCTAAAACATTTTTAAAGGGAGAGATGGCAAATCAAAGGGTTTCTATTGATAATAGAGATGATGTAATTATTAACGAATTATTGCAGCAAATTGTCCAAAAATCTGAAAAAGAAGTGCATACGATTGCAGATAAAGAACTCAAAAAGATTACATCAGAAGGGCTAAATTTAATCTTACAAAAAGTAACTGCAAAGGCACGATTTGATAAAGAACTTGATAAATTTGGTTTTACTGAAATTAAGAATGAGAAAATAAAGAAAGAAGAAAAAAAGATTATATTAGAATATATAACTGCTAAAAAATCTGTCGTTAATTTTTTGAACAGTGATAAAAATAGTTTAGAAAATGAATCGGTAACAACGTTAATACCTAAAACATTTATGTTATCTGAAATGGGAACATTATCAGAAAACAGTAGATATGCTGTAGGAATATCGGCGTATTGCGATATTTTGGAGGGAATTGCTAATGAGTAGGATGACCATAAAAAGTCTTTTAATAGCAGATTACGAGAACGAAAAAGCGAACAAATTTGTATTTTCTGATTCAGCAAACCTAATAGTTAGTAGTACGAATGGTGAAGGGAAATCTAGTCTAGTTAAATCAATTTACTATGCCTTAGGAGCAAACCTCAAATCATTTCCCAAGGGTTGGAATGCGGACAATTTTATTTTTCAATTAGAAGTTTTTATTGATGGTAATGAATTTTTGATCAAGAGACATAATAAAGTTATTTCTGTTTTAGATAATAATGAAGTCAAACTGTTTGAAAACTTTGCAGAATACTATTTGTGGTTTCAAGAGAAACTTAAAATGAGGCTGGAATTAGTCAACAAAAGCAGTGATAAAGCAAGTTTAGCTTCTGTTGAAGCCCTTTTTAGTCCAATGTATATTGATCAGGATAAAGCATGGGATGGTAAATTATTTAAAGATTCATTTGAAAGTTTAGGACGGTATAAATCAAATGATTTTCCCAAAAATGTTTTTGATTATTATCTAGGCATATCTGATAGTCAAATCGTTGATAAAGAAAGTAAAAAAAATGAGTATTTAAGGCAATTAGAATTAGTAAATGGAAGAATCGATCAGGTTCAATCAGTATATAAAACATATCGTACTAAAAATAAAATTACTGAGACAGTTCCTAAAGATTTCAAAGACCTACAAAAAGAATTAGATTTTTATATTACCGAAACAGATAAGTTTTCTATAAAAATTACCGATAAGACTGGGGAATTATCTAAAGAAAAGATAAATCTTGATATATTAAATCAAGATTTAGAAGAGCTTAAAAAGTTATCAAGTAAGATTCAGGAGAGATTTTCTGAAATTAGACATGAATGTGTTTATTGCCATTCTATCTTAACTAGACAACAATCCCTAACACGCTTAGAACTGGAAGACAATGAACTTGCAATCAAGAGTCGAATAGATAGTATTTCTCAGCAAATTATGAAATCTAAAAGAATAGTTCAAGAAAAAGAAGAAGCTATAAAACAGCTACAAGAACAGTTTAATCAATATCATGAACGATTAACTGAACTGAAACAATTATCTGATATTGATGAGTATGTGAATCAAAATGTTTTATCTGAACTAAAAAAGTTAGAGATTCAAGAAACTTCGGAAAAATCAAATCTTGACAAATTGATTGGTGACATTACAAAAGAAATAAGGATGCTCAAAAAAGAGCTTAATCAGAGAGCGAAAACAATTGAAGGAGATTATGAAGCACTTAAAAATGAACTTTCAATTCTAATTGGTTCAACAGGTATCACAGATAAAAAATTCCGTAATTTTGATAAGTTAAAGGGCAGTGGAACAAATTTAAATAAAGATTTATTGGTAATTTTTCTCGTTTATATGAACTTGATTGATAGTAAATCTATCACAAGTCTGCCATTTGCTATTGATTCATTCGTAAAAAATGAAACTGATGAAAAGGTTTTGAAAAAAATGTTCGACGCAATAAATTCAAAATTTCTAAGTTTAAAAAGTCAAACGTTCTTTTCGATTATTAGAGATAATTTGAAATATGTTGATTCGAAAGTTAATCGGGTTAACATAGAAAGCCCATTATTAAAGCGTGAATATTATAGCGATCTGTCTAAAGAAATTATATAAGTTAGAATCAAAAGTATACTTACTAAAACAAGTAGGCTACAAAAAAGCGGTCTTCAACGAAAAGTTGACAACCGCTTTTTAATTATGCGACTTTCATGATTTCTTTTTATGATTTAATACTGCATTTAGTACTATGGCAAGTAGGCTGGCTACGACGATTCCGTTTGAGAAGAACATTTGGAAGGCTGTTGGCATGCTGACAAAGAGATTACTGTTGTTGAGTCCGACACCTGCAGAGATTGAAACTGCTGCGATAAGGAAGTTATGTTCATTGTTAGCAAAGTCAACACGAGCGAGGATTTGCATCCCTTGAATAGATACAAAACCAAACATCACCAGCATGGCACCACCGAGGACAGGACTTGGAATGATTTGGGCGAGGGCACCAAACTTAGGGAGAAGTCCAAGGAGAATCAGGAAACCAGCTGCGTAGTAGATTGGCAGACGAGTCTTGATACCTGACAGTTTAACCAAACCAACGTTTTGTGAGAATCCTGTGTAAGGGAAGGTGTTAAAGATTCCTCCGAGAAGTACGGCCAAACCTTCTGCGCGGTATCCGTTGCGAAGGCGCGTGCTGTCGATTGGATCCTTTGTGATATCAGACAAGGCTAGGTAAACACCAGTTGACTCAACCATAGATACCGTTGCGATGATACACATCATGACAATAGATGAGATTTCAAAGGTTGGCATCCCAAAGTAGAGTGGAGTTGGGACATGGACAAGTGGTGCTGCCGCAACAGGCGAGAAGTCAACCAAGCCCATGGTAGCAGCAATGGCAGTTCCAACAACCAGGCCAATCAAAATAGAGATAGACTTGATAAATCCTTTGGTAAAGATGTTAATCAAGAGGATAATCAAAACAGTGATAGCTGCAAGCAAGAGACTTTGACCAGTTGGCTCTGGAACGTTATTTCCCATGTTCCCAATAGCTACAGGAATTAAGGTCAAACCGATTGTAGTGATGACAGATCCTGTTACGATAGAAGGAAAGAGATCGGCTATTTTTGCGAAGACTCCTGAGACAAGAATTACGTAAATACCTGATGCAATTAAAGCACCAAACATAGCACCACTACCGTGGCTTTGCCCAATCATAATCAGAGGAGCAACCGATTGGAAGGCAACTCCAAGAACGATAGGAAGCCCGATACCAAAGTGTTTGTTGAGTTGAAGTTGGAGGAAGGTAGCTACTCCACACATGAAGATATCTGTTGAAATTAAGTAGGTCAACTGTTCAGTTGAGTATCCCAGAGATGTTGCAATGATAATAGGTACAAGGATAGAACCTGAGTACATGGCTAGTAAGTGCTGCAAGCCAAGAACGGCTGCTTGCGAATGTTTTTCTTGAGTTTGCATTAGAGATCTGCCTCCTTAAAAATAACTTGACCATTTTCAAAACGATCCAAACGAGCGAGTGATAGGACAGGATAGCCTGCTTTTTCAAGCAAATCACGGCCATCTTGGAAAGATTTTTCAATCACAATACCGATAGCTTCGACTGTTGCTCCAGCTTGTTCGATGATTTGAATCAAGCCTTTAGCAGCTTGGCCGTTAGCAAGGAAATCGTCGATAATCAAGACCTTATCCTCTGGTGAGAGGAATTTTCCAGCGATAGAAACGGTGCTGGTTACCTGCTTGGTAAAGGAGTAAACTTCGGCAGTTAAGATTCCTTCGTTCATAGTGATGTTCTTAGCTTTTTTGGCGAAAATCATGGGAACGTTTAAGGCTTCAGCTGTAAAAAGGGCTGGTGCAATACCTGACGCTTCAATGGTCACGACCTTGGTAATGCCAGCAGAAGCAAATTTTTCCGCAAAAACCTTACCAATCTCTCGCATCAAGCTAAAGTCAACTTGGTGGGTTAAAAAGGAATCCACCTTGAGGATGTTGTCACCCAAGATATGCCCATCCTTGAGGATGCGCTCTTCTAATAATTTCATAAGACCTCCTAAAGTCTAAAAGCCAGTTTACTTGTTGGTTAAATATTTCTATAGTGATCCAGTTTGCTAGTACTATATATTTGATAAAACTAGTACGAGCGAAGCGAGTCTTATCAAATATTTCCCGTTGTAGTGGTATCATAGACAATAATCTTGTTATTGTCTATGACGGGATTTTTGAGACTTTTGGCTCAAAAATTAGGGATGAAATTCCGAAGGAAGTTGCTCCCGTCCGCACTAATTAAGGGAAATATTAAAAATATTCAAAAAGGACCTACTTAATCTCTAAGCAAGTCCCCCAAAATAGGCAAGGTAAAAACAACCATACCTTCAAGCTAACTTACTTATTGTCAGGTGTTCTGGCACCTTGTAGAAACGTCGTGCCAATTCACGACATAAACAAGTAAAACGATATTCAATTTTAAATAGGCTTGAGCCAACGTTCTTATTCTACACTAAAAAGCTTTAGAAATCAAATATTTTGTTAGTGTTTTGGTTTAAAAAACGAACAAATATAATAAAAATAGGAAAAAATTAACTTATTAGCTAACATTTAGAAGGTTTTTCCATCATAAAAGGGCATATTATTAGGTTTTTAAACACCTGACAATATGCCTTTTTCTGATTTGAAATATTTTTTTCTAAACCTTTATTACTCTACTCGCTAAATCTTAAAAAATAGCCATCTGGATCCAAAACTGCAAATTCATGGGGATATATAAAGCTATCTCCTACTCGAAATTCTCTTTTTGTCAGGGGACGATGGATAGGATAGTCAGCTTCCAGCAGTTTTTGGTGGAGCTGAGGGACATCTTCAATGCCAAAGGAAATATTGACACCGCGCCCGAAAGGATAGGTTAGTTGGGCTAATTCTTCTGTGCTGCCTTCTTCTAGCATAAGTTGGCAGTCTTCAAGCGAGAGGAAGAGAAATTTCTCCTCTGGACGCTCGTATTCGACAGAGAATCCTAGCAGGTCGCAGTAGAAGTGACGTGATTTTTCGATGTCAGATACTACAAATTCAGGAATGACAGCTTGATAGTCCATTCGTTTTCTCCTTAGAGTTCAATCTCCATGACAATAGGTGTATGGTCTTGGCGAGCTCCCGAGTCGATCATATCAGACTTAGTCACCTTGTTAGCGATGCGGTTACTTGTGAGCCAGTAGTCAATTCTCCAGCCAGTATTATTGATTTTAGAGGTCTTGCTGCGCTGTGCCCACCAAGTGTAGCGTTCTGGAACATCGCCGTGAATGTGGCGGAAGGTATCAGTAAATCCAGTTGCTAAAAGGTTGGTAAATCCAGCACGTTCCTCGTCGGTAAATCCAGGTGAACGGCGGTTGCTGGCAGGATTTGCAAGGTCAATTTCATTGTGGGCTACATTGTAGTCACCGGTCGCAAGGACTGGTTTTTCTTTGTCTAGTTCAGCCAAGTACTCCGCATATTTGACATCCCAGACTTGGCGTTCTTCCAAACGTTTGAGGCCGTCGCCAGCGTTTGGAGTGTAAACTTGGGTCACGAAAAATTCATCAAATTCTAGAGTGATGATGCGACCTTCTAAGTCCATGGTAGAAGGGGCACCGATTTCTGGAAAAGTGACAGTGGGTGTGAGTTCTTTCTTATAAAGGAACATGGTTCCAGCATAGCCTTTGCGGGCAGGTTCTTGAGAAGAACGCCACGTGTTTTCGTAGCCTGGGAAGAGTTCTTCTAAAATTTCCAAATGTTTCTTTGTAGGCCCTTTGGCAGAAAGCTTGGTTTCTTGGATAGCAATGATATCAGCATTTTCAGCGACCAAGGTTTGTAGTACTTCTTGGGACAATTTGGCACGAGTTGAGTCACTAGTTAGGGCAGCATTGAGGGAATCAATATTCCATGAGATGAGTTTCATAAAGTTACCTTTTTCATTCAGATTATAGATTTTATTATACCAAAAAAAGGTCCATTTCCCCAACGTATGGCTTGAAAAATCACTCTCTTTCGTTTATAATGAAGAATGATTTTATGAAAGGGAGTGAAAATAAATGAAATTTTACTCATATGACTATGTACTTAGCCAAATCAGTCAGCAAAATGGCATCATGATTGGCTTTGGAATTGTTCTCCTAGCTATCACAGGATTTTTTGCTTTTAAAGCCTATCGAGATAAAAAGGGGACTAAGTTTCGGGAATTGGTCATGATTTTGGCCTTGACCTTGGTGGCCATGCTTTTGGTGACAATCTCAAAATACCAGACCAATCAAGCCTCTAACAACCAATTTCAAACCTCCCTTCATTTCATAGAGGTTGTTTCCAAAGACTTGGGAGTGGATAAATCAGAAGTTTATGTCAATACTTCTGCAGCCACTGATGGAGCGCTTGTCAAGGTAGGTCCAAATTTCTACCGCGCCATGAACGGGAGCCAACCAGACAAGTATCTTTTAGAGAAATTAGAATTGAATCAAACAGACGCTATTGAATTGGTGGAGGTAAACAAATGACACTCAACTATATGGAAATTTTAATCAAACTGGCCTTGGGTCTACTCTCGCTGGTTTTCGTGATCAATGTGACAGGAAAAGGAAACCTAGCACCTAACTCTGCGACAGACCAAATTCAGAACTATGTTCTCGGTGGTATCATCGGTGGGGTGATTTACAATAGTTCAATCAGCATTCTCCAGTATGCAGTGATTTTGATGATGTGGACGATTTTGGTTTTGACCCTAAAGTGGCTCAATAACAATGTTCGCTTTGTCAAACGCTTGATTGATGGGAAACCAACTCTCCTTATCAAAAATGGGCAGATTGACCCAGAAGCCTGTCGTTCAGTTGGTTTGTCTGCAGCAGAAGTTGCTCTCAAACTTCGTAGCCAAGGGATTTTCCAGATGAAACAGGTCAAACGCGCTGTGCAGGAGCAAAATGGCCAACTCATCGTGGTCCAAATAGGAGATGAAAATCCTAAGTATCCAGTTGTGACTGACGGTGTGATCCAAGTCGATGTCTTGGAAACGATTGGCCGTAGCGAAGAGTGGCTGCTTGATAATCTCAGCAAACAAGGACATGACAATGTAGCCAATATCTTTATCGCTGAGTATGACAAGGGTGCGGTCACAGTCGTAACCTATGAATAAGAAAAACCTGGGGTCTTGGCCTCAGGTTTCTATTTGCAATCAGAAAGGGATGTTATGTCCATTATTCAAAAACTTTGGTGGTTTTTCAAGTTAGAAAAACGCCGTTATTTAGTCGGGATTGTGGCTCTGGTCTTGGTTTCCGTCCTCAACCTCATTCCCCCAATGGTTATGGGGAGGGTCATTGATGCCATCACATCGGGGCAATTAACCCAGCAGGACCTCCTTCTTGCCCTATTTTACTTGCTTCTTGCAGCCTTTGGGATGTACTATCTGCGCTATGTTTGGCGTATGTATATCCTTGGGACTTCCTACCGTTTGGGACAGATTATGCGATCTCGCTTATTTGAACATTTCACAAAAATGTCTCCAGCTTTTTATCAAACCTATCGGACGGGGGACCTGATGGCACATGCAACCAACGATATCAATGCCTTGACTCGTTTAGCAGGTGGAGGAGTCATGTCTGCGGTGGATGCCTCTATCACAGCGCTGGTGACCTTGCTGACCATGCTCTTTAGCATTTCGTGGCAAATGACTCTAGTTGCCATTTTACCCTTACCTTTCATGGCTTATGCGACCAGTCGTCTAGGGAGAAAGACCCACAAGGCTTTTGGCGAATCACAGGCTGCCTTTTCTGAACTCAATAACAAGGTGCAGGAGTCTGTATCAGGTATTAAAGTGACCAAGTCTTTCGGGTATCAGGCGGACGAGTTGAAGTCCTTTCAGGCAGTCAATGAATTGACCTTCCAAAAGAACCTCCAAACCATGAAATACGATAGTCTCTTTGACCCTATGGTTCTCTTATTTGTTGGTTCCTCCTATGTTTTAACGCTCTTGGTCGGCTCCTTGATGGTTCAGAAAGAGCAAATCACGGTTGGGAATCTGGTCACCTTTATAAGCTACTTGGATATGCTGGTCTGGCCTCTCATGGCCATTGGCTTCCTCTTTAATATTACCCAGCGAGGGAAGGTTTCCTATCAGCGGATTGAGGAACTTTTGTCTCAGGAATCACCTGTACAAGACCCTGAGTTTCCTTTAGATGGCATTGAAAACGGGCGCTTGCAGTATGCCATTGATAGCTTTGCCTTTGAAAATGAGGAAACACTGACAAATGTTCACTTTAGTTTGGAAAAAGGGCAAACTCTGGGCTTGGTTGGTCAGACAGGCTCTGGAAAAACGTCCTTAATCAAGCTCCTCTTGCGTGAATACGATGTGGATAAGGGTGCTATTTACCTAAACGGTCATAATATTCGTGACTATCGTCTGACAGATCTTCGTAGTCTCATGGGCTACGTCCCTCAGGACCAGTTCCTCTTTGCGACCTCTATCTTAGACAATATTCGCTTTGGAAATCCGAACTTGCCACTTTCAGCGGTCGAGGAAGCGACCAAGCTAGCCCAAGTTTATCAAGACATTCAAGCTATGCCTCAGGGATTTGATACAGTTATCGGTGAAAAGGGTGTCAGTCTATCTGGCGGACAAAAGCAACGTCTGGCCATGAGTCGGGCTATGATTTTAGATCCAGATATCTTGATTTTAGATGATTCCTTGTCGGCCGTTGATGCCAAGACAGAGTATGCGATTATTGACAATCTCAAGGAAACGCGTCAGGACAAGACAACCATCATCACGGCCCATCGCCTCAGTGCAGTTGTCCATGCAGATCTAATCTTGGTTCTGCAAAATGGTCAAATTATTGAACAGGGCACACACGAAGACTTGCTAGCTTTGGATGGCTGGTATGCCCAAACCTACCAGTCTCAGCAGATGGAAATGAAAGGAGAAGAAGATGCAGAATAAGAAAGAACAATGGACTGTATTGAAGCGCTTGATGTCCTATCTCAAGCCTTACGGCCTCCTGACCTTTTTGGCACTCAGTTTTCTCCTAGCGACGACGGTCATCAAAAGTGTCATTCCCCTTGTGGCTTCCCACTTTATCGACCAGTATCTGAGTAATCTTAACCAACTAGCCATTACCGTTTTGCTGGCCTACTATGGCCTTTATATCCTACAAACTGTAGTTCAGTATGTCGGTAATCTTCTCTTTGCACGGGTGTCATACAGTATTGTTAGGGATATTCGTCGGGATGCCTTTGCCAATATGGAGAAATTGGGCATGTCCTATTTTGACAAGACACCAGCAGGCTCTATCGTCTCTCGTTTGACAAATGACACCGAGACCATCAGCGATATGTTTTCGGGGATTTTATCTAGCTTTATCTCAGCAGTTTTCATCTTTCTGACAACTCTTTATACCATGTTGGTATTGGATTTTCGTTTGACAGCATTAGTCTTGCTCTTTCTCCCCTTGATCTTCCTTTTGGTCAATCTCTATCGGAAAAAATCAGTGAAAATCATTGAGAAAACCAGAAGTCTCTTGTCAGATATCAATAGTAAGCTGGCAGAGAATATCGAGGGCATCAGGATTATTCAGGCCTTTAATCAAGAGAAGCGCCTGCAGGCGGAATTCGATGAAATCAACCAAGAACACTTGGTCTATGCCAACCGTTCTGTAGCCTTGGATGCTCTCTTTTTGCGTCCTGCCATGAGTTTACTGAAACTTCTAGGATACGCTGTTTTGATGGCCTATTTTGGCTATCGTGGTCTTTATCTGGGAATAACGGCAGGAACCATGTATGCCTTTATCCAGTATATCAATCGTCTCTTTGATCCCTTGATTGAAGTGACGCAAAACTTCTCAACCCTGCAAACGTCTATGGTTTCTGCAGGTCGTGTCTTTTCCCTGATAGACGAGAGGACCTATGAACCTCTTCAAGAAAATGGCCAGGCTAAAGTCAAAGAAGGCAATATCCGTTTTGAACATGTGTGTTTCTCATATGACGGGAAACATCAGATTCTGGATGATATTTCCTTTTCGGTTAACAAGGGTGAAACCATTGCATTTGTAGGCCATACAGGTTCAGGGAAATCTTCGATTATTAATGTCCTCATGCGCTTTTATGAATTTCAATCAGGGCGAGTTCTCTTGGACGATGTGGATATTAGGGACTACAGTCAGGAAGAGCTGAGAAAAAACATCGGTCTGGTCTTGCAGGAACCCTTCCTCTATCATGGAACCATTAAGTCCAATATCGCCATGTACCAAGACATTAGTGATGAGCAGGTCCAGGCTGCTGCAGCCTTCGTGGATGCAGATTCCTTTATTCAAGACCTTCCTCAGGGTTACGACTCACCTGTGTCCGAGCGTGGTTCGAGCTTTTCAACTGGACAGCGCCAGCTTCTTGCCTTTGCTAGAACAGTTGCCAGTCAGCCCAAAATCTTGATTTTGGATGAAGCGACAGCAAATATTGACTCTGAAACAGAAAGTCTGGTTCAAGCTTCACTGGCTAAGATGAGACAGGGACGAACAACCATTGCCATTGCTCACCGCCTTTCTACCATCCAAGACGCCAACTGTATCTATGTTTTGGACAAGGGGCGCATTATCGAGAGTGGAAGCCATGAGGAACTTTTGGCCTTGGGAGGAACCTATCACAAGATGTATAGTTTGCAGGTAGGGGCCATGGCCTAATACTCTTTGAAAATCTATTCAAGCCATGTCAGTTTTATCTGCAACCTCAAAGCTATATTTTGAGCAGCCTGCGTCTAGCTTTCTAGTTTACTCTTTGATTTTCATTGAGTGTAAGAAGGAAATCCTTCAAATTACAGATTTCTTTCACCGCCTTTTCCATTTTGTGGTATAATGAAAAATGTTGACAAATAGTATAATAAAAACAAAGGAGAAACAGCATGCTGAAATGGGAAGACTTGCCCGTGGAAATGAAATCAAGCGAGGTTGAGTCTTACTACCAGCTTGTCTCTAAAAGGAAGGGTTCGCTGATTTTCAAGCGTTGTTTGGACTGGGTTTTGGCCTTGGTTGTACTGGTTCTGACCTCTCCCATCTTTCTCATTTTGAGCATTTGGATCAAGTTGGATAGCAAGGGGCCAGTGATTTACAAGCAAGAGCGCGTGACCCAGTACAATCGACCTTTCAAGATTTGGAAGTTCCGTACCATGGTGACGGATGCGGATAAAAAAGGAAGTCTGGTGACTTCTGCTAACGATAGCCGCATCACTAAGGTTGGCAATTTCATCCGCCGTGTCCGTTTGGACGAACTGCCTCAGTTGGTCAATGTCCTTAAAGGTGAGATGTCCTTTGTCGGTACACGACCTGAAGTGCCACGCTACACAGAGCAGTATAGCCCTGAAATGATGGCGACTTTGCTTTTACCAGCAGGGATTACCTCTCCAGCCAGCATCAACTACAAGGATGAGGACACCATCATCAGTCAAATGACGGAGAAAGGTTTGTCAGTTGACCAGGCCTATGTCGAACACGTCCTTCCTGAAAAGATGCGCTATAACCTCGCCTATCTCCGAGAGTTTAGTTTCCTTGGAGACATCAAAATCATGTTTCAAACCGTGTTTGAAGTGCTAAAATAAAGTAGTCATAAGAAAATGAGTACAGATAAAAGGAGCAAATCAATGCCAAATTACAATATTCCATTTTCACCACCCGATATTACGGAAGCAGAAATTGCTGAAGTAGCGGATACCCTGCGTTCTGGTTGGATCACAACAGGTCCTAAGACAAAAGAACTAGAGCGTCGCTTGTCTCAATATACACAGACACCTAAGACCGTCTGCCTCAACTCTGCGACTGCCGCTCTTGAGTTGATTTTGCGCGTCTTGGAAGTGGGACCTGGTGATGAAGTCATCGTTCCAGCCATGACCTATACAGCTTCATGTAGTGTCATCACTCACGTGGGAGCAACTCCTGTCATGGTGGATATCCAAGCAGATACGTTTGAGATGGACTATGACCTGCTTGAGCAAGCTATCACTGAAAAGACCAAGGTGATCATCCCAGTAGAGCTTGCAGGGATTGTTTGCGACTACGACCGTTTGTTCCAAGTTGTGGAGAAGAAACGTGATCTCTTTACCGCTTCAAGCAAGTGGCAAAAAGCCTTTAACCGTATCGTGATTGTTTCTGATAGTGCCCATGCTTTGGGATCTACTTATAAAGGGCAACCAGCTGGTTCTATCGCTGACTTTACTTCCTTCTCATTCCACGCCGTTAAGAACTTTACAACTGCAGAAGGTGGAAGTGCCACTTGGAAAGCCAATCCAGCGATTGACGACGAAGAAATGTACAAGGAGTTCCAAATTCTTTCCCTTCACGGACAAACTAAGGATGCTCTTGCTAAGATGCAACTGGGTTCATGGGAATACGATATCGTCACACCAGCCTACAAGTGTAATATGACCGATATTATGGCTTCCCTTGGTTTGGTACAATTGGACCGCTACCCAAGTTTGCTAGAACGTCGTAAGGAGATCGTGAACCGCTATGATCGTGGTTTTGCAGGTTCTCGTATCCATCCATTGGCACACAAGACTGAAACTGTCGAATCTTCACGCCACCTCTACATCACCCATGTAGAAGGAGCGAGTTTAGAAGAACGCAATCTTATTATCCAAGAATTAGCTAAAGCAGGAATTGCAAGCAATGTCCACTACAAACCGCTTCCGCTTTTGACAGCCTATAAGAATCTTGGTTTTGATATGGCGAACTATCCTAAGGCTTATGCCTTCTTTGAAAATGAAATTACGCTTCCTCTTCACACTAAACTAAGCGATGAAGAAGTGGATTATATCATTGAGACTTTCAAAACAGTTTCTGAAAAAGTACTAGCTTCATCAAAAAAATTGTAAAAAAGTCTTGACAAAGAAAAAACAAAGTATTAAAATAAATTCAACAAATCAGAAAAGTAACTATTTTTGATCTTCAGGGAGCCTGTGGTGATTGTGAACAGGTGGTTGGAAGTAGTGAAAGTGGGCTGATTTTAAAAGTGAATTTGAAACAATGAAAATTCGGTGCGCACACCTTACAGTGCAACTTGTTGTTAGACAAGGCAGAGATGTAAAGGGATAGTCCCTTTATAATTGAGGTGGCACCGCGTTACCAACGCCCTCACACGGAATTTAATTCTGTGTGTGGGCTTTTTTGTATCCGTCGTTTTGTTTATCTTTTATTAGGGCGTTAAGTCGCTTTGATGAACTTGAGTTCTATCTGCAGCTCCTTGCCTACTACTAAAAGCAAACAAAAAGGACGGATTAATATGGAAAGAGGAAATTTTTATGACAACTAAAGGTTATTTTGGACAATTTGGTGGTAGTTTTGTACCGGAGCCGATTCAGGCTTTGTTGGATGAGTTGGAAGTGACATTTGAAAAGTACAAAGATGATCCAGAGTTTTTGGCAGAATTTCGTCATTATTTGAAGGACTATTCAGGTCGCGAAACACCGCTCTATTTTGCAGAAAGTTTGACAGACCACTTAGGTGGTGCTAAGATTTATCTCAAGCGCGAAGACCTTAACCACCTTGGTTCTCACAAGCTCAACAACGTTTTAGGACAAATTCTTTTGGCTAAACGCATGGGCAAAAAACGGGTTATCGCGGAAACAGGGGCAGGTCAGCACGGTGTTGCGACAGCAGCGGCTGCAGCCAAGTTTGGTATGGCCTGTGATGTCTACATGGGGGCAGAGGATGTGGAGCGTCAACGTCTCAATGTTTTCCGTATGGAGATGATGGGAGCAACTGTTCACGCAGTTGAAACAGGGACTCGTACCCTCAAAGATGCTGTTGATGCAGCCTTTGGAGCATGGATGAATGACCTTGAAGCCTTTTATGTTCTGGGATCTGCTGTGGGACCTCACCCATATCCAACCATTGTTCATGAGTTCCAAAAGGTCATCAGTGAAGAATCTCGCCGTCAAATCTTAGAAAAAGAAGGTCGTTTACCAGACTACGTTATTGCCTGTGTAGGTGGTGGCTCTAATGCCATCGGTGCTTTTTCTCAGTATGTGGCTGATGAAGAAGTTAAATTGGTTGGGGTCGAAGCTGCTGGTCATGGACTTGACACAGACAAGCACGCAGCTACTATGACAAAAGGTAGTATCGGAATTGTCGATGGCATGAAGACTTATGCAGTCTTTAAGGAAGATGGAGAGCTAGCTCCAGTTTACTCTATCTCAGCTGGATTGGACTATCCAGGGGTTGGCCCAGAACATGCCTACTTTAAAGATTCAGGTCGCGTGGAATATGTTGCAGCGACGGATGAAGAAGCTGTTCAGGCTCTCCTCCTTCTCAGCAAGACTGAAGGAATTATCCCAGCGATTGAAAGTTCGCACGCTATCGCAGAAGCAGTTAAACGTGCACCGAAACTAAGTAAAGACGACATTATCATCATCAATGTCTCTGGTCGTGGAGACAAGGACGTAGCTGCAATTGCAGACTATCTAGAAGCTAAAAAATAAAAGATGGAAAAATTACAGTCTTTTCTCTCACAGAGAGCTTGTGGTTGCTGAAAACAAGCAGAGAAAGCTGTAAGGTTGGGTCCATCTGAAACGAGAGAAGAAAACATAATTCTCAAGGGAGTGCCCTTTATCGCACAGCCTGTTACAGAATCTTTCTAAGACAGGAATGAGAGATAGGAGAAATCCTATAATTGAGGTGGCACCGCGAATTTCGTCCTCACGCAAGTTATTTTGCGTGGGGATTTTTATATATTTATCGTAGATATGGCTATCAGTTTTAAATTATGCTTTATCACTAGATAAATTTCTATAAAATATTTGCGAACGAAGTGAGCATTAAACCGCTATTTCCCGCCATAGTGGTATTCTAGAGAAGCAAAGATGCTTCTCTAGAACGGAATTTTTGAGAGTAAAAAAGTTCGGGGAACTATTTTAGCCTGAGCCTAGAAATGAATGAGCGAGGGGCTCAAAAATTAGGGATGAAATTTCGGAGAAAGTTGCTCCCGTCCGCACTATTTAAGGGAAATAGAAAAAAGACAAAAAATTAAAAATAAGAAACTGAAAGGGAAAATACAATGGAACGAATCATTCATGGAGATGTCTTATCACCAATCTTGGCTTATATGCGCCTAAAGGGGCAACACAAGGTTATCTTAGAGAGTATTCCGAGAGACAAGGAAACAGCTCGTTTTTCTATCCTAGCCTATAATCCAGTTTTTGAGATTAAGTTTGAAAATGGGATCCTTTATCAAAATGGTCAAGTGATTGATCGGGATCCTTTGGATTTCCTTTATGAAGTGACTCATAAGAGCCAGCACCATTCAGATCTACCTTTTGGTGGGGGAGCTATTGGCTTTGTCGGTTACGATATGATTTCGCTCTATGAAGAAATTGGTCAAATTCCTGAGGATACCATTGGGACGCCAGACATGCATTTCTTTGTTTATGAGAGCTACATGGTATTTGACCACAAGAAGGAAAAAATTCATGTCATCGAGGATGCTCTTTACAGTGAGCGTAGTCAAGAAGACTTGGAAAAAGCCTTGAATCAAGTGCTGGAGGAATTACGCATCCCCGCTTCAAATGAATTTGAAGACTTGGATTTATCGCCGCTGGACTTCAAACCGCATATTGTTCCTCAGAAGTTTGAGGAAATGGTGGAAACAGCTCGCGACTTGATTCGTAATGGCGATATGTTCCAATGTGTACTCAGCCAGCGTTTTTCAGCAGAGGTTACTGGAAATCCATTTGACTTCTACAGAAATCTCCGCGTGACCAACCCATCCAATTACCTTTATTTCTATGATTTTGGGGATTATCAAATCATCGGTGCCAGTCCTGAAAGTTTGGTTTCTGTTAAAAATGGCGTTGTAACAACCAATCCGATTGCGGGTACACGACCAAGAGGAACAACGGATGAAGAAGACAAGGCCTTGGCAACTGACCTGCTTTCTGATGAGAAGGAAACAGCAGAACATCGGATGTTGGTAGACTTGGGGCGTAACGATATTGGTCGCATCTCCGAAACAGCCAGTGTCCAAGTCACCAAGTATATGGAAGTGGAGCTCTTCCGCTATGTTATGCATTTGACCAGCGTGGTGAAAGGGCGTTTGCTTCCAGAACTCACTGCCATGGATGCCTTGAAATCTACACTTCCAGCTGGAACAGTTTCAGGAGCACCAAAGATTCGGGCCATGAGACGCATCTATGAACTAGAAACGGAAAAACGAGGCGTATACGCAGGAGCAATCGGCTACTTGTCTGCGACGGGTGATATGGATTTCGCCATTGCCATCCGAACTATGATTCTCAAAAATCAAACAGCCTATGTGCAGGCTGGGGCAGGGATTGTCTATGACTCCATTGCCCAAAACGAATACCAAGAAACCATTAACAAGGCTAAATCTATGACTAGAATTGGAGAACTAAGACCATGATTTTATTGATTGATAACTATGATTCTTTTACCTATAACTTGGCGCAGTACATTGGAAATTTTGCAGAAGTGCAGGTCTTGAGAAATGATGATCCCAAGCTGTATGAAGAAGCTGAAAAAGCAGATGGTCTGGTCTTTTCTCCTGGTCCTGGTTGGCCAGTTGATGCTGGAAAGATGGAAGACATGATTCGTGATTTTGCTGGCAAGAAGCCGATTCTTGGGATTTGTTTGGGTCACCAAGCCATTGCAGAAGTCTTTGGTGGTAAGTTAGGTTTGGCTCCAAAAGTCATGCATGGGAAACAGAGCAATATCAGCTTTGAAGCGCCATCTGTTTTGTATCAAGGCATTGAGGATGGCCGTGCGGTCATGCGTTACCACAGTATTTTAATTGAAGAAATGCCAGAAAACTTTGAAGTGACAGCTCGTTCGACTGATGACCAAGCCATCATGGGGATTCAACACAAAACACTTCCAATTTATGGCTTCCAGTACCATCCAGAGAGCATTGGAACGCCAGATGGCTTGTCTTCTATTCGGAATTTTATTGAGAAGGTTGTAAAGTGAGGAAACTAGGATGAAAGAGATTATTGAAAAACTAGCAAAATTTGAAAATTTATCAGGTGTTGAAATGACGGACGTCATTGAGCGTATCGTGACTGGACGTGTAACCGAAGCACAGATTGCTTCTCTCCTCTTGGCTCTTAAGATGAAGGGAGAAACACCTGAAGAGCGCACAGCCATTGCCCAAGTCATGAGAGGACATGCCCAACATATTCCAACTGAGATACATGATGCTATGGACAACTGTGGTACAGGAGGCGACAAGTCTTTCAGCTTTAATATTTCCACAACTGCAGCCTTTGTCTTGGCTGGTGGTGGCGTTCACATGGCCAAACACGGTAACCGCTCGATTTCTTCTAAATCTGGTTCTGCAGATGTCCTAGAAGCCTTGGGTATCAATCTAGACCTCAAACCAGCTGAACTAGGTAAGGTCTTTAATAAAACTGGCATCGTCTTTCTCTTTGCTAAAAATATGCATCCAGCTATGAAATACATCATGCCAGCTCGTTTGGAACTAGGAATTCCAACAATCATGAACTTGACTGGTCCACTGATTCACCCAATGGCTTTGGAAACACAGCTTCTTGGAATTAGCCGTCCAGAACTTCTAGAAAGTACAGCTCAGGTTTTGAAAAATATGGGTCGTAAACGTGCCATCGTGGTTGCTGGACCAGAAGGTTTGGATGAAGCTGGTTTGAACGGGACAACCAAGATTGCACTTCTTGAGAATGGCGAAATCACCTTGTCAAGCTTTACTCCAGAGGATTTGGGAATGGAACGTTACGCTATCGAAGATATTCGTGGAGGCAATGCTCAGGAAAATGCAGAAATTTTGCTCAGCGTTCTTAAAAATGAACCAAGTCCATTCTTGGAAACTACAGTTTTAAATGCTGGTCTTGGTTTCTATGCTAATGGTAAGGTAGATAATATCAAGGATGGGGTTGCCTTGGCTCGTCAAGTGATTGCTAGTGGCAAGGCCCTTGAAAAACTCAGACTGTTACAGGAGTACCAAAAATGAGTCAGGAATTTTTAGCACGAATCTTGGAGCAGAAGGCGCGTGAGGTCGATCAGATGGAACTGGAGGAAATTCAACCCCTGCGCCAGACCTATCGCTTGGCTGAATTTTTAAAGAATCACCAAGACCGTTTACAAGTAATTGCTGAGGTCAAGAAGGCTAGCCCTAGTCTGGGAGATATCAATCTAGATGTGGATATTGTGCAACAGGCCCAGACTTATGAAGCGAATGGCGCAGTGATGATTTCTGTTCTGACAGATGAAGTTTTCTTTAAAGGACATTTAGATTATCTGCGGGAGATTTCCAGTCAGGTAAACATTCCAACGCTCAACAAGGACTTTATTATCGATGAAAAGCAAATCATTCGAGCTCGCAATGCAGGTGCAACAGTTATCTTGCTCATCGTGGCAGCCTTGTCCGAAGAACGCCTCAAGGAACTTTTTGACTATGCGACAGAGCTTGGTCTGGAAGTTTTAGTGGAAACTCACAATTTAGCTGAACTAGAGGTAGCTCACCGCCTTGGTGCTCAAATTATCGGGGTCAATAACCGCAACTTGACCACCTTTGAAGTCGACTTGCAGACCAGTGTAGACTTGGCTCAGCACTTTGAAGAAGGGCGCTATTACATTTCTGAATCTGCTATTTTCACAGGGCAGGATGCGGAACGAGTAGCACCATACTTTAACGGAATTTTAGTTGGGACAGCTCTGATGCAGGCAGAAGATGTAGCCCAGAGAATCAAGGAGTTGCAGATTGACAAAGGTTAAAATTTGCGGATTATCCACCAAAGAAGCGGTAGAGACAGCCGTTTTAGCAGGAGCAGACTACATCGGTTTTGTCTTCGCACCTAGTAAAAGACAGGTGACCTTGGATCAAGCTGCTGAGCTGGCAAAGCTTATTCCTGCAGATGTCAAAAAGGTTGGTGTATTTGTTTCACCAAGTCGGGCTCAACTGCTAGAAGCGATTGACAAAGTTGGCTTGGACTTGGTTCAAGTTCACGGTCAGGTGGCGGATAATTTATTTGAGAATTTGCCTTGTGCCAGTATTCAGGCGGTGCAGGTGGATGGAAATGGTCATGTGCCTAATTCTCAGGCAGATTATCTACTCTTTGATGCCCCTGTGGCTGGGAGTGGCCAGACCTTTGACTGGGGCCAACTGGATACGGCAGAACTAGCTCAGCCCTTCTTTATCGCAGGTGGGCTTAATGAAGACAATGTAGCAAAAGCAATTCAACACTTTACTCCCTATGCAGTAGATGTATCAAGCGGAGTGGAGACAGATGGACAAAAAGATCAGGAAAAGATTAGAAGATTTATAGAGAGGGCAAAGAATGGCATATCAAGAACCAAATAAAGATGGATTTTACGGAAAATTCGGCGGACGTTTCGTCCCAGAAACATTGATGACAGCAGTTTTGGAGTTGGAAAAGGCTTATCGTGAAAGTCAAGCAGACCCAAGTTTCCAAGAGGAATTAAACCAGCTCTTACGCCAGTATGTAGGACGTGAAACGCCTCTTTACTACGCAAAAAACTTGACCCAGCATATTGGCGGAGCCAAGATTTACCTCAAGCGTGAAGACCTCAACCATACAGGGGCCCACAAGATTAACAATGCCTTGGGACAAGTCTTACTTGCTAAACGCATGGGCAAAAAGAAAATTATCGCTGAAACGGGTGCTGGTCAGCACGGTGTGGCAACTGCAACAGCTGCGGCCCTCTTTAACATGGAATGTACCATCTACATGGGTGAGGAAGATGTCAAACGCCAAGCCCTCAATGTTTTCCGTATGGAGCTTTTGGGAGCCAAGGTCGAGGCCGTAACAGATGGTTCGCGCGTGCTCAAGGATGCGGTCAATGCGGCCCTTCGTTCATGGGTAGCTAATATCGATGATACCCACTATATCCTTGGTTCTGCCTTGGGGCCTCATCCATTCCCAGAAATCGTTCGTGACTTCCAAAGTGTTATTGGTCGAGAAGCTAAACAACAGTACCGTGACTTGACAGGTCAAGATCTGCCAGATGCCCTAGTGGCCTGTGTTGGTGGTGGTTCTAATGCTATCGGGCTCTTCCATCCCTTTGTAGAAGATGAGTCAGTAGCCATGTATGGGGCTGAAGCAGCAGGACTTGGTGTGGATACAGAGCATCACGCAGCGACTTTGACTAAGGGTCGTCCGGGTGTCCTTCACGGTTCCCTCATGGATGTGCTCCAAGATGCTCATGGTCAAATTCTTGAAGCTTTCTCTATCTCAGCAGGTTTGGACTATCCTGGTATCGGTCCAGAACATTCTCACTATCACGATATTAAACGTGCCAGCTATGTTCCTGTGACAGACGAAGAAGCCTTGGAAGGATTCCAGCTCTTGTCTCGTGTGGAAGGGATTATCCCAGCCTTAGAATCTAGCCATGCTATCGCCTTTGCGGTGAAATTGGCCAAAGAACTCGGTCCAGACAAATCCATGATAGTCTGTCTATCAGGTCGTGGTGACAAGGATGTGGTTCAAGTCAAAGACCGCTTGGAAGCAGATGCAGCAAAGAAGGGAGAAGCTCATGCCTAAGACACTAACAGAAAAATTAAATGCTATTAAAGCAGCTGGAAAAGGAATTTTCGTTCCTTATATCATGGCTGGAGACCATGAGAAAGGTTTGGCTGGACTCGCTGAAACAATCAACTTTTTAGAAGATTTGGGTGTTTCGGCTATTGAAGTCGGTATTCCCTTTTCAGATCCTGTCGCAGATGGACCTGTTATAGAAGAAGCTGGCTTGCGCAGTCTAGCCCACGGAACTTCTACTCAGGCTTTGGTTGAAACCTTGAAAACCATTCAAACAGAGATTCCACTGGTCATCATGACCTACTTCAACCCCCTCTTTCAGTACGGTGTGGAGAACTTTGTCAAAGATTTGGCAGATACAGCGGTTAAGGGCTTGATTATTCCAGACCTTCCTCATGAGCATGCCAATTTTGTAGAGCCATTTTTGGCAGATACAGACATTGCTTTGATTCCTTTAGTAAGCTTGACCACAGGGATTGAGCGCCAGAAAGAGTTGATTGAAGAGGCGGAGGGATTCGTCTATGCTGTTGCCATCAATGGGGTGACAGGGAAATCTGGCAATTACCGTGCAGATTTGGACAAGCACTTGGCACAATTGCATCAAGTAGCCGACATTCCAGTCTTGACAGGTTTTGGTGTATCTAGTCAAGCCGATGTAGAACGCTTTAATGCGGTATCAGATGGCGTTATCGTTGGTTCGAAAATTGTAAAAGCTCTCCATGAAGGAGAGCCAATTCAGGACTTTATCAAACAAGCAGTAGCTTACCAAAAATAATCACACAAGCAGCAAGTAAGAGGAAAGGCACGAAAGGAAGTCTTTCCTTTTTCTTTTGCAGGAGAAAGGCTAGGATGCCCGTCGCCGAAGCAAACTGAATCAAGATGAGTAATTCGGTTACGCTAAAGATAAGAGAACAAGAAGCTAAAAAGAGAAAATCCCCTGCTCCCATGCGGATATCGATAAAATGAGCCACAATTCCAAGGACAAGGAAGAAGACCATGACTAGATTCCAGCCAGAGCAGGCCATTAGGCTTAGGTGGAAAGTCATCCAGACCAGTAAGGGATATTCCTGATAGCGAAAGTCGTAGATGCCCAAGGTCAAACCAGCAGTGATTAGGATGACTTGTCCCAAGGAAAGGAAGTTCCAAGAGTAAGATAGAAATAGGAGACCTAATCCTAGTTCAAAAAGGGCATACCAGACTGGATAAGTAGCCTTGCAGTAGCGACAGCAAAAGCGATTAAAAACCTGCGAGAGAATCGGAATCAAATCTGAGGGACGCAAGCGAGTCTGACAGGAATCGCAGTGACTAGCTGGACTGATAATGGATTGCTCAGGAAAACGGTCAATGACCAAACCAAGAAAGGAAGCGAGAATGCTTCCGACAAGAAAAAAATAAAAATCAATCATACTTATCTATTCGTAAAAAATGGGAGAAGTAGTATAATGGAGAAACATAGATAAGATGGTGAGGCAAAGATGATAATTCGTTTTGAAGAAAAGGTGAGCACAGAAAACGCTCAACGCGTATGTCAATGGTCCAATTCCTTTGGCAAAGTCTTTCAAGAACAATGGATGGGAACAATGATTCCTTTTCCCTTGACAATTCAAATCTTGCAAGATTTGGAAGGAGTCTTTTCTATCTTTGATGGACCAGAGTTTGTGGGGCTTATCCAGAAAATCAGGCTAGAAGACAGGAATCTTCATATCGGACGGTTTTTAATCAATCCCCAGAAACAGGGGCAAGGCTTAGGTAGTCAGGCCTTAAGGAAATTTGTTAGTTTGGTCTTTGAAAATGGAGACATAGATAGTATTTCTCTAAATGTCTTCGAGGCAAATCAGGCAGCCAAGCATCTTTATCAAAAAGAAGGATTTGAAATCGTTAAAACCATTGAAGCACCTGTACGAAAATACGTTATGAAAAAGTTTAGGTAGAAAGCAAAAAAGCCTTGGTTCCCAAAGCTTTTTTATGTTATAAACTCATTAAAAGAACCCCCAGTTAGATTTGGAATATTTTTTATTCTGTGTCACATAAAAATAAATAAAATGAATGGCTATAGCTAGAGCTAAAATGGTTGTTATACTCACTACTATTATAGGATTAGAAGCAAAGATTAAAGAGAGAATCAAGGCAGCCAGATAGAGTGTCGCTTGGACACAGTAGTAACTTTTCGAATAGCGAAGATAGTGTTTGTTATAGGGCCCATTTACTAGGACAGCAGCTTGAAAGAGGCCAAATCCGATATAAGAGAAGCTGGTTGCAAAGAGACGATTAGCTTCAGGATTCTGAAGAAAACTCATCGAAACGGTCATCATAAGAAGTCCAATGAAAATAGGATAGTGACTGTAAATTAGAAATAGTCCCTTTTGATTAGATTTTTCATCAATAGCATGGTCGAATTGACCAAAATAAAACAAGAACAGAGAAATCATAATAATGAAATAAAGAACCGAATAAATCGAGAAATTCTCGATTGTAAAGAAGTTAGCTAGCTCCGTAATCATCTCTCCAAACATAATAATGACAAGAAGGGAGATACGCTCGATTAAATGGGGGAGATTTACCTGGTAATGCTTATCTTTATTAAGCAAGATACTTGGCATAATAAATGTTAGCAGAATACTAGCAAATAAGATATAGACTCTAAGGTAAATAGGAAGAAGAGCTGCTAGATAGAATCATAAACTTCCTAGACCTGTTATCCATAGAAAACCTTTGATACTTTCCCGATTAGCATCATCGGTTGATTTTCTAAAAAATTCAACCAAATATTGAAAAAATAAGGTAAGGGTTAATGTACCAATAGCCCAACAGAGATAATGAAAATATTGTTGCCAATCAGGTCCAATCATATTGGCTATAAAGAGTAAAATTCCCATTTTGATAAACATGATTACTATGTTAAATAAAGAGTTCTTTCCATAGCGATTGGTATAATCGGTTTGAATCATCCAGGAATCGATGAGAAACAAAGTAGCAATGAAAAAATCAAGGAAAGAATTCCAAGTCAAAATACCGTTATGAAGATGGTCAATTAAAGTAGTTACTTTTGAAATTGCAAAAACAAAAACTAGGTCATAAAAAAGTTCTGAAAATTCTACACGTTTATGTTTAATAAGAGTTGTCATCTTAAGACCTTTCTATTTTAGAAGTACAATTTATTATAACATAAAATGGTAATAAAAAAAAAGAGATGCTTAAATAACTTCATGTGACGCGAATGAACTGCGCCACAAAAGTTAGGTTTTTTCTGTCTAACTTTTGGGGTGCAGTTCAGAAGGGGTGTTTTTTCTATCGTTTTTTAGTGCTAAGACTACACAAAAAAGCCTTGATTCCAAGGCTTTTCCTGTTGTATGTAGATGCCCCCATGGATTTGGGAGACTATATCATCTTGAAAGTAATTAAAAAGTTGAAATTTAAGTGATTTTCGGAAGGTACTTTTAGGTATTTCAATGTCATGATTTAAAAATGGGGCAAAAGTGGGGCAAAAACCATACAGATTCTAAACTGTATGGTTCTTTTTTTATCTAACCAAGAAAGGTTAAAACTTATTAAAACAAATGCAATCAACTGTTGAAAACTTTTTAGTCCGTGTAATATAAAAACAAGTAAAAAGTTGAACTATAGGGAATATTGTGTCATAATAGGTAATAGATGAATAATTAATAGATTGGAAATAATGCTTTCTTACCTTAACAAGTTGAATTGGTTATACATTTTTTCGTCGCAATTGTGTCTATCTCTCGAGTTTAGCTAGTTTTTATAAGCTCTGGTTTCTAATCAATATAACAAATTTTAGAAGTGCATAAGACAAGATGGTGACATTACTACAGTCATTTCTAGTCACCATATGTTGCTGGCACAGGCTGTTTGTAGTGTTGGCTATTTACTAGTCAGTTTAATTGGAGTGTTTAATTTTTATTGTTGAAAGGTTTTTATATGGCGAAAATTCTATCTTTAGGTCTGACAGGTAAGAAATTACTTGCTCAGGGGTTCTTGTTTGTTCTGCTAGGTCTCATCTTGATGGTCACGGGGACTTGGTTGCCAGTAAAGGTTATTCGACTGGTTCTGTTTTTAGCTTGGATAGCAACGGTCTTAGATTTAGTATTACGTATTTTCAAAAAAAGTCAGTCAACGGACACCTTGGGAGTTGCACTGGTTAAATTGTTAGTGCTGGGATATTTGCTTGGCTCCAATCTTGCGACGGATGTGCCGATTTATATTTTGGCTCTTGTGATTGGAGTTTATCAGATTTTTCATGCTAGTATTAACCTTGTCACCTATGTTCTCTACCGCAAAAACAAAATTCGACCTCGTTTTCGTCTCTTACTAGATGGACTCGTACTAGTTTTTCTTGGTGGGACTAGTCTTTTGTCCTCTACAGGAAATTCTGTCTTTCAACTCTTTGTATTAGGGGCTTATTTTTTCCTTTATGGTGTGTCCAATATCCGTGATGGTTTCTTGTTTGAGGAGGAAATTGGGAAAAACCATCTCAAACGTCGTATTAGAATTAGCTTACCTATTGTCCTAGCCGCTCTCATCCCTGCAAGAACTTTAGCAAAAGTTAACAAATTTATGCTGGAAAATGCTGATGAGGAAGAAGATATCCATCTTGGAATAGTGAAGTCTGGTAAGACAGCGGAGCTTGAAATTTTTGTTCATACAGCTGAGACCTCTCTGTTTTCGGCAATTGGTCATGTGGATATCTGCTATCAAGGCCGTGTTATTTCTTATGGCAACTATGATCCGTCTTCTGAGACCTTATTTGGCATGGTAGGAGATGGTGTCTTATATTTCTGTGATCGTGACAAGTACATTGACCTATGTAAACGTGAGAGTCAAAAAACGCTTTTTGGTTATGGGATAGATTTGACGCCTGAAATGGAAAAAGCAGTTCAGAAAAAGTTGGCTGAATTAAAACAACTGACGATTCCATGGGAGCCAAGTGCGGATAAAATCATGACAGGTGATGGTAAGGAAGACTGCACCTACGCTTATAAAATCAGACATGAGACGGATGGGGAACTTTATAAATTTATCAAATCTAAGTTTAAATCCTACTTTGTCTTATCTACAAACTGTGTGCTCTTGGCTGATACCATAGTCGGTCAGGCTGGCACCGATATCCTCTCACCCAAAGGATTTATCGCTCCAGGAACTTACCAAGCCTACCTTAATCGAGAGTTTGAAAAACCAAATAGTATACTCGTATCTAAACATGTTTATTAAGGAGAATTTATGAACTTAGTAAAAAAATACACCCCGTTAATACTTTTTATAGGGCTGGTTGCTCTTGTAATTCTGAATGCATCGAGCTTTATATCAGGAGCAATCTCTCTCTTTGATGTAATATCAACCTTGATTTATGGTGCTGTTATTGCTTTTGTGCTTAATGTTCCTATGAAAAAAATTGAACAGTACTTAGTTAAATTGAAGGTAAAGGCAGAGTTGCGTCGTCCGATTGCCATGGTACTTGTTTTCCTAGCTCTTATCTTAATCGTGATTGCTCTTTTGGTTTTGGTGCTGCCAACCCTAGCCCAGACTATTAGTCAGCTGGGAGCAGTCCTTTCAACAGTCCTGACTCAACTTAGGAAATTGCTAGACAGCTCGGAATTTGTAACCAAAGACATGCTGTCAACTATCGTATCAGGCATACAGGGACAGTCTAGCTCTATTAGTCAAGCTTTGATAACCTTCTTATCCGGTCTGACTAGTAATATCGGCAATATTTTTTCAAGTTTGATGAATGCCTTTTTGATTATAGTCTTCACCTTTTTATTTTTATCCAGTAAGGAACATCTGGCAGCGATGACGAGTCGACTTCTAAAAGTTTTTCTTCCAGAGAAGGTGGTGATAAAGTTGACTTACATTGGACAAGTAGCACTAGAGACTTATGACCAATTTTTGATGAGTCAGCTGATTGAAGCAGTTATCATAGGAGTTATGATAGCGGTTGGTTACAGCGTGTTTGGGATACCCTATGGAGTAATGACAGGTATCTTTGCAGGAGTGCTATCGTTCATTCCTTATGTAGGGCCTATGATTGCTTGTGTTGTGGGAGCGATTTTTATCTTCACAGTGAGTCCTACTCAAGCCTTACTTTCTCTTCTTCTATATCAAGTTATACAGCTGATTGAAGGAAACCTTATTTATCCTAGAGTTGTAGGTCAGTCTATTGGTTTGCCAGCTATTTTCACGCTTGCGGCTGCTAGTATTGGAGGCAATCTCTTTGGCTTACTTGGGATGATATTCTTTACACCGATATCTGCTGTTATCTATCGATTGGTTAAGGAATTTGTCGTTGCAAAGGAAAATCAGCTAGATTAAGAAAAACTAAATTTAATAAGATATACTGAGAAGAGAGTGAGAGATTCTCTTCTCTTTTATTATGTGACTATTAGTCCGTCTCGCTCCGTTAGGTGCGAGACAAAACAACCACCCGCTATGCGGGTGCGCGTCGAAGGTTATACCAAAAAAACTCCGAACGCGATACAATAAAGGTGTTCAAGCCAATTGTAAAGCGAAAGGAGAAAAATATGGCACAAAAGGCTCATAGTTTATCGCACACAAAGTGGCACTGTAAGTATCACATTGTGTTCACCCCTAAGTATAGACGAAAAGTTATCTATAATCAATATCGAAGTAGTTTAGGCGAAATATTTCATCGCTTGTGTAGTTATAAAGGAGTTGAAATTATCGAGGGTCACTTAATGCCAGACCATGTACACATGTTAGTAAGTATTCCACCAAGGATAAGTGTTTCGAGTTTCATGGGTTATTTAAAAGGAAAAAGTGCACTCATGATGTTTGACAAACACGCCAATCTCAAGTACAAGTTTGGGAATCGGCATTTCTGGGCGGAAGGTTACTATGTGAGTACAGTAGGGCTTAATGAAGCCACAATTAAGAAATATATTCAAGAACAGGAAAAGCATGATATAGCACTAGATAAATTAAGTGTAAAAGAATATGAGGATCCCTTTAGGGATAGTGGTAAGTAATACTAAAGCCTCTTTGAGAGGCAAGTGACGAGTCAAGAGCAATAAGGCTTGAACAAAGTGAAAGCCAGCGTCTTTAGGCGCTGGCTGGTAATTTGGGCTTATAGCCCTGGGACAAACCACCCGTTTGACGGGTGGTCATGATTTTTAAATACTTTTCTACAAAAAGCTATTAGACGTTAAAAAAAGCCTTGGTTTCAAGGCTTATTTCTGTTGATTTAGATGTGCCCCCTGCAGGGCTCGAACCTGCGCCCCATAGCTTAAGAGTCTACTGCTCTACCGACTGATCTAAGAAGGCAAATAAAAAGCTGAGAATGTAACTTCCCAGCTTTTTTAATATGCCCAAAATGGCAGCTAGATTATTTACGAAAGGCATCAAGGATATAGGTGAAACCAACAATTAAAAATGCAAAGGCAACGACATAAACGACAAAGACACTTGTAGCTACTGGATTGAACAAAATCACTAGACCTAGTAAAAATGCAAGCAACGCTATCCACATGATATGGTTGCCAATAATAGGGAAAATCAATCCCAGACGATTGCCTTTAAAGAAAGCTATAATGGCTTCTACAATTAACCAAATTCCTAAAATAGTTGGAATGACAACTGGCAGCGTCACAAAGCCATAGGCAACGAGGTAAAGAGCTAAGAGAAGATTAACAATCCCTTGGAAAAGATGAGCTGGTGAGCGAAGCTCTTTTGGTACAGAGAAATAGCCTAAAATAGCTGCTATAGAAGAAACCAGTAAACCAAATGCAATCCACCAGCTGTAAACAACAAGATTAGCTACTGGGTTTGTAAATAGGAAAAGTCCTAAAAGGACAAAAACAACTCCTGCAAGGAATAGCAGTAAACGATTAGAAAATTTCATTTCAATACCCCCTATATAGTATAGTATAGTATAGTTTAATAATAAAAATATTATACACCTTTTTAGAGGAAATGTCAATAAACAAAATGGAAAATTTGGAAGTTTCAGTCTGATTTATGAAAAGAAAATCAGTTTTTATTATTTTGAAAATAAAAAGAGAAGATAAAATTTGTCTTCTCTACATGAAAATATTGTATGGCATCAAAGCAAAAGTAACTGGCTTTACACTATTTGTTAAGATGTAATTTGGTTCAAAAAGAAAAGATAGATTTAAAAGTGGGGCAAATGATGAGGCAAATCAGTTATAGATAAGCAAAAAAGCCTTGGTTATCAAGGCTTTTCCTGTTGTATTTAGATGCCCCCTACAGGGATCGAACCTGTGACCCACGGATTAAGAGTCCGCTGCTCTGCCAGCTGAGCTAAGGAGGCAAAGAAAAAAGCTGTATTGGTGCCGAAACTTCACGGTTTGTATTGAACCCGCGCAATTAAGCAGGTGGGCAACTCGCTCTAACTGAAGCTGTTTCCGTGTGAGACGGCCTACATGCTGTTAGAAGACTTTTGTTTCCCTAATAATACAAAAAATAGTCGGTCAACACTTAAGTGTGAAGTCGTACACCACAGCGTTTCTATGTTTATATAATACCACTTTTTCAAAAAAAATCAAGAGGAAAGTGCAATTTTTTGAAAAGGATTTCAGATTTTTCGCAAACGGTCGATAGCTTCCTTTCTTTGAGCCAAAGCCCGTTCATATTTACCAGTATCTTCTGCTTGGAAATAGTGATGATTGCGGATTTTTTCTGGTAGATAGTCTTGCTTGACCCAATTTCCAGGATAGTTGTGTGGATAGAGATAGTCTTGGGCATTCCCCAGTTCCTTGCTTCCACTGTAGTGCCCATCACGCAGGTGTCGCGGAATAGGCAAGTGCCCTGATGTTTTGAGGTCGGCAAGCGCCTTATCCATAGCTACATAGGCTGAGTTGGATTTTGGAGAAAGGGCCAAATCAATCACGACATTGGCAATGAGAATGCGGGCTTCTGGGAAACCAATCCTTTGTGCAGCATCCAGAGCAGTCACGGTGTGAATCTGGGCTTCAGGATTGGCTAAGCCGATATCTTCATAGGCGATAACAGTCAAGCGACGAGCGAGACTTGGCAAATCACCAGCCTCAATCAAGCGAGCAGCATAGTGGAGACTGGCATCAACATCCGAGCCACGGATGGACTTTTGCAGGGCTGAGAGTACATCGTAGTGTCCGTCTCCATCCTTATCCATAGTAATGTAGCTTCTCTGAAGACTATTTTCCATGATGTCTAGAGTGATATGGCGAATGCCCTCATCATTCTCAGGGGTAGAAAGAACAGCCAAGTCCAGTGAGTTGAAGGCAGAGCGAAGGTCTCCGTTTGTAGAGGATGCGATGAAATCCATCGCATCCTCATCTAGTTCTACTGGAAAATCAAAACCACGCTCAGGGTTACTTAGAGCTATCTGAAGAGCCTCTTTGACGTCTTGGTTAGACAGAGGTTCCAACTCAAAAATTTGAACACGGCTACGAATGGCAGGAGTGACAGAGAAGAAAGGATTTTCAGTCGTAGCGCCAATCATGATGACCAGTCCACTTTCCAAGAGTGGAAGTAGAAAGTCTTGCTTGGTCTTGTCTAGACGATGAATTTCGTCCAGCAGGAGAACTAGTCCTCCAGAGAATTTTGCTTCCTCGGCGATTTCTTGCAGTCGCTTTTTACTATCAACTGTCGCATTGAAAGTTCGAAAGGCATACTTGGTCGTCCCTGCGATGGCAGAGGCAATACTGGTCTTGCCGATTCCCGGAGGGCCATAGAGAATCATGGAGGACAGGCGGTTGGCTTCCACCATGCGACGAATGATTTTTCCTTGTCCGACCAGATGTTCCTGACCAATGACCTGGTCGATGGTTTTAGGGCGCATGCGAAGCGCGAGATTGTCTGGCATAGCAGTCCTTTCTAACGTGGATTTTCTGATGTATATGTGGTAAGATGGTAGTATCTATTTTAGCATATTTCCGAGCAATCGGGGCGATTAAAGAGTCGCATAGAAAGAGGACAAAATGGCAACATATGGATTTTTAGATGTTTTAGAGGAAGAGTTGGAGAAGAATTTTCCCTTTGACTTTGAGATTAGTTGGGACAAGCGCAATCACGCGGTAGAAGTGAGTTTTCTATTGGAAGCGCAAAATGCTGCAGGTGTGGAGATGGTGGATGAAGACGGAGAGGTTTCGTCAGACGATATCCTCTTTGAAGAAGCAGTGCTTTTTTACAATCCTGCCAAATCAACAGTCAATGCAGAAGACTATTTGACGGTCATTCCTTACCTACCTAAAAAAGGATTTTCTCGTGAATTTTTAGCTTATTTTGCGCTATTCCTTAAAGATACTGCCGAGGTTGGACTAGATGCCCTCATGGACTTTTTGGAAGACCCAGAAGCAGAAGAATTTGTCATGGAATGGAACCAAGAAGTCTTTGAAGAAGGAAAAGTCGGCTTGGAAGAGGGAGAATTTTATCCTTATCCAAGATACTAGGAGTTGGTTGGAGACTTTATGAAAAAAATTGGGACTTATTTAGTTTATGTGCTAGCTTTTGTCCTTATTATGCTAGCTTTTGCTTGTGGAACTATCGCATTTGCAGAGTTGGGGTATTCCGCATTTTTAGCCTTTACTTTTGGTTATACCTTCGCTCTTTTAAGCATGTATTTAATCTTTATTCTTCATGAGCTGGGGCATGCAGTTTGCGGTTACTTGACAGGATATCGACTGGTGGCTTTTGGATTAGGGAATTTTCTTCTGACCAAAAGGTCAGGCAAGTTTTCTCTTAGTCGAACAGCTGTTCTGAAAAATGTTGGTGCTCAGTACATTGGATTGAAAGAAGATGAAAGTGATCAAAGAATCATCCTGATGCTTTCAGGAGGATTGATGGTTCATCTTAGCTTGCTATTATTGGCAACACTTTTTGGTTTTTTGACAAGAAGCTGGTATTTTGCAGGCACTTGGATTTGTCTAAATTTATCTCTTCTTCTTTTCAATGTTCTGCCAGTTGGGATTACCGATGGAGCAAAAATTTGGGAATTGCTACAACACCCTGAAAATACCAAATACGCCTACCTGATGTTGAGGCATTCTGCCCAGACCTTGCTAGCTCCTCAAGAATATGATTTAAAAGACTTTATCATGCCTGTTGATGAGGAGGTGAGTGGGAGTTTTGCAGAAAGTGTTCAGACTCTTCAGGGGTTGGTATTCATATTGGATGATAATATAGAGCTTGCAAAGCAACAGTTTCAGTCTGTGCTAGAGAAAACAGATAATCCAATGTCTAAAACTAGCTCTCAATTATACCTTCTTCAAGTTGCTCTGATGGAAGGAGATAATAAGAAAGCGGAAGAATATGCAAGTATTCGAGGGGTCAAATCCTTTTTATCTATAAAAACAGCAGATATGCAGGTCATTCAAGCTTGGTATCAATTTAAGGTAAAGAAAGATGTAGTTCAAACTCACAAGGCTATGAAGATTGCTAGACAGAAAATGAATAGTAGCCGGATGTTACTGGATGAGAAAAGCTATTATCAAAACTGGTTAGCCGAGCTGGAAAAGGAATTAACCGAAGGAGTCTAATATGGAAATAGAAATTTCTGATTTCCAAGGTTGCAAGATTGCCTTGATTTGTGGGGATAAGATCTTGACTATCTTACGTGATGACAAGGACGATATCCCTTGTCCCAACATGTGGGAGTTGCCAGGTGGTGGCCGTGAAGGGGATGAAAGTCCCTTTGAATGCGCAGCGCGTGAAGTTTATGAAGAACTGGGAATTCATTTAAATGAAGATTGTTTGCTTTGGGGCAAAATTTATCCTAGCGTAATCTTTGAAGGCAAGCAATCGGTCTTTATGGTTGGTCAGCTAAGACAAGAACAATTTGACAATATTACCTTTGGAGATGAGGGACAGGATTATCAGCTGATGAATGTTGAGGAGTTTCTTAGTTCCAGTCAAGTTGTACCTCAGTTGCAAGAGAGATTAAAAGATTATTTAAAAGTAAGTGATTAGAAAGGATGGTTCAGTTAAATTTCTAAACTGAACCCGCCCTAAACACGGTGCCAAAAAGATAAACTTCTCTTAGACACAAACGTCTTCAGAGAGTTTCCTATTTTGGCTTTGTGTTTGACGGGCTTGGTATCTTAATGATGGAAACATGGCAAGAGTTAAAAGTTACAGTCAAGCGTGAGGGAGAGGAGTTGGTTTCCAATCTCTTGATTGAGCTAGGAGCGCAAGGTGTTGCGATCGAAGATAGTATGGACTATGTGGGAAATGTTGACCGCTTCGGCGAGATTTTCCCAGAGGTTGAGCAGCAAGAAGAAATCGTAGTGACAGCCTACTACCCTGATACGGTTGATGTAGCAACGGTTGAGGCAGACTTGCAGGCCCGTCTCGCGGAACTAACTGATTTTATGGACTTGGGAGAGGTCAAGATGGGTACGACTGCCTTGGCTGAGGAAGACTGGGCAGACAACTGGAAGAAATACTATGAACCAGCTCGTATCACTCATGATTTGACCATCGTGCCGTCTTGGACGGACTATGAGGCGACTGCTGGGGAAAAGATTATCAAGCTGGATCCAGGTATGGCTTTTGGTACGGGGACCCATCCAACCACTAAGATGAGCCTCTTTGCCTTGGAGCAGGTTCTTCGTGGTGGGGAAACAGTGCTAGATGTGGGTACTGGTTCAGGGGTTCTCTCTATTGCCAGCTCGCTACTTGGTGCCAAGGAAATCTTTGCCTACGACCTGGATGATGTGGCAGTTCGTGTTGCTCAGGAAAATATTGAGCTCAACCTTGGTATGGAAAACATTCATGTAGCAGCAGGAGACTTGCTTAAGGGAGTTGAGATTGAGGCAGATGTGATTGTGGCTAATATCTTGGCGGATATCCTTATTCATTTGACGGATGATGCTTACCGCTTGGTCAAGGATGAAGGCTACCTCATCATGAGTGGCATTATCAAGGACAAGTGGGATATGGTGCGCGAGTCGGCTGAGTCAGCTGGATTTTTCCTCGAAACTCACATGGTTCAAGGGGAATGGAATGCCTGTGTTTTCAAGAAAACCAAGGATATTTCCGGTGTGATTGGAGGCTAGCATGCAACAGTATTTTGTCAAGGGGAATGCAGTCTCTCCTGTCACCATCGAGGACAAGGAAACCAGCAAGCATATGTTTCAGGTTATGCGCTTGAAAGAAGATGATGAGGTTACTTTGATCTTTGATGATGGAATTAAGCGCTTGGCGCGCGTGCTGGATGTGGAAGCTCGTCAGTTTGAATTGGTAGAAGAACTAGATGACAATGTGGAACTGCCCGTTCAAGTGACCATTGCATCTGGTTTTCCCAAGGGAGATAAGTTGGAGTTTATCACTCAAAAGGTGACGGAACTAGGTGCCAGCCAGATTTGGGCTTTTCCTGCCGATTGGTCAGTAGCCAAGTGGGATGGTAAGAAGTTGGGTAAAAAGGTCGAAAAACTAGAAAAAATTGCCCTTGGAGCGGCAGAACAAAGCAAGCGTAATATTGTTCCAAGTATCCAGCTTTTTGAGAAGAAAGCAGATTTTCTAGCCCAACTAGACCAGTTTGACTCTATCGTAGTGGCATATGAAGAGTCGGCCAAAGAAGGAGAAGCGGCTGCGCTTTTACAAGCAGTTACTGGACTCGAGAAAGGAGACAAATTGCTCTTTATCTTTGGTCCAGAAGGCGGTCTGTCACCTGCAGAAATCGAAAGTTTTGAAGCTAAAGGAGCCGTTTTGGCAGGACTTGGTCCTCGCATTTTGCGAGCAGAAACAGCACCGCTTTACGCCTTATCAGCCCTTAGTGTTTTATTAGAATTAGAGAAATGAGAGGAAGAAAATGGAACAAAAACACCGTTCAGAATTTCCAGAGAAGGAACTTTGGGATTTAACAGCCCTATACCAAGACCGTGAGGATTTCTTGCGTGCAATCGAGAAGGCTTGTGAAGACATCAACCAGTTTAGCCGTGACTATAAGGGCAATCTTCATACTTTTGAGGATTTTGAAAAGGCCTTTGCGGAATTGGAACAAATCTACATTCAGATGAGCCATATTGGTAACTATGGATTTATGCCTCAGACGACAGACTATAGCAATGACGAATTTGCTAATATTGCCCAAGCTGGTATGGAATTTGAAACAGATGCCAGTGTAGCCTTGACCTTTTTTGACGATGCTTTGGTGGAAGCTGATGAGAAAGTCTTGGACCGTTTGGGTGAATTACCTCATTTGACGGCGGTCATTCGTCAGGCCAAAATCAAAAAAGCCCACTATCTAGGGGCTGATGTGGAGAAGGCCTTGACCAATCTTGGTGAAGTTTTCTACAGTCCGCAGGATATTTACACTAAGATGCGAGCTGGGGATTTCGAAATGGCTGACTTTGAAGCCCATGGAAAGACCTACAAAAACAGTTTTGTGACCTATGAGAATTTCTACCAAAATCATGAGGATGCTGAGGTTCGTGAGAAATCTTTCCGTTCTTTCTCAGAGGGACTTCGTAAGCACCAAAATACTGCTGCAGCAGCCTATCTAGCCCAAGTCAAGTCTGAAAAACTACTGGCAGATATGAAGGGTTACGACTCAGTCTTTGATTATCTTCTGGCTGAACAAGAAGTGGACCGTGTCATGTTTGACCGTCAGATTGACCTCATCATGAAGGATTTTGCGCCAGTTGCTCAGAGATATCTCAAACACGTTGCCAAGGTTAATGGTCTTGAAAAGATGGCCTTTGCAGACTGGAAATTGGACTTGGATAGCGCCCTGAATCCTGAAGTGACTATTGACGACGCCTACGATTTGGTCATGAAGTCAGTCGCACCTTTGGGGCAAGAATATTGTCAGGAAGTTGCTCGCTATCAAGAAGAGCGCTGGGTGGACTTTGCTGCCAATAGTGGCAAGGATTCTGGTGGCTATGCAGCGGACCCATATCGCGTGCATCCATATGTCCTTATGAGCTGGACAGGTCGTTTGAGTGATGTCTATACCTTGATTCATGAAATCGGGCATTCTGGTCAATTCATCTTTTCAGATAATCATCAAAGCTACTTTAATGCCCACATGTCGACCTACTATGTTGAAGCACCGTCAACTTTCAATGAATTGCTCCTCAGTGACTACTTAGAGCACCAGTCTGATGACCCTCGTCAAAAACGTTTCGCCCTTGCTCACCGCTTGACAGACACCTACTTCCATAACTTTATCACTCACCTTTTGGAAGCAGCCTTCCAGCGTAAGGTGTATACATTGATTGAAGAAGGAGAAACTTTCGGAGCAAGCAAACTCAACAGCATTATGAAGGAAGTTTTGACCGAATTCTGGGGAGATGCTATTGAAATTGACGATGATGCAGCTCTGACTTGGATGCGCCAAGCTCACTACTACATGGGCTTGTATAGTTACACCTACTCAGCAGGACTAGTCATCTCGACTGCAGGTTACCTCCATCTGAAACATTCAGAAACTGGAGCTGAAGACTGGCTCAATCTCCTCAAATCAGGTGGTAGCAAGACACCGCTTGAGTCAGCTATGATTATCGGAGCAGATATCTCTACAGATAAACCACTTCGTGATACCATCCAATTCTTGTCTGACACAGTTGATCAGATTATCGCCTACAGTGCCCAGTTGGGAGAGTAAATTAAAAGAGTCTGGGACAAAAGTTTAACCTTAAATATAAAAAACGAACAAAACGAGTTATCTGATACTCAAAATTCGGTCTTGTTCGCTTTTTTATCTAGTCTATTGCTTTAAAAAATTTATAATAAAGAATTCCCAAAATCAAAATTTTTTGTCCTGGTCTCTTAAATTATCCCCAAAAGCTATCTTCTTCAGCTTGATCTGAAGAGAAGAGCCAAACTTCTTTGATTTTTCCGTCTTCAATGCGGAAGAGGTCAATCCCGTTCATATTGAGTTCAGTACCATCAGCCCGTGTTCCAAGAAAAGTAACATTGGCTGCGATTAAATCCTTATTGTCAGAAACCCAATTTGTTACCACCTTAAAAGTTCCATTAGTTTTCTCAGCAAATGTAGCTAGGTGAGGTCCTAGTTGGTCCTTACCAACTACTGTACCAGATATACTATGAGTACCAGGTTGATGCCAGACAATATCGTCTGCCATCGTTTCAAAGACACCAGGAAAGTCACCAGCAATTAAAGCTTGGTTATAAGCATTGAAAATTTCTAAGTTTGTTGACATATATATTCTCCATTTCTTTTTTATGATATAATTGTAACAGTTACAAACAAAAAAACAAGTAGACACTTTTTCGATAGCTAGTATCAAAAGTGGTACTATTATTGATACTAAAAGATAAATTTTTTTTAAAAAATAGAAAGAAGATATTTTATGACAAATAAAGTGAGTGAGTATGGTATTTGTCCATTTGCGACAACGCAGAGGGTTTTAACGGGGAAATGGGCACTGGTAATCATTTATCAGTTGAGTACGGGTACCAAACGATTTAAAGAATTGCAGAGATTATTGCCTGGGATTACTCAAACTATTTTGACCCGTCATCTCCGTCAATTAGAAAAGGATAAGATTGTTCAACGAAAGGTCTATGCCGAAGTTCCACCACGAGTTGAGTACAGCTTAACCGAAATGGGGCAGGAATTCAGAGTTGTTTTAGATGCTGTCGAGAAATGGGGTCTGGATTATATCAAGTTGCTAGAAATGTAAAGGTATTGACCATGTATCAAGAGTTACTTAGAAAAATAGCAGAAGAAAAACCAAGTTATCATCAGGAGGAAATCCAGTGGTTGCTTGATCATTTGGGAGATCCTTCTCCAGAAATTCGCGATGACCTTGTTTTTACAAGCTTTGCTAGAGGGATTCAGGAAGAGTTATTTACAAAGGAGGAATTTCAATTTATATCTGCTATGATTGTTTCTGATGGTGGACTAGATAAAGAGATTGATAAGGTAGGCCTGTCAACCCTTGAACGTTCTTTTAGGGCACTTATTTATGCCAATCTCTTATCTGCCGATGGCAACCAACACTCTATTTATTATCAAGTGCTTAAAACTGATATCAGAAATACGATGCTCGATCAAGGTTTGCACTACCTTGAAAAAGAAGAGGATACGACTGGTTTTTCAAGCCAGTATGGTTGGGTACATGCTTTTGCGCATGGAGCGGATCTCTTGACTGAAGTCGTTTGTCATCCAGACTTTTCTGCAAGTCGAATTTATGAGGTGTTTGAGATCCTTGGTCAACTGTTTAAAAGAATTTCGATTCGATTTATAGATGATGAGGAATGGCGCTTAGCCAGAGTGCTTTACGAACCTATTTTGCAAGGCAAGGTGGAGCAAGCGACACTAGCCTCTTGGATAAAGTCACTGATTTCCCGATAGAAGAGACGGAAGATTTTTATAAATTTTCCAATTTCAGATCCTGTCTCTTAGAAGTCTATGTACAACTCGACCAGAGAAATAGTTTACAAGATGACTTGAAAGAAGCTATCCAGTCTTTTCAATATTAGAGATTAGCTAATATTACTTATTGAAAGAGTTTCTATTGTATCCTCCTATAATGAAAACTAATAAAAGAGGTTGAATCATTTTCCAACCTCTTTTTGTGTATCTTAATGGAATTGCATACCACCATCAACGATAATGGTTTGTCCTGTAATGTAGTTTGAATCTGGTCCTGCAAGGAAGCTGACGGCTGCAGCCACATCTTCTGGTTCAGATAGACGTTTTAGAGTAATATCTTTTGCAAATGTCTGCATACCCCATTCGTCATCTTTTCCTGCATTTTTACCAACTTCATGAGCGATATCGTACATCATTGGTGTTTTCACAATACCTGGTGCGTAGGCGTTAACGGTGATGCCTGAGTCTGCTAAATCACGTGCTAATGTTTGCGTGATTCCGCGAACAGCAAATTTGGTTCCACCGTAAACAGTTAGATTTGGGTTACCGACTACACCAGCTTGAGAGGTTGCGTTGATAATTTTACCTCCGTGGCCAAGTGCTTTAAATTGTGCTTGTGCAGCTTGTGAACCCCAAATGACACCACCAACGTTGATACCGAAAGTGCGTGTAAATTGTTCCTCAGTAATTGTATCAAGAGGAGTAGTTGGAGCAACACCAGCGTTATTTACGACAACATTCAAATCACCAAAATGGTCAACAACTTTTTGAAATGCTTGTGCAACTTCGGCCTGTTTCGAAACATCGGCCACGACAGCAAGGGCATTTTCAGCTGATAATTCAGCAACAGCTTTTTCAGCTGTTTCGGGATTGTAGTCTAAGACTCCTACCTTAAAGCCATCTTGAACCAATCGTTTTGCGATTGCAAAACCGATTCCTTGACCTGCACCTGTGACAATAGCAACTTTAGACATATGATTCCTCCTTGGTATCCACGATACCATTCAAACGTTCATAAAAGAACAGCAAAGTTGTAAAATTAGTTCAAATGAGGGATTAAATAACCTATTTGAACTATGTTAATAGTATATACCTTTAGAAAAAATGTTTCAAATAAACACTACCGTTTTTATAGGATTTTATCCTGAAAATTTTCAATCAATTTTCTTGAAACCCTTTCCTTCTTTTGATAGACTAGTATCTAGTTTTTGAAAAAAGGAGAAAGAAAATGAAAAAATTTGTCGCTGAGTTAATCGGTACGTTCATGCTTGTGTTCATCGGAACAGGAGCTGTTGTTTTTGGAAATGGTCTTGATGGCCTTGGTCACCTTGGAATCGCCTTTGCCTTTGGTTTAGCCATCGTGGTTGCAGCCTACTCAATCGGAACTGTTTCAGGTGCTCATTTGAACCCAGCTGTTTCGATCGCTATGTTTGTAAACAAACGTTTGTCATCTTCAGAGCTTGTAAACTACATCCTTGGACAAGTAGTTGGAGCTTTCCTTGCGTCAGTTGCAGTATTCTTCCTCTTGTCTAACTCAGGCATGCCAACTGCTAGTCTTGGTGAAAATGCCTTGGCAAACGGTGTCACTGTCTTTGGCGGTTTCTTGTTTGAAGTTATCGCAACCTTCTTGTTTGTCTTGGTTATTATGACCGTGACTTCAGAAAGCAAGGGTAATGGTGCGATTGCTGGTTTGGTAATCGGTTTGTCCTTGATGGCTATGATTCTTGTGGGATTGAACATTACTGGGCTTTCAGTAAACCCAGCTCGTAGTTTGGCACCAGCTGTCTTGGTAGGTGGCGCAGCCCTTCAACAAGTATGGATTTTCATCCTTGCACCAATCGCTGGTGGAGTTCTTGCAGCCCTTGTTGCGAAAAACTTCCTTGGAACAGAAGAATAATTGAAACTCAAAAAGCCTTGCTCCTCAGCTTGAGGAACAGGGCTTTTCGTATGATACTCTTTGAAAATCTCTTCAGACCACGTCAACTTCATTTACAACCTCAAAGCAGTGCTTTGAGCTGACTTCGTCAGTTTCATCTACACCTCAAAACCATGTTTTGAGCGGACTTCGTCAGTCTTATTTACAACTTCAAAGCAGTGCTTTGAGCAGCCTGCGGCTAGCTTCCTAGTTTGCTCTTTGATTTTCATTGAGTTTGAGTTTAACGGTTGTCAATTTTCTCTGGATAGAGGTCGTGTTGGAAGAGGCGTTGTTCTGCCAGACCTTCATACTTGGTTCCTGGCTTACCGTAGTTGTAGTAGGGGTCAATTGAGATACCACCGCGCGGAGTGAATTTTCCCCAAACTTCTAAATAACGAGGGTCTAGCAAGTTGACCAAGTCTTTCCCGATGGTGTTGATACAGTTTTCGTGGAAATCTCCGTGATTTCGGTAGCTAAAGAGGTAGAGTTTGAGGGATTTTGACTCAACACAGAGCTTGTCAGGGATGTAGGAAATATAAATCGTCGCAAAGTCTGGCTGAGCAGTGATTGGGCAAAGTGAGGTAAATTCAGGACAGTTAAATTTGATGAAATAGTCATTTTCAACATGACGATTGTCAAAGGATTCCAGGACTTCTGGTTGATATTCGAAAATGTAGTTGGTTTCTTTGTTGCCTAGTAGGCTGAGGTTTTTCATTTCTTCTTGTTGTGACATGATTTTTTCTTTCTAATCTTAAACACCACGTTGATTATCGTAGAGGAGGGTATGCAGTTGAGGAAGGACGCGGACATTGCCCCAGCTATCGTCGGCAGCGACACGTTCCCAGAGTTCTTTGAGGCGGTCCAGTTGGTCTTGGACAATATTGCCTGTGGCCTTGGGCTCAGGATTTCCAGCCGATAAGAAGAGGACATCTGGTTTATAGCGCTCTTGTATGCCTCTGGCAAAGGCCAAATCGGCATCGTCAAAGACAGGAATTTTAAAGGTGAGCTTGTCTGGATCAAGTTGGGAAACGATAAAGTCCAAGGTCTCAAAGTTGACTTCCATCTTGGATGAAGGAGGTTTGGGACTCAGAGTGACCTGGTCGATGTCTTTTAACCAATTTTGCCAGCGGGAGCCTTGGGTCTCAACAGCAAGAGTGACACCACGTTCCTTGAGTTTAGTGACCAATTCGGCCATGTTGGCTGCTAGGATAGCAGGATTTCCCCCAGATAGGGTGACATAGTCGTAGCTCCCCAATTTATCCAAGGCAGCAATGACCTCGTCAGCTGTCATGCGAGTTGGTTTTTCAGAGCCGTCCCAAGTAAAGGCAGAATCGCACCAGTCGCAGTGGTAGTCGCAACCAGCAGTGCGGACAAACATGGTTTTCTGCCCGATTGCACGGCCTTCGCCTTGAAAGGTTGGCCCAAAAATTTCTAGAACTGGTAGTTTGAGGACACGTTCCCTAGTCATCTAACCACTCCCGTCTAAACTCCGCAAAGGCAGTCGGAGTCTCATAGAGGCGAACGTATTCCAAACGAAGACCACGCTCATCAGGTAACTCTTGACTCATGGTTTGGAAAATCCAGTAAACCATATTTTCGGCAGTCGTGTTCATATAAGGCAGAGTTTCATTGAGATAGCGATGATCCAAGTGGGGCTCTAAGTAGTTCTTATAGATAGCTTTGATGTCTCCGAAATCGTAGGTCATGCCACGCTCATCTAAAAATCCACTAACAGCAATCTGCAGATGATAGGTGTGGCCATGAAGGGATTTGCATTTCCCCTCATAGTGAAAGAGGTGGTGGGCAGCATCAAAGGTAAATTCTTTTGATACCAAGGTTCTGTGAGGATTGTAGACCAGAGACTCTCCAGTTTCCTGTTTGATTTCTTTGGGTGCAAAAAACATTAGGCCTCTCCTTTCTGTGAGAGATAAACATCTAAACCATGTTGACGTAGGTGGCAGGCTGGGCAATCTCCACAGCCACTTCCAATAATACCGTTGTAGCAGGTCAAAGTCTTTTCACGAACATAGTCAAAGGCACCGAGTTGGTCGGCTAATTCCCAAGTTTCAGCCTTGTCTAACCACATGAGAGGCGTTTGGATAACAAAGTCATAATCCATGGCAAGGTTGAGGGTAACATTAAGGGATTTGACAAAGACATCTCGGCAATCAGGGTAGCCAGAGAAGTCTGTCTCGCAGACACCTGTCACGATATCTTTAATGCCACGTTGCTTAGCAAGAACAGCCGCAAAGGATAGAAAGAGATGGTTACGACCATCAACGAAGGTGTTAGGGATTTCTCCCTCTTTTTGCTCAATCTCCATATCAGAGGTCAAGGCATTTTCAGTGATTTGCCCCAGCAGAGACATATCTAAGATGTGATGACGAATGCCTTGTTCCTTAGCGATTTCTTGGGCAACTTGAATTTCGAGATGATGGCGTTGGCCATAGGCAAAGGTGACAGCTTCGACTGTTTCATAGTGTTTTTTGGCCCAAAAGAGGCAGGTTGTGGAATCTTGACCGCCACTAAAGACGACCAAGGCTGATTGACGTTTCATAGTACTCCTTCCAAAATGGGAAATGTTCAGAGCACGCAAAAAGCTCCCATGAGGGAGCTAAAAAATACCAAGTAGAGGTTTTTTTTAGCGATGGCATGTCCCAAACATCGTAATATTCTACCTATAGTCTAGCATATTTTTTGAAAAATGGCAAAGGGCAAGAAAAAAGAGACCAAAGAAAGGACTTGGTCTCTAATATGATTAGCTCAATTCAGCAACGATGGCCTTGATTTGTTCTGCTGTGTGAACACCAGCAACTTGTTTGACAACTTGGCCGTCTTTTTTGAAGAGAAGAGTTGGGATAGACATGATTCCAAAAGCACGAGCAGTGTTTGGATTTTCATCAACGTCCATTTTAACGATTTTCAAGACATCTTCTGAAAGTTCTTCAGATAATTTATCCAAGATTGGACCTTGCATACGACATGGACCACACCAAGTTGCCCAAAAGTCTACCAAGACCAAACCGTCTTTAGTTTCTTGTTCGAATGTTGCGTCTGTAATTGCTTTTGCCATTGTATTTCTCCTTTTTTTAGTTATATTGGCTTAAATCTTGTTTCTTGAGATAGAAGAAGATATCTCCATAAGTCCCATGGTAGTCCAAATCATGACCGTTGTAAGTCAATTTTTGAACAGGGTAGTAGTCTGCGACGCCGATGAGGCAAGCTTGTTGTGAACGATCAAAGTCTTCATAAGATTCGAACGTTACAGTTCTTTCGTTCTTGCTGGCGTCTAGATAGGTAATTTCAATCATTTTAAAAACTCCTTTGTTTAATGATGACTTTATTTTACTCCTTGTAAAAGAGAATGTCAAGAAAAATGATTGCGCACGCAACTTTTTTAAAAAATCATCTTAAATCAAGAAATCCAAACCAGTTTCCAAGCTTGCTTCGACAGCCTTCTGTAGAGAGGCTAGTGTTTTTTGCCCATCACTTGTCAGGCAGATAAAGCTAGAGCGTCTATCTTGATCACAACACATGCGACTAAGTAGACCGCAATTTTTAGCTTCCAAGCGAGCCACCATCCGAGAAACAGCGCTCGGACTCAGGTGAAGTTTATCTGGCAGATCAATCTGGCGTAGAGATTTTTCTTGAGCCAAGTCCAGATAGTAGAGCAGGTAGAACTCTTTCAAGGTCAGACTTTGCTCGCTTTGCTGGGCAACGGTCTCTTCCAAGAGACTTTCAATTTCTTTTTGACGACGATTGAAGTCAAACCATTTTTCCAAATAGGTCATAGTATCTCCTTTCTTTTTAGATTCATAAATAGAAGAAAGTCCATTCACGGACGCTTTCTATATCACAAGATGATTGCGCATGCAATAATTATACTACTTTTAAATCAAGCTGGCAATAAGGACGCAGGCATCTTTTATCCTAAATCATGCCTGTTTTTACAAGTCAAGAATTGTCTGTATCCCCTTTCCTCTCTAATTTTCATTATCCCTTGTGTATTTCCTTGAAATTTTCTGAAAAAAGAGTAAACTGGTATGCAAGAAGTCTATTTCGTGGAGTTTAGGATGAAATTATATGTTCAATTAATGATTCTCTTTGTGATTTCTCTAATCGGAGAGGGGATTTCCAGTTTCTTTCATTTGCCCATCCCAGGCAGTATTATCGGCTTGATTATTCTTTTTCTAGCCCTACAATTCAAGTGGCTGAGAACCAGGCATGTCAACATGGTGGGGAATTTCTTGCTGGCCAATATGACCATTCTCTTTTTGCCGCCAGCAGTGGGAATCATGGAGAAGTTTGATGTGATTGCTCCCTATCTTTTGCCCATTGTTTTGATTATCTTTTTTGCAGCAGTCATCAATATTATCCTCATAGCCTTGGTAGTTCAGTTTATCAAACGACGGTTTGAGGGAGATTATGAGAAAGGAGATGCCAAATGAGTGAATTTGTTTCCAATCCCCTATTTGGGCTGGCCCTATCAATCCTAGCTTATCTAGTGGGAATGCTGATTTACAGACGGTTTCCTCATCCATTGACAACGCCCTTGCTTTTGTCAGCCATCTTTATTATCATCTTTCTAAAAGTGACGGGTATTTCTTACCAAGATTACTACCAAGGTGGGGTTTATCTGAACAATTTGATTGTCCCATCAACCGTGGCTCTAGGGATTCCGCTTTATAAGAGTTTTCATCTGATGAAGCACCATGCTCGGAGTATTCTCTTTGGTAGTCTGCTAGCGGTAGTGGTCAATACCTCTTTCACAGCCCTTGTGGCTAAGATTTTTGGCATGGACTTTTTCTTAGCCATTTCTCTCTTTCCTAAGTCAGTAACAACCGCTATGGCAGTGGGAATCACAGAAAAATTGCAAGGTCTGACGACCGTGACCTTGGTCGTTGTAGTCGCAACTGGGATTTTAACCAGTGTCATCGGCCCAACCCTTTTGAAGTGGTTGAAAATTGATGATCCAGTAGCTGTTGGTCTTTCCCTTGGAGGAACAGGCCATGCAGTCGGAACAGGCACAGCCTTTCGATACGGCTCTGTAGCAGGAGCTATGGGTGGTTTGACTATCGGTGTCACAGGTATTCTCTATGTCTTTGTCAGCCCTATCGTAGCCAGTTTGATATTGAGTTAAATCAAAACCCAGCTTTTTAGCTGGGCATTTTTTATTGCAAATTAACCTTGTTTTTCAAGATATAGTAGATTCCGAGGTAGTAGATAGCTATGAAAATGAGTTCCTCGATAATGGATGTACTTGCTCCCATATAGAAATTATCATTAAATCCTGCAAGTGAATTGACATAGAAGTTAGTACTGGTATTGAAGAAAACTCCAATAAATCCTATGACGATTTGGATACCAATGTAGGCTGCAACAGCAAGTGCGGTACGGTATTCATTGAACAGTTGTCCAATGGAAATGGCCAAGTAAATGCAGAGGATTCCAGAAATAGTATTTAGTAGGAAGGATAACCCCACAAGAGAGAGTTTAGGAAGGTATGTTTCTACAAGTGGAAACCAGTCATAATGTGACATCCAATCTGGAACCGTTATAGTCACAATAAGAAAAGCACTTAGAGCCAGTACAGCCGAGCTAAGTATAGACCAGATGAAGGCTCCGACTAATTTAGCTGTGATGATATAGTGCTCAGAAACTGGCAAGGTCAAAGTCAGATAGCCTTGGCGGTCATAGACACTACCTTTGAAGCGTTTGATAATCAAGAAAATGGTTGAAATCCAAAGTGTAATTATCAAGCCGCCAAAGACGAGAGCCAGAAAGATAAATAGGAAAGGTTGGCTATCTTTGAAAGATATATAAGAATAGTAGTGTCCTTGCATTCCTAGGGGGACTGAAAGGACTAGCACGGCTGCGTAGAGGGCTAAATACCACTTGTTAACATTTTTAAATTCGTAGCGAACTAAATTCCAAAACATAATAATCTCCTTTGCTTAGGCCTTAAATTCCTGACGGAAGAGTTGGTCAATGGATTCACCTGACTCATAGCGAATGTCATCTACATTTCCTTGACGGACGACTTTTCCATCTTTGAGGAAGACAATTTCATCCAAGATTGGCTCGATATCAGAAATCAAGTGGGTAGAAATCAAAACGGTAGAAGTTGGGGAGTAGTTGTTGATAATGGTATTGAGGATATACTCACGGGCTGCTGGGTCTACTCCACCAATGGGTTCGTCCAGAACGTAAAGACGAGCATCACGGCTCATAACCAAAATTAATTGTACCTTTTCTTTGTTACCTTTTGATAGTTTCTTGAGACGACTATTTTCATCAATGCCAAGGTCAGCAAGTAGATGATGGGCGCGTTCCAGATTGAAATCTTTATAGAAGGTCTTGAAGTAGGTTAGGGCTTCTTTGACCTTCATTTGCTCATTGAGATAGGTGGTATCAGGTAAATAAGCTACGATGGCCTTGGTTGCTGGGCTTGGGTCCATATCGTTGATAAGGACACGTCCTTGATCTGGTTGCAAGAGGCCATTGATTAGTTTAATCAAGGTTGTTTTTCCTGAGCCGTTTGGGCCAAGGAGACCAACAATTTTTCCAGCTGGGATGTCAAGAGAAACATTTTCAAGGGCTGGGGTTGCTCCATAAGATTTGGATACATTTTCAAATGCTAGTAATGACATAGGCTTAAACTCCTTTAATATAATCGCCGACTACGCCTGGTAGTTCTTCTTTTTCATAGCCAAAATGGGTCATGGAGGAAACGAAGTGTTCCAATTCTTCTTCCGATAATTGTTTGCGTGATTGGGCGATTAGCTCCTTATCCTCCGTTACAAATCGTCCAGTTGTTCGCTTGCTGTAGACAAATCCTTCTCGTTCGAGGTCTGACAAGGCTCTTTGGATGGTGTTTGGATTGACACCTGCCTCGCTAGCCAGCTCTCTCACGGTTGGAAGTTGTTGATTGGGTTCCAGTGTATGGGAAACAATCTGAAGCTTGATTTTCTCCATAATCTGTAAATAGATGGGTTTTTTGTTGTCAAATGTCCAGGACATCTTGGTCTCCTTTCTCCTATCCTTTTGTCTTAATTAAATAATACAACAAAACAAAAAACTTGTCAAGCAAAAAGAAGAATTGTTTTGGGAATCGTTTAAAAAATGGTATAATGAAAAGAAAACGATAAGGAGGGAAAGGATGCGTTGTCCAAAATGTGGGGCTACCAAGTCAAGTGTTATCGATAGTCGCCAAGCAGAAGAAGGGAACACTATTCGTAGAAGACGTGAGTGCGACGAATGCCAACACCGTTTTACAACCTACGAACGAGTAGAAGAAAGAACCTTAGTGGTTGTTAAAAAAGATGGCACACGGGAACAATTCTCCAGAGATAAAATCTTTAATGGGATTATCCGCTCAGCCCAGAAACGTCCTGTGTCAAGTGATGAAATCAACATGGTAGTCAATCGTATCGAACAGAAACTCCGTGGTCGAAATGAAAATGAAATTCAAAGTGAGGACATTGGTTCACTCGTCATGGAGGAGTTGGCTGAGTTAGATGAGATTACCTATGTACGTTTTGCCAGTGTCTATCGTAGTTTTAAGGATGTCAGTGAGTTAGAGAGCTTGCTCCAACAAATCACCCAGTCCTCTAAAAAGAAAAAGGAAAGATAAATGAAGCCAATTGACCGTTTTTCTTATCTAAAGAATAATCGGGTGTCGCAAGATACCTCATCTCTGGTACAGTGCTACCTCCCGATTATCGGTCAGGAGGCACTGAGCCTTTATCTTTATACGATTAATTTTTGGGATAATGGTAGAAAGGAATATCTTTTTTCAAGCATTCTTAACCATCTTAACTTTGGAATGGATAGATTGATAAAAGCCCTGAAAATCCTATCTGCTTTCAATCTCTTGACCCTCTATCAAAAGGGTGATGTTTATCAGCTAGCCATTCAGGTTCCTCTATCTAGTCAAGACTTCTTGGAACATCCTGTTTATCGCAGACTTTTAGAGAAAAAGATTGGTGATGCAGCTGTGGAGGATTTGAAAGTTGAGAGTGCTGAGGGAGAAGAAAGACCTGTCTCACTCAATCAAGTCTTTCCAGACTTGGCAGAACTAGGAAATCAAGAAGACCTTGGTCTCAAGAAGAAAGTGGCCAACGATTTTGACTTGGACCATTTTCGTCAGCTTATGGCTCGAGATGGCCTTCGCTTTGCGGATGAGCAGTCCGATGTCTTGAACCTCTTTGCCATCGCCGAGGAGAAGAAATGGACTTGGTTTGAAACTTATCAATTGGCCAAGTCAACAGCTGTTTCTCAGGTTATTTCAACCAAACGAATGCGGGAAAAAATCGCTCAAAAACCGATTTCTTCTGACTTTAATTCTAAGGAAGCAACCATTATCAAGGAAGCCAAAAGTAAAACTGCCCTGCAGTTCTTGGCAGAAATCAAGCAAACGCGCAAGGGAACCATCACCCAAACAGAAAGAGAACTCTTGCAACAGATGGCTGGCTTGGGCTTGCTGGACGAAGTCATTAATATCATTCTCTTATTGACCTTTAATAAGGTGGATTCGGCAAACATCAACGAGAAATATGCCATGAAGGTAGCCAATGATTACGCCTATCAAAAGATTCATTCGGCAGAAGAGGCAGTCTTACGAATCCGTGAGCGAGGGCAGAAGAGTCAGACTCAAAAAAGCAGTAACCCCAGTCCTGCCAAGTCCAATGTACCCAAGTGGAGCAATCCAGATTATAAGAATGAAACCAGCGAGGAAACTCGTCTGGAACTAGAACGTAAGAAACAAGAACTATTAGCTCGATTAGAAAAAGGAGGAGATTAGATGGAAAGTGTCGGAGACGTACTCAAGCGTCAACCTAGCCGTTTTCATTATCAAGATTTGGTCCAGAAGATCATGAAGGACCCTGATGTTGCGGCCTTTATCCAGCAAGAATCCCTTACTCCAGAGGAATTGAATCGTAGTATCTCCAAGTTTAATCAGTATATTACCGAGCGTGACAAATTTCTCCGTGGGGATACGGATTATATTGCCAAAGGCTACAAGCCGATTTTGGTTATGAACCATGGTTATGCGGACGTTTCTTATGAAGAAACTCCTGAACTAATCGCGGCGGAAAAAGAAGCGGCTATTAAGAACCGTCTCAAGTTAATCAATCTACCAGCCAGTCTAAAGCAAGCTAGTTTAGCTCAAGTTGACTTGGATGATTTGGGGCGCTTGCCAGTTTTTGAAAAGCTATTAGCCTTCGTGGAGCAATATCCAGCTATTCGAAAAGGTCTTTACTTATATGGAGACTTTGGTGTGGGAAAAAGTTTCATGGTGGCTGCCTTGGCTCATGATTTATCAGAAAAACGAGGTGTTTCATCCACTCTCCTCCATTATCCAAGCTTTGTCATCGATGTCAAAAATGCTATCGGTGATGGGAATGTTAAGACCTTGGTGGATGAGATTAAGCTTTCTGAAGTCCTGATTTTAGATGACATTGGTGCCGAGCAATCAACAGCTTGGGTGCGTGATGAAATCTTGCAGGTCATTCTCCAATATCGGATGCAGGAAAATTTACCGACCTTTTTTACATCCAACTTCAACTTTGAAGATTTGGAGTTGCATTTCGCTAAAGGGAAGCATGGAAATGACGAAACCTGGGAAGCCAGACGCGTCATGGAACGCATCCGTTATTTAGCTGAGGAGACTCGTTTAGAAGGAGTAAACCGTCGATGACAGAAACAATCAAATTAATGAAGGCTCATACTTCAGTGCGCAGATTTAAGGAGCAAGCCCTTCCTCAAGAAGACTTGACTGAAATCTTGACAGCAGCCCAGATGGCTTCGTTTTGGAAGAATTTCCAATCCTACTCTGTGATTGTGGTACGGAGTCAAAAGAAGAAAGATGCCTTGTATGAATTGGTACCTCAAGAAGCCATTCGCCAGTCAGCTGTTTTCCTTCTCTTTGTCGGAGATTTGAACAGAGCAGAAAAGGGAGCCCAGCTTCATACTGATACCTTCCAACCTCAAGGTGTAGAAGGTCTCTTGATTAGTTCGGTCGATGCGGCTCTTGCTGGTCAAAATGCCCTGTTGGCAGCTGAAAGCTTGGGATATGGTGGTGTCATTATTGGCTTGGTTCGATACAAGTCCGAAGAAGTGGCAGAGCTTTTTAACCTGCCTGACTACACCTATCCTGTCTTTGGGATGGCACTAGGTGTGCCAAATCAACATCATGATGTGAAACCAAGACTGCCACTAGAGAATGTTGTCTTTGAGGAAGAATACCAAGAACAGTCAACTGAGGCAATAGAAGCTTATGACCGTGTACAGGCTGACTATGCTGGGGCGCGTGCGACCACAAGTTGGAGTCAGCGCCTAGCAGAACAGTTTGGTCAAGCTGAACCAAGCTCAACTAGAAAAAATCTTGAACAGAAAAAGTTATTGTAGAAAGTGAGAAATTATGGCCCTACCAACTATTGCCATTGTAGGACGTCCCAATGTTGGGAAATCAACCCTATTTAATCGGATCGCTGGTGAGCGAATCTCCATTGTAGAAGATGTCGAAGGAGTGACACGTGACCGTATCTATGCGACGGGTGAGTGGCTCAATCGTTCTTTTAGCATGATTGATACAGGAGGAATCGATGATGTCGATGCTCCTTTCATGGAACAAATCAAGCACCAGGCAGAAATTGCTATGGAAGAAGCCGATGTTATCGTCTTTGTCGTGTCTGGTAAGGAAGGAATTACCGATGCAGACGAATACGTAGCCCGTAAGCTTTATAAAACCCACAAACCAGTCATCCTCGCAGTTAACAAGGTGGACAACCCTGAGATGCGAAATGATATCTATGATTTCTATGCCCTCGGTTTGGGTGAACCACTGCCTATCTCATCTGTCCATGGGATTGGTACAGGGGATGTGCTAGATGCTATCGTAGAAAATCTTCCAAATGAATATGAGGAAGAAAATCCAGATGTGATTAAGTTTAGCTTGATTGGTCGTCCCAACGTTGGAAAATCAAGTTTGATTAACGCTATTTTGGGAGAAGACCGTGTCATTGCCAGTCCCGTTGCTGGAACAACGCGTGACGCTATTGATACCCACTTTACAGATACAGATGGTCAAGAGTTTACCATGATTGATACGGCTGGTATGCGTAAGTCTGGTAAGGTTTATGAAAATACCGAGAAATACTCTGTCATGCGCGCCATGCGTGCTATTGACCGCTCAGATGTGGTCTTGATGGTCATCAATGCGGAAGAGGGTATTCGTGAATACGATAAGCGTATCGCAGGATTTGCTCATGAAGCTGGTAAAGGGATGATTATCGTGGTCAACAAGTGGGATACACTTGAAAAAGACAACCACACTATGAAAAACTGGGAAGAAGATATCCGTGAGCAGTTCCAATACCTGCCTTACGCACCGATTATCTTTGTATCCGCTTTGACCAAGCAACGCCTCCACAAACTTCCTGAGATGATTAAGCAAATTAGTGAAAGTCAAAATACACGTATCCCATCAGCTGTCTTGAACGATGTCATCATGGATGCCATTGCCATCAACCCAACACCGACAGACAAAGGAAAACGCCTCAAGATTTTCTACGCGACCCAAGTGGCAACCAAACCACCAACCTTTGTTATCTTTGTCAACGAAGAAGAACTCATGCACTTTTCTTACCTGCGTTTCTTGGAAAATCAAATCCGCAAGGCCTTTGTCTTTGAGGGGACTCCGATTCATCTCATCGCAAGAAAACGCAAATAAAAAAGCAGAATCTGGAATGACATTTCCAGATTTTTTTGATAGAATGAAGTTGAAGAAAACGCTATCAAAAAGAGGTGTCGATGATGGAACATTTGTTTAAATTCTTACTTTTAGCACCTTACTTTTATTTTGATAACTGGATTGAAAAGGCCAACAGAAATAGTAAATTTTTCCCAATTTTTTACTATTTTTACTGGGTTTACATCCCCCTCTATTCTCTTTTTAGCCTTGCTTGGACAGTTGTTTCAGTTCTGTTTTTCAATATCGTCTTGAGAAATGTGACAGATATCAAGTTTTGGGGCATTTGGTTTCTTTTTATTATGCTAGCTATTGGTATGAATTGGTTAACTTATTCCTGTTTTAAAAAAATGCTTCGCTTGAGACGGGAACTCGGGAAGTCTAAAGGTGAAAAGCATTGATTTATATGGTTTTTATTGATAGGAGGTGGCTTATGGCGCATCTAAAATCATTTATTACACGCTATTCCAAGGTTTATATTGGTTTAGTTCTGCTGATCTGGCTTGCTTTCTTTCTTCTTTATTCCTTAGGGTAGTCCGGTTCTGGGGATAACGATTGACATCTTCATTATGCAGAAAGTCTTGCTAGTTTTTGGAATTCTGTCCATTTTGATGGCCTTGCTGTCCAAGAAAGTCAGTCTCTTTGTTTTTGGACTTATCTGTTGTCTTTCTCTTTGGATTAATCTATTTATTCTATTTGCTCTTTTGCCGATTTTTGGCAATTAAAGCATCATAAAAGTCAGAGAGGTTAGCTTGGAAACTAGCCTCTTTTTCCTTTTCAAAATGGGGATTCTTCCTTGAAAATAATCAGTAATTGTGCTAAAATTAAAAGAACATTCTAAAATATTCGGAATTTAAAGTAAGGAAAAACATGGCTAATATTTTAAAAACAATTATCGAAAATGATAAAGGAGAAATCCGTCGTCTGGAAAAGATGGCTGACAAGGTTTTCAAATACGAAGACCAAATGGCTGCTTTGACAGATGACCAACTAAAAGCAAAAACAGTTGAATTTAAAGAACGTTATCAAAATGGAGAATCACTGGATTCGTTGCTTTATGAAGCATTTGCGGTTGTCCGTGAAGGTGCCAAACGTGTCCTAGGTCTCTTCCCATATAAGGTTCAGGTCATGGGGGGAATCGTTCTTCACCATGGTGACGTGCCAGAAATGCGTACAGGGGAAGGGAAAACCTTGACTGCGACCATGCCCGTATACCTCAATGCCCTTTCAGGTAAAGGGGTTCACGTAGTTACGGTCAATGAATATCTATCCGAACGTGACGCGACTGAGATGGGTGAATTGTACTCATGGCTTGGTTTGTCAGTAGGGATTAACTTGGCTGCCAAATCTCCAATGGAGAAAAAAGAAGCCTATGAGTGTGACATTACCTACTCAACCAACTCAGAAATCGGATTTGACTACCTTCGTGACAACATGGTCGTTCGCGCTGAAAACATGGTACAACGCCCGCTTAACTATGCCTTGGTCGATGAGGTTGACTCTATCTTGATTGACGAGGCCCGTACACCTTTGATCGTATCAGGTGCTAACGCTGTTGAAACCAGTCAGTTGTATCACATGGCAGACCACTATGTAAAATCTTTGGACAAAGACGACTACATCATCGATGTGCAGTCTAAGACTATTGGTTTGTCTGATTCAGGGATTGACAAGGCTGAAAGCTACTTCAAACTTGAAAACCTCTATGACATCGAAAACGTAGCTTTGACTCACTTTATCGATAACGCCCTTCGTGCCAACTACATCATGCTTCTCGATATTGACTATGTGGTGAGCGAAGAACAAGAAATTTTGATTGTCGACCAATTTACAGGTCGTACCATGGAAGGTCGTCGTTATTCTGATGGCTTGCACCAAGCCATTGAAGCCAAAGAAGGTGTGCCAATCCAGGATGAAACCAAGACATCTGCCTCAATCACTTACCAAAACCTCTTCCGTATGTACAAGAAATTGTCTGGTATGACGGGTACAGGTAAGACTGAGGAAGAAGAATTCCGTGAAATTTACAACATTCGTGTTATTCCAATCCCAACAAACCGTCCTGTTCAGCGTATTGACCATCCAGACTTACTTTTTGCTAGTATTGAAGCTAAGTTTAAGGCGGTTGTCGAAGACGTTAAGGCTCGTTACCAAAAAGGTCAGCCTGTCTTGGTTGGTACAGTTGCGGTTGAAACCAGTGACTACATTTCTAAGAAATTGGTCGCAGCTGGTGTTCCTCACGAAGTCTTGAACGCTAAAAATCACTATAAAGAAGCCCAAATCATTATGAATGCTGGTCAACGTGGTGCTGTTACCATCGCAACCAACATGGCTGGTCGTGGTACCGACATCAAGCTTGGTGAAGGAGTTCGTGAACTTGGGGGACTTTGTGTTATTGGTACAGAACGTCATGAAAGCCGTCGTATTGATAACCAGCTTCGTGGACGTTCAGGTCGTCAAGGAGATCCAGGTGAGTCACAATTCTACCTATCTCTTGAAGATGATTTGATGAAACGTTTTGGTTCTGAGCGTCTGAAAGGTGTCTTCGAACGTCTCAATATGTCTGATGAAGCGATTGAATCTCGCATGTTGACACGTCAGGTTGAAGCGGCTCAAAAACGTGTCGAAGGAAATAACTACGATACCCGTAAACAAGTCCTTCAATATGATGATGTCATGCGTGAACAACGTGAAATTATCTATGCTCAACGTTACGATGTCATCACTGCAGATCGTGATTTGGCACCTGAAATTCAGGCAATGATCAAACGCACGATTGGTCGTGTCGTTGATGGTCATGCGCGTGCCAAACAAGATGAAAAATTAGAAGCAATTTTGAACTTTGCTAAGTACAACTTGCTTCCAGAAGATTCGATTACGATGGAAGACTTGTCGGGCTTGTCTGACAAGGCAATTAAAGAAGAGCTCTTCCAACGTGCCTTGCAAGTTTACGATAGTCAGGTTTCAAAACTACGCGATGAAGAAGCAGTGAAAGAATTCCAAAAAGTTTTGATTCTACGAGTGGTAGATAACAAGTGGACAGATCATATCGATGCCCTTGATCAATTGCGTAACGCAGTTGGACTTCGTGGCTATGCTCAGAACAACCCTGTTGTTGAGTATCAGGCGGAAGGTTTCCGTATGTTTAATGACATGATTGGTTCGATTGAGTTTGATGTGACACGCTTGATGATGAAAGCACAAATTCATGAACAAGAAAGACCACAAGCAGAACACCATATCAGTACAACAGCGACTCGCAATATCGCTGCCCACCAAGCAAATATGCCAGAAAATCTGGATTTGAGCCAGATTGGACGGAATGAACTTTGCCCATGTGGTTCTGGTAAGAAGTTTAAAAACTGTCACGGGAAAAGACAATAAAATGAGATAGTTTAGAGGCGGATACCTTGTGAAAAGTAAATTTTTACTTGGTATCCGTTTGCTTTATAAGGAGATGAGTTATGGTATTTACAGCAAAAAGTCCTAAAATTAATATTGAAGAAGTTCGTGCCTTATCAAAATTAGAAGGCCAAGCTTTGGAGAGAAAATCACAGCGCGATCAAGAGCTAGAAGCCATTATACGTGGAGAAGACCAGCGGATTCTATTGGTAATCGGGCCATGCTCATCTGACAATGAAGAAGCTGTTCTTGAATACGCTAGGCGTTTGTCAGTCCTACAAGAAGAAGTAGCAGACCGTATCTTTATGGTTATGCGTGTTTATACTGCCAAACCCCGTACCAACGGAGATGGTTACAAGGGCTTGATTCACCAGCCTAACGCGACAGAAGCGCCTAGTCTTATCAATGGAATCAAAGCCGTGCGCCATCTTCATTATCGTGTCATCACGGAAACAGGTATGACGACTGCTGATGAAATGCTTTATCCTGAAAATCTTCCGCTTGTGGATGATTTGATTTCTTACATGGCGGTTGGTGCTCGTTCAGTTGAAGACCAGCAACACCGCTTTGTGGCCAGTGGAGCAGATTTCGCGACTGGTTTTAAAAATCCAACCTCTGGAAATCTCAATGTCATGTTTAATGGGATTTATGCTGCTCAAAACAAACAAAGTTTCCTTTTCCTAGGAAAAGAGGTGGAAACAACTGGGAACCCGCTTTCGCACGCCATTCTTCGTGGAGCGACCAATGAGTATGGTAAGAATATTCCCAACTACTACTATGATAATTTGATGGATACCATTGCCCAGTATGAGAAAATGGGCTTGGAAAATCCTTTTATCATTGTGGATACCAATCATGACAACTCTGGTAAGCAATATATGGACCAGATTCGAATTGTCCGCCAGACCTTGATTAACCGTGATTGGAATGAAAAAATTAAGCAGTACGTTCGTGGCTTTATGATTGAGTCTTATCTAGAAGACGGCCGTCAAAACGAACCAGAAGTATTTGGCAAGTCTATCACGGACCCTTGCCTAGGCTGGGAAAATACAGAAGCCCTTGTCAGAGAAATCTACCAAACGCTAGGAGAATAAGATGGCATTTATTGAAAAAGGTCAAGAAATCGATATTGAAGCAATCAAGGCAGAAACCCAATTGTCTGCGGAAGCCTTGCGTCTAAAAGAGCGTCGTGATAGAGAATTGGCAGACATTATTTCAGGAGAAGATGACCGTATCCTTTTGGTGATTGGTCCTTGCTCTTCTGATAATGAAGAGGCTGTCTTGGAATATGCCCGCCGTTTATCTGCCTTGCAGAAGAAGGTGGCGGACAAGATTTTCATGGTTATGCGTGTTTATACTGCCAAACCTCGTACTAACGGAGACGGCTATAAAGGTTTGGTTCACCAACCAGATACTTCTAAGGCTCCAAGTCTGATTAACGGTTTGCAGGCTGTGCGCCAGTTGCACTACCGCGTGATTACAGAGACAGGTTTGACAACGGCAGATGAGATGCTTTATCCATCAAATCTGGTTTTGGTAGATGATTTGGTCAGCTACCATGCTGTTGGGGCTCGTTCTGTGGAAGACCAAGAGCACCGCTTTGTGGCTTCAGGGATTGATGCACCAGTCGGGATGAAAAATCCAACTTCTGGAAACCTTGGGGTCATGTTTAACGGTATCTATGCCGCTCAGAACAAACAAACCTTCCTCTTTCATGGTCAAGAAGTTGAAACTTCAGGAAATCCCTTGGCCCACGTCATCCTTCGTGGCGCAGTCAATGAATATGGGAAAAATGAGCCTAACTTTTACTATGAAACTTTGCTAAATGCCATTGAGCGCTATGAAGCCATGGGACTTGAAAATCCCTTTATCCTCATTGACACCAACCATGATAATTCTGGCAAGCAATATATGGAACAGATTCGAATTGTTCGCCAGACTTTGCAGAATCGTGATTGGAATGAGAAGATTAAAAAGATAGTTCGAGGCTTTATGATTGAATCTTACCTAGCAGATGGTCGTCAAAACCAACCAGAGGTCTTTGGTTGCTCTATTACCGATCCTTGCCTAGGTTGGGAGAATACAGAGGCCTTGGTAGAAGAGATTTACGCTACCTTGACAAAATAAGTGAAAAGGATGGAGTTGGGGGATCTCAACTCCTTTTGATGAGAATGATAGTTGGACACGGAATTGACATCGAAGAATTAGCTTCGATAGAAAGCGCAGTTACACGACATGAAGGATTTGCTAAGCGCGTGCTGACCGCTAAGGAAATGGAACGGTTTAACAGTCTTAAAAGGCGCAGACAAATCGAATATTTGGCAGGTCGCTGGTCGGCTAAGGAGGCCTTTTCCAAGGCTATGGGAACTGGTATTGGGAAACTCGCTTTTCATGATTTGGAAGTCTTGAACAATGAACGCGGGGCGCCTTATTTTAGTCGGTCACCATTTTCAGGAAAGATTTGGCTGTCTATCAGCCACACAGATCAGTTTGTGACAGCCAGTGTCATTTTGGAGGAAAATCATGAAAGCTAGTCCACATAGACCAACCAAGGCTCTGATTCATCTGGGAGCTATTCGACAAAATATTCAGCAAATGGGGGCTCATATCCCTGAAGGAACGCTCAAGTGGGCTGTGGTCAAGGCCAATGCCTATGGTCATGGAGCTGTTGCCGTTGCGACGGCTATTCAAGATGATGTAGATGGTTTTTGCGTTTCCAATATTGATGAGGCTATTGAACTCAGACAGGCTGGACTCAGCAAGAAAATCCTCATTTTAGGAGTTTCTGAAATCGAAGCTGTTTCTCTTGCTAAAGAATACGACATCACCTTGACAGTGGCTGGGCTGGAGTGGATTCAAGCGCTCTTAGATAAGGAAGCGAACCTAACTGGATTGACAGTCCACCTCAAGATTGATTCAGGAATGGGACGTATTGGTTTTATAGAGGCTAGCGAAGCTGAGCAGGCTCAAGCTTTGCTTCAACAACATGGTGCTCGTGTTGAAGGGATTTTTACCCACTTTGCTACTGCAGACGAGGAATCAGATGCCTACTTTAATGTCCAGTTAGAACGGTTTAAAACTATTTTGGCCAGTATGAAAGGTCTTCCAGAGCTGGTTCATGCCAGCAATTCTGCAACGACTCTTTGGCATGCAGAGACTATTTTCAATGCGGTTCGTATGGGAGATGCCATGTATGGTCTTAATCCTAGCGGAGAGGTCTTGGACTTACCCTATGACTTGAAACCAGCCTTGACCTTGGAATCTGCTCTGGTTCATGTCAAGACAGTTTCAGCTGGAGCTTGCATGGGCTATGGAGCAACTTATCAAGCGGATAGCGAGCAAGTCATCGCGACGGTACCAATTGGCTATGCGGATGGATGGACACGAGACATGCAGAATTTTTCTGTCTTGGTAGATGGCCAAGCTTGCCCAATCGTCGGCAGGGTTTCGATGGACCAAATCACTATTCGATTACCTAAGCCTTACCCACTCGGAACCAAGGTAACCTTGATTGGCTCCAACGGTGACAAGGAAATCACAGCAACTCAGGTAGCTGACTACCGTGGCACTATTAACTATGAGGTGGCTTGTCTCCTTAGCGACCGTATTCCGAGAGAATATTATTAAAAAGAAAGGAGTGGAGCATGAATCTACATCAACCCTTGCATGTCTTACCTGGTGTGGGACCAAAGTCAGCAGAAAAATACGCCAAACTAGGAATTGAAAATTTGCAAGACCTCTTGCTCTACTTTCCTTTCCGATATGAAGATTTCAAGACCAAGCAAGTATTGGAACTAGAGGACGGGGAGAAGGCGGTCCTATCTGGTCAAGTCGTGACTCCTGCTAGTGTCCAGTATTATGGTTTCAAGCGCAATCGCCTGCGCTTTAGCCTCAAGCAGGGAGAAGTCGTTTTTGCAGTGAATTTCTTTAACCAGCCCTATCTGGCTGATAAGATAGAGTTGGGAGCAACCCTGGCAGTATTTGGAAAATGGGACCGCGCCAAGGCTAGTCTGACAGGGATGAAGGTTTTGGCTCAGGTGGAAGATGACCTCCAACCTGTTTATCGTCTGGCTCAGGGAATCAGTCAGGCCAGTCTGGTCAAGGTTATTAAGACGGCTTTTGATCAGGGACTGGACCTCTTGATAGAGGAAAATCTTCCCCAGTCTTTACTGGACAAATACAAACTCATATCCCGTTGTCAGGCCGTTCGTGCCATGCATTTTCCTAAAGATTTGGCAGAATACAAGCAGGCCCTTCGCCGTATCAAGTTTGAGGAACTCTTTTACTTCCAAATGCAGTTACAGACGCTCAAGTCTGAAAATAGAGTTCAGGGAAGTGGCCTGGTTCTTGATTGGTCTCAGGAAAAAGTGGCGACTGTTAAAGAAAATCTACCTTTTGCCCTGACTCCAGCTCAGGAAAAGAGTTTGCAGGAAATTTTGATAGACATGAAGTCCGACCACCACATGAATCGTCTTTTGCAAGGGGATGTGGGGAGCGGAAAAACGGTAGTCGCTGGTTTGGCCATGTTTGCGGCGGTGACAGCTGGCTATCAGGCAGCCCTCATGGTGCCAACAGAGATTCTAGCAGAGCAGCATTTTGAGAGTTTGAAGGGGCTTTTTCCAGACTTGAAATTAGCTCTCTTGATAGGTTCCTTGAAGGTTGCAGAAAAGAGAGAAGTCTTGGAGACTATTGTCAGGGGTAAGGCTGATTTGATTATCGGAACCCACGCTCTGATTCAGGATGGGGTAGATTATGCTCGTCTGGGATTGATTATCATCGATGAGCAGCACCGATTTGGTGTAGGGCAAAGGCGTATTTTACGGGAAAAAGGCGACAATCCAGATGTCCTCATGATGACGGCGACTCCCATACCACGAACCTTGGCTATCACAGCCTTTGGAGATATGGATGTTTCCATTATTGACCAGATGCCAGCAGGACGGAAGCCTATTGTGACACGCTGGATCAAGCATGAGCAACTACCTCAGGTCTTGACTTGGTTAGAGGGAGAAATCCAAAAAGGTTCTCAAGCCTATGTCATCTCTCCCTTGATTGAAGAATCAGAAGCTCTGGATTTGAAAAATGCCATTGCCTTATCAGAGGAGCTGACGGCTCATTTTGCTGGTAAGGCAGAGGTGGCTCTTTTACATGGTAAGATGAAGAGTGATGAAAAAGACCAGATTATGCAGGAGTTCAAAGAGCGAAAAACGGATATTCTAGTTTCGACAACGGTTATCGAGGTTGGGGTTAATGTTACAAATGCGACAGTTATGATCATCATGGATGCCGATCGCTTCGGTCTTAGTCAGCTTCATCAGCTTAGAGGTCGTGTCGGTCGGGGGGACAAGCAATCCTATGCTGTTCTTGTTGCTAATCCCAAGACTGATTCTGGGAAAGATCGCATGCGCATCATGACAGAAACGACCAATGGATTTGTCCTTGCGGAGGAAGATTTGAAAATGCGGGGTTCAGGTGAGATTTTTGGAACCAGACAGTCAGGTCTTCCAGAGTTCCAAGTAGCTGATATTATTGAAGATTTTCCGATTTTAGAAGAAGCCAGAAAGGTTGCTAGCTACATTAGTTCTATTGAAGGCTGGCAAGAGGATCCAGAGTGGCGGATGATTGCCTTTCATTTGGAGAAAAAAGAACATCTAGATTAAGCTTTCTCTAAGGAAATCTTATACTCAATGAAAATCAAAGAGCAAACTAGGAAGCTAGCCGCAAGCTGTACTTGAGTACGGTAAGGCGACGCTGACGTGGTTTGAATTTGATTTTCGAAGAGTATTAAGCTAGCTTTCAGGTTTGCCCTTTATACTAGAGTCATCAAAAAGAAACGAGGACTCTCACATGACAGTAACGATTAAAGTAAATTACCAAACCACTTTCCAAAATAAAGAAGCAAAAAATTAAGATTAAGCAGAAGAAGAAAGAGCGAAATGCTCTTTTTTCGTTTCTAAAACTACTTTCAGCCCATTATCCTAAAAGTAAAGAATCTAAAATCTCTTTCTATTTACCCTTCTTTCTTGCATTGATTTCTTAGATATGCTACAGTTGTGGTAGCGATTACAAAATAAAAGGAGCATATTATGAAAAATCCAGCTTTGTTAGAAGAAATCAAGACTTATAGAGGACGGGACGAGATTCCAGAAGACTTTGATGCTTTCTGGGATGAAGAAGTGAAAAAAGTTTCCAATCTTCCAGCCTATCAGTTGGAGGAAAGAGATTTCCACATTCCTCAAGTTAAGTGCTATGAATTAACCTTTAAAGGAACCAATGAAGGTAAGGTCTATGCGCGTGTCGTTTTTCCAAAGACTGAGGAGAAGGTTCCGCTAATCTTCCATTTCCATGGTTATATGGGACGTGGCTGGGACTGGGCTGACATGCTAGCCTATACTGTGGCTGGTTACGGTGTTGTTTCCATGGACGTTCGAGGCCAGTCGGGCTATTCACAAGACGGCTTGCGTTCTCCTATAGGAAATACAGTTAAAGGACATATCATCCGTGGGGCTGTGGAAGGTCGGGAGCATCTCTTTTATAAAGATGTCTATCTGGATATTTACCAGTTGGTTGAAATTATTGCTAGTCTGCCTCAGGTTGATGAGAAGCGTCTTTCTAGCTATGGTGCCTCGCAAGGAGGGGCTCTAGCCCTAGTTGCAGCAGCGCTCAGTCCTCGGATTCAGAAAACAGTTGCCATCTATCCCTTCTTGTCAGACTTTAGACGAGTGCTTGAGATTGGTAATACAAGTGAAGCCTATGACGAACTTTTCCGTTATTTCAAGTTTCACGATCCCTTCCACGAAACTGAGGAGGAGATCATGGCGACCCTGGCCTATATCGATGTGAAAAATCTTGCTCATCGTATCAAGGGTGAGGTTAAGATGATTACGGGTTTGGACGACGATGTTTGCTATCCTATTACCCAGTTTGCGATTTACAACCGTCTCACCTGCGATAAGGCCTATCGCATCATGCCTGAGTATGCCCACGAAGCCATGAATGTCTTTGTCAATGACCAAGTCTACAACTGGCTTTGTGGTAGTGAGATTCCTTTTAAGTATATAAAGTGATGAATGAGAGAGCCCAGTAGCTCTCTTTTTGTTATAAATGTTGAAAGTACTTTTAAAAATATTAAAATATTAAAATATTACTGAAAGTAAAATCTATTCTATGGCAAGCTCGAGATAAACCTATGACTTTATTGTATAATAAAGAAAAAGTGTCTAGGAAAGGAGTGAAAGAGCTACTGTTTGGATTGCAGCTAGCTAAATGTTGAAAGAGAGAAGGAGAGCAACTCTCGTTTATTAATTGCTTTCTTGTGTTTTCCTATGATGGGGAGTAAAAATTTTAAAGCAAAAAGAAAGCGCTTTATTTTTTGTGAAATTGAAAGGTAGAAAGATGAATCAAAAGAATTTTGATAGAAAACAAAGATATGGCATTCGTAAATTTACAGTGGGTGTAGCCTCTGTAACTATTGGTGCAGTAGTGTTTGGAGTAAATCCTGTATTGGCAAATGAACAAGGAAATTCAACTGTAACTGCTGCTGAAAATAATAATCAAGGTTTATCAGAATTACCAAAAGAAGCTTCTTCAGGCAGTCTTGCAAATTTAGATAGTGAATTAGCTGGAAAATTGGCAACAGCGAAAGACAATGGTGTGGAAGTTGATCAGGATAAGTTAAAGAAAAATGAGACTACTGAATCAGAGACGACAACTCCAACAAATGCGACAACTCCAACAAATAAACCTGCAGCTGAAAATACACCAGCTCCTGCTGATAAACCAGAAACAGATTCTGCAACTACAGAGGCAAGTAACAAGGACCAAGATAAAGAAGAAGAGGGAGTTATTCCTCGAGATTATTATGCTAGAGAGTTAAAAAATGTCAACACTGTAGTAGAAAAAGAAGATGTAGAAACCAATCCTTCAAATGGGCAAAGAGTTGACATGAAAGAGGAACTCGACAAGCTTCAAAAACTTCAAAATGCGACCATCCATATGGAATTTAAGCCAGATGCGTCTGCTCCACGTTTTTACAACCTCTTTTCAGTTTCTAGTGATACCAAAGTAAATGAGTACTTCACCATGGCCATCCTTGATAACACAGCTATCGTTGAAGGTCGTGATGCAAATGGAAACCAATTCTATGGTGATTATAAAACTGCTCCTTTGAAGATTAAGCCAGGTCAGTGGAACTCTGTAACCTTTACAGTTGAAAGACCAAATGCAGACCAACCAAAAGGTCAGGTTCGCGTCTATGTAAATGGTGTTTTGTCGCGCACAAGTCCTCAGTCTGGTCGTTTTATTCAAGATATGCCAGATGTCAACCATGTGCAAATCGGTACAACAAAGCGTACAGGAAAAAACTTCTGGGGCGCTAATCTTAAAGTCCGTAATCTAACTGTTTATGATCGTGCCCTTTCTCCAGAAGAAGTTAAAAAACGTAGCCAACTTTTTGAAAGAGGAGAGTTGGAAAAGAAACTTCCTGAAGGAGCAGAAGTAACTGCTAAACTGGATGTTTTTGAAGGTGGGGAGAACCGCAAACCGAATAAAGATGGTATTGCAAGCTACCGTATTCCAGCCCTACTTAAAACTGATAAGGGAACTCTGATTGCTGGAACTGATGAAAGACGCTTGCATCACTCTGACTGGGGTGACATCGGTATGGTTGTTCGTCGTAGTGATGATAAGGGGAAAACTTGGGGAAATAGAATTGTTATCTCAAATCCTCGTGATAATGAGAAGGCTAGGAATCCAGAATGGCCATCACCAGTCAACATTGACATGGCCCTAGTTCAAGATCCAAAGACGAAGCGAATCTTTGCCATCTATGATATGTTCCTTGAAGGTAAGGCTGTATTTTCTCTTCCAGGAAAAGCACCACAAGCTTATGAGCAAATTGGTGACAAGGTTTACCAAATCTTGTACAAACAAGGTGATGCAGGACGTTATACAATTCGTGAAAATGGTGAAGTTTTCGATCCTGAAAATAGAAAAACAGAATACCGAGTTGTAGTGGATCCTAAGAAGCCAGCATACAGTGATAAGGGTGACCTTTACAAAGGCGAAGAACTTATCGGTAATATCTACTTTGAGTATAGTGACAAGAATATCTTTAGGGTTTCAAATACCAACTATCTCTGGATGTCTTACAGTGACGATGATGGTAAAACTTGGTCTGCACCAAAAGATATAACATACGGCATTCGTAAGGATTGGATGCACTTCTTAGGTACTGGCCCTGGTACAGGTATTGCCTTGCATTCAGGGCCTCACAAAGGGCGTCTTGTTATCCCTGCCTACACGACAAATAACGTATCCTATCTAAGTGGTTCTCAGTCTTCACGCGTCATTTACTCAGATGACCATGGTGAAACTTGGCATGCAGGGGAAGCTGTTAATGATAACCGTCCAGTAGGTAACCAAACAATTCACTCTTCAACCATGAATAATCCAGGTGCTCAAAATACGGAGTCAACCGTAGTTCAGTTAAATAATGGAGATCTCAAACTTTTCATGCGTGGATTGACAGGCGATCTTCAAGTTGCTACAAGTAAAGATGGTGGAGCAACTTGGGAAAAAGATGTGAAGCGCTATGCAGATGTCAAAGATGTCTACGTTCAAATGTCAGCTATTCATACTGTGCAAGAAGGTAAGGAGTATATCGTCCTCAGCAATGCAGGTGGTCCAGGACGTTATAATGGTTTGGTGCACGTCGCACAAGTGGAAGCGAATGGGGATCTAACTTGGCTCAAGCACAATCCAATTCAAAGTGGTAAATTTGCTTATAACTCCTTGCAAGATCTTGGAAATGGTGAATTTGGTTTGCTTTATGAGCATGCAGATAACAACCAAAACGAATATACCTTGTCTTATAAGAAATTCAATTGGGATTTCTTAAGTAAGGATATGGTTTCTCCAACCGAAGCAAAAGTTACACATGCAGTTCATATGGGGCAAGGCATTATTGCCATGGAATTTGATTCAGAAGTATTGGTCAATCAAGCACCAGCATTACAGCTTGCAAATGGGAAGACGGCTACGTTTATGACGCAGTATGACACAAAGACTCTATTGTTTACAGTAGATCCTGAGGATATTGGTCAAAAAGTTACAGGCTTAGCAGAAGGAGCTATCGAAAGTATGCATAATTTGCCTGTTTCAGTAGTTGGTTCTAAGATTACTCATGGTGTAAATGGAAGCGAAGCTGCGACAAATGAAGTTCCAGAATTTATAGGTGGAGTTAATGGTGAAGAAGGAGCAGTAACTGAAGAAGTTCCTGAATACACAGGCCCATTAGCGACAGCAGGAGAAGAAGCGCCAACAGTAGAAAAATCAGAATTTACGGGTGGAGTTAATGGCGAAGAAGGAGCAGTTGCGTCAGAAGTTCCTGAATATACAGGCCCATTAGCGACAGAAGTAGAAGAAGCACCAACAGTAGAAAAGCCAGAATTTACAGGTGGAGTTAGTGGCGAGGAGGCTACAGTAACTGAAGAAACTCCTGAATACACTGGCTCCCTAGCAACAGTAGGAAAAGATCCAGCACCAACAGTAGAAAAGCCAGAATTTACAGGTGGAGTTAGTGACGAGGAGGCTACAGTAACTGAAGAAACTCCTAAATACATTGTTCCCGTACCAACAGTAGGAAAAGATCCAGCTCCAACAGTAGAAGAAACGGAATTCACAGGAGGGGTTAATGCGGTTGAAGCAGCGGTCCATGAACTTCCAGAATTCACAGGAGGCGTAAATGCAGTTCTAGCAGCTTCAAATGAGGTTCCTGAATATACCAGAGGTGCTAATTTTGTCTTGGCAGCTTCAAATGAGGTTCCTGAATATACCGGAGGTGCTAATTTTGTCTTGGCGGCTTCAAATGAGGTTCCTGAATATACCGGAGGTGCTAATTTTGTCTTGGCAGCTTCAAATGACCTTCCTGAATATAAAGGAGGTGTCAACGGCGCTGAGGCAGCAGTCCATGAAGTGCCAGAGTACAAGGGAGAAGCCAAACCAGTCTTAGTAGCTGCAAACGAAGGTCCAGCTAAGAAGTTATCTTTTGGAAAAGATGCTACTTATCAAGCACCAGCGGCTAAACAAAACGAGCTACCAAATACTGGAAGTAAAGAAAATACAACCATTATTTCTCTAGGATTGGTGGCAGGTCTCTTATCTGTCTTGACATTAGGAAAGAAACGAAAAGAAGACTAGACTAGGTCTTGAATAAAATGAATTTTGCTCATCGTTAATGATAAAAGAGATGGCCCATTTGAAAGATGGCTATCTCTTTTTATCATTTTAGGTACTAAGTGAATTGAAAATAAGGCCGAGCTGAAACTACTTTCAGAAACAGCTGTTCTATAAAATACTTTTGAAACTGAAATCTATTCTACTACAAAGTATTGAAAGCGCTTTAAAAATAATATATAATGAACTCATAAGAACAAAGAAAAGGAGGAAAGAGGATGCCACAGATTACTAAAGAAGCCTTGATTGCACAAATCAAAGATGGAATCATCGTTTCTTGTCAGGCCCTTCCTCACGAACCGCTCTATACAGAAGCGGGAGGAGTCATTCCCTTGCTGGTCAAAGCGGCTGAGCAAGGTGGAGCAGTCGGTATCCGAGCAAATAGTGTTCGCGATATCAAGGAAATCAAGGAGGTTACAAACCTTCCAATCATTGGGATAATAAAACGAGATTATCCACCACAAGAACCCTTCATCACGGCTACTATGAAAGAAGTTGATGAATTAGCAGAACTCGACATCGAGGTCATTGCTCTGGATTGTACCAAGCGTGAACGCTATGATGGTTTGGAGATTCAAGAGTTCATTCGTCAGGTTAAGGAAAAATATCCTAACCAGCTCTTGATGGCTGATACAAGTACTTTCGAGGAAGGATTGGCAGCCGTTGAAGCAGGAATTGACTTTGTCGGAACAACCTTATCAGGATACACATCTTACAGTCCAAAGGTGGATGGTCCCGATTTTGAATTAATCAAAAAACTCTGTGATGCTGGTGTGGATGTCATTGCAGAAGGAAAAATTCATACACCAGAACAAGCCAAACAAATCCTAGGATATGGAGTGCGAGGTATTGTTGTTGGTGGCGCTATTACTAGACCAAAAGAGATCACAGAACGCTTTGTTGCGGGTCTCAAATAACACAATCTCAAAACAGAGGAGAGTGGTGGATGCGTCGGATAAAATGAAAACGTATACAAACACAAAGAACTCATTATCCAATATGGATACGCTTATCAATTAGGAGAATACAAATGAAATTTAGAAAACTAGCTTGTACAGTACTTGCGGGTGCTGCGGTTCTTGGCCTTGCTGCATGTGGTAATTCTGGCGGAAGTAAAGATGCTGCAAAATCTGGTAGCGATAGCGGAAAAACAGAAATCACTTGGTGGGCATTCCCAGTCTTCACTCAAGAAAAAACTGGTGACGGTGTTGGAACATATGAAAAATCAATCATCGAAGCTTTTGAAAAAGCAAATCCAGATGTAAAAGTGAAATTGGAAACCATCGACTTCAAGTCAGGTCCTGAAAAAATCACAACAGCTATCGAAGCAGGAACAGCTCCAGACGTACTTTTTGACGCACCAGGACGTATCATCCAATACGGTAAAAACGGTAAATTGGCTGAGCTGAACGACCTCTTCACAGACGAATTCGTCAAAGACGTGAACAATGAAAACATTGTACAAGCAAGTAAAGCTGGAGACAAAGCTTATATGTATCCAATCAGTTCAGCACCATTCTACATGGTCATGAACAAGAAAATGTTGGAAGATGCTGGAGTTGCAAACCTTGTAAAAGAAGGTTGGACTACTGATGATTTTGAAAAAGTTTTGAAAGCGCTTAAAGATAAAGGCTACACACCAGGTTCATTGTTCAGTTCTGGTCAAGGGGGAGACCAAGGAACACGTGCCTTCATTGCAAACCTTTATGGAGCTTCTGTAACAGATAAAGATGTAACAAAATATACAACTGATGATCTTAAATTCGTCAAAGGTCTTGAAAAAGCAGCTAGCTGGATTAAAGACGGTTTGTTGAATAACGGTTCACAATTTGACGGTGGAGCAGATATCCAAAACTTTGCCAACGGTCAAACATCTTACACAATTCTTTGGGCACCATCTCAAAACGGTATCCAAGCTAAACTCTTGGAAGCAAGTAAAGTAGAAGTGGTAGAAGTACCATTCCCATCAGATTCAGGTAAACCAGCTCTTGAATACCTTGTAAACGGATTTGCAGTATTCAACAACAAGGACGACAAGAAAGTTGCAGCATCTAAGAAATTCGTTCAATTCATCGCAGATGACAAAGAATGGGGTCCAAAAGACGTTGTTCGTACAGGTGCTTTCCCAGTTCGTACTTCATTTGGCAAAGTTTATGAAGACAAACGTATGGAAACAATCAGTGGTTGGACTCAATACTACTCACCATACTACAACACTATCAATGGTTTTGCTGAAATGAGAACACTTTGGTTCCCAATGTTGCAATCAGTTTCAAATGGCGATCAAAAACCAGCTGATGCATTGAAATCATTTACCGAAAAAGCAAATGAAACTATCAAAAAAGCTACTAAACAATAAACCCTAAACAGATTTTGTAGCCCCTTTTCCCTTTGCACACTTGTGTAAGAAAAGGGGCTTTTATTTAAAAGGTATTTCATCATTCTCATAGGAGATTATCAATAAAAGAAAAGGAAAGAGAGGTGCCGACAGTGAAAGTTAATAAAATTCGTATGAGAGAAACTATTATTTCTTATGCTTTCCTAGCGCCAGTTTTATTCTTCTTCGTTGTCTTCGTTTTAGTACCAATGATTATGGGCTTCATCACAAGTTTCTTTAACTACTCTATGACTAGTTTTGAATTTGTGGGCTTAGATAACTATATCCGTATGTTTAAAGATCCTGTCTTTACAAAATCTCTGATTAACACAGTTATTTTGGTTGTTGGATCTGTACCGATTGTTGTTCTCTTTTCGCTCTTTGTGGCGTCGCAAACCTATCATCAAAATGCCATTGCTAGATCCTTCTACCGTTTTGTCTTTTTCCTTCCTGTTGTAACAGGTAGTGTTGCCGTAACAGTTGTTTGGAAATGGATCTATGATCCACTATCAGGGATTCTAAACTTTGTCCTTAAGTCAAGCCACATCATCAGCCAAAACATTTCTTGGTTGGGAGACAAACACTGGGCATTGCTGGCAATTATGATTATCCTCTTGACAACTTCAGTTGGTCAACCAATTATCCTCTACATCGCTGCCATGGGTAATATTGATAATTCACTGGTTGAAGCGGCTCGTGTAGACGGTGCAACTGAATTGCAAGTGTTCTGGAAGATTAAATGGCCAAGCCTTCTTCCAACAACTCTTTATATCGCAATCATCACAACAATCAACTCATTCCAAGTTTTCGCCTTGATTCAGCTTTTGACTTCAGGTGGTCCAAACTACTCAACAAGTACACTTATGTACTACCTTTACGAAAAAGCCTTCCAATTGACAGAATATGGTTATGCCAACACCATCGGTGTATTCTTGGCAGTTATGATTGCTATCGTAAGCTTTGTTCAATTTAAAGCACTCGGAAACGACGTAGAATACTAAAGAAAGGAGACAGCTATGCAATCTACACAAAAGAAACCTTTAACAGCTTTCACTGTTATTTCAACGATTATCTTGCTCTTGTTGACCGTGCTGTTCATCTTTCCATTCTACTGGATTTTGACAGGGGCCTTCAAATCACAGCCTGATACCATTATGATTCCGCCACAATGGTTCCCTAAAATGCCCACCATGGAAAACTTCCAACAACTCATGGTGCAAAACCCTGCTATGCAGTGGATGTGGAACTCTGTGTTTATCTCATTGGTAACCATGTTCTTAGTTTGTGCGACTTCATCTCTAGCAGGTTATGTATTGGCTAAAAAACGTTTCTACGGCCAACGCATTCTCTTTGCTATCTTCATTGCAGCCATGGCGCTTCCAAAACAAGTTGTCCTTGTACCATTGGTACGTATCGTCAACTTCATGGGAATCCATGATACTCTTTGGGCAGTTATCTTGCCTTTGATTGGATGGCCATTTGGTGTCTTCCTCATGAAACAATTCAGTGAAAACATCCCAACAGAATTGCTTGAATCAGCTAAAATCGACGGTTGTGGTGAGATTCGTACTTTCTGGAGCGTAGCCTTCCCAATTGTGAAACCAGGATTTGCAGCCCTTGCAATCTTCACCTTCATCAATACATGGAACGACTACTTCATGCAGTTGGTTATGTTGACTTCACGTAACAATTTGACCATTTCACTCGGTGTTGCGACTATGCAGGCTGAAATGGCAACCAACTATGGTTTGATCATGGCAGGAGCTGCCCTTGCAGCTGTGCCAATCGTAACAGTCTTCCTTGTCTTCCAAAAATCCTTCACTCAGGGTATTACTATGGGAGCGGTCAAAGGATAATACTCTGCGAAAATCGAATTCAAACTATGTCAGCGTCACCTTGCCATACTTAAGTATTGCCTGCGGTTAGCTTCCTAGTTTGCTCTTCAATTTTCATTGAGTATAATAGAATACAGAGTTATAAGTGTCTACAAAATGTTGGGTATTTGCTTACCTTAGAGATTTTGTTAGACACTTATAAACTTAAGAATGATTTTAGTTAACTATCAGAAACGAAGGAAAGAGTATGATTTTTGACGATTTGAAAAACATCACCTTTTACAAAGGAATTCATCCCAATTTAGACAAGGCTATCGACTATCTCTACCAGCATCGTAAGGATTCTTTCGAATTAGGAAAGTATGAGATTGATGGGGACAAGGTCTTTCTAGTTGTTCAGGAAAATGTCCTCAATCAAGCTGAAAATGATCAATTTGAGCATCATCAGAATTATGCAGATTTGCATTTGCTGGTAGAAGGACATGAATATTCGAGTTACGGTTCACGTATCAAAGACGAGGCAGTAGCATTCGACGAAGCAAGTGACATTGGCTTTGTCCATTGTCATGAACATTACCCACTCTTGTTGGGTTATCACAATTTTGCGATTTTCTTCCCAGGAGAACCTCACCAGCCAAATGGCTATGCAGGTATGGAAGAGAAGGTTCGCAAATATCTCTTTAAAATTTTGATTGATTAAAAAATCAGGAGGAGCAAACATGGCACAAAAAGGAGTAAGCCTTATCAAGGCAGCATTTGATACGGATAACTTTCTCATGCGTTTTAGTGAGAAGGTCTTGGATATCGTGACAGCCAATCTTCTTTTTGTCGTCTCTTGTTTGCCCATCGTGACGATTGGAGTGGCTAAAATTAGTCTCTACGAGACTATGTTTGAGATTAAGAAGAGTAGACGCGTGCCTGTCTTTAAAATCTATCTAAGAGCTTTCAAGCAAAATCTGAAACTAGGTCTTCAGTTAGGTCTGCTTGAGTTGGGCATTGTCTCATTAAGTCTTCTAGACCTCTATCTCTTTTGGGGTCAGACAGCTATGCCTTTCCAAATGGTGAAAGCTATCTGTCTAGGCGTTCTTATCTTCCTCACTATCGTGATGTTGGCTAGCTATCCCATCGCTGCGCGCTATGATTTGACTTGGAAAGAAGTGCTACAAAAAGGACTTATCTTGGCAAGTTTTAACTTTCCTTGGTTCTTTCTCATGTTAGTTATTCTCTTTCTCATTGTGATGGTTCTTTATCTGTCCGCCTTCAGTTTACTTTTAGGTGGCTCAGCCTTCCTGCTTTTTGGGTTTGGACTCTTGGTCTTTATCCAGACTGGATTGATGGAGAAAATTTTCGCAAAATACCAATAGCATGGCTTGTTTCTGAAACTACTTTCAAGCCATAAACATTTCAAAATTCATATCGAAACTAAAATCTAAGTGTACACAAGATATTGAAAGCGTTTTTCACACGGTGTATACTAAACACGTAAAGAATAAATCCTGCTGTTAGCAGAAAAAAAGAAAACTTAGGAGAAAATCTATGTCAGATTTAAAAAAATACGAAGGTGTCATTCCAGCCTTCTACGCATGTTATGATGATCAAGGAGAAGTAAGCCCAGAGCGCACACGTGCCTTGGTTCAATACTTCATTGATAAAGGTGTTCAAGGTCTTTATGTCAATGGTTCTTCTGGTGAATGTATCTACCAAAGCGTTGAAGACCGCAAGTTGATTTTGGAAGAAGTGATGGCAGTTGCCAAAGGTAAATTGACCATTATTGCTCACGTTGCTTGCAACAATACCAAAGACAGTATGGAACTTGCTCGCCATGCTGAAAGCTTGGGTGTAGATGCTATTGCAACGATTCCGCCGATTTATTTCCGCTTGCCAGAATACTCAGTTGCTAAATATTGGAACGATATCAGTTCTGCAGCTCCAAATACAGACTACGTGATTTACAACATTCCTCAATTGGCAGGAGTTGCTTTGACTCCAAGTCTTTATACTGAAATGTTGAAGAATCCACGTGTTATCGGTGTGAAGAACTCTTCTATGTCAGTTCAAGATATCCAAACTTTTGTGAGCCTTGGTGGCGAAGACCATATCGTCTTCAACGGTCCAGATGAGCAGTTCTTAGGTGGTCGTCTCATGGGAGCAAAAGCTGGTATCGGTGGTACATATGGTGCTATGCCAGAACTCTTCTTGAAACTCAACCAATTGATTGCTGACAAAGACTTGGAAACAGCACGTGAATTGCAGTATGCTATCAACGCTATCATTGGTAAACTCACTTCTGCACATGGAAATATGTACGGTGTCATCAAAGAGGTCTTGAAGCTCAATGAAGGACTGAACATTGGTTCTGTTCGTTCACCATTGACACCAGTGACTGAAGAAGATCGTCCAGTTGTAGAAGCAGCTGCAGCCTTGATTCGTGAAACCAAGGAGCGCTTCCTCTAATCCATAAGGAGGTATTTATGACACACTACGTTGCAATTGATATCGGTGGAACCAACATCAAATATGGTTTGATCGACGAAGAAGGTCAACTTGTTGAATCGCATGAAATGCCAACAGAGGCGCATAAAGGTGGACCTCATATCTTACAAAAGACCAAAGATATCGTAGCCAGTTATTTAGAACAAGGCCCAGTAGCAGGTGTTGCCATTTCTTCTGCAGGAATGGTGGATCCTGATAAGGGTGAGATTTTCTATGCTGGGCCTCAAATCCCTAACTATGCAGGCACCCAGTTCAAAAAGGAAATCGAGACTAGCTTTGCGATTCCTTGTGAAATTGAGAATGACGTCAACTGTGCAGGTCTGGCTGAGGCAGTATCTGGTTCAGGAAAGGGAGCGAGTGTCACCCTTTGCTTGACTATTGGAACAGGTATCGGTGGTTGCTTGATTATGGATGGGAAAGTCTTCCATGGTTTTAGCAATTCAGCCTGCGAAGTTGGTTATATGCATATGCAGGATGGAGCGTTCCAAGATTTGGCTTCTACCACAGCTTTAGTAAAATATGTAGCTGAAGCACATGGAGAAGATGTTGATCAGTGGAATGGCCGACGCATCTTTAAGGAAGCCACTGAAGGTAACAAGATTTGTATGGCTGGTATTGACCGTATGGTAGACTATCTAGGAAAAGGTCTGGCAAATATTTGCTATGTGGCCAATCCAGAAGTAGTCATTCTCGGTGGCGGTATTATGGGACAAGAGGCAATCCTCAAACCCAAAATCCGTACAGCCTTGAAAGAAGCCTTGGTTCCAAGCCTAGCTGAAAAAACACGATTAGAATTTGCTCATCATCAAAATACAGCAGGTATGTTGGGTGCTTATTATCATTTTATACTCAATGAAAATCAAAGAGCAAACTAGGAAGTTAGCCGTAGGCAGTACTTGAGTACGACAAGGCGAAGCTGACGTGGTTTGAATTTGATTTTCGAAGAGTATTAAGACAAAACAATCCTAGTTTGGCTAGACCAAACTAGGATTTTCTTACACGTTTTTGTTTACGATAACCATTGAGTTTTTTATTTTCCCAGTAGCTATTAAAGATTTTCTCCTTGCTTTCACGATTGATTTCCAAAAAGTAGGCATAAATCAAATCGATAAAGAAGAGCATAGGAAGTTGAGCGGATATTCGTTGAATGTAGGAAGGCTGGCTGTGGCTGGCTACAAGAACAGTCTCCGTATAGGCCTGACTATCTTTATTGGGAACACTTGTAAAGAGTACAGTCTTTGCCCCCATCTCTTTCGCGTCTAATAGACTATCTAAAATAGAAGGAGTTGAGCCAGAAAGTGAGAAACCAAGTACTAGACAATTTTCATCCATAATGCTGGTTGTCCAGGCAAAGCCATCTTGATCTGTCAAAGACTCGCAGACCACACCTAGACGCATAAAGCGCAGTTTCATTTCACGGGCGACAAGGCCAGAACTACCTGTTCCAAAGAAGTAGACACGATCAGCATCTTCGATTAACTGGGCGATTCGTTCTAGTTGTTCTTCGTCAATCAAGTCCTGTGTTTGTTCCCGCATGTGACTATAGCTTCGAAGAACTCGGTTGGTTAAAGGACTATGATTGTGAGAATGAGTCTCCTGTTTCTTTGCTTGGTGCAGGTATTGGAAAATAAATTCTCGATAGCCTGTAAAACCACACTTTTTAGAAAAGCGGGTCAGAGCAGCTTGAGAGATATGTAATTTTTGAGTGACCTGTTGGGAGGAAAGGTCATCTTGAATGGTTTCAGCTTGCAAAAAATAACGAGCGATTTCTTGCTCTAAATCTGTTAATTCTTCAAAATGAAGATCGATAATGGATGCAATGTCTGGCTTATTCATGGGGCTCCTTTTCATGAGTCAACCGCTTAAAAGTTGACAATTCCCTAACTGTTATTATCATTATATCATAGAAGAATAGATAAAAACATAAAAAGCCATTTTCAATTAAAAGTCAAAAAAAGGTATCGATTTTTCTAAGAGTTTCTCCTTAAAATATGATACAATGAAGAGTAATAATCTTCTTTCAAATTTTGTAATTTTTTGTGAAAATGGGATAGAAGGTGGAAATTTTTCTAGAAATGAGACATAGCTGTATGAGGAAATTTAACAGTCATTCGATTCCGATTCGACTTAACCTACTATTTGGAATAGTTATCTTGCTTTTCATGACGATTATTGGTCGTCTACTTTATATGCAGGTATTAAATAAAGACTTTTACGAAACGAAATTAGCATCAGCAAGTCAAACGAGAGTGACAACTAGTTCGGCTCGAGGACAAATCTACGATGCAACGGGGAAACCTCTTGTTGAAAATACCATCAAGCAAGTTGTGTCTTTTACAAGGACTAACAAGATGACGGCAGTTGAACTCAAAGAGACTGCAAAAAAACTTCTTACTTATGTGAATGTCAGCTCTCCTAATCTTACAGACCGTCAGATTGCTGATTATTACTTGGCTGACCAAGAAATTTATAAAAAAATAGTCGATGCTTTGCCACGTGATAAGCGTTTGGATTCGGATGGAAATCTTCTTTCGGAAGCGACTCTCTACAACAATGCGGTGGAAAGTGTTGATGTGAGTCAGCTCAACTATACGGATGATCAGAAAAAAGAAATTTATTTATTTAGTCAGCTAAATACTGTTGAAAATTTTGCTACAGGAACAATCGCAACGGATTCTTTAGATGATACACAGGTTGCTCTTGTCGCTTCAGCTTCCAAGGATTTACCAGGAATTAGCATTTCTACTTCATGGGATAGAAAAGTCCTAGACACTTCTTTGTCTTCAATTGTAGGTAGTGTATCAAGTGAAAAATCAGGTCTTCCAGCAGAGGAAGTGGATGCTTATTTGAAAAAAGGCTACTCTCTGAATGACCGAGTGGGGACTTCGTATCTTGAAAAGCAGTACGAAGAAGTACTGCAGGGAAAACGTTCTGTTAAAGAAGTACATCTTGATAAACATGGCAACATGGAAAGTGTTGAAAATGTAGAGGAAGGAAGCAAAGGGAACAACATCAAACTAACGATTGACCTAGCTTTCCAAAATGGGGTTGATGATCTACTTAAGAGTTATTTTAATTCGGAGCTGGGTAACGGAGGAGCTAGATATTCTGAAGGAGTGTATGCAGTAGCACTTAATCCTAAAACAGGAGCCGTCCTTGCCATGTCTGGGATCAAGCATGATACTGAGTCAGGTAAATTGAGTTCAGATTCCTTAGGGACAGTTACCAACGTGTTTGTACCAGGGTCAGTAGTTAAGGCCGCTACCATCAGCTCAGGTTGGGAAAATGGTGTTTTATCAGGAAACCAAACCTTAACAGATCAGCCTATTGTTTTCCAAGGTTCAGCTCCAATTAATTCTTGGTATACATTGGCATATGGGTCTTTTCCTATTACAGCTGTGGAAGCCTTGGAGTATTCATCTAATACTTACATGGTTCAAACCGCTCTTGGAATCATGGGCCAGACCTATCAACCAAATATGACGGTTGCAACAGGGCAATTAGAGGCTGCTATGGGTAAATTACGTTCGACCTTTGGAGAATATGGACTTGGAGCTTCGACTGGAATTGATCTTCCAGATGAATCGACAGGATTTACACCAAAAGAATTTGATTTGGCTAATTATATTAATAATGCTTTTGGCCAGTTTGATAATTACACACCGATGCAATTAGCTCAGTATGTCGCTACCATTGCAAATAATGGAGTTCGTCTAGCTCCTCACATTGTGGAGGGGGTTTATGAAAATAATGAGCAAGGTGGCTTAGGCAATTTGCTTCAAGAGACGACTAGCAAAGAAATGAATAAGATTAATATCTCAGAGTCAGATATGTCTATTCTGCAACAAGGATTTTATCAAGTTTCACATGGTGGTAGTGCTTTGACAACTGGTCGTGCCTTTTCAAATGGCGCAGCCGTATCAATCAGCGGAAAAACAGGTACCGCCGAAAGTTATGTTAATGGCGGTCAAAAAGCCAATAATACTAACGCAGTTGCTTATGCACCAACCGAAAATCCTCAAATCGCGGTCGCAGTCGTTTTTCCTCATAACACCAACCTTACAAACGGTGTTGGACCTTCCATTGCGCGCGATATTATCAACCTCTATAACCAACATCATCCAATGAATTAGAAAGGAACATATGCTGTATCCAACACCTATTGCCAAGCTGATTGATAGCTATTCAAAGTTACCAGGTATCGGGATTAAGACGGCTACCCGTCTGGCCTTTTATACTATTGGAATGTCTGATGACGATGTCAATGAATTTGCTAAAAATCTCCTTTCTGCTAAGAGAGAGCTGACCTATTGTTCTATTTGTGGTCGTTTGACTGATGACGATCCTTGCTCTATCTGTACCGATCCGACTCGTGACCAGACAACGATTTTAGTTCTCGAGGATAGTCGAGATGTGGCGGCTATGGAGAATATCCAAGAATACCATGGACTCTATCATGTCTTGCATGGACTCATTTCTCCCATGAATGGTATCAGTCCAGACGATATCAATCTCAAGAGCCTTATGACTCGTCTGATGGATAGTGAAGTTTCAGAGGTAATCGTAGCAACCAATGCCACAGCAGATGGGGAAGCTACTTCCATGTATCTTTCACGTTTGCTTAAGCCAGCTGGGATCAAGGTTACGCGCCTGGCACGAGGCCTTGCTGTAGGAGCGGACATTGAGTATGCGGATGAAGTTACACTCTTACGAGCCATTGAAAATCGGACAGAGCTGTAAGTCTAGACAAATTAACAAACTTAATTCATTTATATAAAAAATCAAGGAGACCGATATTTTTATCGTTCTCTTTTTAAATATATTGAAGACCAGTATCAGGTTCAAGTTTCAAAAAAGAAGCAAATATGATATACTAAAGAACGAGTATTCTATTAGAATTAGGACAAGCAATATGAAACAAACGATTATTCTTTTATACGGTGGACGGAGTGCAGAGCGTGAAGTCTCTGTTCTTTCAGCTGAAAGTGTCATGCGTGCGGTCAACTATGATCGTTTCACAGTCAAGACTTTCTTTATTAGCCAGTCTGGTGACTTTATCAAAACGCAGGAATTTAGCCAGACTCCTGGTCAAGAGGACCGTCTCATGACCAATGAAACCATTGAATGGGATAAGAAAGTTGCACCAAGTGCCATCTACGAAGAAGGAGCAGTGGTCTTTCCAGTCCTTCACGGTCCGATGGGAGAAGATGGCTCTGTTCAAGGATTCTTGGAAGTTTTGAAACTGCCTTACGTTGGTTGCAACATCTTGTCATCTAGCCTTGCCATGGACAAAATCACCACCAAGCGTGTGTTAGAATCTGCTGGTATTGCCCAAGTTCCCTATGTGGCCATCGTTGAAGGGGATGATGTGACTACTAAAATTGTCGAAGTGGAAGAAAAATTGACTTATCCAGTATTCACTAAACCGTCAAACATGGGTTCTAGTGTCGGTATTTCTAAGTCTGAAAATCAAGAAGAACTTCGTCAAGCCTTGAAACTTGCCTTCCAATATGACAGCCGTGTCTTGGTAGAGCAAGGAGTGAATGCCCGTGAAATCGAGGTTGGTCTCTTGGGCAACTACGATGTCAAGAGTACGCTACCAGGAGAAGTAGTCAAGGATGTTGCCTTTTATGACTACGATGCCAAGTATATTGACAACAAGATTACCATGGATATTCCAGCCAAAATCAGTGATGATGTGGTAGCTGTAATGCGTCAAAATGCAGAAACTGCCTTCCGTGCGATTGGTGGCCTCGGTCTCTCTCGTTGCGATTTCTTCTATACAGATAAGGGAGAGGTTTTCCTAAACGAGCTTAATACCATGCCAGGTTTCACCCAGTGGTCTATGTACCCACTACTTTGGGACAATATGGGAATCAGCTATCCAGACTTAATCGAGCGATTGGTTGATCTTGCTAAAGAAAGTTTTGACAAGCGCGAAGCGCATTTGCTATAAAAATGAAAGAGAGGGTAGAAACCAGAACCATCACTGCAAGGTGATTTTAGTTCTCGGATTTCAACCCTTTTTAAAGGAGTAGAAATGAAATTAACAATTCATGAAGTGGCTCAAGTTGTAGGAGCTAAAAATGATATCAGCATTTTTGAGGACACCCAGTTAGAAAAGGCAGAGTTTGATAGTCGTTTGATTACTACAGGGGACTTGTTTGTGCCCCTAAAAGGTGCGCGTGATGGTCATGACTTTATCGAAACAGCTTTTGAAAATGGCGCTGCTGCAACCCTGTCTGAGAAAGAAATCGCAAATCATCCCTACATTCTAGTAGATGATGTCTTGACTGCCTTTCAAAGACTAGCTGCCTACTATCTTGAAAAAACAGCAGTTGATGTCTTTGCTGTCACAGGTTCAAATGGCAAAACAACGACCAAGGATATGTTAGCTCACTTGCTATCAACAACCTACAAAACCTATAAGACACAAGGCAACTACAATAATGAGATTGGTCTTCCTTACACAGTTCTCCATATGCCTGAAGGAACAGAAAAGTTGGTCTTGGAGATGGGACAGGATCACTTGGGAGATATTCATCTCTTGTCAGAATTGGCTCATCCAAAAACAGCCATCGTGACCTTGGTTGGAGAAGCCCATTTGGCCTTTTTCAAAGACCGTTCTGAAATTGCTAAAGGAAAAATGCAAATTGCAGACGGTATGGCTTCAGGTTCTTTGCTCCTAGCGCCAGCAGATCCGATTGTAGAGGACTACTTGCCAACTGATAAAAAGGTGGTTCGTTTTGGCCAAGGAGCAGAGTTGGAAATTACCGACTTGGTTGAGCGTAAGGATAGTCTGACCTTTAAGGCTAATTTCTTGGAACAAGCCCTTGATTTGCCAGTGACTGGTAAGTACAATGCCACCAATGCTATGATTGCATCCTATGTTGCCCTGCAAGAAGGAGTTTCAGAGGAGAAAATTCGTCAAGCCTTCCAAAATCTTGAATTGACGCGTAACCGTACCGAGTGGAAGAAAGCAGCCAATGGAGCAGATATTCTGTCTGACGTATACAATGCCAATCCAACTGCTATGAAGTTGATTTTAGAGACTTTCTCAGCCATTCCAGCCAATGAAGATGGCAAGAAAATTGCTGTCTTGGCGGATATGAAGGAACTGGGCGACCAGTCAATTCAGCTTCATAATCAGATGATCTTGAGCCTTTCGCCAGATGTGCTTGATACCCTTATTTTCTATGGAGAAGACATTGCTGAATTAGCCCAATTGGCCAGTCAAATGTTCCCAATCGGCCACGTTTACTACTTCAAGAAAACAGAAGACCAAGACCAATTTGAAGACCTAGTTAAGCAGGTCAAAGAAAGCCTTGGAGCTAATGACCAAATCTTGCTCAAAGGCTCTAACTCTATGAATCTAGCTAAGTTGGTAGAAAGTTTAGAAAATGAAGACAAGTGATTTTGCTAAGTATCTTCAAAGAATGATTGCTCTTACAGATACTGGACTAACCTTTACAAAGGATCCTTTTGACCGTGAGCGCTACGAAGACTTGCGAAGTCTGTTATCTGAAATGTTGAATCAGGTATCAGACCTTGATGCAGACGAAGTGGCAGAACTCTTGAAACCGACCTCCGCTTATGCGACTCCTTTAATGGACGTCCGTGCTTGGATAGTTGAGGATGAAAAAATTTGTCTGGTTAGGGGACAAGGAGAGAATGATTGGGCTTTGCCAGGTGGCTTTGGTGAAGTCGGCTATTCTCCAACAGAAAATATTCTCAAGGAAATTGAAGAAGAAACCGGTTTTGAAGCTAAAGTAGAAAGACTACTAGCTGTTTTTGATACAAATCGTTTCCAACTACAGAGCAAGCAATATGCAAAGTTTGTTTTTGAATGTAAGCTTCTTGATGGACAATTCCAAAAAAATCAAGAAATTGCTGACCTTCAATTTTTTGCCATTGACCAACTGCCAGCCTTATCTGAAAAACGCATTACCAAGGAGCAAATAGAGATTCTTTGGCAGGTTTATCAAGGTCAGAGGGAGCAATATCTTGATTAAGAAGATGATTATCGTATTTCTAAATCCATTTTTGACAAATAGCATGGTATAATAAAATGCAGGAAAATTTTGAATCATGAGGAAGACTAGATGAATTTATGGGATATTTTCTTTACGACCCAAGCAACAGAACCACCCAAATTTGACCTTTTTTGGTATGTCAGTATATTTACACTTTTAGCCTTAACATTTTTTACAGCCTATCGATATCGTGAAAAGAAGGCTTACCAACGATTTTTCCAGAGTTTACAGGCAGTTCAGTTGATCCTCCTTTATGGTTGGTACTGGATCAATCATATGCCGCTATCAGAAAGTTTACCTTTTTACCATTGCCGTATGGCTATGTTTGTGGTGCTTTTGCTTCCTGGTCAGTCTAAATATAGGCAGTATTTTGCATTGTTGGGGACATTTGGGACACTAGCAGCCTTTGTTTATCCAGTGCCAGATGCCTATCCTTTCCCACATATTGCGATTTTATCCTTTATCTTTGGGCACTTAGCTCTCTTGGGGAACTCTCTAGTTTATTTATTGAGACAGTATAACGCGCGATTGCTGGATGTGAAGGGAATTTTTCTCATGACCTTTGCACTAAATGCCTTAATTTTTGTGGTCAATTTGGTGACAGGTGGAGATTATGGATTCTTGACTAAACCACCATTGGTTGGAGACCATGGCTTAGTAGCCAATTATTTAATCGTTTCCATGGCCTTATCAGCAGCGATTACGTTGACAAAGAAAATCTTGGAACTATTTTTAGAACAAGAAGCAGAAAAAATGATTGCAAAGAAAGCTTGATTTTAAGCTTTCTTTTTTTCATGAATCTGATTTTTTATAACTTGTTTGGAAAATAAAAAAATTTGATGAGCGAATGTGAAAAAATGGTAAGTAAATTTAGGAAAAACTAAGCACGATTGGATTTTTTGTGTTATAATATTCTGTGAATAGCTATGCCCTATTTTAGCTATATTGAATAGAAGTTTGAAACTTGGAAGAGAGAGGATGCGATGTAATGGCTAGAGATGGTTTTTTTACAGGCTTAGATATCGGAACTAATTCGATTAAGGTATTGGTTGCTGAGCTTAGAAATGGTGAACTTAATGTAATTGGTGTAAGCAATGCCAAGAGTAAAGGTGTAAAGGATGGGATTATCGTTGATATTGAAGCAGCAGCAACTGCTATCAAGTCAGCTATTTCCCAAGCAGAAGAGAAAGCTGGCATTTCAATCAAATCAGTGAATGTTGGTTTGCCTGGAAATCTTTTGCAAGTAGAACCAACTCAAGGTATGATTCCAGTTACATCTGATACAAAAGAAATTACAGATCAAGATGTTGAAAATGTTGTCAAATCAGCTTTGACAAAGAGTATGACACCAGATCGTGAAGTCATTACTTTTATTCCAGAAGAATTTATCGTAGATGGTTTCCAAGGGATTCGTGACCCGCGTGGCATGATGGGTGTTCGTCTTGAAATGCGTGGCTTACTTTACACAGGTCCACGTACTATTCTTCACAATTTACGCAAGACTGTTGAGCGCTCAGGTGTTCAAGTTGAAAATATTATTATTTCACCATTGGCTTTGGTTCGTTCAGTCTTGAACGAAGGAGAGCGTGAATTTGGAGCTACTGTGATTGATATGGGAGCGGGTCAAACAACTGTTGCTACAATCCGTAACCAAGAACTCCAGTTTACAAATATTCTTCAAGAAGGTGGAGATTATGTCACAAAAGATATCTCTAAAGTCTTGAAGACTTCACAAAAACTAGCTGAAGGATTGAAATTGAACTATGGTGAAGCCTACCCATCACTTGCTAGCAATGAAACCTTCCAAGTTGAAGTGATTGGTGAAGTAGAGCCTGTAGAAGTTACAGAAAGCTACCTAGCAGAGATTATTTCAGCTCGCATTAAACACATTTTTGAACAGATTAAACAAGAGTTGGAAAGAAGACATTTGTTGGATCTTCCTGGTGGGATTGTTCTGATTGGTGGAAATGCTATTTTACCAGGTATTGTAGAACTTGCGCAGGAGGTATTTGGCGTTGGTGTCAAACTTTACGTTCCAAATCAAGTTGGAATTCGTAACCCTGCCTTTGCTCATGTGATTAGCTTGTCTGAATTTGCTGGTCAATTGACTGAAGTGAATTTGTTAGCGCAACGAGCAGTCAAGGGTGAAGATACTTTGCGTCACCAACCTATTAATTTTGGTGGGATGATTCAACGTGTTACGCAGGTAGCACAACCGACCCCTATTCAGCCAGTTCAAAATACTGAGGTAGAGCAATCAGCTTCTACGAACGTAGTTGCTCCGAAAGAAGATAAAGTATCTTCTCAAAATAAACCAAAAATTGCAGATCGCTTCCGTGGTTTAATTGGAAGTATGTTTGATGAATAAAAGAGGAAAAATAAACTATGACATTTTCATTTGATACAGCGGCTGCTCAAGGTGCAGTTATTAAAGTAATCGGTGTTGGTGGAGGTGGTGGTAACGCCATTAACCGCATGGTTGACGAAGGTGTTGCAGGCGTAGAATTTATCGCAGCAAACACAGATGTACAAGCTTTAAGTAGTACAAAAGCTGAGACTGTAATTCAGTTAGGCCCTAAATTGACTCGTGGTTTGGGTGCTGGCGGTCGACCTGAAGTTGGTCAGAAGGCAGCTGAAGAAAGCGAAGAAGCCTTGACTCAAGCTATTACTGGAGCAGATATGGTCTTCATTACTGCAGGTATGGGAGGTGGCTCTGGTACTGGTGCAGCTCCTGTTATTGCCCGCATTGCTAAAGATTTAGGTGCGCTTACAGTTGGTGTTGTGACACGTCCTTTCGGTTTTGAAGGAAGCAAACGCGGTCAGTATGCTGTAGAAGGAATCAATCAACTTCGTGAGCATGTAGATACTCTATTGATTATTTCAAACAACAACTTGCTTGAAATTGTTGATAAGAAAACTCCGCTTCTTGAAGCTCTTAGCGAAGCAGATAACGTACTTCGCCAAGGTGTTCAAGGGATTACTGACTTGATTACAAATCCTGGTTTGATTAATCTTGACTTTGCCGATGTGAAAACAGTTATGGCAAATAAAGGGAACGCCCTAATGGGTATCGGTATCGGTAGTGGTGAAGAACGTGTGGTAGAAGCAGCTCGTAAGGCAATCTACTCACCACTTCTTGAAACAACTATTGACGGTGCTGAGGATGTCATCGTCAACGTTACTGGTGGTCTTGATTTAACCTTGATTGAGGCTGAAGAAGCATCAGAAATTGTTAATCAAGCGGCTGGTCAAGGAGTGAACATCTGGCTCGGAACATCAATCGATGAAAATATGAAAGATGAAATCCGTGTTACAGTTGTAGCGACTGGTGTTCGTCAAGAAAATGTTGAAAAAGTAGTTGGAGTGAAAACTTCTAATAAACCTGTACATCGTGAATCTTCACATGTTCAACATGTTGAACGTCATTTTGACATGGAAGAGACAGCTGAGTTGCCAAAAACTAGTTCTCGTCGTTTTGAAACAAACCAAACTTCTGCATTTGGTAACTGGGATTTACGTAGGGAGTCAATTGTCCGTCAGACTGACTCAATCGTTTCACCAGTTGAACGTTTTGAAGTTCCAGTTTCACAAGATGAGGATGAGTTAGAAACTCCTCCATTCTTCAAAAATCGTTAATCAATGAATTTAGAAAAAAATACTGAATTGATTTTTCAGCAAATTGCTGATGTGAGTCAAGAAGCCGACCGTAATCTAGATTCTGTTTCAGTTATTGCAGTGACAAAATATGTAGATGTCCAAACAGCGGCGGCATTGCTTCCGCTTGGCGTCCAACATATCGGTGAAAATAGAGTTGATAAATTTTTAGAAAAATATCATGCTTTAAAAGATTTCCCAGTCACTTGGCATTTAATAGGGACACTGCAGAGACGGAAAGTGAAAGAAGTAATCCCTTTTGTGGATTACTTTCATGCTTTAGATTCTTTAAAATTAGCTCAGGAAATTCAAAAAAGAACAGATCATGTTGTTAAGTGTTTCTTGCAAGTTAATATATCTGGAGAAGAGAGTAAGCACGGATTTTCAAAAGATGAATTACTAGAACTTTTGCCTACTTTGGCTGAGTTAGATCAGATTGAGTATGTTGGTTTAATGACCATGGCTCCTTTTGATGCAGATAGTGATGAGTTGAAACGGATTTTCAAGGAAACACAGACTTTGCAAGCAGAAATTAGAGAAAAACAAATCTCTAATATGCCGATGACAGAGATGAGTATGGGAATGAGTCGTGATTTTAAAGAAGCGATTCAGTTTGGCTCTACTTTTGTTCGAATTGGTACAGCATTTTTTAAATAGGAGAGAGCTATGTCTTTAAAAGATAGATTTGATAGATTTATAGATTATTTTACAGAAGATGGAGAAGAAACGACTAGTTATCAACCTCAACAAAAAGAGATGGCTAGCCCATCAATTTCAGCTTCAAAAGAAATACCAACCCCTACTCAGTCAACACCAGTGAAAGACACTAATATTACTCGTTTACATGCACGTCAGCAGGAGTTAGCTATGCAGAGTCAACGTACAGAAGAGAAGGTGACAATTGATGTTCGCTATCCTAGAAAATATGAGGATGCAACTGAAATTGTTGATTTACTAGCTGGAAATGAAAGTATTTTGATTGATTTCCAATACATGACAGAAGTTCAAGCTCGACGTTGTCTAGATTACTTAGATGGTGCTCGTCATGTTTTAGCAGGTAATATGAAGAAAGTTGCTAGCACAATGTATCTATTGACTCCTGTCAATGTCGTTGTGAATATTGAAGACATCAAACTTTCTGATGATTCACAAAGTGCTGAGTTTGGTTTTGATATTAAACGAAATAGAGCAAGATAATGATTTTTTTAATCCACTTAATCCAAAATGGAGTGAGAATTTACTCATTCATTCTAATAGCATTTGCTCTTCTTTCATGGTTTCCAAACGCCTATGATAGTTCGTTAGGTCGTCTCATCATCAGCCTTGTTCGTCCAGTTATAGAACCTCTTCGTAAACTGAATTTACAATTTGGTGGTCTCGATTTTACTGTCTGGGTAGCCATTATTCTAATCCAATTTATTGGAAGTTTTCTAATTCGGATCTTGTTGTTTCTATGAAAGTAGATCAGGAAATCTATCAACATTTTTCGCATGCTGATATTCCGTTTATTGATAAAGGATTGGAATGGATTAAGAGGGTGGAGGACACTTATGCTCCTATTCTCACCCCATTTATCAATCCTCATCAGGAACAGATACTAAAGGTTTTAGCTAGAACTCATGGGTTAGGGTGTCAAAGTAGTGGTGACATACTTCAAACAGAGTCCATTCGTCTTATTCTGTATCCAGACTACTTTAAACCAGAACTAGCAGATTTTGAGATAGCCTTATTGGAAATTGATTATCCGAGTAAGTTTGAGAAACTAAGTCATGGTAAAATATTAGGAACAATCATCAATCAGTTAGGAATTGACCGTAAATTATTTGGTGATATCTTGGTAGATGAAAAGAGAGCACAGATTTTTGTTAATCGTCATTTCATTCCCCTCTTTATAGACGGGATAAAAAAGATTGGCAAACTTCCTGTATCGCTGGAGGAACGTCCTTTTACCGATAGGATTATATCTAAAATTGACTATAGAGAACAAGAAATTTTAGTTTCGAGTTTTCGATTGGATGCCCTCTTATCAAGTGCCTTGAAATTATCTAGAAATCAAGCTTGTCAACTGATAGATAAAAAATCTGTCCAAGTAAACTATCATCTGGTTGAAAAAAGTGACTACCAGATTTCAGTTGGAGATTTGATTAGTGTGAGAAAGTTTGGACGTCTGAAAGTTGTTAGAGACAATGGTCAGACTAAGAAGGATAAGATAAAATTAAGCATTCAATTATTATTAAGTAAGTGAGGAATAATATGCCAATTACATCATTAGAAATTAAAGATAAAACCTTTGGTACAAGATTTAGAGGTTTTGATCCAGAAGAAGTTGAAGAATTTCTTGAAATTGTTGTTCGTGATTATGAAGATTTAGTTCGAAGCAATCATGATAAAGAGTTGCATATCAAGAGTTTGGAAGAACGTTTGTCTTACTTTGATGAGATGAAAGATTCTTTGAGTCAATCAGTATTGATTGCTCAAGATACGGCAGAGCGTGTAAAACAAGCTGCTAAAGATCGTTCAAATAATATTATCCAACAGGCAGAACAAGATTCACAGCGTTTGCTTGAAGAAGCAAAATATAAGGCTAATGAGATTTTGCGTCAAGCTACTGATAATGCTAAAAAAGTTGCTGTTGAGACTGAAGAATTGAAGAACAAGAGCCGTGTCTTCCACCAACGTCTCAAATCTACAATTGAGAGCCAGTTAGCAATTGTTGAATCATCAGATTGGGAAGATATTCTTCGCCCAACAGCAACTTATCTTCAGACAAGTGATGAAGCATTTAAAGAAGTTGTTGGTGAAGTTCTTGGTGAGTCAGTATATTCACAGCCAGAAGAAGAACCAATCGATATGACTCGTCAATTTACACCTGAAGAAATGGCTGAGTTACAAGCTCGAATTGAGGCTGGTAATAGAGAATTAGCTGAATTTGAAGCTCAACAACATCATTATGTGGAAGAACATTTAGAGCCAGTTGAAGTCGAAGGTCCTTCATCGAATGAGGAAGATACAAATAAAGAATCTGTCCTTATCTTATAATGAATAGTGATATGTGAGAACAATATCTTATCCTTATATTTCCAGCGAGCAGGAGATGGTGTGAGTCCTGTAATCCCTATTGATAAGATTATCCTCTCAAAAACTCAAGTCTGAAGCTAGTAAGATTTGACGTTCCCCACGTTACGGGAAAAGAGGGAGAAAGACTAGATCTTTTTCCGAATAAAGGTGGTACCACGATTTTCGTCCTTTTTGGCAGTCGTGGTTTTTAATTTGTTATTATTTATAAAGGAGATACCATGAAACTCAAAGATACCCTTAACCTTGGGAAAACAGCTTTCCCAATGCGTGCAGGACTTCCTACCAAAGAGCCAGTTTGGCAAAAGGAATGGGAAGATGCAAAACTTTACCAACGTCGTCAAGAATTGAACCAAGGAAAACCTCATTTCACCTTGCATGATGGCCCTCCATACGCGAACGGAAATATCCACGTTGGACATGCTATGAACAAGATTTCAAAAGATATCATTGTTCGTTCAAAATCCATGTCAGGTTTTTACGCACCATTTATCCCTGGTTGGGACACTCATGGTCTGCCAATCGAGCAAGTTTTGGCAAAACAAGGTGTCAAACGTAAAGAAATGGACTTGGTTGAGTACTTGAAACTTTGCCGTGAATACGCTCTTTCTCAAGTAGATAAACAACGTGAAGACTTTAAGCGTTTGGGTGTTTCTGGTGATTGGGAAAATCCATATGTGACGTTGACTCCTGACTATGAAGCAGCCCAAATCCGTGTATTTGGTGAGATGGCTAATAAAGGTTATATCTACCGTGGTGCCAAACCAGTTTACTGGTCTTGGTCATCTGAGTCTGCCCTTGCTGAAGCAGAGATTGAATACCATGATTTGGTTTCAACTTCCCTTTACTATGCCAATAAGGTAAAAGATGGTAAAGATGTTCTAGATACAAATACTTACATCGTTGTCTGGACAACTACTCCATTTACTATCACAGCTTCTCGTGGTTTGACTGTCGGTGCAGATATTGATTACGTTTTGGTTCAACCTGCTGGTGAAGCTCGTAAGTTTGTGGTTGCTGCAGAATTGTTGACTAGCTTGTCTGAGAAATTTGGCTGGGCTGATGTTCAAGTTTTAGCAACTTACCGTGGTCAAGAATTGAACCATATCGTAACAGAACATCCATGGGATACAGCTGTAGATGAATTGGTTATCCTTGGTGACCACGTTACGACTGACTCTGGTACAGGTATTGTCCATACAGCCCCAGGTTTCGGTGAGGACGACTACAATGTTGGTATTGCTAATGGTCTTGAAGTCGCAGTGACTGTTGACGAACGTGGTATCATGATGAAGAATGCTGGTCCTGAGTTTGAAGGTCAATTCTATGAAAAGGTAGTTCCAACTGTTATTGAAAAACTTGGTAACCTCCTTCTTGCCCAAGAAGAAATCTCTCACTCATACCCATTTGACTGGCGTACGAAGAAACCAATCATCTGGCGTGCAGTACCACAATGGTTTGCCTCAGTTTCTAAATTCCGCCAAGAAATCTTGGACGAAATTGAAAAAGTGAAATTCCACTCAGAATGGGGTAAAGTCCGTCTTTACAATATGATTCGTGACCGTGGCGACTGGGTTATCTCTCGTCAACGTGCTTGGGGTGTTCCACTTCCAATCTTCTACGCTGAAGACGGTACAGCGATCATGACAGCTGAGACTATTGAACACGTGGCTCAACTTTTTGAAGAACACGGTTCTATTATCTGGTGGGAACGTGATGCTAAGGACCTCTTGCCAGAAGGATTTACTCATCCAGGTTCACCAAATGGCGAGTTCAAGAAAGAAACAGATATCATGGACGTTTGGTTTGACTCAGGTTCATCATGGAATGGGGTTGTAGTAAACCGTCCTGAGTTGACTTACCCAGCAGACCTTTATCTTGAAGGTTCTGACCAATACCGTGGTTGGTTTAACTCATCACTTATTACATCTGTTGCCAACCATGGCGTAGCACCTTACAAACAAATCTTGTCACAAGGCTTTGCCCTTGATGGTAAAGGTGAGAAGATGTCTAAATCTCTTGGAAATACCATTGCTCCAAGTGATGTTGAAAAACAATTTGGTGCTGAAATCTTGCGTCTCTGGGTAACAAGTGTTGACTCAAGCAATGACGTACGTATCTCTATGGATATCTTGAGCCAAGTCTCTGAAACTTACCGTAAAATCCGTAACACCCTTCGTTTCTTGATTGCTAATACATCTGACTTTAACCCAGCTCAAGATGCAGTAGCTTACGATGAGCTTCGTTCAGTTGATAAGTACATGACGATTCGCTTTAACCAGCTTGTCAAGACCATTCGTGATGCTTACGCAAACTTTGAATTCTTGACAATCTATAAGGCCTTGGTGAACTTTATCAACGTTGACTTGTCAGCCTTCTACCTTGATTTTGCCAAAGATGTTGTTTACATTGAAGGTGCCAAATCATTGGAACGCCGTCAAATGCAAACTGTCTTCTATGACATTCTTGTGAAAATCACCAAACTCTTGACACCAATCCTTCCTCACACTGCGGAAGAAATCTGGTCATACCTTGAGTTTGAAGCAGAAGACTTCGTTCAATTGTCAGAATTGCCAGAAGCTGAAACTTTTGCTAATCAAGAAGAAATCTTGGATACATGGGCTGCCTTTATGGACTTCCGTGGACAAGCTCAAAAAGCCTTGGAAGAGGCTCGTAATGCCAAAGTTATCGGTAAATCACTTGAAGCCCACTTGACAGTTTACCCAAATGAAGTGGTGAAAACTCTACTCGAAGCAGTAAACAGCAATGTGGCTCAACTTTTGATCGTGTCAGACTTGACCATCGCAGAAGGATCAGCTCCAGAAGCTGCCGTTAGCTTCGAAGATGTAGCCTTCACTGTTGAACGCGCTGCAGGTGATGTATGTGACCGTTGCCGTCGTATCGACCCAACAACAGCAGAACGTAGCTACCACGCAGTCATCTGTGACCACTGTGCAAGCATCGTAGAAGAAAATTTTGCGGAAGCAGTCGCAGAAGGATTTGAAGAGAAATAAGTTGTGTAACCACAAGGATTTCCTTGTGGTTTTTGTATATTCATAAATGAGAAGAAAAATGGTTCAAATGAATTGAAGAATGCTGGTACTATTTTGGGACAAGTTAGAGAATTTATAGTATAATGATGGTTGTAGATTAAATATATCAAAATATATATAGAAGTATTTTTGTTTCTTGTAAGTTTATCATAGTGAGGAAGCAAAATGCTTCTTCTATTTTGAAATGGATAAAATAATAGAGAGGATATAGAATGAAAAAATTTTTTGGAGAGAAGCAGCATCGTTTTTCCTTACGAAAGTTGGCGATTGGTCTTGTGTCTGCTTCAATTTCGAGCTTATTTTTTGTCTCCATTGCTAGTAGTGGGACTGTATTTGCTCAAGAAAATGTATCTATTCACTACAAATATGTGACAGATACAGAGTTAAGTAAGCAAGAGAAGGACTTGATTGTAAAGGATATTCCTAAAGTGGTTAAAGATAGTGAGAGTACTTATTATCTAGTCTACCGTATGGATGAGAAAGCCCAACTAGGTCAGTTGCCTAATACCGGTGAGCACAGTAATCTGGTTACCGTCCTTTCGGGTGGAGCCCTCGCTTCGATTGGATTCCTTATTTTTGCTGTTTCGAGAAAGAAAGGCAAGAAGAAAGCACTGTTGAAGGTTGTTTTGATAACAGGCATGGGGAGCGGTTTGGTTTCTTCGGTTCAGGCTATTGAAAATCAACTCTTACTCCAATATAATCAAGAATACCAATTATCCCAAGGAGATAGTTTGCCTTTGCCACGCGCCTTATCGGGTTATACCTACCTAGGCTATATTAAGCAAGACAAAGAGCTTAATCAGCAAGAAACTGCTACTAGGGATCAGAAACTAGAGGATACGGTTCACCCTCATGTCCAGACCAATAATGATGGACAAAAGTCAGGAAATGAGCAGAAAGCTCAGTCTCCAACAAGCCCTGCTGAGAAGCCAATCCCTTCTCAAGATTCATCCAATCCAAAACCGTCTGGTATTGCTAGTGTGGCTCCTCAGGATGAACTCTTGACTGGTCGAGTGAACAAACCAGAGCTCCTATACAAAGACCAAGAGATTGTAACCAAACTAGACTTTGCTGAAGTGGTTCAAGAAAATCCAGAACTAGCAGAGGGAACCATCCATGTCAAACAAGAAGGTCGTGCTGGGAAGAAGATTGAACTTGTTCGTATTTTCACTGTTGATAACCAAGAAATTTCCCGAGAAGTTCTCTCAACTAAAGTAGAAGAAGCCTTGCCACGTGTAGTAGAAAAGGGAACAAAGAAGGCAGTCGCTCCGAGTGAAACACCATTCTCTGCAAGAAAAGGAGAGCCAGAGTCTCAGGCTTCCTTGCCAGAATATAGAGGTGAGCAATCGGGAGCTATTGTAGCTCCAGAGACAGCTGAAAAATCAGAATATAGAGGAACTCAATCAGGTGCTATTGTCGAACCTGAGCAAGTAATTCCACAACCAGAGTACAAGGGAATTCAATCTGGTGCCATTGTTGAACCTGAAAAGCAGGAACCAGAGGTTGGAGGTGCCCAGTCCGGAGCGATTGTTGAACCAGAGCAAGTAACTCCACAACCAGAGTACAAGGGAACTCAAGCTGGTGCCATCGTCGAACCAGAACAGATACCATCGAAACCATCTTATACAGGCACCCAATCCGGAGCGATTGTTGAACCAGAACAAGTAGCTCCACAACCAGAGTACAAGGGAACTCAATCAGGTGCGATTGTTGAACCAGAGACCCATGCTTCCTTACCAGAATATAAAGATGAGCAATCAGGAGCTGTTGTAGCCCCAGAGACAGCTGAAAAACTAGCCTATACAGGCACCCAAGCAGGAGCAGTCGTTGAACCCGAGCAAGTCGCTCCATCACCTGAGTATCAGGGAACCCAAGCTGGTGCTATCGTCGAACCGGAAAAAGTTGATCCAGAGGTTGGGGGTGTCCAGTCAGGGGCTTTGGTGGAACCAGAAACGACTGACAAACCAGCCTATACAGGCGAGCAGTCTGGAGCAATCGTAGATCCTGAACAGGTGCTACCAACACCAGAGTATACAGGAACTCAAGCGGGAGCGATTGTAACCCCAGAGACAGCCGACAAACCAGAATATAAAGGTGAGCAATCAGGAGCTGTTGTAGCTCCTGAGACGGCCGACAAACCAGAATATACAGGCACCCAATCTGGAGCCATCGTCGAACCAGAACAGATACCATCGAAACCATCTTATGCAGGCACCCAATCCGGAGCGGTTATTGAACCAGAGCAAGTAACTCCACAACCAGAGTACAAGGGAACTCAAGCTGGTACCATCGTCGAACCAGAGACCCATGCTTCCTTACCAGAATATAAAGGTGAGCAATCAGGAGCTGTTGTAGCCCCTGAGACAAATAAAAAACCAGAATATACTGGCATCCAATCTGGAGCAATAGTCGAACCAGAACAGGTACCATCGCAACCATCTTATACAGGTACCCAATCCGGAGCAATAGTTGAACCCGAACAAATTGCCCCTCTTCCAGAATATACTGGCAATATTGAGCAAGAAAAACCAGAAAATCCGGCTGAAAAACCAAAAGAAAAAGATCCAGAAAAAACACTCGAATTAAGAAATGTTTCTGATCTGGAGTTATATAGTCAGACCAATGGTACTTACAAACAACATGTTTCTTTAGACAGTGTTCCAAGTAATCCAGACACTTACTTTGTTAAGATCAAATCGTCGTCATTCAAAGATGTCTATCTACCTGTCGCTTCAATAACTGCAGAAATAAAAAATGGACAATCAGTTTATAAAATCATAGCCAAAGCTGAGAAACTCCAGCAAGAGCTAGAAAATAAATATGTCGATAATTTCACCTTCTATCTCGCAAAAAAGGCCACAGAAGAAACAACAACCTTCACTTCCTTTAGCAACCTGGTTAAAGCTATCAACAAGAATCTCTCTGGAACCTATCATTTAGCGGCTAGCTTGAATGCCAACGAAGTGGAGTTGGGACCTGATGACAGATCTTACATCAAGGGCACCTTTACTGGTCAGTTGATTGGTGAAAAAGATGGTAAGCGGTATGCTATTTACAACTTGAAAAAGCCTCTTTTTGAAAGCTTGAGAGGGGCCACAGTAGAAAAGTTGAGCCTAAAAAATGTCTCTATTTCAGGTAAAGATGATATCGGTTCACTGGCCAATGAAGCTACGGATAACACAAAGATTAAGCAAGTTCATGTCGATGGTGTTCTGGCTGGGGAACGTGGTATCGGTGGTTTGTTGGCTAAGGCAGACCAATCAAGCATCACAGAGAGCAGTTTTAAGGGAAGAATTGTTAATACTTACGAAACGACTGCGGCATACAATATTGGTGGTCTGGTCGGTCATTTGACAGGAGGCAGAGCTTCATTGACTAAGTCAAAAGCGACAGTAGCCATTTCATCCAACACCAATAGTTCAGATCAGACTGTTGGTGGGCTAGCAGGTTTAGTAGACCAAGATGCGCATATACAGGATAGCTATGCTGAAGGTGATATCAACAATGTCAAGCACTTTGGTAGAGTTGCGGGTGTGGCTGGATATTTGTGGGATCGAAAGACGAATGAGGAACAGCATGCAGGAAGATTAACCAATGTACTAAGTGATGTCAATGTAACCAACGGAAATGCTATTACCGGTTACCACTATAATGAAATGAAGGTGGCTAATACATTCAGCAACAAAGCTAATAGAGTCTACAATGTCACCTTGGTCAGGGAAGAAGTCGTCAGCAAGGAATCCTTTGTAGAAAGAGGAACAATTTTAGATGCTTTTGAAGTGACTAATAAAAAAGCAGAAATCAATCCTCTCACCCCTCCAACAGTGGAGCCCCTTTCAACAAGTGGTAGTAAAGAAAGTGATTTTTCTAAGGTGAAACATTATCAATCTCAGCGCGCCTTGGCTTATAAAAATATTGAAAAATTGCTACCTTTCTACAATAAGGCAACCATCGTCAAATACGGAAACCTAGTTAATGAGAACAGTCTTTTATATCAAAAAGAACTCTTGTCAGCAGTCATGATGAAGGATGACCAAGTCATCACAGATATTGTTTCCAACAAACAGACTGCAAACAAACTCTTGCTCCATTACCAGGATCATTCCTCTGAAACATTCCAGCTCAAGTACCAGACTGATTTTGCTAAGTTAGCAGAATATAGTCTAGGAGATACGGGGCTTCTCTATACGCCAAACCAATTCTTGTATAATCAAGAAACGATTATCCAGCAAGTCTTACCAGAATTGAAGAAGGTAAATTATCATTCAGACGCTATTAGAAACATACTTGATATTTCACCAAAAGTGAAGCAAACCGAGCTCTATTTAGAAGAGCAGTTTGCTAAAACGAAGGAGCATCTAGAGGACAGTCTGCGAAAACTCTTGTCAGCGGATGCTGGTCTAGTGGAAAATAATCAAGTAATGACAGGTTACATCGTAGATAAAATCAAGCGCAACAAGGAAGCCTTGCTTCTTGGTATGAGCTACTTAGAGCGTTGGTATAACTTTAGCTATGGTCAGGTTAATATTAAAGACTTGGTCTTGTATCACCTTGATTTCTTTGGCAAAGGAAATGCATCTCCGTTAGATACTTTGATTGAGTTAGGGAAATCAGGATTTAATAATCTGCTTGCTAAGAACAACGTTGATACTTATGGTATCAGTCTTGCCAGCCATCATGGAACGACAGATTTGTTTAGCACGCTAGAAAATTACCGAAAAGTCTTTTTACCAAACACTAGCAACAATGACTGGTTTAAAAAACAGACCAAAGCTTTCATTGTCGAAGAAAAATCCACTATTGCAGAGGTCAAAACCAAGCAAGAGCAAGCAGGAACTAAGTACTCTATCGGTGTTTATGACCGAATTACTAGTAGTACTTGGAAATACCGCAATATGGTCTTGCCTCTCCTTACTTTGCCAGAAAGATCTGTATTTGTCATCTCAACCTTGTCTAGTATAGGATTTGGCGCTTACGATCGCTACCGCAACAGTGACTATAAAGCTGGAGATGAACTCAATAAGTTTGTTGAAGATAATGCGCGTGAAACAGCCAAGCGTCAGCGAGATCACTACGATTATTGGTATCGTATTTTAGATAATCAGGGACGTGAAAAACTCTATCGTACGATCCTGCTTTATGATGCCTATAAGTTTGGTGATGATCATACTGAAGGAAAGGCTGCAACAATCGCAGACTTTGAGAATTCAAATCCTGCAATGCAACATTTCTTTGGACCAGTTGGTAACAAGGTGGTTCATAATCATCACGGTGCATACGCAACAGGAGATGGTGTCTATTATATGTCTTACCGTATGTTGGATAAGGATGGCGCTATTACGTATACCCATGAGATGACCCATGATTCAGATCAGGATATCTATCTTGGTGGCTATGGTAGAAGAAGTGGTCTTGGTCCTGAATTCTTTGCTAAAGGCTTATTACAAGCGCCAGATCATCCAAATGATGCAACCATTACCATTAACTCAATCTTGAAACATTCAAAATCAGATAGCATGGAAGGATCCCGTCTACAAGTCTTAGATCCGACGGAACGATTCAAAGATGCATCCGATCTCCAGAAATACGCTCATAATATGTTTGACCTCATCTATCTGTTGGAATATCTTGAAGGGAAATCGATCGTTAAGAAACTGAACGTATCTCAGAAAATGGAAGCTCTCAGAAAAATCGAGAACCACTATCTAACAGATCCTGCTGATGGCAATGATGTCTATGCTACTAATGTTGTGAAAAATTTGACTGAAGATGAAGCTAAAAAATTGACGAGCTTTGAGAGTTTGATTGACAATAATATTCTTTCGGCTCGTGAGTATCAGGCTGGTACTTATGAGAGAAATGGCTATTTTACGATTAAACTCTTTGCACCAATCTTTTCAGCATTGAGCAGTGAGAAAGGTACTCCTGGAGATCTTATGGGACGTAGGATAGCTTATGAACTCTTAGCTGCTAAAGGATTTAAAGATGGTATGGTCCCATATATTTCCAACCAATATGAAGAAATTGCTAAACAAAATGGTCAGACAATCAACCTCTACGGTAAAAAGCAAGGATTAGTGACAGATAAGCTTGTTTTAGAAAAGCTATTTGGTGGTCAATATTCATCTTGGGCAGCCTTTAAAAAAGCTATGTATCAAGAGCGCGTTGCTCAGTTTGATCATTTGAATAAAATTACTTTTAAAGATCCGACGCAATCATGGATGAGCAATGCCACGAAAACCATTCAAAGAGTAAAAGAGTTGCAAGAACTCATGGACCAAGCTGTTTTACAGGATGCTACAGGTCCTCGTTGGACTATTTATAATCCAGAGACTGACAGTGCCGTCCATAAACTTAAGAGAGCAGTCTTTAAAGCCTACCTAGACCAAACAAATGATTTTAGAACCTCTATTTTTGCAAATAAAAAGTAATGAATTATAGAAGTTCCTAATCAGGATGAGAGGACTTTACTTCCTGACTGTCAGAACTTGTCGATTTTAACTAGCTTTTTTGTGAAAAATTGTGTAAAATAGAATAGATAAACGAGGGGAAACCTCGGAAAATTTAAAGGAGAATCCATCTAATGGTAAAATTGGTTTTTGCTCGCCACGGTGAGTCTGAATGGAACAAAGCTAACCTTTTCACTGGTTGGGCTGATGTTGATTTGTCTGAAAAAGGTACACAACAAGCGATTGACGCTGGTAAATTGATCAAAGAAGCTGGTATCGAATTTGACCAAGCTTACACTTCAGTATTGAAACGTGCGATCAAAACAACTAACTTGGCTCTTGAAGCTTCTGACCAATTGTGGGTTCCAGTTGAAAAATCATGGCGTTTGAACGAACGTCACTACGGTGGTTTGACTGGTAAAAACAAAGCTGAAGCTGCTGAACAATTTGGTGATGAGCAAGTTCACATCTGGCGTCGTTCATACGATGTATTGCCTCCAAACATGGACCGTGATGATGAGCACTCAGCTCACACTGACCGTCGTTACGCTTCACTTGACGATTCAGTTATTCCAGATGCTGAAAACTTGAAAGTGACTTTGGAACGTGCCCTTCCATTCTGGGAAGATAAAATCGCTCCAGCTCTTAAAGATGGTAAAAACGTATTCGTAGGAGCTCACGGTAACTCAATCCGTGCCCTTGTAAAACACATCAAAGGTTTGTCAGATGACGAAATCATGGACGTGGAAATCCCTAACTTCCCACCATTGGTATTCGAATTCGACGAAAAATTGAATGTAGTTTCTGAATACTACCTTGGAAAATAATTTGTAAAAAGAGGCTCTTTGTCAACTGTAGTGGGTTGAAGAAAAGCTAAGCTCGAGAAAGGACAGATTTAGTCCTTTCTTTTTTGATATTCAGAGCAATAAAAATCCGTTTTTTGAAGTTTTCGAAGTTCCGAAAAC
>NZ_SWFJ01000007.1 GCF_005144795.1 Streptococcus mitis | reverse complement strand
TTTTCGGAACTTCGAAAACTTCAAAAAACGGATTTTTATTGCTCTGAATATCAAAAAAGAAAGGACTAAATCTGTCCTTTCTCGAGCTTAGCTTTTCTTCAACCCACTACAGTTGACAAAGAGCCTACAAAAACAAGATAGACAAGTGTCCATCTTGTTGATCTTATTCATAACGAAGGGCTTCAATTGGATCAAGTTTCGATGCCTTGTTAGCTGGCAAGACTCCAAAAATCATACCAACACTAGCCGAAACTGCAAGACTAAATAGGGCAACTGGGATTGATACTCCTACTTCTATACCCGCAATCAAACCTTGTAAAAGTAGGCCAGCTATAGCGGTTAAGCCTGTCGCAATGGTTAGACCAATAACTCCCCCAAGCAAGGTCAAAATCATGGATTCAATCAAAAACTGGATTAAAATATTAGCACGTGTTGCACCCAAGGCCTTACGGAGACCAATCTCACGAGTACGCTCTGTCACCGAAACCAGCATGATGTTCATAACACCAGTCCCGCCAACAAAGAGAGAAATTCCTGCAATGGCACTAATAATCGTCGTCATAAATCCAAAAAGCTGTTGTACTTCTTGGAAGGCTTCCGTCGCATCTGCCACCTGATACTCCCCTTGCTGAAGACCAGCAATCTCGGTCAATTTTCTAGCTAATTCTGGTCCCACTGTTGGTGTCAAACTGGTATCATTGACACGGAAGACAATATTAGAAATTTCATCCATATTGAAGTTATTGGCAAGAGAAATATTAGTTGTAATCGGAAGTCCACCAATACCAAAAGTCTTGGCAGCCTTGGCCTCATCGCTAGTATAGACACCAATGACACGATAACTAAAGCCACCAACATCTATAATCTGGTTAACCGCTTCTTGAGCTGACCCAAACAGACTATTAGCAAGTTCTTTGTCTAGTAAAATGACACTGGCCACATCTTTATAATCCTGAGCTATAAGACTTCGTCCTGCAACAATTTCATTTTCAACTGCCTTCATGTAAGTAATATTTCCACCTGTCAAGCTAGCACGCTCAACTTTTTTATCCTTATAAGACAAGGTGGTATTTGTTGAGTTGGTTACATAGTAACTATCTACCCCCTTCAGTTTGGCCGCCTCCCTGACCCAGGATTCTTGCGGTTTTGGTGGTTCCACAGGAACTTCCTCTTCTTTCCCAGAAACTGTCAAAGCTGATTGTTTTTGGGTAAAAGAACCGTCTTTACTTTTAATGGGTGAGAAAAAGACATGGATATTCTTCTGTGACTTGGTCATATTTTTATTAACCTGACGAGACATGGAATCCCCCAGAGCCATAATCACAACAACTGATGAAACACCAATGATAATCCCAATCATAGTGAGAAAAGAGCGCATCTTGTGGGCCATGATAGATGAAAAGGCAAATTTCAGATTCTGCATCTTAGTTTTCCTCCTTTTCTAGCTGAGCACTATCAGATGAAATAACTCCATCTCGAATAACAATCTGGCGTTTGGCATAAGCAGCGATTTCAGGCTCATGCGTTACCATGATAATGGTTTTTCCTTCTTTATTCAGTTCAACCAATAATTGCATGATTTGGTTACCTGTTTTGGTATCCAAGGCTCCTGTCGGTTCGTCCGCTAGGATAATAGAAGGATTGTTTACTAAGGCACGCGCGATGGCTACACGTTGCTTTTGACCACCAGATAATTCAGAAGGCAAATGGTGACTACGTTCTGTCAATTCAACCTTATCAAGATATTCCTCAGCTAACTTGCGCCGTTTTGAAGCCGAAACTCCTGCATAAATCAAGGGTAATTCTACATTTTGCAGAGCATTAAGTTTGGATAGAAGAAAGAACTGCTGAAAAACAAATCCGATTTGTTGATTGCGAACCTTGGCTAGTTGTTTTTCACCAAGGCCAGCCACTTCTTGGCCTTCAAGATAATATTCTCCACTGGTTGGTGTATCCAACATCCCAATCGTATTCATGAGAGTAGACTTACCAGAACCAGATGGTCCCATAATGGCAACAAACTCACCCTCATTCACTTCTAGATTGATATTTTTGAGTACCTGCAGTTCTTGGTCACCATTACGGTAACTTCTGCAGATATTTTTTAGACTAATTAGTTGCTTCATCAGCCTTCACCTCTTTTCCTTCCTCTAGAGAAGACGTTGGGTTACTGATGACCTTGACTCCATTTGTCAGACCTGAAGTGATTTCTTGGTTGTCTGCATCAGCATTACCCAAACTAACTTCCACTTTCTTGGCCTTTTTCTGCTCGTCAAGAACCCAGACATAGTTCTTATTATTTTCAGTCACAACACTTGTTAGAGGAACCAAAATGGCTTTACTCTTATTCTTGACCTCAACACTTACTGAGAATCCTTGTTTCAAATCACCAATTTCACTTGTAACATCAATGGTATATGGATATTTAGAACCAGAATTACCAGCTGCTGTGGCAGGAGCTGCACTTGCTGCTTCGCCATTGTTTTTAGGGTAGTCGGAGATATAGCTAATCTTACCAGTCCAGCTCTTATCTCGATAAACTTTAGAAGTGAAGGTTACTTCTTGACCTACAGATAGGTTGGCAAGGTTATATTCAGATAGTTCACCCTTAACTTGCAAGTTTTCATTGCTTACAATATGAACCATCACCTGGCTAGCTCCTGTTGGAGATTTAGAAACATTGCGATTGACTTCGACTACGGTTCCCTCTAGGGTACTGAGAACAGTCGTTGCATCCAACTGACTTTGAGCCTTGCTTAATTGTGCTGCTGCATCTGCACGGGCATCACGAGCATCACCTAGTTGTGCATCAATAGATGAAACTGAATTTCCTGCTACTGGAGCTGGAGTTTGCGCTGCTGCACCTTCTCCTCCTGCTGGCGTTGGCAACTGTGGAGTCGGAGCTGAAACAGCTTCATTTCGTGCTTGATTGAGCTCGTTGATATGACGGTCTGCCTTCGCAACTGCTCGACTCGCTGAATCATAGGCCGCCTGGGCTTCTGAACTACTGTACTTAACTAAAGCCTGCCCTTCACTAACCTTATCACCCACAGAAACAAGGATTTCATCTAAATCTCCTTTGCTAGCATCAAAATAAACATATTGTTCATTTTTTGCCGTTACTGTCCCTGACAATAAAACAGAGGATGCCACGCTTCCTTCCTTGGCAACAACCAGATGAGTAGCCTCATCTTTTACAGCAGTCTGAGATGGTTGTCTAAAGAGCAAAATGCCCCCAGCACCCAATACAACTACACTGGCAGCACCAACTGCTGCATACAATTGCCACTTTTTAGCTTTACCATTCTTTTTCATAATGAAACTCCTTTTTGATTTAAAGTCCTTAACAATATTATACAAAAATTCCCAAATATAAACAATAACAGTTTAGAACGAAATAATGACATTTCAGGACTAGATTATTGTTCGGAATTCATTTTACAACTATTGTACTAGTTATATAATACACTTTATTTTTCTTTTTCGCAAGCCTTTTTCTTAATTTTTTTGAACGTAGCAGATTTTTGCAATCACATCAAAAAAAAGATAGAATATGACTATCAAAAAATGACACTCTACTATTTAAAAGAGTACAAAGGAGTTTTCAATGAGAGAATATGATATCATTGCTATTGGTGGAGGTAGCGGAGGAATTGCTACCATGAACCGTGCTGGTGAACATGGAGCCAAAGCAGCCGTTATTGAGGAAAAGAAATTAGGTGGAACCTGTGTCAATGTCGGCTGTGTTCCTAAAAAAATCATGTGGTACGGGGCACAAATCGCTGAGACTTTCCATCAATTTGGAGAAGACTATGGCTTTAAGACTACTGATCTAAACTTTGACTTTGCAACCCTACGTCGCAATCGTGAAGCCTACATCGATCGCGCTCGTTCTTCTTATGATGGCAGTTTTAAACGCAACGGTGTAGACTTGATTGAAGGGCATGCTGAATTTGTAGATTCTCATACTGTCAGCGTAAATGGTGAACTCATTCGTGCTAAACATATCGTGATTGCGACTGGTGCCCATCCAAGTATTCCTAATATTCCTGGTGCTGAACTAGGTGGCTCTTCTGATGATGTATTTGCTTGGGAAGAACTTCCTGAGTCAGTTGCTATTCTAGGCGCTGGCTATATTGCTGTTGAATTAGCTGGCGTTCTCCACACTTTTGGTGTCAAGACAGACCTCTTTGTTCGCCGTGATCGCCCTTTACGTGGTTTTGATTCTTACATCGTTGAAGGTTTGGTTAAGGAAATGGAAAGAACAAACTTGCCACTTCATACTCATAAAGTCCCTGTCAAGTTAGAAAAAACTGCTGAAGGCATTACCATTCATTTCGAGGATGGTACTAGTCACACAGCTAGCCAAGTTATCTGGGCTACAGGTCGCCGTCCAAACGTTAAGGGCTTGCAACTTGAAAAAGCTGGAGTGACTCTGAACGAACGTGGCTTTATCCAAGTAGATGAATACCAAAATACTGTTGTCGAGGGAATCTATGCTCTAGGTGATGTAACGGGTGAGAAAGAACTGACTCCAGTTGCAATCAAGGCTGGACGTACCCTATCTGAACGTCTCTTTAACGGCAAAACAACTGCAAAAATGGATTACTCAACTATTCCGACCGTTGTCTTTTCACACCCTGCTATCGGAACTGTTGGGTTAACAGAAGAGCAAGCTATTAAAGAATACGGTCAAGACCAAATCAAGGTTTACAAATCAAGCTTTACTTCTATGTACTCTGCTTGCACTTGCAACCGCCAAGAAACACGTTTCAAATTAATCACAGCTGGTTCAGAAGAAAAAGTTGTCGGACTTCATGGAATTGGATACGGTGTTGATGAAATGATTCAAGGTTTTGCCGTTGCTATTAAGATGGGAGCAACCAAGGCTGACTTTGATGCAACCGTAGCGATTCACCCAACTGCATCTGAAGAATTTGTAACTATGCGTTAATCGAAACAAAAGAAGCTGATACAAATGTGTCTGCTTCTTTTTTGATGATTTACGAATAGATGAAAACAGCTTACCCCGTCAGGAAAATCGGCTGTTACAGTTTTTGTTACCTTTATTATAAAAATAGGTTGACAATAATATTAAATTAAGTATAATAGTTACTATACATAAGAAAAGAGGTTAACTATTTTGAAAAAAGCTCACGTTTATGCTATCCCTGCTATTGGGGCTGCTCTCATTGCTGTTTTAGCACAAATCAGTCTTCCAATTGGACCCGTTCCCTTCACTCTGCAGAACTTTGCAATCGGCTTGATTGCTACTGTCTTTAGACCGAGAGAGGCTGTACTTTCTGTTGGACTCTATCTTCTTCTAGGTGCCATCGGTCTTCCTGTCTTTGCAGGAGGTGGAGCTGGATTTCATGCTTTGATTGGTCCTACTGCAGGCTATCTTTGGTTTTATCTTGTTTATTCTGGACTTACCTCTTCTCTAACTAACAGTGATAGTGGTTTTGTCAGAATTTTTCTAGCAAATCTCTTGGGAGATACACTTGTCTTTGTTGGTGGAATCATTGGATTGCATTTCCTAGCTGGAATGCCATTTGAAAAAGCTCTTGCTGTGGGGGTATTTCCCTTTATCATCCCAGATCTTGGTAAAATTATTGCTATTAGTTTTATTAGCCGTCCATTACTTCAACGCCTTAAAAATCAGGCTTACTTTGCTAACTAAAAAAGGATATCGAGTTGTCATGACTCAGTATCCTTTTCTTTCATTTTGAAAACTTATACTCTTCGAAAATCTCTTCAAACCACGTCAGCTTCGCCTTGCCGTACTCAAGTACTGCCTACGGCTAGCTTCCTAGTTTGCTCTTTGATTTTCATTAAGTATTAGTTGCCTTTAAAGGCATCCACCATGGTTTGAAATTCTTCATTTGAGAGAGTAATTCCTTTACCCATTTTAGTATGATCTGGGCTCCAAGCACGAATATCAAACTTTGCAGGGGCACCATTAAAGCTCACACGGTTAATTTCCTTAGTCCAACCTTTTTCGTTTTCAGAAAGAGTCAACAAGTGCTCTTCGATTTCAAATGTAAATTCTGCCATTTTCTTCTCCTTTTTTAGCTTTCATTAGTTTATTCGTAAAATCTTGTAGATTTTAGGAAAATTTTATATAATATTGATATAAAAGAAGGGAGGCCAATATGAAACATAAATTCCAGCAAGTTCTAGATAAAATACATGACTTTTTAAATGGACATGACCAACCTGACCAGACTGAAACCAACTCCCTTACAGCCACTATTGAAGAGGCTATCCAGAAACAAACCGCTGTTCACCTTATCTTGTCTGAGACAAGCTTTACAGGTGACATCATCAAATACGATCAGCAACGCCAGCAAATTATCGTGAAAAATTTTGCCAAAAATGTAACCCGTATTATCCGCATAAGCGATATTCAACGCCTACGATTTGTCCCTTCAACCGTCCAAACAGCCCAAAAAAATAGATTTAAGAAAGAGTGAGATGTAGTTGCTTCATCCCACTCTTTTTCTTAGCGAATTTGTTCAAAATGTAAATGAACAGCGATATGGTCTCCATAACCACTTCTTTCCAAGTCACGTTGTAGACGATAGGAAATGTAGTGTTCTGCAATGGTAATGTAACCTGCACCCAGTAAACGATGTTCAACCATAGACTGAATCATGCTGATGGTAGCACGTTCCACCTTGGCTTCTTCCAAATCCAAAACCACTTTCTTAGTGACTTGTGCAAGGTTTTGACGCAAATCATCTGTCAATACATAGACAGTCTGGGCTGCCTTTAAGATAGCTTGGTAAATCTTGTCTGGATTAAATTCAGCAATTTCTCCATCACGTTTGATTACTTGCATAGGTTTCTCCTTTATTCTTTGTTTTCTTTAATTTCTGCCAGCATTTTTTCTTCTTCTGCTGTCAGTTGATAATGTTCAAGCAAATCCGGTCTGCGTTCATAGGTTTTCTTTAAACTCTCATACAGGCGCCACTGACGAATCTTTTCATGGTGCCCGCTCATCAGAACATCTGGGACAACCATGCCTCGATAATCATAGGGACGCGTGTACTGAGGATATTCGAGAAGGCCAGAAGAAAAACTATCATCTTGGTGACTAGACTCCTTGCCAATCACTTCTGGAATCAGGCGTACCGTAGCATCAATCATGGTCATAGCTGCCAATTCTCCTCCAGTTAAGACATAATCTCCTAAGGAAATCTCATCTGTCACCAAGGTCTTGATCCGCTCATCATAGCCCTCATAGTGACCGCAGATAAAGATAAGTTCTTCCTCTTGAGCCAAATCCTCTGCATAAGCCTGATCAAACTGCTTGCCAGCTGGGTCTAGGAGAATGACGCGCGGATTTTTCTTTTCAATAGCATCAAAGGCATCGAAAATAGGCTGTGCTCGTAGCAACATCCCCTGACCGCCTCCGTAGGGCTCATCGTCAACATGGCGGGCCTTTTCAGCATTTTCTCGGAAGTTATGATACTGGATATCCAAGAGCCCTTTTTCTCGAGCCTTTCCAACAATTGAGTGCTCCAGTGGAGAAAACATCTCTGGAAAGAGGGTTAAAATATCAATCTTCATCGTCTAACCCTTCTAAGATTTCCACATCGACCCGTTTATTTGGAATATCAACATTGAGAACCACTGGTGGGATATAGGGCAATAACAAGTCACGCTTGCCTTTTCGCTTGACCACCCAGACATCGTTGGCACCTGGTTGCAGGATTTCTTTGATGGTTCCAATCAAGTTATCACTCTCATAGACTTCCAAACCGATAATCTCGTGATAATAAAATTCACCATCATCTAGGACATTCAAATCTTCCTCAGCGACCTTGAGACTGTATCCCTTATACTTTTCGATAGCGTTGATATGGTACATATCTTTGAATTTGATAATATCAAAGTTCTTCTGTTTACGATGGCTAGCAATGGTCACTGTTTGAACAAACTGATCTTTTTCATCAAATAAAGCCAACTCAGCTCCTTTTTTAAACCGTTCTTCTGCAAAATCCGTCACAGACAAGACTCGCATCTCACCCTGCAATCCTTGCGTATTGACGATTTTCCCAACATTAAAGTAGTTCATCTTGTCTCCTGTAGTCTATTTCTATCCTTTATTTTATCACGTTCCAAGGATTTTCTCAAGTTGGATAAATCTCATCTTACAGAGCTACTACTTCTTCAAAGAATTCACCAATTATCTGATTAAACTCTTCAGGATGATCATTCATCGGTTGGTGTTTACTATCTGAAATCGTTACTTGACGCGCATTGGGATTTAAGGCAATGATACCATCGTAAATCATTTTTAGGTGTTTGGGAAAATCATTTTCGCCTCTTACTAATAGCATAGGAGGATTTCCATGATAACCCTCTATCTCATGGACAGCCAAAAAACCTGTGATTCCAAGGTTCAAGAAAACATCTCGCCCAGTTTCTTTGATGGCCGTCTTGACCAATTCTCTTGTGATAGGGTTATCACTACACATTTTTGAGTTTTTATCAGCAATCATCTTCCAAGGAATCGTTTTATACATAAGAGAACTATATTTTATGCGATTTCTCTCTTTATCTGATAGGTAACGATGTTGTCCCCAACTATCTACCATGACCAAGGCTAGGACTCTTTCTGGATGGCGATAGGTGTACTCTTGAAGTGGATTTCCTCCCCAAGAATGACCAACCAATACCACCTTATCTAGCTGGAAATAGGATAAAATAGCATCTACATCTTGAACAGCGCCTTCCAGGTCAGGTAGGCCAACTTTCATAGGTGATTCCCCCTGTCCTCTAACATTGACAAAGTAGAGGTCAAATCCTTCAAAGGCATCATACTGGTGGGCCCACATCTGACTACGGCCACAAGCTCCATGATAAAAAATAATGTGGCCTTTATTTGTATTTCCATGACGATGATAAACAACCAAATCACAATCTACGACTGGTATAACGTGACGTACCAAAGTCTCAGGTTTTCTGTTATAAAAAGCAATAGCTTCAGCTATATCATTTTGCTTCATTTCTAAACTCTCTCTTCTTTATCCTAGTATTATTCTTTTTATCTATTTTATCATGCTATATTAAAATCATCATTTTCTAAACTTAATTCCATTAAAAATTTTGAATTTTCTGTATCATTTAGATTAAGAAAAAGACTGCTAAGCAATCTTTACTTTCTTCTCATCAGATTCATGCCTAAAATTCCAGCAATAATCAAAGTTGCTCCGATGACATGGTAGCTATAAATTGGTTCGTGGAGGATAAGGGCTCCGGCTAGAATGGTCAAAACTGTTCCAAGATTACCAAAGACACTGACGGTTGATGCTCCAAGTCGAACAATAGCATAGATAGAGAGACTACCAGTCACTATAGAGGCTAGAATTCCCAAATAGAGCATAGAAAGTAGATAAGGAAGCTGTCCGAGCGGTGCAACGTAAGCTAATATATTGCCATCTAGATAGTGCGAGGTCAGACTCAGCGTATTAAAGGTGACGAAGCCAACAAATATCACAATAGCTGTCATATCCATAGCCCGATAGCGTCCTCCTTTGGACTTGCTGAGGATATTGTTTATTGCATTGGCGAGAACAGATCCCAACATCAAGAGAAAGCCAAAGCTAGCAGTCTCAGTACCAAAATTAGCTCCTTTACTAAGGAAGATGAAAACTACTCCTGCTACGGATAAAAATAAAAAGAACTTTTGAAGCAAGCTTGTCTTTTCCTTGAGAAAGGTCGATGCTAAAAGGAGCGTAAAAATCGGAACAAGAGCCTGTAAAATTCCAGCTTCAGAAGACGATATATACTGTAAAGCAAAGGATTGAAAAATAAAAAAGAAAAGCGGATAGAAAAGACTCATAGGAAGAATAGAAAGAATATCTATTCTACTTAAACTCACTTTGATAAGTTTGGTTTGATGAAGAACGACCATTACTAAAGCTGCGATTGTATAGCGATGCGCTAAGTTTGTAAGAGGACTGGCATAGCCTAAAGCAATCTTAGTAAATAAAAAAGAAAATCCAATGATTGCTGAAAAGGATAAGGCTGCTAGGTAAGCTTTTGTTTTCTCGTTCATAGATTGTTACTCCTTTTAAAAATAGCTATTCTCAAGATTGATTGACTATAATTCGTTGAGACTGTCTTTCCATTGTAGCATAGTAGAATCCTAGATGCTATTTCTAGGATTAGTATTTTATGCCTACTATCACTCTTTCAAGTTGATAAATGCTTTCTCGTTGCCTATAAAGGAGGCAGCTATGCTGACCTGCTTTTCTCGTTCTTGTCTCACAAGTTCTAGCTTACCTGCCTCTTGGAGATTCCTCACTTTGATAGTATAATACGCCACTTTCCTTGCTTTATCTTTCTTATATTTACTAATACCCTCTTTATTAGTAAAAAATTGATTTCTTATCGTCTTAGAGGTCCCCCTTCAAAAATCCTTCCAAATCTCGTTCATGCTGATATTTGATAGCCGCCTTTTTGTCTTTTTCAAAAATGGTCTTGGTTAGATCTATGTCGTTGATGGCCGCAATTGCGACAGTGTAGTGAATGATATCAGCCAGTTCTTTTGCTAGTTCCTCGTTAGAATCTTGAACCCCATCTTTTCGACCAGAGCGACCATTCAAAACCTCAGCTACTTCTCCGACTTCCTCCACTAGCTTGATAAAAAGACCTTCCTCAGTCCGAGACTGCTGGTAATGTTCCAGTAAGTAGTCTTGTAATTGTCTAAACGTTAAATCCTTCATATCCTGCTCCTTGCAAAAAAAGCGAGACATTCGTCCCGCCCTTCTTATTTTTCGTCAATAACGATTCTTACTTTTTTGTCTTCAGTTGGGACAGAGTAGACAATCGTTCTTATCGCAGAAATAGTGCGACCCTTACGACCGATTACACGACCCACATCACTTTGATCAAGATCCAAATGATATTCCAAAAATTCTGGTGTATCTTCAATCTTGATAGTTAAGGCATCTGGTTGTGAAATCAAGGGTTTCACAATCGCAATAATGAGATTTTCAATCGTATCCATCTGTCAACCTACTTTAAACTTATTTTGAGAATTTAGAATCGTGGAATTTCTTCAATACACCTTCTTTTGAAAGGATGTTGCGAACTGTATCTGAAGGTTGAGCTCCATCAGCCAACCATGCAAGAACGCGGTCTTCTTTCAAAGTTACTTGGTTTTCAGCAACAAGTGGGTTGTAAGTTCCAACTGTTTCGATGAAACGTCCGTCACGTGGTGAACGTGAATCTGCTACGTTGATACGGTAGAAAGGTTTTTTCTTAGAACCCATACGAGTCAAACGGATTTTAACTGCCATTTTTAAAGTCTCTTTTCTTATTTTTTATTTCGGTGAAATAGCTGAGCTATTTAGCACATGTTCTATTATATCAGATTTCTGACAGGTGTCAAGAAAAAAACTTGACAGACTATAAAATTTTTAAACTATTTAGAATAGGAAATAAAAGTTTGAAAGAGAAAATCCGTGAATACTATTATAGAAACATTTTATAAAGACCACCAAGTCAAGCCCTTCATATCGCCTGAACGAGATTTGGATACTTGGCTCCTAAATCCTAAGCCCGTTCCCAAACGAAACATGGAATTATTAACAGATGATTTACTAGCAGGAGATATCATTTTACTATGGAGAATCCAGTTTGGTACTTTTACCACCGAAACCTGGTTTTAAAAACTCCCATTCAAATATGATTCAAAATTCGCTTAAAATCATAAAAAAACACCCAATGGTTTGAACCATGAAGTATTGTAAATACTGTTTTGTAGCTAGTTCTTAACCTTTAGAGAACTGGCTAGCTTTACGAACTTTCTTAAGACCTGGTTTGGAAAGTATGAGTTTCAGTTGGACTAAAAATAGCGTAATATCAAGGTTTTTATGAACGATATTTACTGATTGATTTCATAAAATTTGAATCAATATTTCTTAAATAGGGGAATAGTTCGGTTCTGTAAGTATTAATATAATACACCTACAAAGCTTATTATATCAGATTTTCCCCAGTTTTAGAAAAATAGGTAGAGAAAAAAAACAACATCTGGATTTTCCAAAAAATCTTGACAAAGTCCTCATATAACCGTTTCTGCATTTTATTATATCATTTTTGACTTAGAAAATAATATATAATAGAAGATGATTCGTCTTTTTAAACGGACTTATCAAAAACTGGAATTCTATCAATATTTTGGACACATTTTGGGAGGAAAATTTGAAGGCTAGCGCCCTTCGGTTGCTGGACCCCTTCTACGACCAATTCTCTGTACTCTACAGGGGACTGGTCATTCAATTTTTGTTGAATTCTAGTTTCATTATAAAATATGATGTAATTTTTGACAATATCTGTTATACTATCTCCAGTTATGTTTCTTCACTTATGGAGATAGAAGGTTTCAGACTTTAGGACGGAATGAAACCATTCGATACAGGCATTATCTGCTGGTGTTCCCTTACGGGACATGGAGCGGGTGATGCCTTTTTCTACACAAGCCTGATAGTAAGCTTTTGAGGTGTAAACCGATCCCTGATCACTGTGTAAGATCGCTCCTTGAGGTAATTCCAATTGATGGAGCGTGTCCAACACAAAGTCCGTATCCTGACAATCTGAGATGGTATAAGCCACAATCTCACGATTATAAAGATCCATGATGGAGGACAAGTATAGCTTACATTTACCTAAGTATAAATAAGTAATATCTGTGACAAGCTTCTCCATAGGCTTGTCTGCTTGAAAATCACGATCCAGCTTATTGTCTGTTACATGGTAAGGCTTCCCTAATTTAGGTTCCTTCTTGGGACGGGCACGGCAAAGGTAGCCCTTTTCCTTCATGATACGATAGACCTTCTTGCGATTAACGACGAGGTTATAAACTTTCTTTAGTAAGCGAGTGATGGTTCGATAGCCGTAAATAAAGTGATTTTCTATACAGAGTTGTTCGATTTTATCTGCTATTTCGCCTCTTTTCTGAGAATTCTTACACTCCTGTTTCCAGCGATAAAAGGTGGAGCGTTTGACGCCGAAACATTCTAAAATAATAGATACAGGGAACGTTTTCTTATACTCTTCTACTAGCTTGATAAGACTTACTTTGTCGATTCTCTTATCAAGCTCTGATACTTTTTTAGTAATTCTACCTGCAATCGTAACTGTTCCACTTCAGATAACTGTTTCATCCCATTACCATAAGTATATTGTTTCCCCACGGGTTGGTGGAAACGGTACAATTCATCATTCTGATACCATCGCTACCAGGTCTTGGCCTGACTAGCATTTTTGATGCTGAGGGTATCCATGATAACTTTATTTGATTTGCCTGCCTTCTTCATTTCGATACAGGCTAGCTTAGTTTCTACTGAATATGCTTTTTGACCATAACAAAACACCCCTGTTTCTAGTTTACCACAACAGGAGTGTTTTCTTGTGTCTCATTTTATGGGTGCAGTGCCGACCCTAGGGATTCTTTCGTTCTCATATATACGTCATTAGTATAGGCTAATTTGATTTAAATTGCAAGAGAAATAACATTTTACATAAAAATCGGTGGGTATTTTACAATTTTTGCATATAATAGAGCTAAAAAGCAACTGGTTTTAAGAATTCTTATCTAAAACATTCGAAAATTCCCCTTAACCGTAGCGGAAAGTTGTTTTCTTTTCCCTGTTATAATATACTATTACTAACATTAGATGAAAAGGTGACTCTATGACTATAAATCAACTGCTTCAAAAGCTGGAGCCTACTAGCCCTATCCTTCAAGCTAACTTTGGAATTGAACGCGAAAGTCTTCGTGTCGATAGACAGGGAAAATTAGCACATACGCCTCACCCTTCCTGCCTAGGAGCTCGAAGTTTCCACCCTTATATTCAAACAGATTTTTGTGAGTTTCAGATGGAACTCATCACACCAGTTGCTAAATCTACCACTGAGGCTCGTCGATTTCTTGGAGCCATTACCGATGTAGCTGGACGTTCCATCAGTAAAGATGAACTTCTCTGGCCCTTGTCCATGCCTCCTCGTATCAACGCCCAAGAAATCCAAGTTGCCCAACTGGAAAATGAATTTGAACGCCATTATCGTAACTACCTAGCCGAAAAATACGGAACTAAACTACAAGCTATCTCAGGTATCCACTATAATATGGAACTAGGGAAAGATTTGGTTGAAGCCCTATTCCAAGAAAGTGACCAGATTGATATAATTGCTTTCAAAAACGCCCTCTATCTCAAGCTGGCTCAGAACTATTTGCGCTATCGTTGGGTGATTACCTATCTCTTTGGTGCTGCACCTGTTGCTGAGCAAGGCTTCTTCGACCAAGAAGTGCCAGAACTCGTGCGTTCCTTCCGAAACAGCGACCATGGTTATGTCAATAAGGAAGAAATACAAGTATCTTTTGCAAGCCTAGAAGACTATGTCTCTGCCATCGAAAACTATATCGAACAAGGTGATTTGATTGCGGAAAAGGAATTTTACTCGGCTGTTCGTTTCCGTGGACAAAAGGTTAATCGCTCCTTCCTTGACAAGGGAATCACCTACCTAGAATTCCGTAACTTCGACCTCAACCCCTTTGAGCGTATCGGTATTAGCCAAACTACCATGGATACCGTACACCTACTCCTTCTAGCCTTCCTCTGGCTGGATACCCCTGAAAATGTTGATCAGGCTCTGGCTCAAGGTCACGCGCTGAATGAAAAAATTGCCCTCTCTCATCCTTTAGAACCTCTACCTTCTGAAGCTGAAACTCAGAACATTACGACAGCTCTAGACCAACTGGTGCAACATTTTGGGCTTGGTGACTATCATCGAGGTCTGGTCAAACAAGTTAAAGATGCCTTTTCAGATTCCAGTCAGACACTAGCTGCTCAACTTCTTCCTCATATCAAAGACAAGTCCCTTTCTGACTTTGCCCTTGACAAGGCGCTTGCCTATCATGATTACGACTGGACTGCCCACTATGCCCTTAAGGGTTATGAGGAGATGGAACTTTCTACCCAGATGCTGCTCTTTGATGCCATTCAAAAAGGGCTTCATTTTGAAATCCTAGATGAGCAGGATCAATTCCTTAAACTCTGGCATAAAGATCATGTTGAGTACGTCAAAAATGGTAACATGACCTCAAAAGACAACTATGTAGTTCCTCTTGCCATGGCTAATAAAACCGTGACCAAAAAAATCCTGGCTGATGCTGGCTTCCCTGTCCCTGCCGGCGACGAATTTACCAGTCTAGAACAAGGTCTAGCCTACTATCCTCTTATCAAGGGCAAACAAATTGTGGTTAAACCAAAATCAACCAACTTCGGTCTGGGCATTTCCATTTTCCAAGAGCCTGCCAGCCTTGATAACTATAAGAAAGCTCTCGAGATTGCCTTTGCAGAAGATACAGCTGTTCTTGTTGAAGAATTTATCCCAGGAACCGAATACCGTTTCTTCATTCTGGACGGGCGTTGTGAGGCTGTCCTCCTTCGTGTCGCTGCTAATGTTGTCGGTGATGGCAAACACACCATTCGTGAATTAGTCGCTCAGAAAAATGCCAATCCATTGCGAGGCCGTGACCACCGCTCACCTCTGGAAATCATTAAGCTAGGAGACATCGAACAATTGATGTTGACTCAGCAAGGTTATGCACCTGATGATATTCTCCCAGAAGGGAAAAAGGTCAATCTCCGCCGTAACTCCAACATCTCTACGGGTGGTGACTCTATTGATGTCACTGAGACAATAGATTCCTCTTACCAAGAATTGGCAGCAGCTATGGCAACTAGCATGGGGGCCTGGGCTTGCGGGGTTGACATCATCATTCCAGATAGAACTCAGCCTGCTAGCAAGGAAAAACCTCATTGCACTTGTATCGAGCTCAACTTCAATCCCTCTATGTATATTCACACCTACTGTGCTGAAGGTCCTGGACAAGCTATCACTCCAAAAATCCTAGACAAGCTTTTTCCAGAAGTTACCACAAGTCAAACCTAAAACCTAATTCTTAGGAACAAACAAATCACCTTTATCTCGATGATATGATACCTCTTAAGTAGACAAGGTAAATACCTAAAATCTACGGCTCTTTGTCAACTGTAGTGGGTTGAAGAAAAGCTAAGCTCGAGAAAGGACACATTTCGTCCTTTCTTTTTTGATATTCAGAGCGATGAAAATTCGCTTCTTGAAGTTTTCAAAGTTCCGAAAACCAAAGGCATTGCGCTTGATAAGTTTGATGAGATTATTGGTTGCTTCCAATTTGGCGTTGGAATAGGGTAGTTGAAGGGCGTTGACGATTTTCTCTTTGTCCTTTAGAAAGGTTTTAAAGACAGTCTGAAAAAGAGGATGAATCTGCTTTAGATTGTCCTCAATGAGTCCGAAAAATTTTTCTGGTTCCTTATTCTGAAAGTGAAAAAGTAAGAGCTGATAGAGATGATAGTGGTGTTTCAAGTCTTCTGAATAGCTCAAAAGCTTGTCTAGAATTTCTTTATTGCCTAAATTGTCAAATTAAGTTAGACTTTTCAAGTAACTCAGAAAAACTTGGTAGGGTGATTGAAATAGTTCTATATAGTAATTCATAGACTACCCTCTGTTCAACTATTCCCCATTCATCTGTAACAAAAAAATATTTCTCATGATGTCGCCAAATATGTTGTCCATAACCTTTTATTTCCTCAAACTTACTAACTTCTTCCCAGCCTAGTTTACTATATTCCATGTATGTTCTCCGATCTTTTCACTAATATCTTACATTACACCTTCAGGAATATCTCCTGTTGATCATTGTAACTATCTAGTTGACTGTTATACCAAACCCTGGAATTCTGTCAATATCTTCTTTTCCCTATTTTGATTTATTTCTCAGCTATATGGTATATTAGGATACTTTGAATTCACCTTAAACAAAAAAATGCACAAGTTAATTACAACCTGCACATCTTTTTAATTTTATATTTAAAAGAGACTATAAATCAACTTTCCGAAAAATAAGTATTTTTCTGAGAGAAATTGGTTACTCATTATAGTCCCTAGCATTTTTTAATTTATAAACACTTGTTGTGTTATTTTCATAGGAGGAACGAATGTGCGATTTTAAATAGGGATTGCTCGTAGCTTGTATAGTAGAATTTACTGAAGCTTTTGACTTTAGAAAATTCGATGTACCTTTAGACAGTATAAATTTAAAATCTAGTCTAGAAACCAATAGAGAAGTTGATAAGATTAAGGATGAGTTATCAAGCTTCCTTATGAACAATTGAAAAGTAATAAAAGTCCGATTAATTTTTACTTAGACTATCCGGATGATTGCTTGGGCATAGTATCATTTAATAGTAGAAATTACATTGATACGGAATTATTACATGAATACTTTATGGAGGAGAATGCACCAAAAGCTTATTACAGCGCTCTTATAAAGAAATGGATTAGTGATACTAAAATTATTAAAATGAAATCCAACTAATACCTAAACAAATCACAAAAAAAATATCTGAATCTGTAACACTCCGTTTTATAAGTTATTTTCAATCTTTTTATAAAAAAGCAATAAACAAAAAGTAGAACATAGACAAACAAACACTTTAATAATCATTAAGAAAAATAGAAAGGTCGAGCTATCAACAAATAAGTATCACAGATTTAACTGAGAGGAATTTTTGTAGTAAAATGTAATCAATTAATAGTTGATATATAAAGATTATTGAAACAACTTAAGATAAACTAAAAGCCACCTAGATTGGTGGCTTTTATCATAAACACATTAAAAATGTTTGCTTATAAGTAAAAGGTCGCTTTTAAAACGACCTTCACTCTCGCATAATATACATCTAACTTATACTCCGCCTTTTCCTATTTGGCTACCCCACCGTTAACGCTAGATGTAATTATAAGAAATCCTGAAAAAATTAACATAAAAATCACTCTCCTACTGTTTGTTTTATTTTCCCAAAAAATATGTTCAATAAATTTTTCAAATAGAACAGAAGTAATTATGCCAAAGCAGTTAGTAATTAGAGCAAATGATGGGGGTAGGATTCGAACCTACAATACTAATTACTCTATTCAGGTAAATATATTATACTACTTTTTTAAAAATTAGTAAAGATATTTCTTTCATTTGAGAATTTTTTAGTAATTATATAATTTCTTTTTCTACTGATTATTAAATCAATGACATTCCCAATTCAAATTTGCTATCAAGTTTTTAAATTTGTCAATACTAATTTTTATTTCAACTTTACGACTATTATAACTGTCTATCAATTGAATTTTTAACTCATCACTTAAAATTAGACAAACGTTACCGTGTGCTAAAGCATTACGTATTTTTTCTAATATAAATTTTCTAGGTAAATCTGTTTTATCGTTTTCCCTGACATAATTTTTTTTATAGTAATTGTTACACCAATCAACAAGATCTTGATAATTGTATTCGAACTGGCTTTCATCTATAAAAATACCACTAAAATTTTCTAAATCATCATCTTCAACTCTAAGCATTATGTTATATAATGTTAGAACTGTAAATAAGGTCTGAAAAGCAACCTTATCATCTTCATCTTCTCGTAACTCTAACACTCTTTTTTTAATTTGTTCTTTAAACTCACTGTCTAATTTTTCTATATTATTTTTTACAATTAAATCGATAAGAATATCAACAAGTTGAATTAAATTCAAAATAAAGTTCGAAAATTCTGTTTCAAAATCATACAGCAGCTTCATGAACCAATGAAATTCTTTTTCTGTAAAATCGACTCCGTTTAATTTATATTCTTTCATCTTCTCATAATTATTAACCGGTCGAATATTTACCACAAAGTTAGGATTGTTATAAATAAAATCGAAAATTTTATCCGGTGAAGATTGATGGCGACTATAATCAATCATTGGATGTGTGCCGTCACCAGGTTTATATTTATCATCTGATTCAAATTTATAAGTTATTTCATAAAAATATAAACTATCTGTCAATTTTCTATTTTCATCTAAATTAGAGAAAAAAGTATGTTTATACGGTATACCATAAGTTGCTTGATTTGAATAATATCTACTGATAAACTCATGAATAACTGGTTCAAAAGCAATTCCATAATTTTTTATTTTTCCTTTATCTTTGTTATATAAGCAATAATATGGAATAATTCCAAAATCTTCTACTACAGAGAAATTACCATATTGCATGTGAGCAAAAGAAATTCTTAATCGAGCCACTTCATCATATCTGCGTTCTGCTTCCGGATTGAATACCGCAAGTGGATTTTTAGAAAAATCATCTTTTCCAGTTTGTCTACAAAATTTCTGGATCAAATCATCTTGTTTGATTGTTTGGAAGTATTTTTGAATATTAAATCTAAATATATTCTCCTCAAATTTAGCGTATTCAAAATTTTTTTTAAAGTACTCTTTCTCTAGTTTCTCTTTATTAAATACCATTAAACAAGAATCTAAAAATATACGAAATCTACTTAAATCAAACACCCGTAATTCTTTGAATTTATTATTATTTATATCATTCACAATTTTATCGACAGATACTCCATTATTATAGTATTCAGCAAAAAAGTTTATCATATCCCCATTGTTTTCAATATATGGGGAAATACTATCTCGAACTCCCATCTTGTATTATTTCTCCTTTTCGTTAAACATTCTCTTTCTTTCTTCCATAAACTCAATCATCTCTTTCTTAAAAATCACCTTTTCCTGAGCAGTCAATCCTTTCGAGTTCATACGGAAAAGTAACTCAATATTGTCTAATTCATCTATTCTTTCTTCTGAGTTTCCAACTAAATAGTCAACTGAAACATTCAAAACTTGAGCAATCTTAACTAAATTATCTTGTGTTGGTTTTTTTACTCCACGTTCCCATGAAGCATATGCCTGTTGGGAAATATTTAGTTTTTCAGCTATTTGAGTTTGTGTTAGTTTTACTTGTTTCCTTAGTGTTTTCAAGCGTTCTGCGAATTCCATATGTGACCTCAAAAAATTATTTTAAATTTTTGCAAAAAATTGTCGGCTTTTACAACCAAAGGTTGTAAAATATAATCAACAACTAATAGTTGTATATCAATTAAAAATAATAGCCTTATCTTCAAGGCTGAATCCCGATCATTGACAATTAAATAAAAAGTGCGTCTGACAACCAGATGACTAATCATCAGAACAACACATAAACTTCGTACCTTTATTGTAATTGTTTTGGAAAGAAAAGTCAAGTCTCTTATGGTTGAAGTGAAGATATAAAACATTTTTGTGGGCTTCCACGCGTTTCGGACTTTCGCACTTTTCCGAATAGTAAAGTGAACTGGCTTCGCCAAAGGGCGTAAGAGAACCCAATGGGTATGATAATGACTACCTATTGAGGTTGGCTGGGAAAGCGATGGTAATTCATGCAAAGCACCTTGCTAAACGTTGCCACCGTGAAGGAGGGATCCTTCAACCAAATAACTTTTCTTTACTGCTGTCTATCCTTATCAGATAGACTCACTCTCAAGCTACTAAGTCTTCTTTTTACTTAGTAGCTTTTTCACTTTTATAATAAAGGAGAAAACTATGACTAACTTTTTTCGCACTACAATGTAAACGACTTTACGATAATTACACTTTTACTTATAGAATATTCAGTTCATCTGATAAGCTAACCACACAGCTATACACTCAAGCTTTGAATGATTTAGATTCTTTAGCAAAGAAATCACTCATCACAGGATTTTCTCATGCTGAAGTGAAATTCTATACTAGAATGTTTAAACGTAAACTCTCTACTCACTACTACTCAAAAGTGAAACTACCTGCTTAACTCTTTTTATTTTACAACTCAGAAAGGAAACAACATATGATACCAGAAACTTTAAAAATGAAACCAGAATTTATCGGTCCAGCTTACTACGAAAAATTAGGAGACGCTCCACGTTATGTCTTTGCAGAAGATGCTCTTGTTGAAGTAGTTAACCCTATTTTCTTATCGGATATTTCGCTGAATAGAAAGTCTGTCGCACCTGCTCTCAATGTTTTTGCTGAGAAGCTAGTACTCAAAAAATAACAAAATAAAGGAAAAAATAAAATTTTAAACCATTTAGAAATTTGTTAAAATAGGAAATAAAAGTTTGAAAGAGGCTATCAGTGAATACTATTTTAGAAAAAATTCATAAAGACCATCAACTCAAACCCTTCATCTCTCCTGAACGTGATCTGGATGCTTGGCTCCTAAATCCCAAGCCTGTTCCCAAAAGAAACATGGAACTATTAACAGATGATTTACTAGCAGGAGATATCATTTTACTATGGAGAATACAGTTTGGCACTTTTACCACCGAAACCTGGTTTCCTAAATACTTTGAGTATACTTATGGCATTGATGCCCCAAAACACCTAAAAACTCTGGTAGATTAAGGTTATACTGTCATTGAAACTGCTTTTGATTCACTTGACCATCTGAATGCTACAATGAAAAAGAATATTCTGAAAAGTAAGGGAATTAGAGGACTATCTAAGATGAAGGCTGCAGATCTGGATCAAACTCTTCATGACAACTTTTCAGAAGAAGAATTACAAGTCAATTTTCAATTCGTGGCTACAAATTGACTCCAAAGGGAGAGCAGATACTGGAACAATACCAGGACATTATCGACCGTCACCCAAAGAAAAATCTCTAATCAAGCGACTTTTTGGTTGCTTGACTGTAAAACTACCCTGCCACTAATATTTGAAATCCACTTCCTTTTAGGGTACAATGGTAGAAATGAATTTTTGAGAGGATCAGAATGAAAAAACTAGCAACCCTTCTTTTACTGTCCACTGTAGCCCTAGCCGGATGTAGCAGCATCCAACGTAGTCTGCGTGGTAACGATTATGTGGATTCCAGTCTTGCTGCCGAAGAAAGTTCTAAAGCAGCTGCCCAATCTGCCAAGGACTTAAACGATGCTTTAACAAATGAGAATGCCAATTTCCCTCAACTTTCTAAGGAAGTTGCTGAAGATGATGCTGAAGTAATTCTCCACACAAGTCAAGGCGATATCCGCATTAAACTCTTCCCTAAACTGGCTCCTCTAGCAGTTGAGAACTTCCTCACTCATGCCAAAGAAGGCTACTATAACGGCATTACCTTCCACCGTGTCATCGATGGCTTCATGGTTCAAACTGGAGATCCAAAAGGGGACGGTACAGGTGGTCAGTCCATCTGGCATGACAAGGATGAGACTAAAGACAAGGGAACTGGTTTCAAAAACGAGATTACTCCTTATCTCTATAACATCCGTGGTGCTCTTTCTATGGCTAATACTGGTCAACCAAATACCAATGGTAGCCAGTTCTTCATCAACCAAAACTCTACAGATACCTCTGCTAAACTCCCTACAAGCAAGTACCCAAAGAAAATCATAGAAGCCTACAAAGAAGGTGGAAACCCTAGTCTAGATGGCAAACACCCAGTCTTTGGTCAAGTGATTGACGGTATGGATGTTGTAGATAAAATTGCTAAAGCCGAAAAAGATGAAAAAGACAAACCAACTACTGCTATTACTATCGATAGCATCGAAGTGGTGAAAGACTACGATTTTAAACTCAATGAAAATCAAAGAGCCAACTAGGAAACTAGCCGCAGGCTGTACTTGAGTACGGCAAGGCGACGTTGACGCGGTTTGAATTTGATTTTCGAAGAGTATTAAATCTTAAAAACCTAAAAAATACAGTACCCACATTCGGTACTGTATTTCTTTTACTCTCATTCTTAAGTTAAATTATTAAAATCCCATATTTGGTCCATCCAGCCTTCATAGAAGTCTGGTTCGTGGCAGACCATAAGAATAGATCCCTTGTATTCTTTGAGAGCGCGTTTGAGTTCATCCTTGGCATCCACATCCAAGTGGTTGGTCGGCTCGTCCAGCACTAAAACATTGTTTTCACGATTCATCAAGAGACAGAAACGAACCTTGGCTTGTTCCCCACCTGACAAGACCTGAATTTGGCTTTCAATATGCTTGGTTGTCAAACCACAACGGGCAAGGGCTGCACGAACTTCTGCTTGGTTGAGAGCTGGAAAGGCATTCCAGACAGCTTCTAGTGGTGTTTGACGATTGCCACCTTCTACTTCTTGCTCAAAATAACCAAGTTCTAGGTAGTCTCCACGTTCAACCTCTCCAGCAATTGGCGGGATAATTCCCAAAAGAGACTTCAAGAGAGTTGTCTTCCCGATACCATTTGCCCCGATAATAGCAACCTTTTGATTACGTTCAAAAGTAAGATTTAGTGGCTTAGTCAGAGGACGATCATAACCAATTTGCAAATCCTTGGCTTGGAAGATAAAGCGCCCTGGCGTACGAGCCGGTTTGAAATCAAAGGATGGCTTTGGTTTCTCACTTTGCAACTCGATAATATCCATCTTATCCAATTTCTTTTGGCGAGACATGGCCATGTTTCGTGTTGCAACACGCGCTTTGTTTCGAGCTACGAAGTCCTTGAGGTCCGCAATCTCTTTCTGCTGACGTTCGTAGGCAGCCTCTAGCTGAGATTTCTTCATGGCATAGACTTCTTGGAACTGGTAGTAGTCACCAGAGTAACGCGTCAGCTGTTGATTTTCCACATGATATACGATATTGATAACATCATTGAGGAAAGGAATATCATGCGAAATAAGGACAAAGGCATTCTCATAGTTTTGGAGATAGCGCTTGAGCCAATCAATATGCTCAGCATCCAAGTAGTTGGTCGGCTCGTCCAACAGCAAGATATCAGGCTTTTCAAGGAGGAGTTTAGCCAAAAGTACCTTGGTTCTTTGCCCACCTGACAAAGAGGTTACATCTGTATCCATGCCAAAGTCCATAACACCAAGGGCACGCGCTACTTCGTCAATCTTAGCATCCAAGGTATAGAAATCACGACTCTCCAGACGGTCTTGGAGTTCGCCAACTTCTTCCATGAGAGCATCAACATCCGCTCCGTCTTCAGCCATTTCCATATAGAGGTCATTGATACGGGCTTCTGCTTTGAAAAGCTCATCAAAAGCCGTACGGAGAACATCACGCACCGACTGTCCTTCAGCAAGGACGGAGTGCTGATCCAAGTAACCAGCAGTCACATATTTGGACCACTCAACCTTCCCTTCATCTGGCAACATCTTACCAGTCACGATACTCATAAAGGTTGATTTCCCTTCACCATTAGCACCGACCAGACCGATATGTTCTCCTTTGAGAAGACGGAAGGACACATCTTCAAAAATTGCACGGTCACCAAAACCGTGACTCAGATTTTTAACTTCTAAAATACTCATTTTAATTCCTTATCTTGTTTTTATGTAATCGTTTATAGAGGAGCCAAGCGATATAGCCACCCAAGGTATTGGTCCACAAATCATCAATCTCAAAGACGCGATTAAAATCAAAGAAAAAATCCAAGACCAACTGCGTACACTCGATTCCAAGACTCACTAGAAAACTGAAAAAAATCACTTTTCTTGTCTTACGCAAGTTTGGAAGGAGATAAAGGAGTTGGAAAATCAGAGGAAAAAGCAAGAAGACATTGAGGAAATTTTGTAGAAAAAGCCAACATAATTGTCCTATGTCACTCACTTCACCCAGTTTCCAGAGAGAATTGAAAGGAGTCAAAAGAAAAACCAGGCGTCCAAGATGCTGAATACCTGGAGTTTCCACTCCCACGGGAGATTGTTCTTGAGGATTAAAGCAAAAATAGACAATGCAAATGCTATAGAAAATGACTCCCCAGACCAAAACATGATTATAAGTCTTCTTCATCATTAAGGGTTGACTGTTGCGACTGCTTTCTGGCGGTCACGTTTCATTGTATTAGAACGCAATTGTCCACAAGCTGCATCAATATCAGTACCATGCTCCTGACGAACAACACAGTTGACCCCTTTTTTCTTAAGCGTATCATAGAAGGCCAGGACGCGCTCTTTAGGACTACGGCTATATTGGTCATGCTCACTAACTGGGTTATAAGGAATCAAGTTTACATAAGACAATTTCTTGATGTTCTTGAGCAATTCAGCCAATTCCAAGGCTTGTTCTACACCGTCATTGACTTCATTGAGCATGATGTATTCAAAGGTCACACGGCGATTAGTTGTTTCGATATAATACTCAATAGCAGCAAAGAGTTTTTCAATCGGAAAGGCACGGTTAATCTTCATGATGCTTGAGCGCAGTTCATTATTAGGTGCATGAAGGGAAACGGCAAGATTGACCTGAACTCCTTCATTAGCAAAATCACGAATTTTATGGGCCAAACCTGAAGTTGAAACCGTAATGTGACGAGCACCGATTGCCATTCCCTTGTCATCATTGATAGTACGAACGAAATTCAAGACATTGTTGTAGTTATCAAAGGGCTCACCGATTCCCATGACAACGATATGGCTGACGCGTTCATCCTGACCACGCTCATCAAAGTATTTCTGAACCAGCATGATTTGCGCTACGATTTCACCGTTATTGAGGTTACGTTGTTTCTTAATCAAACCAGAAGCACAGAAGGTACAACCGATATTACATCCGACCTGAGTGGTCACACAGACTGACAAACCATAGTGTTGACGCATGAGTACTGTCTCAATCAGCATTCCATCTGGCAATTCAAAAAGATATTTAACTGTCCCATCAGCAGACTCTTGAACGATACGTTGTTTCAAGGGATTGACCACAAACTGGTCATTAAGCTTAGCAATCAAATCCTTGGAAAGGTTGGTCATCTCTTCAAATGACTGGACACGTTTACGGTAAAGCCATTCCCAGATTTGATCTGCACGGAATTTCTTTTCTCCTTGCTCCAAAACCCATTCCTGCATGGTTTGACGTGTTAAACTATAAATTGACGGTTTCATTTCTTCTCCTTATTCTCTACTCACTTCTGACGAATGACAAAATGACGTTGCCCCTTGTCCTCTTTCTGAGAATGCTGGTCCTTCTGACGACGTCTATTTTTCTTATCTGCATTCGGTTTTCGTTTTGTTTGAGTCGGTTTCTTTCCTTTTCTAGAAGGCTGTTCTTCTTCCTTCTTACGCATTTTCTTGTCAAATGATGCTCGCTTAGGGGCTTCATTTTCTAATACAAAATAGGCACAACCATAACTACAATACTCTAAAAGATAGTCTTGTAAACGACTGATTTTTTCAAGTTTTTCTTCTGTTCGATCATCCTTATAAAAACCTCGTAGACGAAGCTGTTCGTTGCTCCAGTCTCCCACGATATAATCAAACTTGGTTAAGACTTCTGAAAAACGCTGATTAAAAGCCGTCACATAAAAGGCATCCTTGATATTTTCCACCAAGGAAAAAGCTATCCCTTCTGTTTCAACCTTGTCCCCATGTAAATGGAACTCAGGACCAGGAAACTTGTTATAGTTGTATAATTCAGGTGCAATTTCTTTTCGCATAGATATCCTTTTTTCACGATTACTTAATACTTTATTCTACCATAATTTCTAGCAGTTAGCACGTTTCTCATAAAAATGAAAAAAGTCTGACGATTTGTCAGACCAAAATAATATAACCTTAAAAAGAGAAGAACAATTCTTCCCTCCAACTATCATTATTTAGCAGCTGCGTACAATTCATCTACTTTGTTCCAGTTGATCACTGAGAAGAAAGCTTTGATGTAGTCAGGACGCACGTTGCGGTATTTCACGTAGTAAGCATGTTCCCAAACGTCCAAGCCCAAGATTGGTTTTTTGCCTTCTGAGATTGGTGTGTCTTGGTTTGCTGTTGAAGTCACTTCAAGTTTACCTTCTTTGTTGACAACCAACCATGCCCATCCTGAACCAAAACGAGTTGTTGCGGCTGCAGTGAAGGCTGCTTGGAATTCTTCAAATGAACCAAATGTTGCATCGATTGCTACTGCAAGTTCTGCTGATGGAGCTGTTTTTTCAGGAGTCATCAATTCCCAGAAAAGAGCGTGGTTCAAGTGTCCACCACCATTGTTAATAAGTGCTTGACGGATATCAGCTGGGATAGATTCTACATCAGCAAGCAAGGCTTCAAGATCTTCACCGATTTCAGGGTGTTTTTCAAGAGCTGCATTGGCATTGTTGACATAAGTTTGATGGTGTTTGTCATGGTGCAAGTGCATTGTTTCCGCATCGATGTATGGTTCCAAAGCGTCGTATGCATATGGAAGATCTGGTAAGATAATAGCCATCTGTAATACCTCTTTTTCTTTCTATATGAAAATGATAACGCAAACATTCACTTTTTTCAAGTTTTTTGCTTATAGATAAGGAAATCACTGAGATATTTTCTAATAAAAAAGCAAATCAGCAAGAAACCCACGACAAGATAATATTGACGTGGGTTGTAGTTTCAAAAAAATATCAATTGAGCTGACTAGAAATCTGTAAGAGTGCCTTTTCGAAAAGGAAACCTTTTTCATAAAGACCTGTTTTAATCTGATAATCTGTCTCAATTAAATAAGAAATAGCTTGCTTCAAAAAGCTCAAGGAAAGGCCTCGTGAATCCCTCAACGCAAACTTGATTTGATAGGGATTGGGATTGCGTCCGAGAAAACTTCCTAGACTACTTGCAATCTGCGCTTCTGTTTGCCCAGACTCCGACAAAATCTTCACCTGAGTAAAAGTCCGAAATTGTCCTAGCATGACTGCAATCAACTTGATTTCATCTTCTCCTTGCAAGGTCAAGTCTCTAACCAAATCGCGCGCCTGGTCCATCTTTTTAGTCAGAATAAACTGAGTTAAATCAAAAATATTGTCCTGCAAGGTCTTGAGAATTGCGTTAACAATATCCTCTTCCTCGATAACAGAGTCTTCCTTATAGGACTGTAAAAAGAGGAGATTTTTCTGGATTTCGCTAAATTGAAAACCAGACTTGATGAGGAGATTTTCAAAAGAATGATTGGCAAACTGCAGACCTTGTTTCTGACTCCACTTTTGAAAATACTGGTACAGTTCTTGTTCTTTAACTTCTACTGCATCAAAAACCTTGGCATCACGCTTAAGTAATTTAACCAACCGTCTTTTGCTATCCAGCTTTCCTTCCGCAAAGATTAACAGCTTGGTTGTTGGCGAAGGATTGTCAAGGTATTCCTCAAACGATTTGAGCTCATCATCTATCAAAAAGCGTTTTTTAGCAGTTGTGATATCGACAAAATGATCTAGTATCACGATTTTCTCATCCGCGAAGAAAGGAAGGCTGACCAACTCCAGTTCCACATCCTTGTAAGCTACTTCTTTCATATCAAAGTAGGCAAAGTTAAGGTCAGCAGAATCATAACCAATCTGTTTCAATACTTGACTCTTCATAACTTCAAACTGACCTTGATCTGTCCCTGTAAATAGGCTCAGACTAGGTAAATTTGATAAAGTCAACTTCTGACTTTCTTCAATGGCTAACATCTTCTCTCCTTTCTTCTAACTTTTTAGTTCATTTAATCAATATAGCGCAATTTCCCACGGAAATCTTCTAGGCTTTCGTACCCTTTTTCCGCCATAATTGCTTTTAGTTCATTGGTAATGCGGTCAAAAGCACCGACGCCTTCTTTATGAAGAGTTGTTCCTACCTGCACCATACTTGCTCCACAGAGGATATGTTCAAAAGCATCACGACCAGTCAGAACGCCACCTGTTCCGATGATTTGGATTTGAGGATTTAAACGTTGATAAAAGGCATGAACATTGGCTAGCGCAGTCGGTTTGATATATTCTCCACCAATGCCACCGAAACCATTTTTAGGACGAATAACGACGGACTCATCTTCTATATAAAGGCCGTTTCCGATAGAGTTGACACAGTTGACAAACTTAAGTGGGTACTTGTTGAAAATAGCTGCCGCTTGGTCAAAGTGAACAATGTCAAAATATGGTGGCAATTTAATTCCAAGAGGTTTGGTGAAGTAGGCAAACACCTCTGCCAAAATCCGGTCTGTTGTCTCAAAATCATAAGCAATCTGAGGTTTTCCTGGAACATTTGGACAAGAGAGATTAAGCTCTGTCAATCCTTTAAATTCACTCTCTTGAACTTTTTTCAAGATGGTATGTGTTTCTTCTGGAGACATGCCAACTAGAGATAGGAAGAAAGTACGGTTTGGCTCTTTTTCCTGCAAGTCCAAAAGATAGTCCAGATAGTAGTCTAAGCCATTATTTGGTAATCCCATGGAGTTGATAGAACCAAGTGGAACATCCTGATAACGTGGTTCAGGATTCCCCTGACGAAAGTCCAAAGTCGCTGTCTTAGTGACAAAGGTTCCTGCCACTGAGTTTTTAACACCTTCCAACTCAGCTATCGTCATACAAGCCACACCTGCAGCATTCATCAAGCAATTGTCAAACTCAAAACCAGCAATTTGTGTTTTCGTTGATACCATGATTCTGATCCTCCGGATTCCATTTATTTCTAATATTATACCATATTTTCAGCTTTTCTCTTTAAGAAAGTCATTTATAAGAAAAACGTTCGTTTTTTATCCACTTTCAAAAAATTCCAATTTCAAACAATCCCAAAAATCAAATTGAAAGAATTTTTAGAAAATTTTTGTTTTTCTCTTTACAGTTAAAAAAAATTCTGCTATAATGACACACATAATTAAATTAGAATTTAAGGAGAACGATATGACATCTGCTAAAGAATATATCCAAAGCGTGTTTGAAACTGTAAAAGCTCGTAACGGGCACGAGGCTGAATTCCTCCAAGCTGTTGAAGAATTTTTCAACACTTTGGAACCTGTGTTTGAAAAACACCCTGAGTATATCGAAGAAAATATCTTGGCACGTATTACTGAGCCTGAGCGCGTGATTTCTTTCCGTGTTCCTTGGGTTGACCGTGATGGAAAAGTGCAAGTAAACCGCGGCTACCGTGTTCAATTCAACTCAGCTGTTGGACCATATAAAGGCGGACTTCGTTTCCACCCAACTGTAAACCAAGGGATTTTGAAATTCCTCGGATTCGAACAAATCTTTAAAAATGTTTTGACTGGACTTCCTATTGGTGGAGGTAAAGGTGGATCAGACTTCGATCCTAAAGGTAAAACAGATGCTGAAGTGATGCGCTTCTGCCAAAGCTTCATGACTGAATTGCAAAAACACATCGGACCATCACTTGACGTACCTGCTGGTGATATCGGTGTAGGTGGACGCGAAATTGGTTACCTTTACGGACAGTACAAACGCCTTAACCAATTTGATGCTGGTGTCTTGACTGGTAAACCTCTTGGGTTTGGTGGTAGCTTGATTCGTCCAGAAGCAACTGGTTACGGTTTGGTTTACTATACTGAAGAAATGCTCAAAGCTAACGGTAATAGCTTTGCTGGTAAGAAAGTCGTTATTTCAGGCTCTGGTAACGTAGCTCAGTACGCTCTTCAAAAAGCAACTGAACTTGGTGCAACTGTTATCTCTGTATCTGACTCAAATGGTTATGTCATCGATGAAAATGGTATCGACTTCGATCTCTTGGTAGATGTTAAAGAAAAACGTCGTGCTCGCTTGACTGAGTATGCAGCTGAGAAAGCAACTGCTACTTACCATGAAGGTTCTGTATGGACTTACGCTGGAAACTATGATATCGCTCTTCCATGTGCGACTCAAAACGAAATCAATGGTGAAGCAGCTAAACGTTTGGTTGCCCAAGGTGTTATCTGTGTATCTGAAGGTGCCAACATGCCAAGCGACCTTGATGCCATCAAAGTTTACAAAGAAAATGGTATTTTCTACGGACCTGCTAAAGCTGCCAATGCCGGTGGTGTAGCCGTTTCAGCCCTTGAAATGAGCCAAAACAGCCTTCGCCTCTCATGGACTCGTGAAGAAGTTGATGGACGTCTCAAAGACATCATGACAAACATCTTCAACACAGCTAAAACAACTTCAGAAACATACGGTCTTGATAAAGACTACCTTGCAGGGGCTAACATTGCTGCCTTTGAAAATGTAGCAAATGCTATGATTGCACAAGGTATTGTTTAAGATTTATTTGGTCAATCCTCAATCACTACGATTGGGGATTTTTAGATTGAATTAAACAGTTGGAAAATTACTTACTTGCCCCTTTTAGAACAAAAAGAAAAACCGCTACTCCTAAGAATAGCGGTTTAATCATGTTTTTAAGCTACTAATGTAGTTGCTCTATTATTTAAGAGTAACAATTTGCTAATCTTATTTTCTCCCAGTATTAGTGGGTTAATTCCTCCATTTTCAACTTTGGCAGGAATTTGGTAGGTAAATTGATAATCCAAGATTATCTAAACTGTTTGTAATCTCTTCTGAAATTGTTGAATCACCTGAATAATACCAGTGACTATATGTATTCAACGTGGTTGACTTATCAGCATGTCCTAATCGATATGAAACATATAAGGTATCCTTATGCAATACATTTATAAGATAGGATGCATGACTATGTCTTAATCCTTTCCCTGTAATTTCTGGTACACCAGTAACCCTAGCATGCCTTTTTATTATCCTAGAGATTGTAGACTTACACAAGGGCTCACCAAAACGTGATATTACATAATCTTTATCATCATTCTTGATTTGAACTTCTCGCCATTTTTTAAGTATTGTAATCGTAAAATCATCTAAATCAATTTTACGATTCCCTGCTACTGTCTTTGTTTGTTGTTTAGCATACCATACACCGTTTTTATCCTTCTCAATCGTCGAATGAACATGAATCCATTTACGTTCAAAATCAATATCTTCCCATTTAAGAGCAATACCTTCACTAACTCTTAAACCAGTCATAAAATATAACCAGATCGTCATGTAATTATGGAGTCCCTCATACTCACTAATATCAAAAGAGTTTATTACCTTCTTAAATTCATCAAATGTCCAAAATTTTGTATCAGGGTGCTTTCCTCTAGGATTATCTAATCCTTTAAAAGGAACTCTATCAATATAACCCAATCTTTCTGCATAGCCCAGACATGCTTTAAATCTAGACCACATATTTTTAGCATAGTTACTAGAATACTTGTCTATAATAGCTAAGCGAAATCTTTCACAGTCAATAGTACTAATATCTGATAATTTTTTACTACCAAATTGCTTAATAAATAACTGATGATGTGGTAAAGCGGTCTGATAAGTTACAAATTGAACTTTTTGTTGATAATATTTTAAATAAATCTCTTCCATAAACTCTCTAAAAGTTAGAAAACTATTATTAATAGTAGAGTTCACAAATTCATGTTTTAAACGAAGTATCTCTTCATATGCTTCCTTAAAAGAATTAAACGGTAGTCCCTGTTGATTTTTCCTTCCTTTCTTTTGAATTCTTTTCCCAGTTATTGGATCAACTCCTAATTCAATTTGAAAATAAATTTTTCCTTTTGAATCTTTGTATACACCTTTATATTTCTTTATCTTTGATATAACCATTTTTCTCACCTTCTATATCTGAAAAAGAAATACCAATTAAATTTTCTACAATATTTTTAGGAGCAATGCCTAACCTTTTATTATCGAAAGGTGAACATCCTAATTGTACCGCATTCTTATCATTTTTTCTAGTTTCTTCAAACTTTTTTACAGCAATTTTTTTTGCTTGTCTAATAATATTTCTCGATGTGTGCTCTGGAAAACCAATCGCAACTAAATCTTTATAGTTTACTGTTTCCATGATTTTACTACTTCCTTTCTTAGATTTTTTCACCTCCATGGCATGACTGATGAAGTCATCATAAGAATTACACTTGCTGCTCTTTTACGGTGGCAGCCTGAACGGTCAGAAGTATCATTGTATATCATTTGTATCATGGCATATAAAGTATCGCTCTATTTTATTGATGGTTTTAATATCGCTCTTATCATGGCGAGCCATTCAAAACTGCTCCACAAATGAGGAAAGTACCATTTTGGACTATTCAATTGTCAATGTGCTTTCTTAACCTAATACTTTTTAGAGTAATAGTCTTCTTTATTATCCACTCGACCTACAAGGTAATCTAAACTTACATTATAAAAATCTGCAAGTTTGATAAGGTCATCTATAGAGATTAACCTGGTACCTGATTCCATTTTAGAATACGCTGATCTTGTACAATTTAAGATTGTTTTTGCAACATATTCTTGTGTCAAATCATCATCCTCGCGTAAATCTCTAATCCTTTTCAACATCCAATGTCTCCTAAAACAAGTATAATATAGTTATTTTCTTATTTTTAAATATGTGACAAATTGGAACATGAAACTATTCTAGATATACTTTTTAGGAAATTGTTTACTCTATATGTATCTCATTTTCCTTGATAGATTTCGTATTTTTTGTTTTCTGGTAGTTCTTTATCGTACGATTAAACATCTCAAATAAATTTATAGCTTCCCTATGTTGTTCCTTCAGTTTTTCAAGCCTTCCTTTATAAATGAACAAATCTTTCTCTATTGTGTCCACTGATATTTTGACATTAATATTATCTTCTAAATTTCCTGAACCATTTTCCATATCATTCAACAATATTTCCTCTAAACTAGACAAATTATCAATTTTATCTTGGACTTGTTGAATCATATTCTCTAGATATGATATTTGGTCAATGAAATCTTTTGTTATGTCTTCATAAGTATTCGAACTAGTTTCTGAAGATATAAGAAAATCTAATTGTTCTATTTTTTCTTTAATTTTGCTTAGAGGAATTCTTCTATACATATACTGCGATTCATACTGAAGATTAAATTGTCTAATCAAAGTTTTACCTTTCATAAAGCGATTTTTTTCTGCTAAATCTTTATGATATACATAGTAAGAACTAGTTTCTCTGAGAAATACTTTAACTTTTTCTTCTTCCATATTGATTTGAATATTTGGTACAAAAATAAGTCCTTCTTGTCGGATTCCAAACTGTACCTTAATGTAAATTCCATCTTCTACCACTTCTTCAACTTGATTAAGATTCAACTCTACTTCAAACTCATGAACAGCATCCCTATTTCTCTTGAAATCTTGATATGATTTCCATATCCCATCTTCTGTCGGCAACTTTTTTTCTTTAATTAGCTTTTCTTCATTGTAACGTTCAACTAAATTTTTATTATCTAAGACAACAGTTTCATTTTTGTTATTAAAATAGTCTTGAAAATAACTAACACTATACTGATTCGTTTTTACCAATTCCTGCTCTGAAATCTTAATCCCATCAAATTCAAATAGAACATGTTTTGCTTTCGGAATTATTTTTAAGCCCAAAAATTCTGCTCGTTGAATCAATTCATTCATATTCTTCATTTTCGGAAGTAAAAATTCTAAGATGTTTATGATTTCCCTTTGAACAAACTTTTTCTTAAAATAAGTTTCATTATAAGGTTGTTTTCTACTCAATTTACTATCACGTACGACTTGTTTCATATTTGAATCAGTCATAAAATAAGTAACATGCTTGTGTCTAAAATCAATTTTTAAATGTAAAGCTTTTGCTTTTTTCTTGAAATCTTCAAAATTTTTCGAGTTCTCGATTAGAAAATATACTCGTTGTTTTATTTCGTATTTGTAATTTGTTTTTCGATAAACTTCATACTGATGATGAGAATAACGATTTTCTATAATTTTTGCGCCTACAATTTTTGAAAGACGATCTGAAACCATTCTTAGATTACGTTCTGCTTTATAATCCCATAGAAACTTTTTATCAGAATTCTTATCAATTGAATTTAGTATGATGTGATTGTGGATATGATCTTTATCAACATGAGTTGCCACGATAAATCGAAATCTACCACCTGTTAACTCTTTAACTGTCTCATAACCAATCTGATTGATTTGTTCTGGAGTAAGATGGTCATCTGGAGAAAAGGACTGAATGATATGATGAGAATGAATTTTTCTTTGATTTGCTTCTTGCCTATCATGACGAATTTCATAAAGAGTATCATTGCTTAAAAAATTATCATTGTACATCTTCACTAGTTCTTTATAACTAGGAAAATCTAAATAATTTCTCATGCCAAAATCTGAAACTAGTGTTAGGTTTTTTGTTTTACTTGGATTCAAAATATATTTGATTAGTTTACTACGATAATTTTTTCCATGTATCGCAAAGTGTTTAGTGACGACCATAAAATTTCCTCAATTTTTCAGATTGGATAAGAAAATCTTTCTCCACTTCTACTATTAACTCTTCTATACCTTTTCTCAATTCATCTAATTCAACTTCCGTTATTAAGTTCGAATAATTTATGCTTCTGGCGATTTGATTAATATTATTTCCTATTCGTTTTAATTCAAAAATTAAATCTTGATAACTATTCGTATCAATGGTGATGAAATTCATACCAGGATCTAATAGAGTTCGTCTAGCATATTCTGAAAAGGATAAGCAGTTACTTTTTGAGATATTTTCATTTAATTTGACTAATTCGAGATCAGATAAAAAGACTTTTTTTAAATTTGTTCTATATCGGTGTTCCACTCTACCACCTCATGTATTTGTTACTAAAATCTTCACTAAGAGGACTTGTTTTTTCTACCTCTTTAATTAATTCTTGAATACAAGTTAACAGAATAGAAACATGTTCTTGAGTAACCTGATGATTTATTTTAGCAATTATTAATATTTCATGAACATCACGGCTAATTTGTTCCAACTTTTGATTTTTCCAAATGTTGAACCATTTTTCCATCTGTTTTTGTCCATCAGACAATAGTAAGCTTTTACGGAGAAAATCAGAAAAATTATCCTCTCCTTTCTCTCTCATTAAATCTAATATTTGTTTTTCTTCCGTTTCTGTTAAGCGAAATTGTTTCCGAATACTACGTATATCTCTTTTCATATGACTTTTCCTCCCTCATTGATACCTGTACTGACAATGTAAGCTTACAGACACTGTCAGTATATTTTTCAAAATAGATTCAACATTTTTGTAAGGCTTTGCGAGCTCAGATATTGTGTCCACAATATCCCAAAAATCATATCGCCTGCCATTTCAAACCTCACGGTTTAAAAAACAAACGATATGAAAATGTGGTGGCACGCCCCCAAACCCCCAAGATAAATCTAAATTAAAAAAAGTATAACAAATACTTTTTGATAAAATTATCACAGAAAAAAGAGCCCTATCGGACTCTTACAAATTAAAACAATGTCTCTGATATTCATACTGCCTAATCCCACTACTATCTTTGTTCATCTTGATAGAAAAAACAAAGTAATGATCACGATTGTCTAAAGATTTGCTTTTGTTTAATTTAAAATAATGTTTCTGAGACATAGCCATGGTGCGTAAAATATCATCAGTGATAAATGTTAATGGTATATCTAAAGCAGAATACTTGTAAAAATCTGACTCAAACCTTAAATAAGAATCAGAAAAATAATCTAGCTGTAATTTATCATCATATAATTCTTTACGATTCATATAAATCTACCCCTTCTATCTGTATATCGAGTATATCTCCCCATCTTAATCGAAGAAAACCAGAGTCTGATTTAATGGATATAGACTCTCTCCCAATCTCTTTAACAATACCCGATACTACTTTTCTTCTATTTGAGAGCTTACAAACAAAAGTTGCTGGGAATACATTCGTATAAAGTTGACGAACAAATAGAACTTTCTCTTCCATTGATAGGGAAATGGAGATGTCTTCTCTATTTTTTTCTTCCCAAAGAGAACTGGAATGTTCTGACAAAAAGAATCCCATCCACTTAGCCATCCCACGGTCTTGATACTCTCTTGCAGACAAAAAAGGTAAATAAGAACGATTCATCATTTTAGTCCATCTAATCCTCCAGCTGAATGACCACCAATGAGTTTACTTCTTGCGATTGTTCTAGAAGCTTGATCCAGGGCATTCCCTTTCAATAGTGAAGTAAAACCAAATTCTGTTCGAATAGCATCAATTGCGGACTGGAGCCTTTCTTCTTTTTCTATTTTCTCAACATCATCAAATAATGAAATCAATCCAAATGATTCATCTACTAAACCTGAATAGCTCACTGCAACACTTCTGATAGCTCCTGAAGTATATTTAGTGTGAAATAACTTTAAAACATAGTTTGTAAGTAGTGCTGTTTGATTGGTTGGTTCAATCTTCATTTGAGTATGAATAGATCGTTTCTGTTCCACTTTAGAATACCCTAAGTGTATAGAAACTACAGTTGCTTTCTTACCAGCTCTTCTCAATCTAACTGCAACTTGTTCTGCCATCTCACGAAGTATGATTTCAATATCTCTTTGTTTGACATAATCTCTAGGTAAAACTTGAGAGTTCCCTATTCCTTTTGACTTTGGCTTATAAGGTTTATGAACATTACTTTCATCAATCCCATTAGCATGAAACCATAACTCTAAGCCCATGATACCAAGCTCTTTTTTAATCAAGTCAGGATTAGCCTTAGCTAATTCTTTAATCGAAAAGATACCTAAACTATGTAATCTCTTCTCCATCCGATTCCCAATTCCCCAGAAATCTGTCATTTTAGGGATAGACCATACTTTCTTTTCAACATCTTCATAGGACCAATTGGCTCTCATTGTCGGAGTCTTTTTAGCTTCATTATCTAGTGCTAACTTTGCTAATAAGGGATTGGCATTAGACATACCAACCGTTGAATAGATTCCTGTTTTTCTCCAAATCTTTTTTTGAATAGCAGCTGAGATGATGTCTAACTTATCTTTTCGACTAATACTTTTATCAGGCACAAAATAATTTAATGAACTTGTTAAATCAATAAAACCTTCATCAATTGAGTAGGGATAAATATCGTCTGGTGCTGCAAAATCTTGAAAGATTTTTTGAATCTCCATATTGACTGCAATATAAGTATCCATTCTCGGAGGAACAATCACTGTTGATTTTGCCCACTCTTCTATATAACGGACATAGTCTATCGTTGTCGGTAACCCTTGCTTTCTAGCATTATAGTAAGAGAACTTTCTAGTCTTTACATCAAATGGTAAATCATAGGAACGTCCAACATTTGATTTCCCAAATACCTTCTTAAACATAGGAGAGGAGGCAAGAATTAAACCCGCAGAATTATCTGCACGACTCATAACACAAAGTGAAGTCTTAAGTGGATGCAGGCCTCTATCTACACATTCTACACTTGCGTAAAAAGATTTCATATCAATAAAGGCAATGTCGCTTTTAGGTTCGAGACTATAATCAAACCAAGTCATACTCAGTCCTCTAAAGGCATAAAGTTTCCAACAATTTTCCCTATGATACGAGGATTCTCATCATAAGGCGCAAACTTATCTGAATAGTTTCGATTGAGTGAAACTAAACGAAGTCCATTTTCTTCACGATACACTTTCTTGATATAGGTTTGACCATCCCAATCGATGGCATAGATAGCTCCATCATAATCAAATCCTGTTTGCTTAATAAGGGCTACAGAACCATTTTCATATGTCGGTTCCATTGAATTACCAAACACCCATGATGCAAAGTCACAATCAAATTGATGATTGAAGTAAACTGTATCGTAATTACCATCATCAAAGTAAGCTGTTCCTGTACCAGCTGATAATTTTTCATAGACCTTATAAGCAAATCGTTCAGAAACTTCTACAACTTTAGAGTTTTGATTGTTCAATAATTCTTTTGCATAATGAAGTGTCGCTTTTTGATTCTTTTCAGTTAGCTTGAGATAAGTTTCAACTATTTCATACTCTGATTCAAAATATCGAGGATCAACATTCAAAATCTGACTCAATTTGGTTAGATTGTTTTGATTAGGCTTTGTTTTACCTAATTCCCAATTAAAGTATGAAGCTCTACTGATTCCCAAACTGGATGCAAGTTGAGATTGTGATAACCCCTGACTTTCTCTTTTTTCTTTTAATTTAATAGGTGAAAACATTTGTTCTCCTTTTGTAAGTTTATTAACTAACAAAAGAATACCATAGCTGCTGGAAAAAATCAAGAGTTTAATAATCCCCAAGATTTAAAATAATCATAAACTACTCTAAATTCGTACTTATATTGTTAGGAAATCATCACTGAAGAATGCTAAAACTTTTGAAAAAATATGAAGAACAAGAAGATAGAGAATATAAAAAAGGATCGTTATTTTTTAATTGACGATCCAATAGACTTTATTTTAAAAATCTAACTCTACAAACCATTTCGATTAGTTAAATCTTTCAATCTTTCTTCTCCTGATTTAAGCATATCCTTCTCTACTTGATTCCATTCTCCAAATAGTAAGTCATGAAGAACGGTTGCTGCTGAAGTTGTATTTTCTTTTGAATCATATACACAACTTCTATCTCGTTGGTAAATTTGAATTCTTTCAAAGATAGCTACTTCTTCCAATTGTCGTGTATTATCAACTAAATGATTTACAATGAAATCATGATGTTCTTTTGGAGTTGCGCGTGCTTGATTTGGATTGATAGCGTACAGTTCTTCGTATCGGATAAGGGTGCTCAGATAGGACAGCTTAGGCTTTGTCGCAATCAAGGCTAATTGTACTTCATATCCCTTATTTTTCAAGAGTTGTGCTGTTTTCTTTGGAACATCAACCGTTCGTAAAGTTCCCTCTATCAAAAGATTGTATCCCAAATGACTCAATTCTGTTACTAAAGACTCTACCATTTTACCCGCAAAATCTTTGGTGTATTCAACACTATCTTTGCCATATTCTTGCTGAAGTTCTAAATAGTGTGGATGCTGAGAACGAAAACTATCGCCATCTATGATAACAATATTTCCTTGAAATTCTTTCTGTTTAATACGATGAATTGTAGTCTTACCAGCACCACTTTGCCCTCCAAGCAAAATCGCTATAGGTTGCTTACTGGACTTTTTTCCTCTTGTCAGTGAGCGAAGATTCCGTGCTAGAGCATGTTTGAATTCACTATCGGTATAATCTTGGATTTCCATTAGGCTACCATCCGTTTTTCAGATATCTCTAACATACGTTCAATTCCATCCAAATAACCGCTATATCTCTCTATTTCATCAAAAGTTTCTACTAAATAGATATTTGTATGAATCAAGTCAGATAGATCATCACTCATTAAAATCCAAGGATTAGATTCATCATCAATGCTAATTCCCTGACTATCTTGATAGCGATAGAGTCGAGATAATAGATTAGAACCTCTTTCTTTCACAATTTCAATTTTTAAAGTCAATTCATAATCTTCAACAGGATTAAGCATTTTATCTTCTCCTACAATATCGACATAAGATACATTAAACTTCTGACAAATGATGTCAATTAATTCCGTAGAGACTGAACTCGTTCCATTTTCATAACGACTCAGACTATTTCGAGAAATTCCTATAATTCGGGCAAAGTCGTCTTGTGTTAAGTCATGTGTTTTACGTAAGGATTTTATGTTCTTTCCAATCATGGCAAACTCCTTTATTTTTATAATTCAATTATAGCATAAAAAAGTATAACGCACCAATTTTGGTGCATTATTGGCTATTTTTCCTAAACCTCTCTAAATTCTTCTCCAATTGTTCCTTATGAAGTTGATTCTTAGCTTCCTTTAATGTGTCGTCCAAAGTTTCTTCTCTGAAAGTTGCTTCTGTTTTTAGTTGTTCTGATCCTTGATCTGGAGTGAAAATGATATCTAGCAGTCGGTCTATTTTTTCAAGATCTTGGACAGACATATCAGATAGTCTATGAATCAGCTTTTTAAATACGTCACTATTGTCGTGATTTTTCTTAAAAAATGTTGTAAACATCTATAACCTCTCAAAAAAAGCAGCCTATCAGGACTGCTTAGTGTAATTCCGAAATCGCATCATAAATGGACTGCAATTTCTTATTGTCTTTATTCTTTGTGTCAATCAACGTATGTAGCTCTTCAATTTTCTTTTGACTACTTTGAATATCGCTATTGTTATCCGCAATCAGTCTTTTAAGATGTTGCTGATAACTTGTAGTGATATCTATCTCTTTTCCTGTTCTAACCTCTGTAACTTTGGGTTTAGAACTAGAATTTGATTCCGTCACAGGTGCTTGTTTGCGCTTTTGAAAAGCTGCTTCATAATTTACATCATTACCTCCTTGATGATTTCCAAATAAGGCCGCAATTTTATCTGGATCTTCTTGATTTTCTGATTTACTCTCTAATGGTTGATTAAAATTCCAATCTTTTGTCATTCACTCATTTCATCCTTTCTAAATTCAGAATCATCGAATTGTCTTTCTTTACCAAAGGCATGGTCAAGAGCTTCTTCAAAACTCATGTGACTAATGCTTTGACGCCTTTTGAACGTCGCAAACATCGCTGTCTCCAGTTGCTCTTTGTAAGCAGCGAGTTTTTCTGTCTCTCTTGCTACCTTGCTTTCTTGCCTAGTGACCTTTTCTTCTAAGCGTTCAATAATGGTCATATACGATCCTCCTTCATTCTAATATTAGCTAAAACATCTTGATTTTGTTATCACAATTCTAAACATTGAGAGGTTTGTCTTACTGGTGGATTCCACAATGTATCTTTTACTGTCTCAAGCTTAAATTGAAAATCTGATTTCTTTTCTCTAAGAATATCGTTCCAATCTATTTTTTCTTTCCCAGATTCATTATTAGGTAAATCCAGTAAAACAGGAAATCCTGATTGAGATAACTTATCAGAAAAATCTTTTCCTGCTTCATCACAATCTACTGCCAGTGTCAATAAATCAGGATGATTATCAAAATAGCTGGTTGTATCACGAATTGTATTGATCAAAGGCAATAACTTTGAAGGTATTACTGTATCTAAAAATTCCAACTTCTGATTTTCTTCAGCTATCAGTCGTAAAGTTTGATAAGCAACAACAGACCTTTTTAATCCCTCCATAGATACCAAACGAACATCAAATAGATTTTGTTGATGAAGTTCGTAATAGCTCATCAAGTCGATAAACGATTCACAAAAGACCAATCTATTTGGTTTACCAATGTCAAAGGATATTCCAACATGTCCATGGCTTCCTTTTAGAATCGTTTTTAACCTCTCTCTTGGGATAGAATGATTCTTATAAATCCCTTGTAGGCTTGCTGCCTGCAGTTTGTGACGATGATCAAAGCTTTTAAAAACAATAACAGGTTCAACTGTTTCATTTGTTTTCCAAGTGGCTTGTGCCATCAATCCTTGTTGAATCATCTTTTGTACGATTTCTTCTGCGATTCCTCTACATTCTGTTAAATAATATCTGGCCAGACTACAGTTAGAATCTTCTACTCTCTTTAAAGGATAATAAAATGGTCTCAATCTATTTTCTTGAACGGCTTCTTTTTGAAAAGGTTCTTCAGAAAGAAAGGCTAGAGCTTCTTTAAAGGAAATTCCCTTAACAAGTCGAACAAAATCAATAACATCACCTTGAATATCTCTTGAAAACCATTTAAAAGTATTGGTAGTTGAAAAAATCCGAAATGAATCGTGTTCAGGATGTTCATAGACACTGCTCGAAACTTGTTTAAAGGAGATACCTAAACGATTGGCTACATCAAGAATTGAAATTTGCTTACATTCTTCTATTTCCATGCAATATCATCATTTTGTCGTAGTATTTGGCAGTGATGGAACAGATGAGGATTCTTCCAAAGTTTTGGGAGTGGCCTTATCCAAATCATCTAACCCAGATTTCCAAACCTGTACTTGGTTGACCAATAACTTACCAGGTAGTTTCGAATAAGACAACTTAACTGTTCTTGTTTCTGTCTGATTAGTCTTTGATTGGTTGGCATTCTTTAAATCAGATACATAGGTTACATTATAAGAGACCATGGCAATAGCTTGATTCGTAGTCTGATTGACAAAGATATCTGCTTTTTCAAAATGATAATCCAAAATATAATCCTTATACACTTGGTTCATGGCATCATTTTGACTTGACAATTCTTGAGAATAAGCCGATTCAGTCATATAAGGTTGAATACGTGTATTATTTTCTCCGAGCTTTTCTTTCGTATAGTACTGAGTCAAAAATTCTTTTACAGTATCCGATGACAAAATGCTGGCTTTATCTTCTGCTTGTTTGTCCTCTACAAGTTTAGCTGCAGCCAATTCGATTTCTTTGCGACTTTGTTTAGCAGTAGAATGTTGACCAGCAGTATATCCCATCATGAGAATAAAGCTAGTTGCGGCTACTGCTCCAACACTAATTAAGGCTTTAGTTTTGACTTTATTTAACATCTTAGACCTTCTTTCTATAAAAACTAGGTCAAGAATAACAAAAAGAACTTGTAAGTTTTATCACATCACAACGAAAGGTAATTCCTACATTTCAGGCGAAAAATCGTACAGTTCAGAGCAAAATATCAAAATTAGCTGTCTTCAGTTTATAATATAAATATGAACAAATTAAAAGAAGAAAATTTGAGAAGAGCTCTTTCTCATATTGAACGCCATAAACAAGCCATAAATACAAGTAATAATAGTGAGGATAATGATTTTCATAAATTATTACTCCAATTTAGCTATGATGTATATGAAAGAATCAAGGCAAATAAAAAACCCTATCCGAATTTAGATTCAGATAAAGTTTTTTAACCATCTAACAAGTTTACATACTTTCCTTAGTTTTGGAGTTTATGAAACGCCAACTGAATCCTAGAACCAACATCAGATTGATGAAAAGGTACACAGCCGTAAAACTAGTTAAACCATGTTGCCTGATATCATCAAAGTATAAAGTCGGTTCAGTAAAGAACAAATAAATTCCATAGACCTCCACGAAAATAAGAAAACTGATAAAACCAATAAGGAAAAGTCCACTGGCAATAAGAAAGAGTCTCCATAAAAGAATGAGAATTCCTCCTACTGCTAAAAAAATTACTGGGATAAGGAGTAAATCATTCATGACTTTCTCCTTCCTAATCAATCAATTGACGATAATGGGTGGCAAGAGAGGAATCAAACTCTTCTAATTTTTGAACTAAGTCCAAATACTCCTCTTTTTCATGTTCTTCAAAGTCCACACCTCGATGATTTTGAAGAGTGATTTCCAATTGGCTAGTGAGTTCTCGTTTGGAAAAGCTGTAATCGCCTGTCACTTCCTCATAATGTTCCTTTAACTCCTTGTAGGCTTGGTATTCTTCAGGTGTTTGAAATCCCTGTACCAAAGCCTCTTCTAATTGATAATAGGTATCTTCCATCATAATTGTTACCTCGTTTCTTTCTATCTTTATTCTACCGCGCTTTTCATTTCTTGTCCGCTATTTGTATCTATTTTTTAATCCAATTCAAAAGAAAGTTGTTCCTGCTTTTCGTTTCCTTTTTCATGGAATTGTCTTAAGGCTTGATCTATAATATCTAAATCCGTTTCTGTTTCAATCAATGGCGCGAGTACATCGTATTCGGCCTTTTTAGTTTGATAATCCTCTTCCTTTGGAAAATTTTTCTCAATTTCTACCTTAGCAGTAGTCCATTTATCCTTTAAGTCATCCAATAAGTTCTGAGTTTTCACTTGGTCCTCTTTAATGTGTTCAATCGTATGCTGAAGCCTTTGAATCGTCCCCAAAGGAGAATACAAATCTAAACTGACAGAATATTGATTTTCTCCTACAATCTTAACAGAGAAGGTTTCAGGAAGAGGTTGATTTGTTGCAAGACTAAGCATTTTAATGTCAAACCCTCGATAACTGGCTAGGGTGCGAAATTCTTTAATATCAGCTTGATTATGACGGATAAGACGGTGTAGGGATTCCCCTGCTTCAGCTCGTTGCTCAAAAGCTTGCTTACCTACCGTCATAGAAAATGCCTGGTCTTTCGACATTTCAGACTGTTGAATGTCGCCTTCATACTTGCTTAATCGTTTCTCAAGAATGGGTATATTTTCTTCACAGTAAGAGATTGTATGACGATAGTGATCCTTGCTGCGTTGAAAGGCGCGTCTTTGATTTTCTAATAGAGTTAGATCATTCTCTAGTTCCATCTTATATTTGAGATAAGGATTACCTGTTGCTAGTGCCTTAAAATCAGAAGCTGTCATAGTCTGCTCATCAATGTCTTCTGCAGCACGAATCGGCTCCTTAGAAGTCATAATTTGCTTAATATAACGGAGTTTGTTCTCCTGAGTTGCCCATAGATAATTATCAAACGAACCTTTGGTAATATAGTGGTAAATATCCACTTCCTTGTTTTCATTTCCCTGTCGGATAATCCGTCCATTGCGCTGCTGAATGTCACTTGGTCTCCACGGTACATCCAGATGATGAACTGCTTTCATCTTGCTCTGAACATTTAAACCTGTTCCTCCTTTTTCAGTTGAGGCAAGGAGAATCCGCACCTCTCCTGCATTGACCTTTCGAGACAAACTATTCTTCTTTTCATCACTATTGGCATCATGTACAAAGGCAATTTCCTTACTAGGGACTCCTCTATCAACTAATAAAGCCTTAATCTCAGAATAAACATCAAAGCCATTATCTTTTTTCTTAGGTGTGCCAATATCTGAAAAAATCATCTGAGTAGCCTTATTTTCCATTCCCTCACGATAAATTCTTTCAACATTATCCACTACCTGAAGCAGTTTATGATTATCTGCTAGACTATAACTAGAGTCCAATAAACGCATATCAATTGCTAGTTTTCGTGCCTCACCCGTAATTTTTAACATGTTATCCTGACTCGGATCAACTGTTCCACATTTGACCATATCTGACCTCATAACCAATTCTTCTAGATAGAGTTTCTGGTTTTCAGTTAACTCACTCTCAATAGGGATAATATGAGCTTCTGGAACAGGTAAATCCAACATATCTTGTGTTTGAATGTCGGCTGTTTCTTTATAGATTTTCATCAACTCAGGTAGATTGACAAACTTTTTAAATCGTTTCTTAGGTTGGTACTTATCCCCTGTAGGAGCTAATTCCATAGAGTTTTGAATTTCTCCAAAAGCACCTACCCAAGAGTCAAAATAATCAACTTGATAGCGTTTTAAGATATCCGGTTGAATGTAGTTCATCATAGTATACAACTCACTAATAGAATTGGAAACAGGTGTTCCTGTCGCAAAGACAATATTTTTAAAATCATGTTCTTCCTGAATCTGTCGAACCTTCATCTCCATATCCACATTCTTCTTAGAAGTTGTATTAGTAATCCCTGCTACATTCCCAAGTCCAGTAATTGGACGAATATTTTTAAAGTGATGTGCTTCATCCACAAAGAGAAAATCAATTCCTAAGTTCTCAAAATCAATAAAACTATCACGATTAAAGCGTTGGAGTTCTTCCAATTGTTTCTCTAGACCACTTATTGATTGCTCCGCTTCTTTAACGGTATACTTGTTTTCAGAATGTGTTTTAATCTCTCGTAGTTCATTGAGTTTATCCTCAATATAGTTCATCTGTCTTTCTTTACTGACAGGGATTTTTTCAAATTGAGAATCCCCAATGACAATGGCATCGTAATCTCCTGTAATAATACGTGACACAAATTGTTTTCTTCTCGCCTTCACAAAATCTTTCTTAGTAGTCACAAAGACCTTTTTAGTAGGGAAAAATTTCATGATCTCTTGGCCAAATTGAGCAGACAAACTAGAGGGCACCACATACAAGGGCTTATGAACCATCCCCAACTCCTTTAATTTAAACCCAGCACCAAGCATGGTCAAGGTCTTTCCTGAACCTACCTCATGAGCTAATAAAGCTCTTTTTTCTTCTACGATTCTTTGAATGGCATTCTCTTGATGAGGGCGAAGGCTGATGTTTTGTGCCAAGCCATCAATGACTAGATGGCTACCGTCATACTCTCGACTAACTGTTCGATTATAAAGACGATTATAGCTTTCCTCAATGACTTGTTGGACTTCTGGATACCGTGAGACAAATTCTTGAAAGAGCTCTTGTAAATGCTGCTCTTTCGCTCTTAGAACAGAAGTTTTTTCCAAATCTGTGATGGTCTTTTTCTTTTCTCCTTCCGTAATAGTCATGGTAATAGTAGGTTGGTTCGAATTAAGTAAATTCTCAAAAATCTTTCTTCCTGTATCATAACGTGACCCACTGACTCCAAGACTACTATCTTTGGCACTTGGATAGCGATAAGCAAATGATGTCCTTAAATGAACCTGCCCATCAACAGGATTCACTTCAATGACTTGTTCTACATCAGGCGAAGACAATTCAAATTCACGATTGGTAAAACATTCAAAGGCAAATTTACCATAAACGGATTGAGGGATCCAACGTGACCCTATTTTGAACTCAATATCTGCCAGATGAATCCGCGGAGGGCGAACAGATTCTAACAAATCTAAAGCGTGGTTCCAATCATATTCTTGGTTGTTTTCCTCCACTAATAGTTGAACTACTTCTATCTTGTTGAGAATATCTCCTGACAAAAACTGGTTCTTAGAAAGATATTTTCTTTCTCCTCTTAAATATCTTTCGGGATCTATTAAAATCTGGTCACCTAACTCATCTAAAATAGCAGCTTGGCTATGTTCGGGATAAATTGATACCATATAGTCTAAATCAACCCCTCTACCATCCGATAAACTAGAGTTTAAGGCATCTAGAGCAGTTGAAACTCTTGCAATCACTCTCTCTGGCCTAACCAATGCTTTCTCAAAGGCTAAAGATTTTTTATATTTTACTTTCTGATCTTTAGAATCAATGTATTCATCTTCTAAACTTGCTAGTAAAGAATACTTATCGTCACTATCAAATAAGTTCCGATTAACGGAGGCATTCAAGTATCCAAATTGACTTACAAAGCGGTCATAGTCACGATTGAGTTTACTAAGTAATACCTGAAAATCTGTCCGACTATAATCTTGATGACGTTGAATTTCAATTAAGGATTGATAGGTCTCTCTCAAATCAACCATGCCCTTAATGCGACCAATATCCTTATCCGATAAGGGACTTTCATAAAAGACAGTTTTTTTGAACAGTCCCTTATATTTCCCTCTTTTACTCGCTTCTTCTGACTTGTAAACATCTAGTGCTTCCTCATCTGTCAAATGAAGTTGCACAAATCGATCTATTTTATGTTCAGACAAAGAACTGTCCCAAGCTTTAAAATCTCCATTCTCATCTACATAATAACTAATTTCGTCTACTTTTGAACTGTTCCGAATGCCATGCGTATCTCGGTAATAAATTTGATTTCCCTCGTATCCAAAAGAATAGAGCGCTAAGTCCTCACGTATACGACTTGGGATAGAATTATCCACTTCTTCTTGGATAAAAACAGGTGCTTTCAAAGAATTGTCAATTTGTTTAAGTGCTTCCACATTCTCTAATGCTTTCATTATGTCAGTAGCTAATGTTTCTGATACCCCCTTAACATTGAGAGTACCTCCATTAAAATTACGTACCTCATATTCACCCAAAACTTGTGTATTGTATTTCCCATCAAAATATGGATTGATCCAGACACGCTTATCCTCCTCAAAGGGAATAGAACCATTAAAAACAAGTTCCTCTTCATTAAGATTCTTTGCTTGGTCCTTTTGAAAGAAGAGGAGATCTGTAGTCACTCGGGTACCTGCAATCTTTTTAAAACCCGTATCTGGCAACCGAACTCCCCCTAAAAAATGAGTGTTGGATTTAATCTCTTGTAAGACATTATCTGTCCGCTTATCCATTGTGCCAATAGATGAGATAATCGACACTTGTCCTCCGTCTCTTACTAAATCAAGTGAGTGTTTGACAAAGTAGTCGTGAATCATATAAGGTTTATCATAGTTTTTATCGGCAATGCGAAAATTTCCAAAAGGAACATTCGTTAAGACTAAATCAAAACTATTATTTTGATAGGGAACTTCTTCAAATCCTCGCACTTCAATATGGGTATTGGGGTGGAGTTGTTTTGCGATTGCGCCTGTCACACTGTCTAATTCAACCCCATAGAGTTCTGATTTATCTCGTATACTTCTAGGCATAGCCGCAAAGAAGTTCCCAGTTCCCATAGAAGGATCTAATATCCTTCCTCCCTCAAAACCATCATCCAGTAACTTTTGCCAAATCTGGCGAATAATCATTGGGTCTGTATAATAGGCTGTGAGAGAACTTTGTTTCATAGTGGAGTATTCTGATTTACTTACTAAACTCTTAAGAGTTAAACGTTCTGTTTCATACTTTGGATTGAGTTCATCAAAAAATTCATTGGCAAGGCCACCCCATCCGACATACTTGGCTAGTAGTTCTTGTTCTTCTGGATTTGCTTGTCGTCTCTCTTTTTCTAATCTTTTAACAAGTTCAATTGCGGCGATATTCGTTTCAATTTTTTCTCGATTTGTCTTAGGATAAAAGTCCTCTAAATCATCTGGAAAAACAAAATCTTGAACAGGAATATCCAACTCTTCTACACTTGAAATAAGTGGTGTTGATTCTGTTTCCTTATCTTTTTCCTTTTCTTCTTCCAGGTAGGAAAACAAATCTATTTCCTGATTTTCACTTGATGAATCAATCTCAATCTCTGAATCTTCTTTTTCAAGTTCTACGATAGACAATACTTGTTCAATCTCTTCTAAACTGTTCAAGTATAAGATAGGACTTTCTTCAAATAACTGGTTGGAATCATTGAATAGCTCTAGGCGAACTAAGTTATTTAACTGTGCATTTTCAATCGAAACCAACTGAAATACTTGTCCTTTATAACTTACTTGTGAACCGATTGGATATTTCCTCAAAGCTTCTTCTACAATTTTATCGACATTAGAAAAAGAGTTCGTTTCTTCCGTTTCCTGTTCAACATCACTTGAAGGAGACAAAGATTCCTCTACTTGATTAGACTTTTTTCTTATAGCCTTTACTTCATCAAAATGAGTAATAATCTTCAGCTTTTGTGTCAGTGGGAGTTGTGTGTAGTTTTCTTCATGATGGACAAGATCCGTCACGGTATCTAAAGTAGCCATCAATTCTGAACCCAAATAAGCTAGAACATCTCCCTCTTTTTCTTCAAAATGAATCTCAATAACTTCTTTTTTAAGCTCTTTTGAGTCAACCATTAGAAGAAATTCCTCTATATCTCTACTAATACGGTCAGATAGATTATTCGCAACCCGATAGACATTGACTAAATTGACATCCTGATTTTGATGAAATACAAGCTCACTTAATGGTTCTAACTTCTCTTTTCCAGATTGGATGTGAAATCGAGTGGAAAGGTTATAGGTTGCGACTTCTAGCACCAAGTTTTTCTCCCAATTGCTTAATTGAGATAATTTATCTAGACCTGCTTGTCCAAAATTTCTTGTGTAACTTTCTAGATCTTGGTCATTATTTTCAGAACTGGCCTCTAGGAAAGAAATAATATCTTGATGAAATGAATAGACATGAGGTATCTCTTTTATCTTGCCCTCTTCAGCCAAAAAACTCTCTACCAAGTCTTGCCATTTCTCATCAAAATGTTGCGCTTGATAACGAAGAAATAGGCCCATTTTCTCCCTATCTTTTGGAATTGTTCCACGAAACATAGCCAATAATTGCATTACTTCCATACTCGCTCCTTTCATCTATACGAAAATAGGAGAATCACATGATTCCCCTACAACTCTATCTCCATTTCAACCTCTTGAGGACTGGTTTCTAAATCACTAGACAAAAGAGAAACGGCATCTGTTCTCATGTAGTAAGTATATAAGTCTTCTAGGTCTTGTTGGTTTTCAATCCCTGTTTCAATACTAATCAGAGCCTGTATAAATTCCTTGTAGTGACTCTCCATCATATCTGAAATCTTTTGTTTCATTTCCATAAATACTGAAGACGGTTCAGTTATACTTGTTTGGCCCATGTCTTGTAAATCCTTTTCTAAGGGATTGGTTCCTTCTTCTACTTCTACTAAATCTGAACGACCATCACCATCAGAATCTGCGCTAAGAGGATTGGTTCCTAGCGTCAATTCTTGAGCATCAGTTAGTCCATCTTGATCCGAATCACGTTGATAAATGGCTTCCATATACTTCCTTCTTTCCTAGTTAATCTTTTTTCACTCCAATCCTATCAAATATTCCTTGAAAGAAGTATCACAACAAAAAAAGAGAACGAGCCAAAACTGCGTTCTCCTTAAAATGTAAAACATTACTATTAAAGTAAAAAAGACGACTTACAGAACCTGTAAGCCACCTAGTCAGTCGGTTTATTCTGGTGTCTACCACCGCTTGGCCCTTGAGATTTCAAAAACTCATAAATATGTTTTGCTCATTCAAACTCATCCCCACCAAACTGACTAATTGCTGGTAAAATAGTAGTCTGAAGTTGAATGACTTTTGGGAAATAAAATTGAAGATTGACATACACCAATTTTTCTTTCTTGTTCTTATACTTTTGATAAGAAACTTTCAAACCTGTATTATCTGGTGTTTCACCGATAACATCACCCGTTAGAACTCTTGTCCCCTCAATCGCACGGCCATTATGAATGGAATATAAGGTTAAACGACTCCCATTCTCTCCTTTTCCGTTAGTGATAATAAAAAAGGAGGACTTCTACACTTTGGCGTAAAAAGTCCTCTTTTAGAAATGTATTCTTTTTCTATTATATTATTTAATAACGCATAAAAATTTTCCTAAACAAAATATCTTACTTTCACACGATAAAAGAAATTCACATACACTTATATTTTCTATTATCATGTCATGATATTTCATATTTTTATCTCCTTACATCTTTAAATCTCCTTTATTTTGATTTTTCAAATATGAGTATCACTATGGATATTTACAAATATATAACATTGTCAGCTATCGAATTTAAAAATTCTTGGTCATGTGAAACAATGAATATTATTTTCTTATCGCTTTTACATTCGTTGATCAGATGGGATATGTTCATCATATTGCAATAATCCATTCCACTAGTAGGCTCATCAAAAAACATAAGTTTAGATTTTTTACATAGTACAGATGCAATTGCTACCCTTTGCTTTTGTCCACCTGACAAGCTCATTGGATGACGATCTTTTGATTCATATAAATCAAGTTTTTTCAGAATATTTTCAACATAACTACTTTCAATATTTTTTATTCCAAGACCTACTTCACTTGCAATAGAATCGGTAAAAAGCTGATGATTAACATCCTGCATTACAAGGGATGATATTTTTAGCCTATCTGATTTTGAAAGTCTTTTGCCGTCCAAATAGATTTCATCCTTCGATTTTCTTTCTAAGCCTATAAGGCATCTGAGCAAAGTGGATTTACCAAGTCCGTTTGTTCCTACTATGCCGTAAATTTTTCCCATTTCAAAAGAGAGGTCTTTTAAATGCAATTTTTTATCTATGCCATTAAACTTAAATTCAATGTTTTTTACTTCTAAATTTCCCTTATTTTCATTTTCGGGTACTGTAAGTTTTACTCTATTCTTATTTCTTAAACCTAACTTCTTTAGCTTTTCAGACGGTATTTTCATAAAATCTATTTGAGTATATTCCTTTTGTATTTCCCCATCTTTAATCAAAAAAACTCTATCTACAATATCCATTAGATAAAATATTCTATGTTCTGAGATTATAAGAGTTTTCCCCTTATCTTTAAGTTTTATAAGCATTTCTTTTATGATTAAAATGTTTTCTTCATCAAGATTTGATGAAGGCTCATCTAAAACAATGATTTCCGTTCCAGATATATAACTTGCAGCAATACATAAAATCTGCTTTTCTCCACCCGAAAGCTTAAAAATATCTCTATTTAAAAGATGTTCTATCGGAAACAAATCCAACATATCATTTAGTCTTTCATCCATTTGTTTTTTTGAAAGTCCTATATTCTCCAAATAGAGAAGTAATTCAAGAGTAGTATTTATATTGAAAAAGTGTGTCTTTGGATTTTGAAATACATTTGATACTAAGAGCGATATTTCGTATAATTCGAGGTTTTTAATATCTTTATTATCAATCCTGATGGTTCCACCCATAGAAGCTCCATCATATCGTACAGCTAACCCATTGATAGAATTTATAATTGAAGATTTTCCGCTACCACTTTTCCCAGTAAATAATACACATTCGCCTTTTTTTACATCTAAAGAAATGTTTTTTAACACTTTAGGAGAATTTCCATAAGATAGAGATAAATTTTCAATTTCTACCATAAAGCTCCTCCTATAACCATAATCAGTATTGAAAGCACATAAACAAAATCAACTGTTTTCGTTTTGACGGATATGTACCTAGTTTTTTTAACAGGATTTTCAATACATTTTGTTTCTGCTGCCTTTGCAATATCATCAGAAATATTAGAAGACATAACAAGTAAAGGCACAATTACATACTCGATGTATGAAATTGGATTTTTAAATGTAATACCCCTTATTTTCATAGCAAGTTTTATATTGTGACTTTCTTCCCTAAATGAAGGAAAAAACCTAAACATTACAGCAATTGGTATAGAAACAGTACGAGGTAAATTCATTTTATCCATTGAGGATATTACACTTCCTACATCCGATGTTTTTAAAAAAAAACTTCCCGCACTAAATGGAAGATAAAACATCTTACATACAGCAAATAGCATAAAAAACATCATTAAAATCGCATTCATATTTCTAATTACATCAAGATTAGGTATCAAAGAAAGAACCCCAAAAAATGATATGTTTTTTAAGGCTTCTTTCTTAAATCCATTCATTAAAAAAAGAAATGAAATAAGAAGCACAATTCCCCATTCAAAATAGGTATTTACTTTATAAAATACAGCAAATCCAAGTGAAAAACTTACTAAAATTTTACTAATTGGATTGGGATTATATGGATTGTCTAAAGAAACGAGCATTATACAATACCAGCTTTTTCGAAATGCTTTTTCAAAAAGACTTTACCGATATATGCGCCGAGTATCCCGCCGACAACAGCACCGATATATACTAATACCATACTTCGATAATTCAAAAGTGCTATGAGCTTCATTATATAATCGTGACCCATACCGCCTGTTTCCGCCAGTTTAATAACCTTGTCTTTAGCCAACAAAACTTGCATAAGGAAACCACAAATCCAAGTGTTGAATACGACAAATGAGAGCATATTAAATTTAAATGATTTATATTCTCCTTTTTTTCTTAAAAGTTCCGCAATTGCCATACTGATTACAGCATGTATCAATATTACATATGTATTTCCCATTGCAATTGCTAAAAGACTACAAATCAACCCAAGTATAAATAATCCCCATGATTTTTGAACTTTTGCCATAAAGAGCATTATAACTATTCCTGTTATAATGCCTGCCAGTGTAGGGTATGCCAAGTATAAAATCGGTACAATACCAATCATTCCCGAAGCAAACATAAGTACAAAATATATTACTGTAAATACACCTATCGTAACTAAATCTTTAATTCTTAATTTTTCCATTTTTATATTTTCCTTCTAAATAAGTTTTCACTGAATATTTGATTTTCTAAGCATTGCTTTATAAAATTCCGAGCTTTTACAAAGTTCTTCATCTGTCCCTATCGCTTCTATTTTTCCGGCATTTAATAAAACGATTTTGTTTGCATTTCTTATTGTTCTTAATCTATGAGCAATAACAATTGCCGTTTTTTCTTTTATAAGTTCGGATAAAGCCTCTTGAATTAGACTTTCATTTTCAACATCCAGAGATGCTGTAGCCTCATCAAGCAATATGATTGGTGCGTCTTTTAGTATTGCCCTTGCTATTGAGATTCTTTGTCTTTCTCCGCCTGAAAGTCTTTGTCCGTTTTCACCTATTACTGTATCTATTCCATCCGGCATTTTGTCTATAAATTCATAACATCTTGCTATTTTAGCCGCTCTTATAATCTCTTCATCTGTAGCATCTTTTTTACCGATTTTTATATTATCTTTTATGCTTGAATTAAAAAGAGTAACATCTTGGAAAACGATAGAGAAATTTTTAAGGAGTGTTTCCGGATCAATTTTACCGATGTCCTCTCCCCCTATCAAAATCTTTCCTTTATCTATATCCCAAAATCTTGCAGCAAGCTTGGTGAGAGTTGTTTTTCCGCTTCCGCTTGAACCGATTAGCGCAGTGATTTCACCCTGCTTTGCAGTAAAGCTCACACAATTTATTACAGAATAATCATCATATCCGAAATAAACATCCTTGAACTCAATATCGTAATTTTTAATGTCAATATCTTTTTTGCCTTTTTGAACAGGCATGGTCTTTATTTCCTTTATTCTCCCTACAACCGCATCAAGCATAACTATCATTGACATAAAGGTGATTATTCCTTCTATAGGAAGATAAATACTTGCTGTAAGCATTAAAAATGCGATATAAACCAGCGCACTTACCTCCCCTGCCATAAGCATGTTGACGCCGATAACGGCAACACTTATAATTCCAAGCTTTAAAATTGCGGCAGCTATTCCTGTAAGTGTTCCGGCTACAACTTCACCTTTCGTCTTCTGTTTTGTGGATGCATTTAATTTTTCAAAAAAATCATTTAACATCCTATCTTCTAAGTTGTAAGATTTTATTTGCTCTATCTGCTCTATATTTTCCTGTAGATTATCAAAAACCTTACGATTATCATCTATCCAGCCTTGTACTATTTTTTTCTGACTTTTCTTTGATAAAAATATAATCAAAATAGAAATGGGAATTACCCAAAGGGCTGCAAGTGCAAGTTTCCAATTATAGAAGATAAGCATTAAAGCAATAATACTTGTGGATATAGCCGTTGAATATATATGAGGTACAGCATGAGAAAAAATTGTTTCATATAAGTTCATGTCATTCATCATGGTTTCCGCAAGGTCTGCCAAATCTCTTTTACCAAAATAAGAAAGAGGTAATTTCTTTAACTTTTCCGCTAACTCAATTCTTGAATTTGCACTCTCGTTGTACACATTGGTGTAAAGTCTTACATAATCCCACCTCGCTATTAAGAACATCACAATCATCATTACTACAATTAGTGCAATATAATGAACAGAAGTAAAATTGTAACTCTCAATACTTTTTAAAATGCCTATATACTGAAACAGAAACATAAAACCGATCATTGGTGCGAACAATTTAGTTAAATTAACAAGCGTGTGTGAAAATATGGCTTTTTTTAAGTTAAGAGCGCCTTTTTCTGACATCGCATATTTTTTCATAAAATAAGAAACCATATGTTTAACCTCCTATCTTCCAATTTACGGATTTTTGATATTCTTCCCAAAGTTTTTTGTAAGGCCCACTCATACCGATTAAATCTGAATGCTTGCCTTCTTCTACAATTTTCCCCTTATCAATAACAAGAATTTTATCCGCATCTACTACTGTAGATAATCTATGAGCAATCATCAATGTTGTCTTGTTTTTTGATAGCTTCTTAAAAGACTCTTGAATCAAATGTTCATTTTCAGGATCTGCAAAGGCTGTAGCTTCATCTAAAATGATAATATCTGCATCTTTCAAAAAAGCTCTCGCTATAGAAATCCTTTGAGCCTCTCCTCCTGAAAAATATGTGCCTTTAGTTCCGTAAACAGTATCAAGTCCTTTATCTAAATTTTTAATAATATCTTTAGCCCCTGAATTGATTAAGGCATTGTCAATTTCTTCATTAGTTGCATCAGGCTTTCCGATTAAAAGATTATCTCTTAAACTCATTTTAAATAGTTTAGAGTTTTGAAAAACAAAAGCAATTTTTCTCATTAAAGCCTCTTTTTCAAAATCTTTTATATTAATTCCTCCAATATAAATTTCACCTGTTTTAATATCGTAAAATCGTGCAGCAAGCCTTGCTATAGTAGTTTTACCACTGCCTGATGATCCGACTAAAGCAACTCGTTCTCCTTTATTCACCTTAAATGAAATATCGTCTAATACATTTTCATCTTCATAAGAAAAGCTTACATTTTTAAACTCTATCCCAACATCAGAACTTGTTTTATTTCCATAAACAAAATCATCAAACTCAAGTATATTTTCAATTTTATCTAAAGCAAGTTCTGCAAAATAACTGTATTGTGTAATCGTCGCAGTTCTCATAATAAAAGTAGCAAATGCCGGTCCTATTAGGAAGTAAATAACAGAATCTGCAACTACATTAGATAAGTTTCCATTAAATTTTATTAAGAGTAATGCCACAGGTACCAAGAAAAATGCCGTCGATGTAGAAACGGTTTCAAACCACGACATTTTATTCGTATAACTCATAGTAAGCTTAAGTACATTGTCTTTTGTTTTTATGATTAACGAATATAACTTATCAAAGCTCTCAACACTTTGTGCAAATGTTTTAACAACAGGAATTCCTCGAACATATTCCACAGTCTGAGAGGATAAATCGGAAAGTCCTGCATAATACTCATCCTTCATTTTTTTTGTTTCGGTTGTCATCATAGATGACATCAATGTCATACCGATAATCATCGGTATCATACTGGCAAGTCCTAACTTCCAGTTAAACACGAAGAAAAATACAAGCAGGACGATTGGCGATATAATGGTCATCGCCATATCAGGAAGTTGATGCGCTATAAAAGAATGGGTTTCAGACGCTCCGGACACAATTACATTTCTTATCCTTCCGCTTTCTTTGTCATCGAAATACCCAAGCGGTTTGTTTATTAGTTTTGTTACGGAAGTCTTAATAATGTTATCTTCCACTTCAAATGCAAAAATATGGGATAAAATTAAACCTATTAGGTATATAAAAAGCCCCAGAACGGCAAAGACTGCTGCATAAATTGAATTTTCCTTTACATAATCAAAATTCACCATCCCATTTAAAATTAAGTTATTTACAATTCTATGAATATATACCATAGGCATCAAAACCATGACACCTGATACAGCAGACATAACAATAGCAATATAGAGTAAAAAACTTTTTTCACCACCGTAAGCCATTAGTCTTTTCAGTATTGATTTCTTCTTATCCTTCACTGAACAACTCCTCCTTTTTTTAAAATTAGCAAACCCTATAAATAGCCTTTTTAGACTGATTTTAGAGGCTTGTTTTCAAACTCTTTTGCAATACGCATAGTTTTTCTTGTTTTTATTTATCATTTATTTTATAATAAATGAGGATTTCAATCAATTAGATATGACTAAATAAGTCTATTCGGGATAATGTCTATTCGGGATAAAATATAAAGCACGGAGGTATAATATGAGTGATTTTTATAACTTTGTTAAAAACTTTTTTTCTACAGATGAATCTATCGATAATACAAAATACTCCACTGTAGGACATGAATTCCGTTTTAGCACGGATAATGCAGAAGGCATATATTGGTTTTACGAGGGCGATAATTTCACTATTGATATTTATGATGTTTTCATAAAAAAAGAAATTATCCATACAAGTTTTTCTGGTTTGAATAATTTCTATTCCCTTTATTTATCTTATTTAGTTACAGCAAACGGTGAATGTTTTAATCCTTATCAAAATCTTTCTTCAAATTCACTTTATACTATAAATACAAAAAATTCTAAAGACTTTAGGTTTATACTTCACAAAAACTCTCCTTATTTAGGAATCGGTATAAATTTCAATCAGTCCATGATAGAGCAATGCCTGTCCTCTTATAAGAATAAAGTCTGTAACTATGAAGATTTATTTTTTAATACCAGCATTATAATAAACAAGCCTTTAGAAAGAATCGCAAAAGATATCCTTAATTGCAAGATGGCATCTCCTGCTGCTGAAATCTTTTTTGAGTCAAAGGCAAAGGAATGGTTAAGTATTACAATAGACTCTTTTTTAAATAAGTACAGCAATCCACTATCTATTGCCGATGATGAGGCTTTGAAAAATGTCACCAATTATATAGACGATCATTATGCAACATCTATCTCACAGGATACTTTAGAAAAAATATCCACTATGAGCGGCACAAAACTAAAAAAGTTATTTAAGCAAAAATATCAATGCACAATTACAGAATATACTCAAAGACGGAGAATGAATATGGCGGAATTACTCCTACTGAACTCTACCCTTAAAATTCAAGATATAGCAGAGGCTGTAGGATATTCCTCTCACAGTAAATTTAGTACATGCTTCAAAAAATATAAGGGATTTTATCCCAAAGACATAAAAAAATATGCGAAAAATAATCTTTCTGATTAAATACATAAGGATTTAACTTTGGGGACGGTTGAGTTAGACCTTATTGGAAAATGTTAAAGTCATAATTGGTAAACCTAAATAAATTATACGTTTAGGTCTTGTTATTATCTTGTAAAATCAGTAAAGTAGCTAATTCTACTATTTTTAGGGAGTTAGTCACAAAGAAAATCAAACAGTTAGACTGACTGTTTAAGTATGAAAAAAGCAGATAAAAAATCCCTTGAGTAAATAACTTAGGGGATTTTAAAGGTTGGGATAGGGTATTGAAAAGCTCGTACAAAGTATAATAAAAATCCCCACCAAATTTTGAAAATCTATTGAAATGTATTGAAGTTTATTAGCAGAATACATAAGTGGAAAGCTTGATTTTAATACATTTAGAAGATTAATGAAAAAGAAATATCACACTTTCATTCTTATTAAAATCCTTATAACTGTATTTTGAATGATTTTCCCCAATCAAGCATCCCTCTCTCTTATAAAATATATACATTCAGTTGTATGAAATGTAATGTTGTTCTTATCAGACTTGAAACTTTTACTAATCCAACTATTTATCTTACACATTTAGTTTAAACCTATAGTATCCTATTTTCTTAATATTCTACAGTGTAACACTGCATTTATATTATAACGCTAATATGTTCAGAAAAGAAATACTTTGTAAGTCAATGTCTGTTATAACGGAAATTGTTAGAGATGTCTATCATAACAGAAATTGACATAATGTCCATAACTTTCCTGAAGATAAATTATGTAATCACAAACTATTTCATATCCAATCTAGTATATGTTGTTTGGAGCATATCATCAACAAAAAAAGAACGAGCCAAAACTGCGTTCTCCTTATAATGATAAAAATATGTTTTATACCACAAAAGATATGTAAACTAATCTTTTAAATAATAAAAAAGTTCCGACGTTTGTAAATGTTTTGAGTAAATTGAAATTACTTTTTGACCTTCTGGAAATACTGTCTTTCTCTTCAAATCTAATAAAGATTGAGGAACAATTTTCCTTGATGTCTCTTTCAATGTTAATGCTAGTATCTGTTTTCTTGTACGTAGAGCATAATCAAACTCCAAATACAAATAACGTCCTGAACCAGTTAGATGAACATGCTTTCCCAATAACTCCTCAATAGATCCTAAAACTTGTAACTTTTGCATCGTGGTTCCATCATTTTTTATTTTCAACTCATCAATTATGACATGACTATTTAAACAATCGTCAAAGAAACTGCCTGCACCTTTTCGGTAATCAACACCACATAGGTGCATGAAATTAGTAGGTGAAAAATGAAGTTCAACACTTTCTATTTCTGTTTCATAATACATGATTTTGCCAACGAAGTGTTCTTTAAAAAAAGAAGCCGCAATTTGTAACTGAGTAAAAAAACGCTGAAGTTTTATTTTTTCGGTGTAATTTGGATTACGATAATCTCTAGAATTTGCCATATTTTCCTCACAAAAAAGGTGGTTTACAGAGTCTGTAAGCCACCTAGTCAGTCGGTTTATTCTGGTGTCTGCCACCGCTTGGCCCTTACGTCCAAGATTGCTATCGGATTTCGTTCTGGTGTCCGCCACCGCTTGGCCCTTATGTCCAAGATTACTATCAGATTGACCATGAGCCGACTACTCATCTACACTATTTATTCTACCTGAAAATGGTTAAAATTTCAAGTGTAAACTCTTCTATTTCGTAGTATAAGCAAAACTAATGGCACTATCTGCTTGAGAGATTTTTCTAAAGGTATAGTTAGGGTTGCCACCATAGTTGGTTTCAGACACAAGGAAAGAACCATCATCATAGACCTTCTATAGCGATAGGTAAAACTTTGATACTATCTCCATCTTTTCCCCCGCTTCACACCGTGCGTGCGACTTTCACCGCACACGGCGTTCCATCAATAGTGTATTATCACGATTTTGCTTTATCGTGCTGTATTAATATGATTAACATAATTGTTCTAAGTTCAAATTTTCTTTCAATAATGGTGAATTTCCTGCAAGTTCGCGCAACTGATTTAATTTGGTCAGTCCTGTATCACTCAAATTCAAAAGCTGAAAGAGATTTTTGATAACCTTCTCATTTGTTGCGTGAATCAGGCGATGAATATCTCGTCCAACAATGATAAGGTTCCTATAAGAGTCATCCTTTGTTTCTAACCACGGTCTCTTATGGTGACAATGAATATCATCCATATCCAATTCCTGACCGGTTACAGCACATTTCCCTTTTTGAGCTACAAATAAAGAAATTCGATTATCATTGTATTCAACTGTTGCACGCTTATTTATAATTGAGTGTTCTCTCAGCCATTTTAATTTCCATGTTTCAACAGATTCCTGTTGTTTATGAATCAATTTTCTCCCCTCGGGAGTATACCTATTCAGATTCTTATTTCTTCCTTTTAGTGTTCTCGTCTTGACATAGCTAATTGGAAGAATTGGATAACCCATTAAGTACCGAATATTTTGAGATTGGAGGTAGGGGAGAAGTCCTTTATCTTTTCCCTTGTATTCTCCTATTTTTGTCAGACCTTTCGCCTGCAATCGATTTTTAAAAGAGAGATAAAGCTGATAATGAATTTCTTCTAAATCCTTACTCACATGTGTTGCCATACTATAATAGTTATGAATACCGATAACCATACTATTATACTTCTGTATTTCACGAATAATTGTTTCTTTAGCACCTTTAATTTGTATCAATTTCATCTGTTGTTTCAGTTGATGTTTAATACGTTTATTGGCTTTTGATGCAATATGAGAGAAACAAACCAAACGATTATTCTTAGAAACTAGCTTTAAAGTAATCCCAAGGAATTCACTACTTTTCTTTCTCAGATTGGTAATTTGAGATTTTTCCTCTGAAATAGGGAGGTTAAGTCGTTCTTTTAACCACAATTTTACAGCCTTAAACGTTCGCTCTGCCTCATTCCTATTTCGACAAAAGATTTTAAAATCATCCGCATATCGGACAATATAAACTTCTTTTAGCGTCGTTGAAGCTCGCAGCTTTCTGTATACATGTGACTTGTGTCTTGTTCCCTTGGAATTATATTGAGGAACTAATTCCTTACAATCTCTTTCTTCCCATTGTCGTCCTATCCACCAATCAAATTCATTGAGATTGATATTGGCAAGTAGTGGAGATAAGATACCTCCTTGTGGTGTGCCCTTAGTTGGATATGTCACTTTTCCATTCGGAAGAACAATTGGTGCTTTTAACATTTTTCGAATAATCACTAGAAGTTGTTTGTCTCTGATACCTAATGTCCAGATTTGACGCATTAACTTAGTATGATTCACTTCATCAAAAAAGCCTTTAATATCAACGTCAACGACATAAGTCATATGACTTTTATTCATACGATACATACAGTCCATAATAGCGTTATCAGCCGACCTTAAGGGTCTAAATCCATAACTGTGTTTGTAAAATTTCGCTTCACAGATTGGATCCAACACTTGTAAAATACACTGTTGGGCCACTCTGTCCCACATCGAGGGAATGCCAAGTGGTCGTTTCTTCCCATTTGGCTTAGGAATCTCTACTCTTCTGACTTTTCTGGGTCTATAATATTGAAATCTTCTTTGAACTTTAGAGATAAAGTCTTCTTGGGTCAGATTTTCTAAATCTTTAATGGTAACACCATCTACTCCTTCGGTTTGACTACCACCATTCCGCTTTATGGTACGATAAGCGAGCAGTATATTCTCGGGAGATATGATAATGTTCATTAAGTTCTTAAAACTGAATCCCTTTTGACTTTTTGAATATAAATCATCAAATATCTCAGTCATGCCATAGTATTCCGCATACCTTAGTTTTTGATGTTTTAATAGTTTGTCATCATTTTTTGATTTCGTCATGGTCTATCACTCCTCTCTTTGGATTCGTGACCTTTTATGTCTTACAAGAATCCATGAAATGATAAAGTTCATAACAATACACTATTGACTAGTGGCTGTTCCTCCAGTATCATTACAACACTTTCAAAGGTCGTGCCACCACTCTCACTAGAGATTAAGGAAAGTTATGATTTTCTTTCCAATGTTTCTCTGGTTGTGCAACCTCCACATCTCTAGCTTTCGACGTTCCCTTATCTTTATCAATACTAAACTTAGGTGCCTAGCTATACCCCTTCAACTTTGATATGCCTGTAACATAACAAGGAATTTCATATCGTCGATTCTTACTCTTCCTCAAGTTGAAACAACTTACGTTGTTATACGCATTTCTACGTACTCGCCTTCGGAGCGTACATTCGCTGGTTCGTCAGTGCTCATGCACATTCTCACCCTATTTAGTTTTTAATGACTCCCGACCTATCAGATACATATTCCACCTCTGGAACACTTTCGATTCTTAAGTCCTTAAGAATGACGGTATCTTTCAGCCGACTTCACCGAGCTTCAAACCTTTACCTTTGCACAAGATAAACGCATGTCGGAGTATTAGAGAAATCGTTTCAGGGCGTTACCCCTTCATTCCAATTTTCAAGATAAGAGTTCTCCATTCTATTCAAATTTAACCTGATTATCAGGTTGATTTTTCAAGAACGTGTCTAACCTTTTCAGTTAGAAACGTCTCGCACCTACAAAAGCCACATGACCATAGTCTGCTGGTGTTCCATGTGTTCCTCCCACAAAAGAAACAATAGCACCTGCTCTTGGTGTAGAGCCAGTTTCCCCACCAAGACTTGAAGCTGTCGCAACCCAGTCCTGACCATTTCCCATAGTATTAATGATTGAAATCTTATCTCCATTACTTCCTTTTAATTTCAAGCCTAACTGGTTCATACGAGCCGCAACACCCCATGTACATTGTCCATAGGCATAGGCCATACCATCTCCACCACCAGGAACAGAATGATCATACAAGTCTCCACGAACACCTTCAAGGGATTGCGGGTCACTTTTTGCCTGTCCTCCATTTGTTTGGCTAAAGCCTTTTTCAATTTGGTAATACCATTCCGTTGCTCTGGTTTGTCTTTCCAGTAGTTTGTCACCAGAATTTCCCTCCCAATAGGTAAGGAAGAGTTGGGCTAGATTGGCTGCACTGCCCGTATTTCCAAAGAAATCCTTTAACCAACTTTGATAGTAAGGACTATCCCCATGAAGCATAAAATCAAGTTGGAGGTCTAAATCATACCATTTCTTATTTTGGGTGCGTGCATAATTTAACAAGGCTGTATGACGTGTTGAACCATCTGCGGTATCCGTCCATTGCCCTAACCCCAAACCTCTATGAAGTATATTAGGATAAGCACCACTATAAATGGCTGGACCTCCAATTGCTAACCAGGTTTCATCATCCCATGAGGAATCGGTAGCGCCAACAGGAGGAGATAAATAATCTCCCTCAGCTCGTTTTGGATTGATAGAAGATTCTACCGACCAATTTCCTAAAATAGCCGCAATGGCTTGGGAACTTGCCCCTTGAGATTTCAAAAAATCATAAATATGTTTTGCACGTTCAAACTCATCCCCACCAAACTGACCAATGGCAGGTAAGATAGTGGTCTGAAGTTGAATGACCTTTGGAAAATAAAATTGCGGATTGACATACACCAATTTTTCTTTCTTGTTCTTATACTTTTGATAGGAAACTTTCAAACCTGTATCGTCTGGTGTTTCACCAATAATATCACCCGTTAGGACTCTTGTCCCCTCAATCGCACGGCCATTATGAATAGAATACAAGGTCAATCTACTCTCATTCTCTCCTTTTCCGTTAGTGAGAATAACATTGTCGCCATCTAGAGATACAACTCCATCCATTGGTGCGACAATCGTTTGGTGAGCCTTTGCTTCTAGTAGAATGTACTCCTGAAGGGTAGGTTTTCCGTCTAAATCATAGTATCCATAACGATAAGTCATGGTTAGACTATCTTCGTTGCTTTTCCCCTCAAATGGATTGTCCAATTCCTGCATGGAAGCATAGACACCTTCTTCTTTTAGTTCCTTCATTTCCTCTTGATCGTCTTTCGATAGTTTATACTTAGGAGTTTCATAGAGGTCTTGCATGGATTTCAAATCTTCCCCATCGTTTAAATCATGCCACAAAGTAGATAGATAATCCTTGTAAGTTTCTGTACTAAATAAGTGAACTGGTTTGTGTAACTCATAGTCATGGAATTTAAAGTTCATATACCCCATCACATCATCAACTTTTGTGTAATAGGTAATTCCTTTGTCATTTGTGCGAGTATGTTCTGCATCTTCCCAAGTTAGGTGGGTATAAGCTTTTGTTAATTCAAATTCATCTTGTTGAATCAAACTAGAAGATGAAAATCCTAAAAAGAAGCTCATTATAAGTAAAAGAAGAAAGACTATTCCTCCAACTATCCAGGTTACAGGATTCCCAGTCGCAAATGTAAAGAAGGAAAAGGCTGCTTTTAGTTTTTGATAGATATTTCGAACACTTGTAAGACCTTGTTTCTTTAATTTTCGAAACCGATTTTTAAAGGAACTTGGGTTATCTTTCGCTAGTTTCCATCCTTTTCCATCCTTAAAATGATGGTATCGCTCTTTTGTGTTGGTCAGTCTTTTCTTGGTAAAACGACCTGTTGCTTGTCCTGTTTTGACACTAGCTTTTCCAATGTTATAAGAAAGCCGACTGTAGCGTTTCCCTTTTCTAATGGTCTCTTGAAGTGTGCGATAGCCTTCTAAATTTTCATTTTCTGAAGCTAACTCTCCTCCTTCACGTCCAAGAACATAAAGAAAAGTTTTGGCTTTCCTACTGACTTTTTTGGACTTATAGGCTTGTTTAGTAGATTTTAGATTTTCTTTTGCGGCCTTGACTTCTTTCTTAGCTTTTAATTCTTCTAAACTCTTCCCTTGAAAGAAAAAATTGGATTTTACTTTTGTTTCCTGACCGTAGAGAAATTTTGGATTGGTTTTTCTTTCTTTACGACTCTCTTTTCTTTCTTCTTTTGTTTGTACCTTGACTTCTCTAAATTGCTTCTTGGCTATTTTCAATCGTTTCCTAGCATGAGGTAATCGTCTATCTCTTAATTCTTTGCGATTCAAAAGAGATGGAGGACTATTTTGAAGAATATGATTGTAGTCTTCATTTGCTTGTTTTACTCTAGCCTTTGAAACTTCTCTCATCTCCTCTAGCTTTTCTTTTATCTCTTTTTTCCATGCTTTTTCATCCAGTACAGCGGAATCTTTTTTCTGTTTCTTCACCTCCTTCTTTCCTTTTTTCAAGAATTTTTTCTCATCTTTTAGGCTTCTTCTAAATGCCTTTCGGGCACGTATGATTTCTCTTTTATCCTTCATTTACCTTCCCCTTAATTAGAAGCCATTTTATCAGGATCCGTACTCATGATATCAAACAATTGAGTACCTTGAGGAATCTTATTTTTAAAGGGAACAACAACTGAACCAGCTTTTATTAGTCCTGCCCCTTTTTCTGGATTGACTAGGTATTTTTCGAGTTCTTTTGACAAGCCTAAGAGTTGAACCAGTTCTTCTCGGTCATTTTTTGCCTGCTTGAGGAGAATCATAAATTCACTATTTGCAATAATCCGTCTACCATTTGGATCTAACAATAAGGTTTCGACGTTTTGAGTTATCCCAGTCGGACTGGCTCCATATTTTCTGACACGACTCCATAATTTAAAGAAGAAATCACTGGCATATTTATCTAATAAGAGAAGCTGCATTTCATCAAAATAAATCCAGGTTTTCTTCCCTAATTTTTGGTTCCGAACAACACGATTCCATATCTGATCAAACACTACCATAAGAGCGATTTGTTTCAGCTCATCTCCTAACTTCTTAACGTTATAAATCAAGAAATTAGATCCTGTCTGAATATTGGTCTTATGAGAAAAAATATCAAGAGAACCTTCGACATATAGTTCCATATCAAGTGCCAAATTCTGCGCTTCTTCTTCTGGCTGTTGACTCAAGACAAAAACCCATTCTTCCAAAGAAGGCTCTTTAAATGACTGATAGGTCAGTCTGGTGACTCGGTCGATAATCGATTTTTCTCTTCCATCCATTTTTCTATCCAATAACTTGCCGATAAAGGATAAAAGAAATTCTGATTTTACCTTTACAGGGTCTTCATCCATATTTTCCTCAGACAAGTCAAGGACATTGAGATAAGTTTGGGAATCAGGCGCAATATCAATCATTTCTCCCCCAAAAGCTCGTCCAATGACACTGTACTCTTCTTCTGGATCCACAATGATAATTTCAGTATTTTCACCAGATTCCTTGATTTTGGTCGTGATAATTTCATGCTTGGTTGCCATCCCTTTCCCAGCTCCAGATGTTCCTAAAATCAGACCAGACGGTGTATTTAATAGGCTGCGATCAATGGTAATAATATTACTTGATATTTGATTGATACCGTAATATTTCCCACTACGGTCTTGTAAATCTACTGAAGTCCAAGGTGAGTTCACTGCTACATTAGATGTTAATAAACTCCGTGATACGCCCTCTAAAAAATCACAACCAAATGGCAGCAAGCTATTAAAGGCTGCTTCTTGCATATATGGAAGTTTATCAATCATTAGGTCATTTGAGCCGGCCACTTGTTGGATAGTGTCTAGGGCTTGTTTGAGTTCTTCTTCATCCTGACCAAAGACCCCAATCAAGAAGACCGTTTGAAATAGTTTATCTCCTGTCTCGGTCATGGTTTTTAAGAGTTCCTCAGCTTCATCGATATTGCTTTCTAATACATGACCTACTTTTTCCAAATAGATACCTGTACGAGCTAGTTTTTGTTGTTCCCCAATCTTTTGGGATTCCATTAAGGTTTTCTTTGTTCGTAGTTTCTTCATGGCATCTGCCTTGGTCGAACTTTGAGCATGAAGGCTTACAATCAATTCCAGATCTCCTTGCATGAGGTCTCGGATAAACTGATCCCCTAATTCCATACCGTAGTCTCTCACATAGACAATCTGTAATAAGCGGTCATTGATTTGTAGGTAATTCTTGTTTTTAAAATCCAAGAGATTAGGTGCTATGAAGTGACGAGTTGTCTGGCCAGATCTCGTTAAATCACGATAAGAAAAAGGAAGATGGTGTTCTCCTCTAAGCATATCTGCCAACAAGTTCACCCGTTCTTCTCCAGTCAAGGATCCAAATCGAGCATCAATTTCTGAGAAACCACTCTTGAAATATTCGCCTATTTGAGACAAGGAACGATAGGCTTGTTTGGGATTAGAATCCTTTCTACCAAAACTAATCAGTTTCACAGCCGAAAAGTTATTTTCACCACTATCTAAATTTTGATTCATCATCCGATTCAATTCTTTACGATAGCTATCGTACCCATCTTCTTTTTCCTCATACAAAACACTGTGTCTGAATTTTTCTAAATTCAATCTTTTATTAAAAATGGTCAATTGGAAGTTGGTTTGGTCATCTAAAGAGTTAATCAAATCAGAATACTTCTCAATGATTGCGCTCTTATCTTCTAAACCAACGGTCTGGTAATTGACATCACCAAGTAAATAGCTTTGTGAAAAATATTCTTCTTTTACCTGCATCAGACCATTTTGATACAGAGCTTGATAGGAAAGAGTATTAGCCGTAGAGGGTAACACTTCCTCTTTTTTTCCTTTAACTACTTCTTTCTGATTAGTCATTGAGGTTTTTTGTTTCTTTAATGTATTTGATTTTCTTTTCATGTTCAGGTCCTTTCTTTCCTGTAATTGTGCGTAGGGGAACCGTTAGTTCAAAATGAAGACGGTATTTCAAATAATGTTCAAAATATAAATCATTGGGTTTATAGACTCCAAAAAGCATGAGGGGGATGGTAAAGGCAAACACAAAACCGTAAACAAACCAATCTCCAAATTGCCAGAAAAAGAGATTCAAGCCCAAAACAATAATTGTGACAATAAAGGCTGGTAAAACAAAGATGATTTGTCTTGTGGTGAAACCTAACCAAGCCCTGTGTTGGTATTTTGAGATGTCTTTAAAGACACGTGTATTCATGACTTTCCTTTCTAAAAAGGCTAAGAAGCATTCACTTCCTAGCCTTTATCTAATTACATACCTAAGATTGAGCGAGCCGTACGTTGAGAACCAACGAGGGCAATAATCAGTAAGATAGCTTGTACCAAACTACCAAACATAATCGCAAGTGATTGCAAGACTCCTGCACCATTTGAAACAGCTATTTTCCCAGCAGATTCAAACAAAGGAACAAGAGAAACAATCAGAAAAATAAGAACCCCTTGTACCGCATAGACCATAATATTTTTTAAATAACCAATACCAATAGACTTCCACTCATCACTTAAAAATGTTGGAATCGTAAGAGGGGCAAATGGGATCATAAGGTAGAGTTGAATAAATCGAATAGATACCAAAAGATTAACCATGGCTGCACTTACTATCCGAACTAGCCAAATGAGGAGGGCGAAAAATCCCACAATCATACGGCCAATAAATCCTGAACCTTTTAGTCCAGAGATGGTATCATACTTTGCCCCACCGTGAGCCACAATCGAGGCCACTTGTTCAATGGCGTGACTCGCAATCCCGATGATGGCTTCTACAATCACGGTAGTGTTGGTAATTACAACTGCGACCATAATATAACTAATCAACATCGGCGCTAATGCTTCAAAGGTCATCGCTCCTCCTGAGTTAGCAATTTTCTTTGCCATCTTCGAAAATTCTAAGATGAGAACAACTGATAAAATCGCAACTCCAAGAGGCTGCATGACACTTTTAGTAATACTAGACATATAAGTCCAAACTGTTGGATTGTAGCTAGATAGGGATTTAATCAGATCTACCGTAGATTGTAAATCTACATTAAACCCTTCAAATAAATTTTCAGCTGATATTTTTTCAGATGCAAGGTAAACAAAGGGTGAGACTAAACTAAGATTCATGTCATTGTTTATCCTCCTAAATTGAAATTTGAGTTACAAAGGCTCCAGCAGCCCCTACCATAACACCACCGACAATTTCCAGAATGGCATTCCGAACACCAGGTCCACCATCTTTAATGTTGGTTGCAAGGTTGACAATCCCCACAACAACGAGAAAGGCACCAACTGCAATCAATCCCTTCTGTAACAAAGACATAGCTTGTGCAAACATAGCACTTGCGTCTACTCCATAAACAAAACCTTTAAAATGCGTAATCATCTATTTCCTCTTTTCTATTTTTATTTTAAACTAGATTCAAAAGTTAAATCACGAATTCTAAGGCCTTCAAGATGATTTTCTTGTCTTTGATTCAAAGGATTGATTTGATAGTTCCACCACCGTTCATCGGTTTCTTGGTTGGCTAGGTACTTCCAGTTTGGATGCTTAGTGGAATTGTATTTTTTGCTTTTAAAGACTGGCATATTAGCAATTCGAACCAAGCATTCATGCCGTTTCATATTTCCGACTTCATCAGGTGTCATTAAATCACGAGCAATCTTTTGATGAGAAAGGGATCCTGAACCTGTCTGGCCAAAGGAACGACTAGTATTTCGAACATCAATGGTTTGTTTACCGAGTAATCCACTCATAAATTTAAAGGTATCTTCATCATTACCACCTAAGTAGACTAAGCTATCACAGTTCCCAAGAATGGTTTTCCAAGCTTCTTTTTCTTTATAGAGCCCTTGAAGTTGGGCAATATTTTGAAGAATGGGAACGAGACTCATATTACGAGAGCGGACTGTTGAGGTTTGTTCAGCAAAGTCTGGAATTTCTCCAATATTTGCGAATTCATCTAAGTAGACTCTCACATGAAGAGGCAATTGACCCTTAAAATCAATATCTGCTTGTCTTGTTAGGGTTTGAAATACGGTTGAAAAAAAGAGGGCTGAAAGAAAGCGAAAGGTACTATCGTTATCTGGGATAACTAAGTAAACCATTGATTTTTCCATGCCCCATGTCTTCATATCAAGGGTATCTCTTTTGGTCAAATCCATGACACTTTGAATATTGAAGAGGGCAAATTTAGCAGTGGTTACAGCTATAACAGAATCCAGAGTCTTATCCTTATAATTTTGGAAATCTGCCCAATTTCGCATGGTAAAATTTTCAGTTCCATACTTTTTAGCATAATTTTCAAATAGAATTTCTAAGACACTTTTTTCTTGGTTTTCACCCTTGGATAAGTGTTTAATGAGTTTTGAGATTTCAGCAAAACTTGGATAACGCCCTCGTTTTTTTCGCTCTTCCACTTCTTTTTTTTGACGTTTCAACAAGTTTTGGTATTCTGTTTGACTCAAACGACTCTCTTCAATGAGCTGTTCTCTTGTTTTGGGTGGATTATAGAAATCGACCAAGTAAGAGGCTAAAGCTCGTACCAAAGTCATAGAAGCTTCATCCCAAAATGGATCACTACGAGAGCCAGAGCCTTTGGTGTTATTAAAATAAACCGTCAGCATGCGATTCAAATCATTTTCTGTCTCTATATAGCGAAAAGGATTGAAGCCATCTGAGTTCTTCATATTGACTAAATCTAACACCTTTACTTGGTAGCCATGTTCTAAAAAGAGTTTGCCTGTTTTCTCAGCTAAGTGATCTTTAGGATCCACGACAATATTAGAACTGTTCATCTGAATCAGATTAGGTTTTACAAAGCGAAAGGTCTTCCCACTTCCTGAACCTCCGATCACCGCAATATTCTTATTTCTATCATATTGGGGTGGTTTTTTATCTAATAATGTCAAACGAACATCTTGTGCTAAAATCGTATCATGAGAAAATTCCTTACCGTAAAAGAGCTTCTTTTCTTTTAGAGTTCCAAAACGGGCGCTCCCGTATTCTACCCCTTCTCGGTATTGTTTTTTACCAGTCTCTAGATAGAGATAAACCAGCAACATCATCACAAAGCCTAGTAGAAAAAAAGCACTTGATTTTCCAGTAAAAGAAACATTCCATGGCGACTGAAGAACTTCATCTTGACCCTCCATCAGAAGATGAGTCCATTTATCTAAGCTATTTCCAGTATAGGAATCATACAAAAGCGTCAAACGATGAAAAAGATAGCCTAGTAAGATGCCTAACAGTGAGAATAGTAGGAATTTCTTTCCACTGTACATCATCTCACCATCTCTTTCTGTTTGACGGCCCCTTCTTGTCTAAAGGTAATTTGGGATTTAGCCTCATCAATTGCATCGTCTAATGACTTATCCATGGTAAAATCAGCTAATTTCTCCGGATCATTAACCATTTTTTCTAACAGATGGTCTAAATGATTGTCCAGAATCGAACGGTCTTTCGTGTAGAAATGTAGAGAATCCCCTTGCCAAGCGATGGCTAAAGGAATCTCTTCTTTTTCTAAAAAAGCTTTAAATTTCTCTATATCAATTGGTTTGTCTAAAAAATCTTTTTTCAGATTAATCGTATCAATCGAATAAGGAGATTGTAGCAATTCTTCTAATTTCTGTACCCCTATCTTATAGGCGGAATCTTGTGCTAAAACTTGGCGTCTAGACCATTCTAGAATCTTTAAAAGACTTTTTACAGTAAATAAAAGACTACGCTCAGCATATTGAACTGCCATTCGTTCCTGTTGTTCAGAGGACATCTGAGGCCTCCTTCTTAACAAATAGCAGCTTTCCTTCTTTATAACGATAAGCTATCAATTTCTGACGTTGCTTAATCGACTTGACAACCTGCAGTAGATCTCTCGAATAAGGTTCTCGAAGAGTAACTTCTACTGCTTTCCCATCAAAGATACCAACACGTTTAAATTCAATGTAGTCTTTTTTGAGATGTCCTAAGCCCATACCAAAAGGAAAGTGATGAATCAATTGGATGGTACAACCACCTTTATTTCCCATTTGTTTCAAATCATACAAGTTTACTACCTTCATGATTAACTCCTTTATCTAGTTTGTCGCATCGTTTAAGTCTGGTAACGATAAACTCCGTGTCTGTTAGAAAATTCTCACACACGTCTTGTGCCAGTTGCCCTTCACAGGGAAATACTCTCAGTCCCTACTTACACAGGCACGCTAATCAAGACGGAGTGGATTCAATTTTCAAAGAACAGGTAGCTTTATTATAGATAAGAGTAGTTGAAATTTTTATCACATTTCTTATTTTTCTGTCGAGCTAAATTCATATTCATCAAAGAGTTTGAAATAAAAGACTAACATTGTTACATAACGTTAGCATTTCATTTCCCTTTGAAAATCTAACGTTGTCTAAACAAGCAGCAAACTATAAACTAGTAGGTTCCACACCAAATGTAGACCCATACTGCCCCATAAGTCCGATTTATAGCGCACCATCCCTATAAACATTCCCAATGAAACATATAAACACCAAGCTAGAATGGTTCCAGGATGATGTGCTAAGGCAAATAAAACACTTGTCAACGCAATTCTGATATCTAATTTTCTCACCAAATTCCATATAATTTCTCTATACAGAAATTCTTCAACCATACTCGCATTGATTAAGAACAATAAAAATGAAAACCAAGGAACTTGATGTTGAAGTCCAATTAAGTTTGCTTGATTCGTGGTTCCTTGAGCATGGATTAGGCTAAAACATAGACTTATAATCAGTAGGCTAATGAATCCAATACCAAGCCATTTCATCCTAGATTTCATATTGACCTTATGAGCTTGTTTGCGTTGGCCATACATCCATAAAAAAGAAATGAGTGACGCACCATAGAGAATCTCTAGTATAGTTAACTCACCGATACAAAGAAATTTCAGTAAGTATAGAGATACCAATAGGACATTTACTTGTTGGAATATATAAACTGGAATTATTCTTTTCATAGTTACCTCCGAAATAAATCTTCATAATCTAAATCTAATACCTGCACAATCCTTTCTACCCATGGACTTTGAGGCATTCGTTGTTCCATCTTGTAGTGACGAATCTTTTGATACAAACGATTCAATTCACTTGGATAGTGAAACTCTCCCGCAAACATTTTTCTGGTTAACTCAATCCAGCTGATATTTCTTTCAGCCAAAATAATGGACAAGTTCTCCCAAAATCGTTCAGCCATATTGCTTCTCCTTTAACTTGATAAATAATGTGTTTGTGCCATGTAAATCAATTGTTTCGTATCTCTTGGCAATAAAGCTCTAGCCTCCTCCAGATTCAGATTTGGATAAACTCGCTTATTTGAAACCGCAAGAGGAAGTCTGATGGTTAGTTCAGGATTTTTTAATATCATCTCGATGAAATCCGTTAATCTTAGATTGTCACGGTTCTTAAATCGCAATAAATTGGGAGATAAAAACTCAAAACAATCTGAAGAATAGCTCATCATTTCAATTAATTTGTCCTTTGTCATTTCAGAAATAGAATGAGGAATGACCTCTATGCCATACTTTTGAAAGAAATCCAAAAGAAGTTGATTTCTATGGCTATTTTTACTTAGATAGAGATCAATCATGGGATACCTCCCAAAGATTCGGTTCCATTTGATATTCTGATACGATTAAGGAATCTAATAAATTTGCGAAGTTAATCGGTTGCTTGTCTTCATCATAAGCTTTTACAGTTACTTGGGTTGTAAGTATTCCCTCTTTTCCCTCGGCTCGATAGCCTTGTCCATATAAAACAAAAACAAGATTTTGATGATCATCTACAAAGGCATCGGCTCCGTTCTTTATATCCTGACTTTCAAGGAATTCCATAATGTTTTGAAGATAGGATTCATAAAATAGGGGGTAGTTGTGTTTTTTATGGTAATCATCTAAAAATGTCACCTCAAACTCACATGGATAATTGGGCATCAAAATTATTTGTTCATCCAGCTGTCTGATTTCTGCATCATGTAATTCTGTTTCTAATTCATCACAATCTAGTATTGATTCTTTATTTAATGCTTTCATCTTTTTCCTCTATTTCTTTAAATTTCTTTGCGATTGCGGCAATCACAGGAACGGTTACACTATTACCAGCTTGTTTATAAAGCTGACTATTACTAGAGACTTTTCTAGCAGCTTCAAAAGCCCAATCAGGAAAACCCTGCAATCGAAAACACTCTTTAGGAGTGATTCGTCGTATCCTCAGACGGTAAAATTGTCCATTTATTAAAATACCAGCAACATGGTAAACTTGCTTATCTTCTCCTTCATAGCTAGCCACTACTACTCCCATTTGACCACTAGTTGTTAACGTATTCGCTATACCTTTTCCAACTCTACCACGACGATACTGAGAACCTGGTCTTTCCAAATTGATTGAATCTCCTATTTCTGCTTGAGCATATCCTTTTTTCGTTGCCTCTCGGACTTTTAGAAATTGGATTGGTTCTGGAATCAGTATTTTGGGGATTTTATCTCCACCTTGCATCGTAGTCAGTGTTGGAGATAGCCCCTCACTTCCATAGACGCGACCAGTTTCCTTAAAGCTAGTTGGTAAATCTCCAACAACGACAATACCATGGCGATCCTGAGTATTTAAAGTAAACATTGGCTCTTGATTATCCTTGAAACGTCTACCATTTTGTCTCTTTTCTAATCTGTCTGGTGTCATACAAGGAATCGCAACTTTAAATCCTTCTCCTTTTCCACGAACTAAGGTTGGCGCAAGACCTTCTGAATAATAGACTTTACCACTCATTCCACTTTTTGATGGATTCAAATTTCCTAGTGCTTTCAAAGTCTCAGAGTTAGTTGCTTGACCTTCTCGTCTGAAAGGAAATAGGAGTCGGGTACCTTTCTTTCTAGAATGTCCGATAATAAACACCCTCTCTCTGTTTTGGGGAACGCCAAAATCCTTACTGTTAAGCACCTGCCACTCAACATCAAACCCCAACTCATCAAGTGTGGTAAGGATTGTGGTGAACGTCCGTCCCTTATCGTGATTGAGTAGGCCTTTAACATTTTCAAGAAAAAGAAAACGTGGTTGGATTTGTTTGGCCGCCCGAGCAATTTCAAAGAACAAAGTTCCTCTAGTATCTTCAAATCCCAATCGTCTTCCTGCGATTGAAAATGCTTGACAAGGGAATCCCCCACAGATGACATCGACTTTCCCTCTAAGTTTTTTAAATTCGTCATCTGAAACATCTCGTATGTCATGAAATTCTATTTCTCCTTCCGTTTGAAAAATGGACTTATAAGATTCTCTAGCAAATTTATCAATCTCACAAAATCCAATACACTCGTGTCCGACACTTTCCATTCCAAGTCGAAAGCCACCGATACCTGAAAATAAATCAATAAATCTCATTTCTTGATCACCCCTTTCTTATCGACTATCATTGTCAGAACTGTCACTCCACTTGAAATGACAATGAGCATAACTAATATCCACTCGATTGGCGACATTTTAACCACCTCCTTTTCTAACACGATTATTCCAAACGGAATACAAGCCGTTAAACACAAATTCAGCAAGTACTTCCGCTCGTCTAACAAAGCGAACATTGTCAAGAGCATACTGATAGATTCTCTCAAAATCAGTCATAGCAATTTCACTGGCTGTTTCAGAAAAACCCTCTCGTCTAAATTGATCTTGCACCAATCCCCAAATATAATCTCGATCATATTTTGTGACCTTTTCTACTTTTCTTTTCAAAATAGGTTGAGTATTCCTATCCTCCTCATCCTCAATAAATAAAGAATCAGTCTCACTATATTTAGTCTCACTAACTTCAGTCTCACTAGGGGCTGAATGTGAGACGGGGGCCGTTTCATTTTCAACCTGCCCTAGTCTTTTTTTAACACTAGCCCTGTTTGAATTATCTACTGGGGTAGAAGATAATTCCCCTAAATAAATCTTATTAGCTAGTCTTCCTTTCTCACTTGAAGACTGTTGAACTTCATCAATTAAGTCATATTCTTTAAGAGTTTTTTTGATGGACAGTAATTTTGACTTCGAACAACCTAACAGCCTCATCAGTTTAGAATTAGAAAATACTAAATAGACTGATCCTTCTTCATCTATCCAACCACGACTGAGAGATAATTCTAAACGATCTTTTAAAATAGAATAAGCCACCTTTACTTCTAGTTTCATATCCATATATTTCTCATCCTCAAAAAGAATTTTAGGTAATTTATAATACCGTTCTGAAGTTTGGTATTGGTTTGCGGTAATTCTTTTCATAGCGCGCCTCCAAGTTCTTTGAGTATTAAATCTCCACTTGATTCCAATCGAACCAAGCCATTTTTTTCTAATTCAGCCATAAGAGAGATGGCTTCAACAATGTCAATTCCCATTTCACGTACTAAAAATGAAATGACAATATAGCGTGATGATTGTAATTCTTTTGTCATTTTCCCTCCTGAAAATAAAAAAAGGAGAACAATATTCAATTGTTCTCCACGATAAATTTGTTAAAAAGAAAAACCCTGCCAAATTAATTTTTGGTAGGGTTTTTGGTAGGAAACTAAATTAATTTATCAGTTTCTAAAATGTGTTCACGATTCTAAAAGGCTGATACTATAGTATTCCGATTTCTAATTGGTATATGCCTCTTATTTAAGAGTAACTGAAGCTCCAGCTTCTTCCAATTTAGCTTTGATTTCTTCAGCTTCTGCAGTTGCAACGCCTTCTTTAACAAGTGCTGGTGCACCGTCAACAAGTTCTTTAGCCTCTTTAAGTCCAAGACCTGTGATTTCACGTACAACTTTGATAACGCCAACTTTTTTGTCGCCTGCAGATGTCAATTCAACGTCGAATGAATCTTTAGCAGCACCAGCGTCAGCAGCACCAGCTGCAGCAACAGCTACAGGAGCAGCTGCAGTTACACCAAATTCTTCTTCGATAGCTTTTACAAGGTCGTTCAATTCAAGGATTGAAGCTTCTTTAATTTCAGCAATAATGTTTTCAATGTTCAATGCCATTGTTATTTCCTCCAAATAAGTTTTAAATTTTATAATAGTTTTTTCGTAGCTAGGCTACGCTGCGTAGCTTAAGATTAAGCTGCGTCTTCTTTGCTTTCTGCAACCGCTTTGACTGCAAGAGCAACGTTGCGCACTGGCGCTTGAAGTACAGAAAGGAGCATAGAAAGAAGTCCTTCGCGGTTTGGAAGAGTTGCAAGTGCAAGAATCTCTTCTTTAGATGCGACAGCGCCTTCGATTGCACCACCTTTGATTTCAAGTGCTTCAGCGTTTTTAGAAAAGTCGTTCAAGATTTTCGCTGGTGCGATAACATCTTCGTTAGAAAATGCTACTGCAGATGGTCCAACAAATACTGATGCAAGTTCTTCAAGACCAGCTTTTTCAGCTGCACGACGCAAGATTGAGTTTTTAATGACTTTATACTCAACTTCGCTTCCACGAAGCTCACGACGAAGAACTGTATCTTGCTCAACTGTCAAACCACGAGCGTCAACAACGACGATAGATGCAGCAGCTTTCATTTTTTCAGCTACTACGTCAACTAGTTCCGCTTTTTTAGCAATAATTGCTTCACTCATTAGTGTGTTCACCTCCGTAATTATTTTGCTTGGGGAAATTTTTCCAAAAGAAAAACGCGCCCAAACCTAGACACGAAAGTACAATACGCTTCTTTTTACATGATACGTTTTGTCCTCGGTAGGATACTTATGAGTCGAGCTCCCCTACTGTCTTAGGCAGTTTTTTCAAACCGTATATAAGTATAGCATAGTTAAAAAAAGAATGCAAGATTTTTGCAAACTTTTTTTAAAATTTTTCGTGATTTTTCTTTTAAAGTTCTACTGTCAGGACTTGACCTTGCTTAACAACTTGTTCTCCGCCGATATAGACATCATCAACATCACTGGCTTTGACTGCATAGACAAGGTGAGAAAGCATATTTTCCTGAGGTTCGAGATGAATTTTACCTTGTGGTTGAATAACGAGAAAATCTGCCTGTTTACCTACTTCCAGACTTCCTATCTGATTTTCCATTCCTAGGACCTTAGCCCCTTCGATTGTCAGAGCCTTGAGTGATGTTTCGATTGGGAATTGGCTGGCATCCCCACTGTTCATTTTCTGTAGGAGAGCTGCTGTTCGTCCTTCCTCAAACATATCAAGGTTGTGGTTGGAAGCAACTGAATCTGTCGCAATTCCCACAGCCACTCCTGCTTTTTGCAGTTGAATGATAGGAGCAATCCCTGAGGCCAGTTTGAGATTGCTGATAGGGTTGTGGGCAATAGCCACTTGAGAGGATGCCAAGCGCTCAATTTCTCGCTCGTTTAATTCTACCCCATGAGCAAAGACGGACGGATGATCTAAGTAACCCAGTTCTTCTAGAAAAGCAAGGGGGCGTTTGCCGTAGCGTTTCAGGATAATTCCTGATTCCTCCTTGGTCTCCGCCACATGGATATGGAGAGGAATATTTAGCTCTTTTGCCATGTCTAAACTCGCTTGTAGCAAGTCTTGATTACAGCTGTAAGGAGAATGAGGGGCTACCATCACCTTGAAATTTGGATTTTCATATCCTAAAATTTCCTCAATAATTGCTCGAGTTCTTGCAATGGTCTCAGCAGTTGTTTCTGCCCCTGAAGAAAAGAGGGTCGGCGAGAAATAACAACGCATCTTGGAATCTTTCACTGCCTGATAAATCCGTTCAATATCCACACCATTGGGATTATACATATCATTAAAGGTTGTTGTTCCTGACTGGAGCATCTCTGTCAGAGCTTCTTTGACCGCCTTGGTAGTCATGTCAGGAGTAAATCCTGCTTCTGCAGGCCAGATATAGTCATTGAGCCATTCATGGAGATTGCTATCATCTCGAATTCCTCTCAATCCTGTCATAGCAGAATGGGTGTGACAATTGACCAAACTAGGCATAATCCAGGCTCCCTGATAGTCTATAATCTGCTCAGCTTGCTCTAAAATCTCTGACTGCTCTTGACCAACATAGACGATTTGAGAATCCTTAACGGCTAAGATTCCATCTAGATAAACATGGAAATCTTTGTCACAAGTCACGATATTTACATGCTGATAGACTTTCATTGTTTTTCTCCTTCTAAGGCCATGATTTTTTCTAGCTATTGTAACAAAAAAGTCACCTGAAGGCAACTTTTTTTGTCTATAGGAGTTCGAAATTAGAAATAACTATTCAGAGCTAAAAGCTGCAGCTTGCTGCATTTGGTAATACTTGCCCTTTCTAGTCATGAGATCCTGATGATTGCCATGCTCCACGATGTCACCATTCACCAAGACAAGAATCAAATCTGCATCCTGTATGGTAGACAAGCGGTGGGCAATAATAAAGCTTGTTCGCCCCTTCATGAGTTTGCCAAAGGCATCCTGAACCAGTACTTCTGTCCGTGTATCAATGGAAGAAGTCGCCTCATCTAAGATCAGAATCTTTGGAATAGCCAGAAAAACTCGGGCTATGGTCAAGAGCTGAGCCTGACCGACAGAGAGAGATTCTCCAGCATTTTCCAACTTGGTATCGTAATCCTGCGGCAACTGTTGGATGAAAAAGTCTGCATTGGCTGCTTTGGCAGCAGTAATCACCTGCTCCCGACTGGCATCAGGATTTCCAAAGGCAATATTGTCATGAATGGTCTCTTGCTTGAGCCAGGTTTCTTGGAGCACCATGCCAAACTGCTGACGTAAAGAGGCACGACTATAGTCATAAATGGATTTCCCATCCAGCAAGATATCTCCCGAGTTAATGGGATAAAAACGCATGAGGAGATTGATAAGGGTTGATTTTCCAGCACCTGTCGGACCAACAATAGCCACCTTGCTACCAGCTGGAATATCAATAGATAAATCCTTAATCAAAATCTTTTCAGGATGGTAACCAAAAGAGACATGTTTAAAGGAAATAGCTCCTTTAACTTGGTCACTGGTCAAGACTTCCTTACCAGTTTCAGCCAGCTCAGTGCTATCTAAGACAGCATAGACACGCTCTGCGCAAGCAAGAGCACTTTGCAATTCGGATAGAACTGAGGAAATATCGTTAAAGGGCTTAGTGTACTGTTGGACATAATTCAAAAAAGTCACTAAACGCCCGATAGTCAAGGTAGAGCCTATCATGATACGGTAAGCTCCCACTCCAGCTAGAAGCGCATAAATGAGCGCATTTACAAAGCGAGTCGAAGGATTAACTGTTGAAGAATAAAAGATAGCTGACTGAGAATAACCTGCATAATTGGCATTAGCCTCGTGCAGCCTTTGGATAAACTCTTCCTGAGCATTAAAGGACTGGATAATGGTCTGCTGGCTCAACGATTCTTCAATTAATTGTGTCTGAATCCCCCTCGTCTCTGTTTGCTTCTGGAAGAGATGATAGGATCTCTTGGCAATAAAGCGTGAAATTACCATAGACAGTGGCGTCAAGAGCAAGACTAAGATAGTCATGAGGAGATGAATTTGGAGCATGGCTAGAATGCTGACTAAAATCATCAAGACGCCAATGAAAAATTGGTTAAAAATCATGGTCAAGCCAGCTGCTAACTGTTCGATGTCTGTGGTAACACGACTGACCATCTCCCCACTACCTTGTCTATCCACAAAGGCAATCGGTAAACGATGGAGCTTATGGATGATTAGCTCTCGCAAATCTTTAGTATAAGAGAAGATTAAGCGATTATAGAGAAGAGGATTGACCCACTGCACAAGGGTATTTCCTATGACCACCAAGATCATTTGGAGAAAAATCTGCCAAAAAACTAGTGAAGAGCCAACCACTAGGACTTGGTCGATGACCTGGCCAATCAAGATAGGTAGGTAGATCGATAAGCCAACTTGGGCAATAGTTCCTAGAAAGGCTAGGAAAAGGAGGAAAGGATGACTTGCAAGGTCTTTAGCCAAGCGTGTGAGCGTCTGGTTTGCAGTTTGTCGTCTCATGCTAGTCCTCCTTTCCATGTTGAGATGCATTGATTTCACGATAGACTTGACTGGTCTTCATCAAGTCCTCGTGCTTGCCGATAGCTAGTAGTTCCCCTTTTTCCAAGATAAGAATCTGGTCAGCCATCTGTAAAGTCGAGGTTCGTTGAGAAATCAAGATTAAGCTTGTATTTGGTAAGTTTTCTCGGATAGCTTTCAAGAGCTTGGACTCAGTGATAGTGTCCAGTGCTGAAGTAGCATCATCTAAGATGAGAAACGGAGCCTGGCGCAAGACTGCTCGTGCGATAGACAGCCTTTGTTTTTGTCCACCTGAGAAATTTCGTCCTCCTGCCTCAACTGGGGCATCCAAAAGTCCTTCCTTTTCACTTACAAAATCCTTAGCTTGCGCAATCTCCAAGGCCTGCCAGAGTTCTTGGTCAGTTACTTCTTGGTGTAAACCTAGAGTCAAGTTGGAACGAATGGTTCCTTTAAAAAGTTCGACTTTTTGGGGCACATAGGCAATCCAAGACCGCCACTGCTCAAGATTACGAGGACTAGATCCATCTCGATAAAGGTCAATGCTCCCCTTGTCTGCTGGATAAAGCCCAAGTAAGACTTGCACCAAGCTTGATTTACCAGAACCCGTTCCCCCAATAATACCAAGGGTTTGCCCTTGCTGCATATCAAAGGAAATGTCTCTCAGAGAAGGCTGGGCTGCATCAGGGTAGGTAAAAGTTAAATCTTGAACTTGTAAAACCTGATTACTGGTAGCTTGCTTTTGTTCTAACTCGGAATGAATATCTTCTGGAGCTTCGACAAAGACTTCCTCAATTCGCTTAGCTGAGATATGGGACTGATTGAGAGAATTTATTAGCATAGCTAGTTTGACCAATTCCACCAAAATCTGTAAGAGATAGTTGATAAGGGCAATGAGAGCACCTTGACTGAGCAATCCTCCTTGAATTGAAATATATCCCTGCCAGATGATGACAAGCAGAGTTCCATTGACAATTAGATAGGTCAAAGGTGTTAATAAACTAGACCAGAAACCTGTTTTTTCTTGCAATCTAGCATAGACTTGGTTAAGGGTTTGAAAAATCTGTAACTCTCGTTTTTCTTGACCAAAAGCACGAATGACCCGCATGCCTTGCAATTGCTGACGCGTTTCCTGAACCAGTTGGTCCGTTTTCTTTCTGAGACTACTGTAGAGAGGATTGACCAGTCGAGAAAGACCTACAATGACGATGGTCAAAATGACAACCATGACCAAGAACCAGAAAGTCAGCTCAGCTGAGATTCGATAGGCCATAAAAATTGCACCAAAAACGATAATAGGCGCTCGTAAAAAGAGGCGCAGAAATTGATTGATCCCAGTCTGAATCTGATAAGTATCCGAAGTCAAGCGAGTCACCAAGCTAGAAGTTGTCAGACGATCTCTGCTATCCTTGGGCAAGGAAAGAATATGACGATAAAGGTCGTTTGTCAGTTCTTTGGCAAACCCAACCGCAGCCTTAGCTGAGTAAAACTGAGCTACCAAGGCCACTAAAACTCCAATCACTGCAAAGATAAGGAGCAGGCCAATCTGCATCCAGAGATGCCCTTGATCTCTCTGAGGCAAGGACTGGTCAACAATACCTGCAATCACCATGGGAACCAAGAGTTCAAAAACAGCTTCTAGCAGCTTGAACAGGGGTGCCAAAATTGATTCCTTGATGTAGGGTTTAAAGTAAGATAATAGGTGTTTCATAGATCCCTTCTATTCGTTTTCTAGAAATGAAGAAAGTGGGAAGCACCCACCATCTCTGATTTATTTGTTTAAGTAAGGCAGTAGATAGCCATATCCTGCTTCTTCCATCTCATCCTTGGCCACGAAGCGCAAGGAAGCAGAATTGATACAGTAGCGGAGGCCACCTAACTCCCGAGGTCCATCTGTGAAAACATGACCCAAGTGAGCATTACCTGAACGAGAACGAACCTCAATTCGCTCCATTCCATGGCTGAGATCCTTGTAATAATGAATCAATTCCTTGGAAATCGGACGGCTAAAACTTGGCCAACCACAACCTGAGGCAAACTTATCCTTGGCAAAAAAGAGTGGCTCACCCGTCGTGATATCTACATAAATTCCCTCTTCAAAGTTTTGGTCATAGACATTGGTAAATGGAGCCTCTGTAGCAGCTTCTTGGGTAACACGATAGGACTCTTCAGTTAAGCTTTCCTTTAACACTTCTTGGCTAGGCTTTTCATAGTTAGAGGCGTCAATCAAGGGCTTCTCAGCATCGGTCACATCGATATGACAGTAACCCGAAGGATTTTTCTTAAGATAGTCTTGGTGGTAGTCTTCTGCCATAATGTAGTGACGAAGTTTCTCCACCTCTACTGCAATCTTTCTCCCAAGCATGCGCTCCTGCTCCCGCACCACGGTGTAGATAACTGGCAAGTCTGCTTCATCCTGATAATAAATCCCAGTTCGATATTGGCGACCACGGTCATTTCCTTGTTGATTGACTGATAATGGATCAATAACACGGAAATAATAAAGCAAAATTTCTCTGAGTGACACTGCTTTCTCATCATAAATCACTTGAACCGTTTCTGCATGGTCTGTTTCCTTGAGCAACTGGTAATTGGTCGTTTCGACTTGTCCATTAGCGTAGCCAACACTGGTTGCTAGAACTCCAGAAATTCGTGAAAAATACTCCTCTAGGCCCCAAAAACAACCACCTGCTAGATAAATTTCTGCCATCTTTATTTCTCCTTTATCAAGTTTTTAACTAATACTCTTCGAAAATCTCTTCAAACCACGTCAGCTTACATCTGCAACCTCAAAACAGTATTTTGAGCTAACTTCGTCAGTTCTATCCACAACCTCAAAACACTGTTTTGAGCAGCCTGCGGCTAGCTTCCTAGTTTGCTCTTTGATTTTCATTGAGTATAAACTTCTTTTCAAAAAAAGGATAGGAAGCCCTCTGGTCGAGAGTTTCCCCATCCTATCATCTATTCTTTATTTTGCTTCGACACGGACACCTTGGGTATCAACTTTCAAGCCATGAAGTTTTCCTTTGAAAGGTTGCTTTTCCAATTCTGCCTTAATCGTTGGCATCTTGTCATGAGAAGCCAAGACCATAACTGTCGGCCCAGCACCAGAGAGGTAGGTTGCATAGGCACCATTTTCTTTGGCCACTTGCTTAATCGTCGCAAATTCTCTCACCAAGTCCTGACGGTAGCGCTCGTGGAAGAGGTCTCCCTCGATTGCTTGACCAGCTGTCACCATATCTCCTGCCAACAAGGCAGCAACCGCCACATTGGCAATAGAACTAGCCGAAACAGCTTCCTTGTAAGACAATTTCTTAGGCAAGACACCACGGCTGTCTCTAGTACGCAATTCATAGTTTGGAATGTAGGCTAGGAAATCACACTCTGGGAAGTCTGCTACAATAGCTGAAACTTGCCCATCAACGGAGCTTGCAATAACGAGATTACCATAAATGGCTGGAGCCACATTGTCAGGATGTCCTTCAATCTTGGTCGCTAACTGCAATTTTTCATGGTCTGACAAGTTGAGCTGACCCAGTTGGTTGGCTAGTTCAATCCCAGCAACAATAACCGAGCTAGAAGAACCCAAGCCACGCGCCAAGGGAACATCACTGGTCATTTTCAAACGTCTTGGGTGCAAGTCTGGTACAATTTGCAAAGCGATTTTGAGCAAGAGATTACGTTCGTCATGTGGAATCCATTTGCCAATCTGGTGTTCAATCAACCACTCATCTCGTTCTTCACAGACCTCGATTTGAAGGTACTTGGTTACAGCTACACCGACCGAGTCAAAACCTGGCCCGATATTGGCACTGGTTGCAGGTACAATAATCTTCATCTTATTCTCCTAGCACCTTGAAGGTATTCAAGAGGTCGAATTCTGAAACCTTCTTCAATTCAGCTGAGACATTTTCAAGTTGAGATTTATTAATCTTGTGTGTAATGATAACGACACGCGCCTTGTCACCCTCTTTTCCGTCTTGGAGGATTTGCTTGAAGGAAATATCTTGAGCATTAAAAATTTCAGCCAACTTCAAGACCTGACCTTTTGAGTCTGGTGCCAAGATTGAGAAGTAGTAGTTTGCTTTAACATCCTCAGGATTTGCCAAGACCAAGTCACGGCTGTATTCGTTGAAGTCTTTACCGATGGTTCCATCATTCAGGCGACGAACGATACGGACAATATCTGCTACAACACTTGTTGCAGTTGGTTTTTGACCAGCACCTGGTCCGTAGTACATAGACTCACCAATACCGATAGATTCTACAAAGACAGCGTTCATTACGCCATTCACACTGGCAAGTGGATGCGCTTTAGGAAGGAAAGTTGGAGTTACTTCTGCAGCAATTCCTGAAGGAGTTTCCTCAATAGAACCAACCAATTTCACTACATAGCCAAGTTCTTGAGCTACAGCTACGTCTTCTGGTGTGATGTTACGGATTCCCTTGTGGGCTACATCGTCAAAGGCAACCTTCATGCCAAAAGCAAATTGGCTCAAAATAACCATCTTGTAGGCTGCATCAATCCCATCCACGTCATTTGTCGGGTCACTTTCTGCAAAACCTAGTCTTTGCGCTTCCGCAAGAGCATCATCGTAAGACCATCCTTCTTCGACCATCTTGGTCATCATGAAGTTAGAAGTTCCATTGACTACACCAAGCACGCGCGTGATTTTATCAGAAGCCAAGGAATTTGCCAACGTACGAAGAATTGGAATCCCACCAGCTACTGCTGCTTCGTAGTAAAGTGCTACCTTGTTAGCTTTAGCGATTTCTAACAATTCTGCACCATGGACAGCCAAAAGGTCCTTGTTAGCAGTAACAACGTGTTTGCCAGCCTCCAAGGCACGAGTGATAAAGGTTTTAGCAGGTTCGATACGCCCCATCAATTCCACTACAATGGTAATGTCTTTGTCTGATAAAATATCATCCACATTGGTTACAAAGTTAAAGTCATTCCCTGCTGCAAGCAAGCGATTCTTTTCATCTTCATCCTTGACCAATACCTTAGCAACTTCAATCTCTGAATGTGCTGATTGATTGATTTTTTCTCCATTTTCCTTTAGGAGGAAGGGCACGCCACTTGCAACGGTACCAAATCCTAGTAAAGCAATTTTAACTGTCATGTTTGTCTCCTCGAAATTTTCTAATATAGCCATTATAACAGAATTTTGTGAAAATTCCTATTATAGTAAATCACTATTTCAGTCTAAAAAAGAAAAAACGAATCAGATGATTCGCTCTTCCTAAAATATATAAATAATTTTCCAGAAATGATTATCCAATCTTTTGTAGATTGAGCACTGCATCGTGATTCATCAAGACTTGACCATACTCCTGCAAGACTGAGCGACTGATTTCACTATCATCTGCAAACTCACGCATACGAGCCAACAGCCAAGCTGGATATGGACTTGGATGATTTTCAATATCCACTAAAATAGTCAAATAATAGCGCTCATTCATCTTGTAGAGTTCAGAAGTTTCCATATCAAAAGTCACTGTCTTGGCAAAAGCCACCAAGTCAGCCAACTTAGCAAAAGAAAGGATGTAATAGATGTAAGGTTCTTTCTTGCTCTCAGCTTCTTGTTCAGCCTGCTCCTGCTCTTCTTCCTTGGCTTCGACTTGCTCTAGAGATTGAATCGCTTCGATATCATCCTTAGTCTTTTCTGCAATGCTCTTTTCCAAGGTTTTAATAAATTCATCTGGCGACATTTGAGCCAATTCTTCCATATCTGGTAAATCCGATAAGTCTTCAAAATCTAGATTTTGGTCAATCTTTGATTTAGTTACAAAGACATCTACCTTATCAGGTTTTGGAGTCACACGGAAGCTCAACATACCTGTATCCAAAAAGCTCTCAGGCATCTCTAACTCATCCAAGATGGCATAAAAGAACTCTTCTGTTTTTTCTTGAGGGACGAGAAAGTCAGCAATCTCCATTCCTCGATCCATCAAATCCTCTAAAGACATCGTGATTTTTAAAGTTGTATCACTGATTTGTTTCATTTTCATTGCTAGTAACCTCATACTTTCAGTTCTATCTATTATACTAGATTTTTACGATTTTATCAAAAGAATGAAGCGAGAATGTGATATAATACTAGAGACCATTTTACAATACAAGAAAGAAAGTACAATGAAAAATATAAAAGTTAATGCACTGGCTAGCTTGCTAGTCAATGTTCTCAATATCGTTTTTCCTCTGATAACCAATCCTTATCTGACGCGGATTCTCAGCAAATCCAACTACGGTTATTTCAATACCGCCAATACCTGGGCTAGCTTTGTCATTCCTTTAGCCGCCTTTGGAATATACAACTACGGGATTCGTGCTATCAGTAAGGTTAAGGATGATAAAAATAAAATCAACTATGTTTTCTCTAAATTATTCTATTTTTCTCTAATCACTTCAGTCTTCATAACAGCTATCTACTTCCTTTTTATTTATTTCGACACCAGCATTGTCAATCTAAAAATTCTATATTACATCCTAGGGATCCAAGCTCTCTTCCAATTTCTTAATATTGAATGGATGAACGAAGCCTATGAAAACTACACTTTCATTCTCTATAAAACCTTAATTATCCGGATTTCTATGTTAGTTGGAATCTTCACCTTTGTAAAAACAGCAGATGATATTGTTCCTTATGCCATTGTCATGAGTGCCACCACCATCCTAAATTATCTACTTAGTTTTCTTTGGATCAAGAGAAAAGTTTCATTCGTTAAGATTAGTTTTGTGGAATTAACCAGAGAATCTAAACCTCTCTTTACTATGCTACTATTGGCAAATTCCAGTATGCTCTATACCCTGCTCGATAGAATGTTTATAACCAAGGGACCTGATGAAAACTACATTTCTTATTATGCGATTGCTTCGAACATCGTTATGTTAATTGCCGGTGTCCTAGGTGGAGCTATAAACGTAAGCGTTCCACGTCTCGGCTACTATCTTGGAAAAAAAGATTACAATTCCTATAGATCTCTTGTAAATCAAGCAGCATCATTATTCTATTTCCTCATGATTCCAATAAGTATTGGAATTATGATTTTAGGGAGTTATGCAACCGTTATTTATTCTTCTGAAAAATATCTTGAGGCGGGAATCATTACTAGCATCTTTGCTTTTCGAAGTGTTATCTGGGCCATTGAGTTGATTCTTGGTAGACAAATTATATTTATTAATAATCACGAAAATCGTCTAACTGCCTATTACTTTATTGGTGGTGGATTAAATTTCCTGCTCAACTGCTTCTTGTATTTCAATAATATATTTTCACCAGTATACTATCTCATTACTACTATAGGTGCAGAAATCATAGTCGTTCTACTAGAAATTCACTTTATTAAAAAATATCAATTACTTGAATTGAAAGAAATTTTCTCGTTTCTTATGCGCTATAGCATTGTCTCACTAGGATTTATTCCTATTTATCTAACTTTTAAAACGGTCTTCCAAATAACGTCTTATACAGTAACTTTGAACATGATTTTCATGATTCTCTCTACCATTGTAGGTTGTATTATCTACTATCTCTTAACACTCTTTATCACAAAAGATAAAACACTCCACTATGCCCTAAATCTTGTACTAAATAAGATTAAAAAAACAACCATCTAATCATTAGCGTTATTAGTGAATTTTCAATAAAAGCGACTTCTTTTGGCTCTTTGTCAACTGTAGTGGGTTGATGAAAAGTTATAACATGGAGAGGACCAACTTGGTTCTCTCCTTTTTGATGTTCAAAGCGATGAGGATTCTAGTTTTAATTGAAGTTTTTAATGTTCCGGAAGCCAAAAGTATTACACTTGATGACTTTAATGATATTATTAGTAGCCTCTAGTTTCACGTTTGAGTAGTGCAGTTCTAGTGCGTTCATGATTTTTTCCTTATCTTTCAAAAAGGTTTTAAAAACAGTTTGAAAAATAGGATTTACACAAGAAATCGTTTCTTCAATCAATTCAAAAAAATGGTCTGTTTATTTCTCTTGGGAATGAAATAGTAATAGTTGATAGAGTTCATACTTCTCTCTATGTTCTTGAGAGTATGCAGGGAGCTTTTCGAGAATCTCATTATTGGTCCAGTGTGAGCGAAAAGTAGTGCGATAAAATCGTTTATCACTCAGTTTACGACTATCCTGCTGGATGAGCTTCCAGTAGTGCTTGATAGCCTTGTATTCATGGAATTTTCTATCGAATTGGTTCATGATTTGAACACGTACACGACTCATAGCACGTCTGAGATGTTGCACAATGTGAAAGCGATCAAGTACAATTTTTTCATTTGGGAAAAGCTGTTGAGCTATTCAGAAGACTTGAAACACCACTACAATGTCTATCAGCTCTTACTTTTTCACTTTCAGAATAAGGAATTTTTTGGACTTATTGAGGACAAGCTAAAACATTTTTCAGACTGTCTTTAAAACCTTTCTCAAGGACAAAGAGAAGATTGTCAACACCCTTCAACTACCCTATTCCAACGCTAAATTAGAAGCGACCAATAATCTCATTAATCTTATCAAACGAAATGCCTTTGGATTTCGGAACTTTGAAAACTTCAAAAAACGGATTTTTATCTCTCTCAACATCAAAAAAGAAAGGACGAAATATGTCCTTTCTCGATCTTAGTTTTTCTTCAACCCACTACAACTAGTATAGAATCGAAAATTCAAGGTCTTACTTTCCTTTAATTTGATATAATCTACAAATTATATGAAGCCACGCCTAGAACATTTTTGTTTAGGTTTTTAATTACTTGAAGCTGTTCTTCAAAATTTTTATATCTAGTTATACCATACTCTTCTACAAATAAAATGTTGTCAGAATCTAATACAGACTTAATGTTATTTATATTTCCAATGACAATATTTTCTGGCAAGGCTTTAGCATATTGCTTAGAAAATTTATCAAAAACATTTTTATTCGTTGCTATCACTAATAAGTTCTTATTTCCATTCTTATATTGTATAACATCTTTAAAATTAGCTACAGTATCTAATTTCACTACAAAATCTACACCATATTTTTCATAATCTCCAGCTCTATTAATAGTTGGATTAAAGATATATGCTGCTACGTTAACAAATATTACTAAAAACAGAGCACCAATTCCGAGTATAATCACACGAATGAATAAAGTAACTTTATTTACTCCAGATTCTATGTCATTTTTTTCAAGTTCTTTTGAATAAACTGTCTCCAATTTTTCAATTGTGACACCAGAGTATGTCTGTTTATATTTATTAATCAAATAATCCAATTTCTGTTCAATAATATCATTCGCCAACTTACTTGGTGTCAATATTTTTACTGTAATTCCCACATTATTTAATAAGGAATTTACTTCTATCTTTTTGTTCCAAAAATCAAAATTTGAGTTTTTAAGTGTAACCTCAGATGTCATTAATTCTGACGCAATTTTTTTCATATCTGATTCTGATTGGTCATTGAACAAATAAGCTCCATTTAAATTGGCTTGAATCAAACGTCCATAGAAATCACTATATCCTCCAATCGTGTTACTATTAGGAGTTTTAGTTTCAACTTCTGGCGCTATGATTTTATACGAAAGATAACTAGAATAATTACTAGTATCCTTTACAACAGACTTTGTTGTAAGTACTTTATAAGAGTATGGTATAGCTAAACAAAGAAATAAAACTATTAGTGAAACTAGATTTAATACTCTTCTCTTATAAATATTTGCAAATAAATCTGCAATCGAATAATTATCAAACATTATATATCTCCTTTATTATTAACTGTGTATTTTACTTTTCTTTCTATTAGGGTTGCTGCAAAAAATATAACAAAAACAATTCCCCAATATTGCAATGTAACTAAATTAAAGAAACTCTCTGTAAAGCCTCCTCTCGGCATAAAGAATAGATTATTTAAAATTAATAACGTAATACCGAATAATAGTACTCTGGATTTATAAGCTGATTTTATCATAAATATGAAACCTATCCCCATTAGAATACTCAACAGAAATAGTCCAAGCATTCCATAATCAGTATACATTTCCATTATATAGCTTCCACCTATGCCATGACCTGCCAAATAATCCTGTTTCAAAACAATATACGAAATATTGTGAGCGTATCTGTCACTTTCAAGAGCTAATTCTAGACTATTATTAGCACTAGTAAAGGGAGTTCCACCAAATAAAATTCCTAAATTCCCTCTGGTGATATACTCAATTATAGGACTAAATGTATAATTTCTAAACTCTTTTATCGGTAAATTACTTCCATATAAGTATCCCCTTGCTAAAACACCAAAGCTAGTTCCTTGTTTATAGATAAAATCTAAAAAAAGTTCAGAAATACTCATATTCCCAATCCCTGCTCCATCACGGGCATAATTCAAAAATCCCATAACAAGCATCATGATAGGAGTACCTATATAGAACATAGCTTTTTCTTTTACACCTATCCATATCCCTTTTTCCATTTGATTTCTCATAAAATAATAAATGAAAGAGAATATCAAACTTAATACAAATGGATTTCTAGTTCCTATTAAAAGATTAAGCACATTCCCAACGACAAACATACCTAACACTATCGTTGAATGACGTTTATTAGGCTTAGTAGCTAAATAGATACACATGGCATAAACTACAAACGTTGATAATGTATAGGTGAAATAAGGTAGCTCGCTTTTGAAATCTGCATAATACTCATAATATGATACATTTACTCTATACATTAGCCGTTCGATTAATCTAATTAAATAGAACGGATATGAAATTAGAAATACTGCTAGAGATACTTTTCTTATACTATTTATAAATAATCTAGATTTTTGAATTTTATAGCCTTCTTTTTTATTATTTTCTTTTTTAGAAATTAATAAACCTCCTATCGTTAATCCAATAATAGAAACGATAACAGCCAAAAATGAAAATCTATAGACATCTTCCTGATAAGTATTTATTAGCCCCTGCTTGAAATAATCTATGGTTGGTCTAGACACTAAAAATAGAAAAATTGTAATGTAAAAAATAAGGTGGATTATATAATACTTTATATTGTTAAAACAGTATAGGACACTACTTATAATAAGCATAACTAAAGTTATCAATAACGTAATAATCGAATTGTTATATATATATGCAATACCTAAAAAAATAGTTATAACATAACTAAATAGCGTAATTAGATAATACACTCTTTTCCAATCTAATATCAAATACTCACCTCATTCCTCTACACGGTAATTAAAAAACATCCCCAGTAGAAACAATACGTTTCTTAAAATTATATAGGTACTCTGATAATTCTAACTCTATCATTTCTACTTCCTCCCTGTATTTGTCATCTCTATTGTAAACTTGTAAATTATTCACAGAAATAGCTGGGTTGAAATACTCAAACTTTGCTTTATGATGGACAGAATCTATACCGATGAAATTTTCTATATCTTGTTTTGTTTCCTCATAATTCAAAACTAAATCCTCAAAATTTAATCGTAATACTAAAGTATTTGTTTTTTTCTCATTTTCTCTCATCATTTTGTAATAATTACAAAATTCCTTAATATCGGTTGGATATGGCACCTCTTGATTTCTTGGCTTCCAAAAGTATTTATTCATTATAAATACATCACGAGGATCTCTAGAAATTATTATTGGAAATAACTCTTCAATTTTATAATTATCAATTATATTAAGATTATGAGGCAATAAAAGTTGATCTAGGACTATATACTCTTCTTTATCCGAAATTTCTTTTATTACATTCAAAATAAATTTTCTACTTTTTTCATAAAAATCATCCGACGATACCATACTCATTTCTAATTGAACTTGTTTTGGCTTTGTTGTCTTTTTAAAGATAATTCTCCTTATAACTCTCAAAAACCAGGCAATTTTTGAAGGTTTTTGATGATAATACCAAATCCCCTGATATTTACTAGTTATTATAGAATCCAAATAATATTCTACCACATTCATGAAGTTATCCGATATTTTATCTTTATAATTAGCTATTCCCCAACCATCATAATGATACAACTTTTCCATGAGTTTTCTAAAATTCTTTATAGCCTCATCACTTCTTATAGCATTATTATTATATAGCAATTTATATTCTAAATCAAATAATCCATCGGGTGCATATAAGAATACATACTCAAAATCTGAATTTTTTGTGTTTATTCCTTCATATTCTTTTAATAAATCTGTCACAGCAGAAGATCCACTTCCCATATAACTCATAGGAACTATGATTTTATCCATATTTCTATCATCCTATAATTCTTTAATGATTTTTTTTATACTAGCAATTTGTTTATCTAAGGAAAATTTGTCTACATGTTTTCTACACACTTCTGATTTAATGATTCTGTTTTCCATATTTTTACTAAGTTCTTCTACAATATAATTAGTGATTTCTTCATTGTTGTCTGAAACAAAGCCACATTTTTGAGAATTATATAGTTCATTTGTTCCCCCAACAGGTGTACTAATAAATCCCTTTCCTAAAGCTAAACTTTCGACTAAAACGGTAGGAAAGCCCTCTGCTTCTGATAATAAAATAACATAAGAAGATTTTTTTATGTATGGATACGGGTTTTTAACATAACCCAACATAAAAACATTGTTCTCTAATTTATTATCAAGTATAAATTTACTAACATATTCCTCTAAATCGCCTTTGCCTAACAAATATAATTTTTTATCGGGAATCTTTTCAACCACATTCTTAAAAACTTCTAATAGTCTCTTTATACCTTTTGATTCTTCTATTCGTCCTATATATATAAGACTATCCTCTTCAAATTTAATTTCTGCATTTTCAAGAGATTTAACATAGATATCATTAAAATCATATCCATTATATACTATTTCTATTTTTTTCTTATACTCAGGATAAATTTCTTTGATCGATTCTTCTGTTTTTTCTGAAATAGCTATTATTTTGTTAACAAATCTTAGTTTTTTACCTTGTCTAATCCTAGATATTTTATGATTTTTTAAATTATAAATTGTTCCATGATTCCACGATATTGTTTTCACATCATCATTAAGTAAATAAACTGGATAAAGATAATTAAAAGCAATCTCATAATCGTATTTTTTTCGAGTTATTCTATTTCTAAAAAATTTTGGAAATAATAAGAACAACTTCCATTTAATGTTTTTAAAAATACTAGTATTTTCTAAATTTTTGAATACGGGTTCTAATAAATTAATATTTTCATCATCACTACATACAGCACCATGATGATTTATCTCTAAAATATCAATATCATATTCATTGCCTAATTCTTTGGAAATACTTTCCAGAATTTTTTCAGCTCCGCCCCCCATACTAAAAGACCAGGTTATAAACAAGACTTTCTTTTGACCCATATCTCACCTATTTCAAAAATTTTTTCACTATTTTTTTTTGATTATATTTTATCAAATACATTAGTATTTTTCTCTTTAAAGATTGACTCTTTAAATATTTATTTTTCATCCAATTTGGATATTTAATTTTAACTTTTTTTAGATATTCATCTAATAAAGGAGATGTTTCATCTATTCTTAAGATATTTGCATATCCTCCGTATAAAATATGGTACCAGTTAAAATACTCTAACTCTTCTTTAAATTCTCCTGGATAATTTTCTGCATAGTATTCTTCAACACTACTTAACATAACCTCTATATCTCTTATTTTATTTATAGCAGTGCCACCACGCATAATAGATCCTTCTGTTAAATAATATTTGTATATGCTAAAATTAAAATATTTTGCTTTACTTACATTAGGCCATAGTCTTGCCATAAATTCAAAATCTTCATATAAATAGCCACTCTTAAAAGTTACTTTAGTTTTTCTTAAAAATTCCAAATCATATATATAATGCCAAACAGCATTTGGAAGAGTGAAAATTTTCTTTTCTTTATTAGGAATAAGTATAGTATTTTCTTGTATTCCCATACTTATAGTCTCTAGTTTACTATTCTCATACCCTAGTCGATAATCAAATATATTTACTTCTTCTAGTTTTTGATTAGCTATAAATTCTATTGCCCCTTCTTCTATCTCATCATCTACATCTACAAACCATAGATAATCTCCACTAGCTTCTTCTAGAACTACTCTTCTTACATGAGCTAAACCTGAATTGTTTTGTGTTATTACTCTTATTAAAGATATTTTTTCACTATACTCTTTTAATATTGTTTTACTATTATCTTTTGAACCGTCGTTTACTATTAACAATTCTAACTCTATATTTTCTTTTGCCTTCTCATACTCTTTGAGTATAGAATCTATACAACGGGATATATATTTTTCTCCGTTGTATACTGGTATGCCTATAGTTAATTTCATTCCTTTTCTCTCATTACTTCCTTTATAAATGTATATACTCTTTTAGAATTTTTAGAATCATATATTCTAAAAAATTTTTCAATTCTTTCTTTACATTTATCTTCCAAAATCCAATTATTATAATACTGTTTTTCAATTTCTATTATTAATTCATCTAGAGTGTCTATTGATTTTCCAAATCCATCTTTATAGTCATAGTAACCTTCTTCGTACTGACCCTCCCTAAATTTTTTATAATCAAATTGATAAAACAAAACTGGCTTTCTCATATAAGCAAAGTCCATAAATACACTAGAATAATCTGTAATTAAAAAAGCTGACTCTTTTAATAATTCTTGTATATCATATTTTTTCCAATCTGCCAATATTATATTTTTTGATGAGGTTTGGAATTCTTGTAGATTGTTTTGCATATTCCTATGCGGATAAAAAATTAAAGTTAAGTCATTTACTTCTAAAAAAGCTTTTAGGTCCTTATTCAATAAAAACTCATTCCATTTTTTAAAATATTCACTTTCTGTAAAAATACTGCCTTCATTAAAGTTAGTTCTAGCTTTAGTATTTAAGTTCAACCATTCTCTCCATGTAGGCATTACAAGAATTTGATTATTTTTTACAATGGTATTATGAAGGTTGTCAAATCTAGGAAAACCTAAATATTGTACATATCCACTAGGGTAACCAAACTTTTCCTTTATTTCTTTGTACTCTTGTTCTGCTCCACATATAAAGCCACGCATCTTTGTATTTTCATAATATAGCCATTTAGCATCAGAGACTGTAATTCCATGTTGTAAAAATACTTTATTGGTTTTTAATTCTAAATATACTTCCATAAAATTAAATACAGCTGCATTAGGGTTTCCTGCTTTTTGTGTACTTACATTTACTCCTGCACTTAGATAATAAATCCAATGTCTCAAAGACCAATACTGTATACATTCCCCTAACTCTTTGACTTTATGAGCATCAGGAGATTTCAAATCAATAACATATATTACATTTTCCTCTGGGTGATTTTTTCTAATATATTTAAACAACCAATATCCATTATCTCTAGCTTCTTTTTCACTTTCGCATATTAGTATTAGATTCTTATTCTTGCGTCTAAAGAATAGAGAAATAAGATAGGCTATAGGAAAAATAAATATAAGCGAAATAATATCTCTTATAGAAATTAATCTTAATTTTTCAAAAAAATTTCTACTCATCTTAGTATCTCCTCATAGATTTCCAACTTATTATTTTTTTTATTAGAGCAAAAAGCTGATTTTTGGAAAAATAATCCAAAGGCAAAACATCCAAGGCTAGACCATGTGGCAATTCTAAATCCTGCTGATAAGGTTTGATACAGGTCTTTTCCTTGTCACGAATGGTAATAAAAAGATTGCGGTCGACAAAATCCTTGTTACTCTTCGACAAGAAATAACGCTCATCTGCATAACGAGGCCATAATTCTGCTAATTTCTCATAATCTTTACGGGGCATAAAAAAGTCTAGGTCGTCATCCCAAGGAATAACCCCCTTATTTCGAAGGGCACCAATAGCACCTCCTCCACAAAGATAACAAAGCAAATCATGTTCCTTGTAAAAAGCCACAAAATATTCAGCCATCTCCAGACTTCGAGCCTGAATTGCTTTTAAATCAGTCATATTGTTCATTATTCTTTCTATCGTATCGTTCCATTATACCACAAATAAGGGATGAAAATCTATTGCAGAGTGTAAAAAATCAAAGCCTGAGTGCTGGATAAATAGCCTTCAAACTTTGATTTTTCTGTCTTATCTTATCTCATTCCCATTTGAGCGAGCTTGGTTTGATATTTATTTTGGTCTACTAAGAGTGCCTGTCCTCCATAGACATCATAGGCATCGACCCAATCACCTAGTTCTGGAACTGTTAATCTCTCAATGCCATTTTGCGCTCCATCTAGGAAGGATAAACCATTGGTCAATAAGAAACTATAGGGAACATTCGTAGAGGTCATGCCAAAGACCTTACCAAGTGCTTCTGATCCAGTAAAGAGTTTAGTTGGATCCTTGAGCTGTTGCAGAACAGCTGTCAGCACTTGCTGTTGTCTCTTGGTACGACCGTAATCACCTTCATCATCATCACGGAAGCGAGCATAATTTAGCAAGGTTGAACCGTTCATCTGCTGTTTTCCGACTTTAATAGTCTGGCTTGGAGACTCTGTTTCTGTAGCATGCAAGTCATCTCCCACCGTAGCTTCGGTTAAAGGTTGACCTTCTAAGGTTGAGAATTTGGCATCAATCGTCACCCCATCAGGGAAGAGAGTGTCAATAGCGGTTGCGAAGGCCTGAAAATCAACCAAGGCGTAGTACTTAATATCCAAGTCAAAATTATCTTTCAATACTTGGCGAACCATTTCTGCCCCTTTTTGGCCTTCTTGTTCCCCTAGTTCATATGCTACATTTAACTTGTTATCTGTTTGTTTCTTCCCGTTGACAATCTTACTATATCCATCTATATAAACCAAATTGTCACGCATAAAGCTGGCCAGCTTGATTTTTTTATCTGAGCCACCAACGTTTAGAACCATAATCGAGTCCGTTCTCGTCTCAGCACTGTTCTGGCCAATCCGTCCATCCGTCCCCATAATCAAAATATTAACTCCATCCTTGGTATCTTGACCATTAAAGACTTCTACTTGAGCTGCCTTAGCATTGGCAGGTCTGTTTGGATCAGCATTTGAATAGCCTTTTAGGAACATAAAAATCATGCCAAAACCTACACAGGCCAGAAGAGCAAGCAATCCTGCAAAAATGCGCCCCCAACGAATCTTGCGTTTTTTGGATGTAACCTTTGGAAGAGAATGACTTTTCTGGTATTTTTTTGCACGGCTACGATTACCATAGGATGGAAGAGGAGACTGATTGATTGGTTCCATGAAAGACTCTTCCATATCATGATTTTCACTATGAATTTCTGGTGAAGCTTCACTACCACTAGCCATATTTAACTTACCTTGCAAGTAAGCAAACTCTTTTTTCTCTCGCTCATTGAGGTAATGAATATTCTTAAAGAGATAGTCATAACGTAACTGCTCATGATGACTTAAGGGATTTTCTTTACTCATCTTCTCTCCTTTCCGTAGTCTGATATTGGATAAATAGGATAGGCGCCCAGTACTTTATACTGGATTCCAATCGCTTCTAATTCTTTTTGGGCAAAGTGGACCAAGTCCTTATCAGCATAGTCCACATCAATAATAAAAAAGTATTCTCCCAGTGCTGTCTTGAGTGGACGACTTTCAATTTTTGTCAGGTCAATTCCTCTCCAAGCAAAGGTCGATAGAGCCTTATAAAGTGCACCTGGAAGGTTGTCCGGCAAGGTCAAGGCCAAACTCATTTTCTCAGTTTGTGCTTGCAAGGGAATACTAGGCTTTTCAGCTCCCAAAACCCAGAAACGTGTGAAATTAGCTTCCATTTCCTGAATATCCTCGGCAATCAGTTCCAAACCATATTCTTCAGCAGAACTTCTAGGTGCAATGGCTGCATAAGGCTGGTCAGGATGTTCGGAAATAAAGCGGGCCGCATAAGCTGTACTAGCTGTTACCTCGATTTGGGCCTCTGGATATTGTTCATCGATAAATTTCTTTCCTTGAGCCAAGGCCTGTGGATGTGAAAAAATCTTTTCAATCTTAGTATGACCTGGAACCACCATCAACTGCTGATGAATAGGCTGAACAATTTCTGCCACTGCTTGGATGCGAGCCTGATGAAAAAGGTAGTCTAAGGTTTCATGAACACTACCCTCGATAGAGTTTTCAACTGGCACCACAGAATAGTCCACCAAGCCTTGTTCATAAGCCTTGATAACATCTGTAATATTGGCAAAGGCCTGCAATTCCTCATGAGGAAAAGCTGTCTGCACAACGTGGTGTGAAAATGATCCCTTGGGACCTAGATAAGCAATTTTCATCTCAGTTCCTCTATAATTTCCTCTGGGCTTAGCTTAGTCACATCCAAAACCCGACTAGCCACTTCCTCATACCAAGCCTGTCTTTCTTGGAAAATAGCAGCAAGTTCTTCCTTGCTATTCTTTAGAAAAAGCGGGCGCTGATTGTCATGATCAGCTGCTATGCGTTGGTAGAGGGTTTCAAAATCAGCTTTCAGATAGATGTTATCAGAATTGGTCTTTAGTAAGTCACGATTTCGCTGAGAAATAACCACTCCTCCACCAGTTGACACAACTTGATCTCTTTGTAGTAAATCAGCTAGGACTTCTGACTCTACCTGTCGAAAGAACTCTTCTCCCTTTTCAGCGAAAAATTCCGCAATGGACATACCTAAGCGATTCTCGATTAGGGCATCCATATCGAGGTAATTAGGGTCCAAGCCTCTTGCAATAGTCGATTTGCCAGCCCCCATAAATCCTAGTAATACCTTAGCCATGAATCAAGCTCTCCAAATCATCAAAGAAACTAGGATAGCTGGTATTGATAGCTTCAGCACGGTCAAGATCCACCTCTCCATCTGCAACCAAGAGGGCCGCGATAGCCGTCATCATGCCTATACGATGGTCTCCAAAAGTATTGACTCTAGCACCGTGAAGGGCTGATTTTCCTTTGATAACCATTCCATCTGCTGTAGGTGTGATATCCGCACCCATGCTATTTAAAGCGTCTGCCACAACCTGAATGCGGTCTGTTTCCTTGACCTTGAGTTCCTCAGCATCCTTGATAACTGTTACACCATGCGCTTGGGTAGCAAGAAGAGCAATAATGGGCAATTCATCAATCAAGCGTGGAATCAAAACTCCACCAATCTTTGTTCCTTTCAGGTCTGAAGACTCAACAGTTAAGGTAGCAGACTTAGCGACTGGATCGATTTCAGTTATTTCCAATTTTCCACCCATGGCGCGAATGACATCGATGATACCTGTACGTGTTTCGTTAATACCCACATTCTTCAGCACTACACGAGAATTTGGAACAATCAAACCTGCGACTAGCCAAAAGGCTGCACTGGAAATATCTCCTGGAACAATTACCTTTTGTCCAGTCAGTTTTTGTGGCCCTTGGACTGTGATTTTCTTACCATCCACACTTAAATGACCACCAAATTGTTGCAGCATATCTTCAGTATGATTACGAGTGCACTCTTTTTCGATAATTACAGACTCCCCCTGAGCCTGCAAGGCCGCAAAAATCAAGGCTGACTTAACTTGGGCAGAAGCAATTGGCAACTCATAATGAATAGGTTTTAGGTTTTTCGTCCCTTTTAAATGAAGGGGAGGCAGGTCTCGCTCAGCTTGACCTGAAATACTAACGCCCATTTTTTTCAGTGGAATAGTCACACGATCCATAGGACGTTTGGAAAGACTGTCATCTCCAAACATTTCTACTTCGAAGTCGGCCCCAGCAAGGACACCTGAAATCAGACGAATCGAGGTTCCAGAATTTCCCATATCAAGGGCATTTTGCGGAGCTTTTAAACCATCCATACCTACACCTTGAATGGTAATAACTCCATCTTTATCCTCAATATCAACACCAAGGTCACGAAAGACTTGCATGGTCGAAAGGACGTCTTCGCCTCTCAGAATATCATAAACCTTGGTCTCACCCTCAGCCAAACTTCCAAAAATAATGGAACGGTGACTGATAGATTTGTCACCTGGAACTCGGATACTGCCGTGTAAGTGGCTAATGTTTGTTTTTAGTTTCATACTGGACCTCATACTTGCAATACTTTTACCTATTTTATCATAAAAAGCCAGAAATTCCTTAAAAATTCCTGACTTTAGGATTGTTATTTTCTTATTTTAGCAATTCTGAAACTGGTTCGAAAACAATTTTTTCAATGTCAGAAAGGTAAATTGCCAATTGTTGTTGCTTGGTAAAGAATTCTGATAAGAGGCTATTCCCCTGAATCTGCTTGCCAAAGTTTTCCATTTTCGCTTGAAAGGAAGCATCTGGCATTTGACCTGTCTGCGCTAGTCTTTGAATTTCCTCTTGGAAAGCAACATATTCTGTAAAGATTTTGCTTGCCTCAGCATCTGCTGAAATCGCATCTTTAGCTGCTTTGACAGCCTTGTATTCTGGTAATTCGCGTAGACCGCGACTGAGTTCATTTGCACTATCGTAAATATTTGACATGATTTTCTCCTTATTTGATGACTACTGTATAGTCGGTATTTTCTGTTATGAGATGCTCGGCTCGTTCCAAGTCTTGAGCATTTTTAAATGAAATTTGTAGGATTCCGTGAATATCCTCACGGTTTTCCTCATTGATGTGAATATTGACCAAGGAAGTTCCACGTAGTAATTCCAAGATTCGTAAAATAACGTCTTCCTCATCGGGAACGTCGACATAGAGGTCATAAGAGCTATCCACACCACCACGCTTATGGATTTCCATGGCCTGACGTTGCTCACGCGCTTGGTTGAAAAAGTTCCAGATTTGCTCCTCATCTCCCTTGCTGATGGCCTGACCAACCTCGTCTAAGCGCGCCTTGAAATCCTCAATGCGATCTAGAATAGTCTCACGATTGGACAAGAGAATGGAGGTCCACATCCCCGGCTCGCTTTCCGCAATTCGTGTCATATCTCGAAAACCACCGGCCGCAAAGCGCCTTGCCATCTCATGTTCTTGGGCATAGACCGCGGTCTGTTCCATGAGACTGGAAGCCAGAATATGAGGAAAATGGCTAATCTGAGAAGTCACACGATCATGCTCCTTGGCATCAATCTCGATAAAACGAGCATGAAGACCTGAAAGCAGATCCTTCATTTCCGCAAGTGTGTCAGAACTTGTCAGGTTCGAAGGCGTAAAGATATAATAGGCATTTTCAAAAAGATTGACATCCGCAGAAGCAGCCCCTGTCTTGTGACTACCAGCCATGGGATGGGCTCCGACGAAGCGAACAGGTTTGCCAGCCAAATATTGCTCCGCCGCATCCACAATGGCTGACTTAGTCGAACCAGCATCTGAGATAATCACTCCTTCTTTCAAGTCCAAGTTAGCCAACTCCTTAATGAAAGCAATGGTCTGTTTGATTGGCAAACTGAGAATAATGATATCTGCCAAAGGAGCAAAACTGGCAAAATCATCCGTTGCACGGTCAATCATGCCTTCTTTCAAGGCGATATCTCTCGAAGCTTGACTGCGATTATAACCCAAAATTTCATAATCTGGATGATCGCGTTTGATGCCAAGGGCCATAGAGGCTCCAATCAATCCAAGACCTGCGATATAGACTGTTTTTGCCATAGGAACTCCTTAATAGTTCTTTGTATAGTCTCGATGTTTTGCCACTGCTTCTTTTAATTCCTCTAGATTGTCTGATGAGAATTTTTCAAGGATTTCTTGTGCCAGAACCGTTGCCACAACGGCTTCCATGACCACACCTGCTGCTGGAAGAGCAGTCGGATCACTTCTCTCCACAGTTGCCTTGTAGGGTTCATGGGTTTCGATATCCACACTCATAAGAGGCTTATAAAGAGTAGGAATGGGTTTCATGACTCCACGGACAACGATGGGTTGCCCATTGGTCATACCACCTTCAAAGCCACCCAGATTGTTGGTACGGCGGGTATAACCGTCTTCTTCAGACCAGAGAATTTCATCCATTACCTGGCTGCCTTTACGATAACCAGCTTCAAAGCCAATACCAAATTCCACCCCTTTAAAGGCATTGATAGAGACAACTGCTTGGGCAAGTCTGGCATCTAATTTTCTGTCCCATTGGACATAGGAACCAAGACCAACTGGAACACCTCCAACGACTGTCTCCACAACCCCACCGATGGTATCACCGTCACGCTTGATTTGGTCAATATAGTCCTTGATTTCCTGTTCCCGTTCTTGGTTGACAATAGAAACTTCAGATTGGGCAGCTCTTTGCTTAATCTCAGCGACTGTCAGATTTTCAGGAACATCGATTTCCTTGCCACCAAAGACTACGACATGGTTGGCAATCTCCATATCCAGCTCAGCCAAGAGGCGTTTAGCTACTGCCCCAACGGCCACCCGCATAGTTGTTTCACGAGCAGATGAGCGCTCCAAGGAATTTCTCAAATCGTCAAAACGGTACTTGATTCCACCTACCAAGTCGGCATGACCTGGACGTGGATGGGTGATTTTTCGTTTGCTTTTAAGGCGGTCTTCAATGTCCTCCGCAGACATGATATCCAGCCATTTCTGATGGTCCTTATTGACGACATCCATTGTAATAGGAGCCCCTGTCGTCTTCCCATGGCGAACGCCAGAAGTAAAGATAACTTGGTCGCTCTCAATCTTCATACGACCACCACGACCGTAGCCACCCTGACGGCGCTTAAGGTCCTCATTGATGTCCTCAGCTGTCAAAGGAAGTCCAGCTGGAATTCCTTCAATGATAGCCGTCAGACGGGGACCGTGTGATTCTCCTGCAGTTAAATATCTCATACACTCTCCTTATTTTACCAAGTAGTCTTTCATTTCTTCCAGAGAAACTGGGTGGATAGTCGCTGAACCAAACTCTGGCACCAAGACTAATTTCAAGGTGTTGCCACGGGCTTTTTTATCATGAGTCAAAGCCTGATAAAGTTTATCAACATCCCAGTTTTCATAGTCAACAGGTAGTCCAAATTTCTGACACATAGCTGTAATAGACTGGGTTATCCCTTCTGGCATAAGGCCTTTTTCCTCAGCAACCTTGGAAATCTGTACCATTCCCATGGCCACAGCTTCTCCATGCATGACTTTTCCATAACCGGCCGTTGCTTCAATGGCATGACCAATAGTGTGGCCAAAATTGAGGTAAAGGCGAACACCATTGTCCAACTCATCCTCAACCACCATCTTGCGCTTAACCTGGCAAGAATGTTCAATCAAGGTCTCTGCATATTCCAGTGTGCTCTCTACAGAACCATCTAGCTCCGTCAAAATTTTCCACAGTTCTGGATCCTCAATCAAGCCATACTTGATAACTTCACCCATCCCTTCAATCAACTCTCTCTTTCCAAGCGTTTCAAGAACAAGTGGATCAATCAGAACCCCATCTGGTTGGGCAAAGGTCCCTACCATATTTTTAGCAAATTGAGTATTAACACCTGTCTTTCCGCCGATAGATGAATCCACCTGAGCTGTCAAACTAGTCGGAATCTGCACAAAGTGAATTCCCCGCATATAGGTAGAGGCTACAAAACCAGCCAAGTCCCCAACGACACCACCACCGAGAGCCACGATTCCATCGCTACGAGTCAACCCCTGCTTAACTAAAAATTCATAGACTTTCTGAACAGTGGTTAAATTCTTTCTTTCTTCCCCTTCTAAAAAGTCAAAAACTGCTACCTGAAAACCAGCATCTTCTAGGCTGAGCTTGACCTTCTCTGCATAGAGAGAGGCTACATGGTTATCTGTCACAATGACTACCTTTTGTGGTTGCCAGAGTTCTCGCAACCATTGACCAGCCTGAGCCAGACAGCCTTTTTCAATCTGAATATCATAATGATGATGAGGAATATCGATTCTGATTTTCATAGGAGAGTCTCCTTTTCTTTATTGGTATTTTTCTTTTAAGGACTGCCAAATCTCTTCTGTCGGCATTTCCTTGCTTGTCCACAGTTGAAAAGCTTCTGCAGCTTGATAGAGCAACATTCCCAGACCATTGACAACTGGATTCCCCTGACTTCTGGCCCATTTCAAAAATGGTGTTTCAAAGGGTTGGTAAATGATATCTGCTACTAAAAGAGTTTCTGATAGGACAATGTTTTCAGGAACTGGAGATGATTGACCATCCATCCCTACACTTGTTGCATTGACCAGTAAATCCGACCCAGCAATCCTTGCTTGCAGTTCAGGAACATCTTCTAAAGCATACAAATCCACTTTAAAGCCTGTCTGCTCCTGTAACTTGTCTAGATAAGGTCTTGTTTTTTCCATAGAAACTGAACGAACAAAGACAGAAATCTGACTGACACCATCCAAAATAGCTTGTGCCAAGATAGACTTAGCCGCACCACCTGCACCCAGCAGGGTCATCTTCTTACCTGTAATTGTAAAAGAAGGCAAGCTCTTAAAAAATCCCTTGCCATCTGTATTATATCCAATTAAATTGCCATTCTCATTGACAACTGTATTAACTGCACCGATTAAGCGCGCCTCATCGCTCAATTCATCCAAATAAGGAATCACCTGCTCCTTATAAGGCATGGAAAGGTTGATGCCAAACATCTGGTAGCGACGAATATTGGCCACTGTTTCTGCCAAGTCACCCGCTTCAATCTCCCAAGCCACGTAAGCACCATTGGTAGCTGTCGCCTCAAAGGCACCATTGTGGATAAAGGGGGAAATAGAATGCTTAATAGGATTGGCAACAACGGCAGCTAAACGTGTATAGCCATCAAGCTTCATCCAAAATCTCCCTAATTTTTTTCATGTTAGCTAGAGAAATCTGACCTGGGGCACTTGCCTCATCTAGACTAGCAAAGGACCAGCTAGAACCTGTCACATCCGCAGTGATACGAGAGACCTTGCCCACCTTGCCCATAGAAATGGTTACATATTCCTGCTCAGGATTGAGGGTTTTAAAGCCTCGTGTATAGTTCATTAAGTCTAGCACATCCTGCTCCGTGTGAGCCATCACCGCAACCTTGACAAGTTTTGGATTTAGACTCGTCAACTCTGACAAGATTTCCATCATGTTTTCAGGTGTTTCTTGGAAATTGTGGTAACTCAAAATGAGATTCGGGAAGTCCAGCATTTCCTCAAAAACATCCTTATAGCTATAGTACTCAAAATCAATATAGTCTGGTTGATAGAGTTGCGCCACTTCCTTGATTAGATGGATATATTCTTCTGGAGAAAGGTCGATTTCTCCCCCTTCAGCGCGAGTTCGCAGCGTGAAAACCAACTCACGGCCTGCGAATTTTTCAAAAATAGCTGGAGCTACCTGCAAAATCGCTTCCTTAGGCAGATAGTCGGCACGCCATTCAATGATGTCGGCATCCAGGTACCTCGTGGCATCCAGAGCCTGGGCCTCCTCTAAACTTCTTGGCATTACTGAAACGATTAATTTCATTTACTAACCTTCATACTAATCACCTTGAGGTAATTACTACTTTCATCTTTTTTATTATAGGCGAAATCTGCTGGAAGACCGTATTTATTTAAAATCTGGTAACTTCTTCCTGCAAAGCCTTTATCAATTTGTTCTGTAAATTTCTGGCGGGATACATTGGCAGCATTGGTACTAGCAATGATAATCCCTTCCGGATTTAAAATCTCAAGACTCTGGGAAATCAACTTGTGATAATCCTTGGCCACAGAGAAAGTTTGTTTTTTGTTCCGAGCAAAGCTAGGCGGATCTAAGACAATCACATCGTAAGTCAAGCCTTTTCGCTTAGCATACTTGAAATACTCAAAGACATCCATGATTATGAAACGATGGTCGTCTGTGCTGATTCCATTTGCCTGAAAATGCGCTTGAGACAATTCTCGTGAACGTTTGGCTAAATCAACAGAAGTTGTCTGGCTTGCTCCCCCCATGGCCGCAGCTACTGAAAAAGCTGCTGTATAAGAAAACATATTGAGCAATGATTTACCCATAGCCAATCCATCAACTAAACTACCGCGAACTTCATGCTGGTCTAGGAAAATCCCTGTCATCAAGCCATCATTCATAAAGACTTGATAGAGGACACCATTTTCCAAAACAGTGAAAAATTCAGGTGCTTCTTGGCCATAAATATGGGCAGATTCATAGTTCAAACCCTTAAAGCGGATCTTCTCATATACTCCTAAAACCTCAGGAAAAACCTGTCTAAAGGCTTCTGAGATAACCTTGCGAATCTGATAAACATAAGAGTTATACCAAGAAAAGACAGCGTAGTCGCCATAAAGGTCCACTGTCAGACCGCCAAAGCCATCTCCCTCTTGGTTGAAGAGACGAAAGGCAGTTGTCAAATCATCTTGATAGTAGGCACTTCTCTTTTCTTTAGCTTGTCTAAACAGTGCTTCAAAGAACGCTTGATTGAAGATCACCTTGTCTGTGCTCACAAACCAGCCCAAGCCCTTGTTTTGCTGAGAAAGGTAGGCAGTCCCAAGAAAGGTTCCTTCCTGACTCTGCACTTCTACTTCCTGATCCTTAAGATTGACATTCTCAAGATCGCTGGCTTCTAGTAAAACCAAACCTTTGGCAAGCTTCTTTTCAACCCTTTTGCTGACTCTTATTCTATTCATAACTACCATTATATCAAATTTTTAGACAATTCTCAAAAAAGAAACTAGCCTTGCTTTGTTACTCTAGTTTTAAAAAATACTATACTTAATACTAATTAAAAATTAGAAAGTAAATATGTAAGAATCACAATAAAAGATGCTCTTCCGTCTTGGAGGAGCATTTCTTTTTATCAACGAAAATCAACGAGCAAACTAAGAAACTAGCCTCAGTTTAACTTTGAGATTATAGGTAGAGAGGTTGTATCAGCAATATGGGTCTGTCAAGTTTAGTAACAAAGATAGTAGAAGAAATATGAGAAGATAAATCAGCTTCAGCAGGTATCCAGAAAGTTTGATTTTATAGAAAAGCCTTTTGTTACAAACTCAATATACTATCAATAAATAATATTATAGAAGCAACAATAATTATAATTTCACCTATCTGCATCATTCTATTTTGAACTCTAAATATATGTTCTATCAAAAATACTTGAATCACACACATTATAGGAATGAAAGTTTTTGAAATTGAAAAATATCCAAATAAATAAACTATAAACAACAAAAATAGAACTATATTATATTTCTTATTCAAAACATTCCTCCCTATATATTTTTGATTACCAATCTTAATAATTTACAACTACATTCTAACAAACTATAAAAGCGTTTGACGAATTGAATTTATCAATCAAGCGACCAACTACCTCATCTTTTTTCTATTTCTGCCAATATGCGTGACAGGTAGTAATGATAGCCAGAAATAGCAAGAGCAAGCAGAAGGATAAGAACTCCTACTCCCAAGCTGATGGCAAGGATAGGGGAGAGAGACCGAACCAAGAATAAACTTGCTATGACTAAAATCATTAAGATAGCACTATAAATTAAGAGTAAAACTATTGCTACTATACGATTTGAACGGTTCACCAAGTCCGTAATGTTACTCCAATTGGTTGACAGATTTTTAACGTCCTTAAAGTAATGGTGGCAAGAAAGGATGACACTTGCAAGGGTCCAGACTACAAGAAGGTAAATCATCGAAAGGATGGGCAAGCCTAGATATAGAGAAAGGCCAAGTAAAGTCAGAACTGGTAAAAAGGACTGGACAGCAAATATAATCCAAAATTTCACTTTCACATAACGAGCAAAGTCAAAGGGTAAACTCTTAAGAAAATCAACATTTTCTCTCTCCAAGGACAAGGCAATTGAATGCAGGCTGGTGATATTGTTATTGACAACTGCTATAAACACTCCTACAAAAAACAAGGGTAACCAGTATGGAGGATGAATGTCTGGAACTATCTGAGAATCTCGGATGTTGGAAATCAGACCGATCATCATGAGATAAGGAAGGAAAGCACTTGTAAAAAGCACTGTAATCACGCCAGTTCCCTGTCCCAAGAGGGTGAGGTGGTAGCGTAAAACCATACGGAAAAAGCCCTTTTTATTAGTAGTTGAAATTCTCTCCTTATTGCGACGTTCTTTTTTGACCTTCTCCTCACTATTAAGCAGGATAACGTCATAAAAACGAGGAAGGACCTTCTTTTTGGTCAGGTAAAGCAAGAAAACAGTTAAAGCTATCCAAGCGAGCAGACCCAGTATGGCTTCTGTCGAAAAAGGCTCCACTGCTATTTTGTAAAAGATATGAAGAGGATAAAGGAGAAATGGAATGTCTCTAACTTTGTCAACAATACTTCCAAAAGTCGACTGTAGAAAGAGGACAAATATTAAAGGTATGAGAACCCCTATCCCAATCATCACATTCGAAAAAATAGACTGATACTTTCTGAAGACCCTAGTCTGAGCCAAGAAATGTACTGCCACTACCATCACTAAAGTAACAGAGACAAATAATAAGGCCAAGGACAGCAGCATCAAAGGCAAACCCAGCCATAGAGAAGGAGCTAGCCTAATATAGAGGACTAGAAAATAAGCTAGGATTGGTACAATTCCAGTTAGAGCTGGCAAGAGAACAGATAGTCCTTTAGCAATTATAATCTCTGATTCTTTAAAGGCATAAGGCCTATACGATACCAAGTCCTTACTCTCATAAAAGACATTGTAAAATGCAGTGAAAGAAGTTGAAAAGGCAAGCACCAGTAAAATAGCAACCATGGTACTAAAAAAACTTGGCCTTTCCTCAAAAGGAAAACGAAAGGCTATATTTATAAACATGAAAAGCATCAAGAGACTGGAAAAAATGTAAGAACTTAGGACTCTAGCGGAAACATTTACTTTTTTCCCAGGATTCTTAGCTTGCTTCTTTCGTAGGTTAGCCAGATTAGCTTCTTGAGATGAATAGAGGATATTGATATCAACTAATTTTTTAATGACCTTGAGACGCATCTGAAACCTCCTCTTTTCTACCAGCAAGGCTAAGGTAGATACTTTCCAAAGACTGGTCTGGGTGGTCTTTTCTCAAGTCCTCTACCTTACCACAATAAATCAAATGCCCCTTTTTCAAAATGGCAATCCGATCACAGACTTGCTCTGCCACCTCTAGGACATGGGTTGAAAACAAGACCGTCTTACCTTTTTGTGCATGTTCCTTCATCATTTGCTTCAAATCAAAGGCAGCCTGGGGATCCAAACCAGTCAAGGGTTCGTCCAAGACCCAAATATCGGGATCGGACAAGAGTGCTCCGATGACAAAGACTTTCTGACGCATTCCGTGAGAAAGGGTTTCAATAACTTGATAGCGGTTTTCAGCAAAATCAAAAACACTCAATAGCCTAGCTAAACTAGCTTCCAAGTCAGAGCTAGTTAGATCATAGGATGAAGCAATCAATTCCCAAAATTCATTGGCCGTTAAACGCAAAAATAAATCAGGCGAGTCTGCTACGTAGCCAATCTTTCGTTTAATAGCCAAGCGATTTTCCGATAAATCCTGACCGTCTACCAAAATACGACCACTGCTGGGCGAAATGATACTGACTAAGGATTTTATAGTGGTCGATTTCCCAGCTCCATTATGGCCAATCAAGCCCATAATCTCCCCATTTTCAATCTGCAAATTGAGATTACTCAAGGCCTCTTTATCACCATACAACTTACTAACATTTTGAAATTCAATCATGGGATGACTCCTATCTTTATCTGTATTACATACCATTATACTAGCACTTTGATACAAAAAAATCAACACTTTATTTTAAGTGGTTAAAATAGATTTCTTCTATCTTACGCAAACGTTTGAGCTAACCAATACTTTATGATAGAATAAAGAACAAGATTGACAAGTAAGAGGAAACATCATGCAAAATCAAACACTCATGCAATACTTTGAATGGTATCTGCCCCACGACGGCCAGCACTGGACGCGCCTGGCTGAAGATGCTCCACACCTAGCTGATCTCGGTATCAGCCATGTCTGGATGCCACCAGCTTTTAAGGCGACCAATGAAAAAGATGTCGGCTATGGGGTCTATGACTTATTCGACCTAGGCGAGTTTAACCAAAAAGGGACTGTCCGCACCAAGTATGGTTTCAAAGAAGACTATCTTCAAGCCATTCAAGCACTTAAAGCGCAGGGAATTCAACCTATGGCCGATGTAGTTCTCAACCACAAGGCTGCGGCCGATCACAGGGAAGCCTTTCAAGTTATTGAAGTGGATCCTGTAGACCGTACAGTTGAACTTGGAGAACCTTTCACTATTAATGGCTGGACTAACTTTACCTTCGATGGTCGCGAAAATACCTACAATGACTTCCACTGGCACTGGTACCACTTCACAGGTACAGACTACGATGCCAAACGCCGTAAATCTGGGATTTATCTCATCCAAGGGGACAACAAGGGATGGGCTAACGAGGAATTGGTCGATAACGAAAACGGTAACTATGACTACCTCATGTATGCCGACCTAGACTTTAAACATCCTGAAGTCATCCAAAATATCTATGACTGGGCTGACTGGTTCATGGAGACGACTGGTGTAGCTGGTTTCCGCTTGGATGCCGTTAAACACATTGACTCTTTCTTCATGCGCAATTTTATCCGTGATATGAAGGAAAAATACGGTGAAGATTTCTATGTTTTTGGTGAATTTTGGAATCCTGACAAGGAAGCCAATCTGGACTATCTTGAAAAAACGGAAGAACGCTTTGACCTTGTCGATGTTCGTCTCCACCAGAATCTCTTTGAAGCCAGTCAAGCTGGCGCAAACTATGACCTTCGTGATATTTTCACAGATAGCTTGGTTGAACTCAAACCTGACAAGGCTGTGACTTTTGTCGACAACCACGATACCCAACGTGGTCAGGCTCTTGAGTCTACTGTTGAAGAATGGTTCAAACCAGCAGCCTATGCCCTCATTCTATTACGCCAAGACGGCCTTCCATGTGTCTTTTACGGAGACTACTATGGGATTTCAGGTCAGTATGCTCAAGAAGATTTCAAAGAAGTCCTTGACCGCCTCCTAGCCATCCGAAAAGATTTGGCCTATGGAGAGCAAACAGACTACTTTGATGACGCTAATTGTATCGCTTGGGTACGTTCAGGTGCTGAAAATCAATCCCCAATCGCAGTCTTGATTTCAAATGACCAAGAAAACAGCAAGTCTATGTTTGTCGGCCAAGAATGGACTAACCAAACTTTCATAGACTTACTTGGAAACCACCAAAATCAAGTTACAATCGATGAGGAAGGTTATGGACAATTCCCAGTCTCAGCTACTTCGGTAAGTGTCTGGGCAGCCAATACTATTTAATAGTTCATAATATTTAAGCCAGATCCAATCGGATTTGGCTTTTTTGTATTCACAAAAAGACCTACCCAAATGGATAGATCTTTATACTTAATGAAAATCAAAGAGCAAACTAGGAAACTTGTCGTAGGTTGTACTTGAGTACGGCAAGGTGAGGCTGACGTTGTTTGAAGAGATTTTCGAAGAGTATTACTTGATTACAATTTACCTGCTACTGAATCCAACAATTCTTGGATCTTAGCTTGGTTGCTTCCTCCTGCCATGGCCATGTCTGGTTTACCACCACCACGTCCATCGACGATTGGTGCCAATTCTTTGACAAGGTTTCCTGCATGAAGGTCTTTTGTCTTACTTGCTACAAGGACATTGACTTTGTCACCTATAGCAGCAACAAGAACAAGAAGATCAGAGTAGTCTTTTTGTTTCCAGTTATCCGCAAAGGTACGAAGGGCACCAGCATCGGATACAGACACTTGGCTAGCGATATAACGGTGACCGTTGACTTCCTTCACATCCTTGAAGATGTCGCCTGCGGCTGCAGCTGCGGCTTTTTCTTTCAATTCAGCATTTTCTTTTTGAAGTTGACGAAGTTGTTCTTGAAGGCCTTCTACCTTGTGAGGTACTTCTTTAAGTTGAGGTGCTTTCAAGGTTGCTGCGACTGCTTTAAGAGCATCTTCTTGTTCACGGTAGGCTTCAAAGGCTTCCTTACCAGTCACCGCCAATATACGGCGAGTTCCTGATCCGATACCTTCTTCTTTGACAATCTTGAAGAGACCAATCTCAGAAGTGTTGCCAACGTGGGTACCACCACAAAGCTCGATAGAGTAGTCACCGATAGTAACAACACGAACTTCCTTACCGTATTTCTCACCAAAGAGAGCCATAGCTCCCATTTCCTTGGCAGTGTCAATATCTGTTTCAACTGTCTTCACTTCAAGAGCTTCCCAGATTTTCTCGTTGACTTGCTGTTCAATTGCGCGCGATTCTTCTGCAGTTACTGCTTGGAAATGGGTAAAGTCAAAGCGAAGAAATTCAACTTCGTTAAGAGATCCTGCTTGTGTTGCGTGATTTCCAAGGATATTGTGAAGAGCAGCGTGAAGCAAGTGAGTCGCAGTGTGGTTTTTCATAACACGGTGACGACGATTTGTATCAATTGCCAAGGTATATTCTTGGTTCAAGGCAAGCGGTGCAAGGACTTCAACTGTATGAAGAGCTTGTCCGTTTGGTGCTTTTTGAACATTGGTCACAGTAGCCACAACCTTACCTGACTCATCCAAGATTTGTCCGTGGTCAGCGACCTGTCCACCCATTTCAGCGTAGAATGGCGTTTCCGCAAAGATAAGAGAGGCAGTTCCTTCTGATACAGCTTCTACTTCTGCATTGTCAGACACGATAGCCACCAATTTAGAAGACAATTGGCTAGCATTGTAGTTGAAGACACTTTCTACAGTGATGTTTTGAAGGGTTTCATTTTGCATCCCCATTGAGCCACCTTTAACAGCTGAAGCACGCGCGCGTTCTTGCTGTTCTTTCATGGCTGCTTCAAAACCTTCACGGTCTACAGTCATACCAGCTTCCTCAGCAATTTCTTCAGTCAATTCAACTGGGAATCCATAAGTGTCATAAAGTTTGAAGACATCTTGTCCAGCGATAACCGTTTGACCTTTTTCTTTCAAGTCTGCTACAATGCCTTGGGCAAAGTGTTGACCTGAGTGAAGGGTACGGGCAAATGATTCTTCTTCGCTCTTAACGATTTTTTCGATAAAGTCACGTTTTTCAAGCACTTCTGGGTAGTAGCTTTCCATGATTTTTCCAACAGTTGGAACTAATTTGTAAAGGAAAGGCTCGTTGATACCCAATTTTTGACCATGCATAGAAGCACGACGGAGAAGACGACGAAGGACGTAACCACGACCTTCATTTCCAGGAAGGGCACCATCACCGATGGCAAATGACAAAGAACGAATGTGGTCAGCGATAACCTTAAAGCTCATGTTGTCGCCATCTTGGTCATAAACCTTACCAGACAATTTCTCTACTTCACGAATAATCGGCATGAAGAGGTCAGTTTCAAAGTTGGTCTTAGCCCCTTGGATAACGGCTACCAAACGCTCCAAACCAGCGCCCGTATCAATGTTCTTGTGTGGCAATTCCTTGTATTCGCTACGAGGAACAGCAGGGTCTGCGTTAAATTGTGACAAAACGATGTTCCAGATTTCGATATAACGGTCGTTTTCAATATCTTCTGCAAGTAAACGAATACCGATATTTTCTGGGTCAAAAGCTTCTCCACGGTCAAAGAAAATCTCTGTATCTGGTCCAGAAGGTCCCGCACCGATTTCCCAGAAGTTATCCTCGATTGGAATCAAATGACTTGGATCCACTCCCACTTCAATCCAGCGGTTGTATGAATCTTTATCAGCTGGATAGTAGGTCATGTAAAGTTTTTCAGCTGGGAAGTCAAACCATTCAGGGCTTGTCAAAAGCTCATATGCCCAAGTGATAGCTTCATCACGGAAGTAATCACCGATAGAGAAGTTCCCCAACATTTCAAACATGGTATGGTGACGTGCAGTCTTCCCTACGTTTTCGATGTCGTTGGTACGGATGGCTTTTTGGGCATTGGTAATACGTGGATTTTCAGGGATAATGGTCCCGTCAAAGTATTTCTTAAGAGTTGCTACCCCAGAGTTGATCCACAAAAGAGTTGGGTCATTTACAGGAACCAAACTTACTGATGGTTCTACTGAGTGACCTTTAGTCGCCCAGAAATCAAGCCACATTTGGCGTACTTGTGCACTAGATAGTTGTTTCATATTGTCTCCTTATTTACTTGTTTAATGTGATTGGCTTTCCAGCATTTCCACATAGTCAATCGCGACGCAGAGGGAAATGACTAGGTCTGCATAAGCGTCCTCAAGAACCGTTACGGTATAGGTAGAGGTCAGATGGAAGAGTTCCTTCTTAATTTCCGCAATCAGCTGATCGCGATCATCCAGCAATTTGAAATCCAAATCCCAGATATTGCCCTCGATACGAAGACCTAGATTATCAAACTCATACTTATCTCGCCAGAAGGTCAACTTCTTACGAATGACAAAACTCGAGCCATCCTGAAGCTGAATCTCAAAACGAGGGAGCAAGGTCAAGATTTCTTTACTAATCTGACTGACCTGTTCACCAGCCGCATCATAGATGGTAAAAGTTTTGGGAATCTTAAAAAATGATCCCTCCACCTGATAGGCGATTTCTCCCCTGTCATCCTTGATAGCGAAGCGTTCGCCTCCAAGACGAAACTTTTGTTTGACAAGAAATGTTTTCATCAACACCTCCAAAAATCAAAAGACAAGCTCATATCACGAAGGGCGAAAAACCGCGGTACCACCTTCATTCAATGAACTTGTCATTCTCTTATTCTTATGCAATTGTTAAATTGAGTAGCATGACTTCCTAGCTTAGATGGCTCGCAGCACCGCCATTTCTCTGGACTAAGACAACTGAAAATCAATTCTCAACTTTCTTATTATAACGTTTTTTTAAGCTTGCGTCAACTGGAAATGATTCTAACCAATAGTAGTGAGTTAGCTTTCTAAATTAACGTTTTAATTTATCTAGATCTACTTTGTGATGTTTGATGAGCTTTAGGCTTATAAATTGAAATTTTAACTCGTGTACGTTTCAAATCAACTTCCTCTCCTACTTTCGGACTTTGATCTACTACAGTCCCCTCCGATGTACCTTCAGGAGCAGTTGAAACTTCTACTCTTTCAATATTGGCTTCTTTAATACCAACAATGTTGATTAAATTATTTTTGGTAAACTCAAAACTTGAACCTGCATAATTTGGCATTGTAGCGCTAGTTCGTTCTTTTGTAACAGTCAAAATAATATCGGATGAATCATTCAAATCATATAAAGTTCCCTCCGATAAACTCTGACGTAAAATTGTACCGGGAGAATATTCATCACTTTCTTCTTCCTCAACTTTTATATGATTCTCAGTAATTTTTCTACTCTTCAATTCAGCTATAACATCCGAGGATTTTTGACCAATGTAGTTTCCAATATATACTTTTGTAGCCTGTGGTCTAGAAGAGGTAGAACTTGTAGATGAAGTTTGTTTATCTTTAGCTTTATTTCCACCAAGAGAAGCTTGCTTTGTAGAACTTGTGGAGCTTACTGAATTAGATGATTGAGTTGATTGAGTTGATTGCTTAGTACTGTTATGAGATGATTTAGACTTACTCATACCTATGAAAAAAGTTCCAATTATCACTAATAAAAGTAAGCTTGTAGCTATTCCGAAAAACCACTTTATTCTATTGATTTTCTCTCGATGATGCCTTGCTAATTCTTCCTGTTCTTTTTCTCTCTCTTTCTCAAGCAGATATTGATTATACTCAGTTTCTGCTTCTGCTAAGAGTATCTGAATTCTCCCTCTCTCATCTTCAGTTTCAGCTTTAGCCCATAGTTTTTTTAAATCAAATATATTATCTTTATATTGTTGCTCTTTACGTAGTTCTAACTCTCTTTCATGTCTAAATTTCTCATCCCATTGTCGCTGACGTTCTAGTTCATTTCTCTCCTCTAATGCCTCATTCTGCTTCCAAGCAAGACGATTTTGTTCTTGTAATGCTGCGTGTTGTTTTTGGTTAGATTCTTGCTGCTCCCATCTTTGTTGTTCTAACAAATTATTTTGTCTTCTTAATTCTTGATTTCGTTCTGCATCTCGAAGATCTCTTTCCCAATTATTCAAACTATTTATACCTCCTTCTAATTTGAATTATATCCATGTTCTTTAGATTTTAAAACTTCTTTCCACCAGGATTCACGTTTTAAAACAAATTTATCATCTATTTTTCCATTATAGTTTTCTAATACAGAGTATTGAAAATTATCTTTAACATAATTAAACCCTTGTTTTTCAACTAAAATCTTAAGTTCTTTGTTGCCACCATGTCCATTATCCACATAGGATTGCCAACGTTGTAAAAGCATACCATAATTTGAAGTTGCTGATCCGACATATAATTTACCATTCTGCTTATCAGTAATAAGATAAATAGCCTTTTGATTTTGTAAAGCAGTTATCCAATCTTTTTTTCTCAAACGTAAAATCAATTCTAAGTCTCTATAAGATAAAGAAATATTATCATAACCCGGAAATTCTTCCCCACCAAATGAATCTGATAACAATTGCTCTATAATCAATTCTTCATTACAAGTTGAATATTTTAGAACTGAACCTCTAGATTTTTTTCTATACCTAATAATTAAACGCCCAAAAAGTGCAGAATACTCATTCAATTCAATTCCTTCATAGTTCTGACCCCCAGTTACAAAAAGTTCCTTGGTAACTTCTTTTATTGTAGTCAATAACCATTTATTATTGTCTATCTTAATAAAATTTATAACGATATCTCCAACATTAAAATATCGCTTATTTGTTCTCCAAAATAGATTGTAGTTGTTTATTATTTCCTCATCTCTTAAATAGGTCTGAATTGGGTTTTCTCCAGTCCAATTATTAAACTTCACCTTGAATTTCCATTGATTTTGTTCACTTATATTCAAAATATCATTTAACTTTAAATCCATAACAAAACTTTATTCCCCATAATATTTGCTAAATTTTACATTTCTCACATATTATACAAAAATGTATAGTTATGGTCAAACTTTTATCAGGTTACTTTAATTAATAGCTATCATCAAAAAAACGAACCAGCTTGACTGATTCGTTTTCTTACATTCTACTCCTACTTCCGGTACATTTTAAACTGTAGGAAGAGGTCACTATATTTTCCTGTCCACTTATGGTCAAATTTCTCATAAACTTCTAGGTGTTTCATGGTTTCAGCATCTGGATAGAAGGCTTTGTCTTCTTTTTTCTCCTCTGGGAGCAGTTCCTTAGCTGGTAGGTTTGGTGTTGAATAGCCGACATACTCCGCATTTTTAAGAGCATTTTCGGGTTTCAACATAAAGTTGATAAATGCATAGGCTGCATCTTGGTTTTTGACGGTTTTGGGAATGACCATATTGTCAAACCAAAGGTTGCTGGCCTCAGTTGGTACCACATAGCGTAGGTTTTCATTTTTTTCTAGCATTTGGCTGGCTTCACCAGAGAAGGTCACGCCGATAGCAGCATTATTCTGAATCATGTAACCCTTCATCTCGTCCGCCACAATAGCCTTGATATTTGGAGTCAACTTGTAGAGCTTATCCACTGTCTCTTCCAATTGCTGAGTATCCTTGGAGTTGAGGCTGTAGCCGAGGGAGTTGAGTCCTAGTCCCAGCACCTCACGCGCCCCATCAAAGAGCATGATAGAGTTTTTATACTCTGGCTTCCAAAGGTCATCCCAATGCTCAGGCGCCTCATCTACCATGGTTTCATTGTAGACAATTCCCAAGGTTCCCCAGAAATAAGGAATGGAGAATTTATTGCCTGGGTCAAAGGACTGGTTGAGGAACTCTGGTCCGATATTTTCAAGACCTTCAAGTTTTGAATAATCAAGCGGAACCAAGAGATCTTCGTCCTTCATCTTGTTGATCATGTATTCACTTGGGATGGCAATATCGTAGGTTGTTCCACCCTGCTTGATTTTGGTATACATGGCTTCGTTGGAGTCAAAGGTCTCATACTGGACTTGGATGCCTGTTTCTTCTGTGAATTGCTCCAAGAGTTCTGGATCGATATAGTCCCCCCAGTTGTAAATGACCAGTTTTTGACTATCTCGACTATTGATTTTACTATCTAGATGAGTCGCAATTCCCCACAAGATCAGGATGATGGCTGCAATTCCTGCTAAAAATGAATAGAGTTTTTTCATGCTTGCTCCTCCTTCTCACGTGAGATAAAGTAATAACCAACAACCAGGATAATACTAAAGAGAAAGACAAGGGCAGACAGGGCATTGATTTCTAGCGAAATCCCCTTCCGAGCACGAGAGTAAATCTCGACCGAGAGGGTTGAAAAGCCATTTCCCGTTACAAAGAAGGTCACGGCAAAGTCATCCAGTGAATAGGTGAAGGCCATGAAATAACCTGCAATGATAGACGGAGTCAGGTAAGGAAGCATGATTTCCTTGAACATCTGAAATTGACTGGCACCAAGGTCATAGGCCGCATGAATCATATCGCCATTCATTTCCTTGAGTCGAGGCAAGACCATCAAGACCACGATAGGAATGGAGAAGGCCACGTGACTAGATAGAACGGTCAAAAAGCCAAGTGAAAACTTGAGTTGGGTAAAAAGAATCAAGAAGCTGGCACCAATCATAACATCAGGCGCAACCATAAGGATATTATTGAGTGATAGAAAGGCTTCTTGGTATTTCTTACGAGACTGATAGATATAGATAGCTCCAAAAGTCCCGATAATGGTCGCTATCAAGGCTGATAGAAAGGCCAAGAAAAAGGTCTGGGTCACAATCAACATAAGGCGACCATCGACAAACATGGTTTTAAAATGGCTCAAGCTAAAGCCTGTAAAGCTATTCATGTCATTGCCTGCATTAAAGGCATAACCAATCAGGTAAAAAATCGGCAGGTAGAGGACAAGAAAGACCAGTCCTAGATAAAGGTTGGCAAATTTTTTCATCGTTCTCTCCTTTCCTTGGTCACCCACATGGTGATGAACATGGTCAGAATGAGAATCACACCGATGGTTGAACCCATACCGTAGTTGTCATTGGTTAGGAAGTTCTGTTCAATAGCCGTTCCCAAGGTGATAACGCGGTTCCCACCAATCAAACGGGTCAGCATGAAGAGACTCAAGCTTGGAATAAAGACCGACTGAACTCCACTTCGCACGCCGTTCATAGACAGAGGGAAGATGACATGACGGAAAGTCTCCCACTTGGTCGCACCTAGATCGTAGCTGGCATTGATGAGGTTATTATCCATATCATCCAAGACATTGAAAATCGGCAAAATCATAAAGGGAAGCTCGATGTAGCTTGCGACAAAGATAAAGGAGAAATCGGTAAAGAGCAACTGTTGCGAACCGATTCCGATAAATTCCAAGAATTGGTTAATAGAGCCATTCTGACCAAAAATTCCGATAAAGGCATAGGCTTTAAGGAGCAAATTGATCCAGGTAGGCAGGATAATCAACATGAGCCAGAGTTGACGGTGCTTGAGACGGGTCAAAAAGAAGGCTGTTGGATAGCTGATAAGCAGGGTCACAAAGGTCACAATTCCTGCATAAAGCACGGAGTTAAAGCTCATTTTGAGGTAGGTCAAGTTTTGTGAAGCAAAGTAAGATTTATAATTTTCTATACTGAACTGGCCTTCGATGTTGAAAAAGGATTGTCCGAAAATCAAGACCAAGGGTGCCAGGACAAAGAGGGCAATCCAAAGCATGTAGGGCACTACAAAGAGTTTAGAGCTTGTTTTCTTCATCTCTTTCCTCCTCGATTGCATTGATCAGACCTGCTTCTTGCTCTTCAATTTCTACGTATTCTTCGATACGAGCATCGAACTCTTCTTCAGTTTCGTTGAGACGCATGATATGGATGTCTTCTGGTTCAAAGTCCAGACCGATTTCCTCACCCACGATGGCCTTACGGGTTGAGTGGATCATCCATTCATTCCCAAGTTCGTCATAGGCGATAATTTCATAGTGCACCCCACGGAAAAGCTGGGTATCGACCTTAACTTGGAGCTTGCCTTCTTCAGGAAGGGTAATACGCAAGTCCTCTGGACGAATCACGACCTCGACAGGTTCATTCGGCTTCATCCCACCATCGACCGCTTCAAAGCGTTTGCCGTTAAACTCAACCAAGTAGTCCTCAATCATGGTTCCTGGCAAGATATTTGACTCACCGATAAAGGTAGCAACAAAGTGGTTGATCGGCTCGTCATAGATGTCCACAGGTGTTCCAGACTGGACAATCTCGCCATCATTCATAACGAAAATCCAGTCACTCATGGCAAGAGCTTCTTCCTGATCGTGAGTGACAAAGACGAAGGTAATGCCCAATCGTTGTTGCAATTCACGGAGTTCGTACTGCATGTCTGTTCTTAATTTCAAGTCCAGCGCTGACAAAGGCTCGTCCAGCAAAACCACACGAGGTTGGTTGATGATGGCACGGGCAATGGCCACACGCTGGCGTTGTCCCCCAGAAAGTTTACGGATGGAACGTTTTTCGTAACCTTCCAACTGAACCATCTTGAGAACTTCCGCTACGCGCTGCTCGATTTCTTTCTTGTCAATTTTACGCAAGCGAAGTGGAAAAGCAACATTTTCAAACACATTCATATGTGGAAACAAGGCATAGGATTGGAAGACCGTATGCACATCTCGCTTGTTGGTTGGGATGTCATTGATACGGACACCATCCAGCAAAATATCTCCTGTCGTCGCATCCAGTAAACCTGCAATGATGTTAAGGATAGTTGATTTCCCTGAACCAGACGCGCCTAGAAGAGTATAGAACTTCCCTTCTTCCAACTCAAAGTTGATATCTTTGAGAACCTTGGTGTTGCTGTCTTCAAAAACTTTAGAGACGTTTTTGAATTCAATAATTGGTTTTTTCAATTGTCATTTATTCCTTCTTTTTCATAGATTAACAGATCAGGGCTCTGTCAGGCCGCTACTACCTCGCGTAGGAGATTGAACTGCCTACATTCTTCTGCACTGACGATAGGCTTTCACCCCCTTTCCATGACATAGCAGCAGCTTTTCAACTACAGCTTCCTACTTGCTTTCACCCAAGATACGAACTTCTCTCTCAAGAGTAACGCCAGAGTGTTCCTTGACTTTTTCGATAACAGACTCAATCAAGTCCTCGTAGTCTTTAGCCGTTCCATCAGCGACATTGATCATAAAACCTGCGTGTTTTTCTGAGACTTCTACTCCACCAATACGATAGCCTTTCAAGCCAGCTTCAGAAATTAACTGACCTGCAAAATGCCCTACTGGACGCTTAAAGACCGAACCACAAGATGGATATTCTAAAGGTTGCTTGAGTTCACGTAGATGCGTCAAGCGATCCATTTCTTGCTTGATAACCGGATGGCTTCCTGGGGCTAGGGCAAATTTAGCTGATAAGACAACTGCACCAGACTCCTGAATGGCTGAATGGCGGTAACCAAAAGCCAAGTCCTTGACAGATAGGGTCTCGATTTCTCCATCCTTGGTCAAAATTTTACAAGACTGTAAGATGTGGGCAATCTCACCACCATAGGCACCCGCATTCATAAAGACAGCACCACCGACACTTCCAGGAATACCACAAGCAAACTCAAAACCAGTCAAACTATGACGGAGGGCAATGCGAGTTGTTTCAATCAAGTTAGCACCAGCCTCAGCTTCGATGGTATAGCCATCAACGGAAACATGATTGAGCTTGTCACACAAGATAACAAATCCACGAATCCCACCATCACGAACAATGATGTTGCTAGCATTTCCAAGAACCATCCAAGGAATATTTTCTTGATTAGCAAATTTAACAACGCGCGCCAACTCAAAACGATTTCGTGGAAAGACCAAATAATCGGCCTCTCCACCTACTTTTGTATAACTATAGCTATGCAAGGGTTCTTTGAAACGGATATCAATCCCTTCTAAGATTTCAAGCATGTTTTCTTTTACTGACATGACACTCTTCCTTTTACAAAATTCATTCCATTATACCATTTTTAAGACCATTTGACGACCCTAAAAAATCTTGAGCTTATTTTAAATAAAAAAAGAGGTTTCCCCCTTTTCTTATGATTTTTTGCAAAAGATTGCCTTAGTTCCATAGGCAACTAGGAACAGTTCAACTAGTAGAATGACTTCAACCAAGACTGGACTTGTCAGCCAGCCAACTTGGGCTAGAGATGGTGCCAGGTCAAAGAAGGCATGTAGTCCATAGGCCGCTAGGAGATAAATCCATTTCTTCTGGCGAACAGCTTGGTAAACCCAAACAGTCAAAAGCAATTGGAAACCTAGAGCCAAAATTCGCTCAAAACCAAGCAAATAAATCTGCCAGACTGATAGCGACTGGATAGTTTTCAACATATTTTCAGACAGCAATTGCATAACCTGTGGATTTTGCGTTTGAACTGCTGAGAGAACGATGTAGAGATTAATCAAACTAGTAAGGCCTAGGAAAATCAACTCCAAGCCACCATGCCCCAATCCATAAGCCAAGGCATCTGCCTTTTCCAAACTTCTCTTTTTCTCCAACCATTTGAAGAAAATAAGACGAGCAGTTTCCTCAAAAAATGCTGCCATGGCTAGGCCATAGATGATATAGACAAGCGGATGGTCTTGCAAGAGGGCAATACTGCCGTCTTTTTGAGGATGCAAAACCAAGATATGCACCAGTTTTTCTAAAATCTGTGAAGAGACAAAGAAAGCAACAGCCCCCAAGCCCAAGACAGCTAGATTAATCTGGTATTTCTTTTTGGCATACCAAATGCTCCCTATCAAGAAAGCTAGTAACAGCAACATGGTAATAATGATATGAATAGTCATTCTCTTCTCCTATTCTGCCTTTTCAATATCTTTTTTCATCTCGTCAACATTGAACTTAGCAAACAAGTATTGACGGTCTTGGACTGGGAAACGTTGATCCAATTGGTCAACAGCTCCCACTTCGATAATTCCTTCCTTAATGACAAAGTCCATGACATGCCCACCGAAGGTCAAATCATCTGAAATGAAGTGCAGATGGTAGCCTGCCACACTGACCCCATGGAAAATCTCTGGCGTCCAGAAACCAACGATGGTCCCCGCCACATTGTCACGACTATATTCCGGTTGACGAGTTGCGACCTCAGCAAACTTGGTATCTGGTGTCGACTTGGGAATCATGCGCACATGCATATGCGAAAATTCCCCACGAATCTTGATAGAGCGGAAAAGATTTTCCCCATCATAATAAGACTCGATTCGCTCTTCCAATTCCTTGTCTGTCATCTCAAAGCGCTGGCGGAAAATGACCTCTGCCTGATGCGGTACTACTGCTGCGTAAGGAATAAGGGCATCTGGTGACACTTCTACAATTTCCGGTTGCTCTCCTGAGCCTTTAGCCTGATAAGCTTTGCCATCCAAGACAATCAATTCCCCATCAATGGAATCCAAGGTTCCCAAACCAAGGTCACCATGCTCTAGCAATTCTCCTACTGTCATGGTACCACCATAAAGGCCAGCCATCAAGGCTCCAAGGGTATTGTATTGAAATAATTTCACTGGTTCCTGCACGTTCTTATCCATTCACTTTCTTGTCTGTTATTCTATAAATGTTACTCCTAAGTATACCACATTTGCCCCTAGATGTGAACGAGAGAAACACCTTAGACATTGCCAAGAAGGAAAAAAAAAGGTACAATGTAACAAAATCAAGGGAGGTCTGGAATGAAGAAACAAAGCAAGTACCAAGAGGTCGTTTCCTATCTGAAAAATGGCATCGAGTCTGGACGCTTTCCGACGGGAAGTCGCCTGCCTTCTATCCGTCAACTGAGCCTTGACTTTCACTGTAGCAAGGATACTATCCAACGAGCCCTGCTGGAATTACGGCACGAACAATACCTCTATGCCAAGCCCCAGAGTGGTTACTATGTCCTAGAACAAGGGCAACACCAGGATCTAGAAATCGAAGTCACTGACGAACATGCCAGTGCCTATGATGATTTCCGACTCTGTATCAATGAAACTTTGATTGGCCGAGAAAACTACCTCTTCAACTACTATGACAACCAAGAAGGATTAGAAGACTTAAGACAATCCATCCATAAACTACTCTTTGACCAAGCTCTCTACTGCAAGGCAGACCAGTTGATATTGACTTCTGGAACCCAGCAAGCCTTGTTTATCCTTTCTCAAATTTCCTTTCCTAGCCAAGCCAAGGAAATCTTGGTGGAACAGCCGACCTACCATCGGATGAATCGCCTCTTGATTGCTCAAGGTCTGGACTATCAAACGATTGAACGAGGCATTGATGGGATTGACTTGGAGGAGCTGGAAGGCCACTTCAAAACAGGAAAAATTAAGTTTTTCTACACCATTCCTCGTTTTCACTATCCTCTGGGGCATTCCTATTCTGAGCAGGACAAACGAGCCATTCTTGACTTAGCTTCCAAGTATGGTGTCTATATCGTAGAGGACGACTATTTGGGGGATTTGGACTCTAAAAAGGGCCAGACCTTCCACTATCTAGATACAGAGGAGCGCGTCATTTATATCAAGTCCTTCTCAACCAGCCTCTTTCCAGCCCTGCGGATTACGGCACTCATTCTGCCAAATGCTATCAAAGAAGCCTTTGTGGCCTACAAAAATATCCTAGACTACGACAGCAACCTCATCATGCAAAAGGCCTTATCACTCTATATTGACAGTCAATTATTTGAGAAAAATCGTCTGGCTCGCTTGTCCAATCAGGAAACTTACCAAAAACAAATCGAGGAAATCTTAACTAAAACACCTTGTCCCCTTCCTCATTATCCCCTACACGATGGTTTATTGCTCGATCTCAGACAGTATCCTAAAATCGCCAGCCTAAAACACAGTCAGCTGAAATTGGACTTCTTTGAGGAGGCTTACTTGGATGCCTGCCCTTATCAATTTGCCAAGGTATCCTTAGAAAATCTAGAAAAGGTTTTAAACTATTTAAAAGCAGAATTGGAATAACCTCCAACTCTGCTTTTTTCTTATTCTTCAACTTCTGTTAGGGTTGCTGCTTTTTCAAGATATTTTTGGTAGGTACCGTCATCCTTGAGTTTTTGGATGACCTTGTCCACCACTTCTTTCAAATCAGCACTATTTTTTCTAAGAGCAACGGCATTGGCTTCGCCGTCCTTCATCTTCAAGCTGACAGTTGCGACAGCTAAGTCGGCATTTTTAGCAGCATAGCTAAGCGCAACAGGCTCATCCATGTGAACAGCATCTACTTTTCCAGCCTGTAATTCATTAACAGCTTCACCCATATTGGTTAGGGATGTCAATTGAGCTTTTGGCAATTGTTCCTTGACCATCGATTCTGGAACAGTCCCTTTTTGGGCTGCAATATTGGCACTTTCTAGACTAGTTAGATCCTTGTATTTTTCTACATCAGACTTACGAACCAAGAAACTAATCTTGTTTTCATAGTAAGGAATTGAAAAATCAAAGACTTCTTTTCTCTCGTCAGTAGCGCTAATTCCCGCAACTGCTAGATCAGCCTTACCAGTTTGAAGACTGGTCAAGACATTGTCAAAACTCATACTTGAAATTTCCAACTTAACCCCAAGTTCATCAGCAATAGCCTGAGCCATATCAATATCTGCACCGACTACCTGATTTTTCCCGTCAACCAAGGCTTGGAATTCAAAAGGTGCATAATCAGGACTAGTCGCCACAACTAATTTCCCCTTTTGCTTAATGGCCTCAAGAGCTGACTGAGAACCATTAGAACCCGACTGGCAAGCCACTAAGAAGAAACTTGCAAGAAAGCTACATAAAACAAATATCCATTTTTTTGATTTCATAAATAAACAACCTTTCTGTTAATTTTGTATAATTATAACTCTATACAACTTACTTGTCAAGTGTTTTTTGAATTTTTATCTTAAAAATATTTTTTTAATTCAAAAAAGGAGCTATCAATTGATTTCGGCTCTATAATATTCGTAGTGGGTAAATCCCCTATAGATATTATGGAGCCTATTTTTGTGTAGAAAAAAAGTCCCATATGACCTATAATGAAAAGCGACTAAACAACTCATTAGAAAGAATCATATG
>NZ_SWFJ01000006.1 GCF_005144795.1 Streptococcus mitis | reverse complement strand
CTTACCAAAAGGTCAAACCAAGGTCTTGATTGCAGGAGAGAAAGGTCAGCGTACCATCATTACAGAAATTAGTAGTGACAATGGTGTAGAAACACGTCGTGTGCTATCTAACAATATTACCAAAGAACCGATTAATCAAGTTGTCTTAATAGGGATCAAAGCTATAGAAGGAGAGGAGGACAAGAAAACACTTCTCATTCCTTCGAATGAGAACATGATTCTTAGTTCTGATAGAAAATTAGTAAATTCTGCTAAGGAGTTACCAAGGACTTCAAGTATTGATGATAACAACTTATTTGTTCTTGGTTCAATAGGACTTCTCTTGAGTTTGGGATTGAGTGTTAGAAAAAGAAAAAATTGAGCATGAAATTTCAAAATTGATAGTAACAGGAGTTTTTCATAAAAATGGTAAAGAATAATTTTAGCATTATGAAAAAGTATTTTAAATATTGCTATGTAAGTAATATATATGGCAATAAACTTAATAGCTTTTTTGGAGATCATATTGGATTATCTTTCCTTGAAATGATGGGGCAAAAGAGCAGTATGATCAAGTTTAGTACGAATCTCTATGTAAATGTCGGTTGTAAAAATAGAGGAAGTTTTAATATTTGATTCTTTTAATTTAAGCAATTCTGTGAATTTTTAACAAATCTCATAAGTAACTCCCTGATGAATCATCTGCTGTTTTCATTATAGTTCTTATGAGATTTTTTCAACAAAATAGGCTCCATAATATCTATAGAGGATTTATCTACTACAAAAATTATAGTTCCTATTCCCAAATTCAGCCCTTCTAGCATGGAAAAATCTGTTATAATAATAGAAAAGGAGGAGCGCATGCAAAAGATTTTATTAGTAGAAGATGATCAGGTCATTCGTCAACAGGTCGGGAAAATGCTCTCTGAATGGGGATTTGAAGTGGTTCTGGTAGAAGACTTTATGGAAGTTTTGAGCCTTTTTGTCCAGTCGGAACCTCATCTGGTTCTCATGGATATTGGCTTACCCTTGTTTAATGGCTATCATTGGTGTCAGGAGATTCGCAAGATTTCTAAGGTGCCGATTATGTTTCTGTCTTCCAGAGACCAGGCTATGGATATCGTCATGGCGATTAATATGGGAGCGGATGACTTTGTGACCAAGCCTTTTGACCAGCAGGTTCTTTTAGCTAAGGTTCAGGGCTTGTTGCGCCGTTCCTATGAGTTTGGGCGTGACGAGAGTTTACTGGAATATGCCGGTGTGATCCTCAATACCAAATCCATGGATTTACATTATCAAGGGCAAGTGTTGAATTTGACCAAGAACGAATTCCAGATTTTACGCGTTTTGTTTGAGCATGCAGGCAATATCGTAGCGCGTGATGACCTGATGCGGGAACTTTGGAACAGTGACTTTTTCATTGATGACAATACCCTCTCTGTCAATGTGGCTCGTTTGCGTAAAAAATTGGAAGAGCAGGGCTTGGTAGGATTTATCGAGACCAAGAAAGGGATAGGGTACGGACTGAAGCATGCTTGATTGGAAACAATTTTTTCTAGCCTATCTGCGCTCTCGTAGTCGTCTGTTTGTCTATCTGCTTGCTTTAGCATTTCTAGTTTTGCTCTTTCAGTTTTTATTTGCCAGTTTAGGAATTTACTTTCTCTACTTTTTCCTCTTGTGTTGCTTTGTAACCATCTTATTTTTCGCTTGGGACATATTGGTGGAAATGCAGGGCTATCGTCAGGAAATTCTCTATGGGGAGAGGGAAGCCAAATCTCCATTGGAAAGAGCTTTAGCAGAAAAATTAGAAGCGCGTGAGATGGAACTCTACCAGCAGAGGTCAGACGCAGAAAGAAAACTGACGGATTTGCTGGATTACTATACCTTGTGGGTTCATCAGATAAAGACCCCCATTGCAGCTAGTCAACTCTTAGTTGCAGAAGTGGTCGACCGCCAACTGAAGCAGCAATTAGAACAGGAAATTTTCAAGATCGACTCTTATACCAATCTAGTTTTACAGTACCTGCGTTTAGAAAGTTTCCATGATGATTTGGTCTTAAAGCAGGTTCAAATTGAGGACTTGGTCAAGGAAATAATTCGTAAATATGCTCTTTTCTTTATTCAAAAAGGCCTAAATGTCAATCTACATGACCTTGATAAAGAAATCGTGACGGATAAAAAGTGGTTACTAGTGGTTATTGAGCAAATTATTTCAAACAGTCTCAAGTACACCAAGGAAGGTGGTCTGGAGATTTATATGGAAGGCCAGGAACTCTGTATCAAGGATACAGGAATCGGGATAAAAAACAGTGATGTCCTCCGAGTCTTTGAACGTGGCTTTTCAGGATATAATGGCCGCCTAACTCAGCAGTCATCTGGCCTTGGCCTTTACCTATCTAAGAAAATTTCTGAAGAACTGGGTCACCAGATTCGCATTGAGTCTGAGGTTGGAAAAGGAACGATAGTGCGGATTCAGTTTGCTCAAGTGAACTTAGTCCTTGAGTGAGAAGAGACAATGAGTTTTTACCCAATCTCTTTTTGCTATATTTCAGGATATTTGAAGACTGTTTTTTACAAAACCAATAATAGAGTTTTTAATACGGAATATAGTATAAATACTGGTTCAAAGTGAAGTTTTGTATGCTTTATACTTTTGTTGAGTATAAAATCTATAAACTAAGGGTGAATTACAAAAATTAATTTGAGATGAAGTGAATTGTAGACTTGGGAAATGTCTCCTATTCGATTTCAGAATGAATCGTTGATACAGGATTAAAAGAACTGCAGCTTTCTTTTTATTTTGAATGAGATAGGTGTATATAGATTTGTGTAACTGGTGTAGAACCGTTTCCAAAGAATTATTGAATGTATCGAATACACACATTCTATTGATTTTGAACCAGTTTTTAATTTCTAAATGTTGTAATAGTTTTATCAAGTAAAAGGAGACTGCCATGATTGGAGACAATATAAAATTCTTACGAAAATCACATAATCTGATATAACCAGAATTTTCACGGATTGTGGGTGTGTCACGAAATAGCCTAAATCGTTAGAAAAACTGAAAAAGATTACTTTCAATAGAAGTGTTGGAAATATTCATTTTACATCTATCAAAGAAACATGGGATAGACCTATATTTTACAAAATGGCAAATTATACTTGGAATGATAGTAAGAACTGCAGTACTTGTGTGATTGCCAATTATTGCACTAAATGTCTGAGTATCGCACTATCTGAAATAAGGAATAGTAGAGATTGTTCTGAGATATGTAAAAAAACGCATTAGCAAGGAGTATCGTATATGCTACCATATCTTAAAACTATTAGATGGTATCTCTTCTTTAATTTTCTTTTTGGTGTAGTATCGAATATCTGCACAGCTTTGTTACCGTATTTCACGCAGGCATTAATCAAAGGGGATTATCAAGTAGCTCTATATGGTTACTCTATGTCAGTGGCAGGCTATTTGAGTTGTAACTATATCCAAATGATACTTGATTGGAAGCAGGGGATTATCTTTTCGACTACTTTGAAAAATGAGTGGTTTCGTTCACTTCTGGGACTCAGTCACCACGATTTCAAGCAGAAAACAGTAGCAGAGTATATTTCCTTTCAATCTAATGACCTAGATTCGTTGGAAAAGGATTACCTTCCTCCATTGATGAGTTTTATCAAACAAATTTTACGTATCATCATTTACGCTTTCATTATTAGCAGAACAATTAATCCTATTGTATCACTGATTTTAATCTTTTCCACTGGAATTAGTATTCAAATTCCTAAAATCGTTGGGAAGTTGACCGCTAATCGTAGACAGGTTTACTTGAAAAAACAAGGAGATTACTATCGAACTTTGGAGGATTTGCTCATGGGACATCATTTGGTAAATAAACTAACTATGTCGCATTTTTTGAATCAACAAAAGAGATCTCTAAAGAATTTGCAGGATAAGTATTTTAAGTATGGTTTGACAAAAATTACAGGCATCTTATTGACAGGTGTTTCTTTTGAATTCATTAGTCTTGTTCTGTTTATTTATTTAGCCTACTCTCTATCTCACCAGCAACTCGGTATTCCTGAGGTGGTGGCGAGTTTCGGATATATTAATGCTTTTTCTGAACCAATACAGGAAATCCTTTATGATTTACAAATGTTAGAGTCCGTAAAGCCTGTAATCAAGAGTTTTCAAAACATTGTTGGGAGACCCGTTTCAGTTCAAGCACCTCAACATTCTTTTGATACGATTACTTTGAAAAATATTTCCAAACAACTGGGAGAATCAAAATTGATAATTACTTCCGCTACGATTCAAAAAGGGGATAAAATTGCGCTTATTGGTAAGAATGGGTCTGGAAAAAGTAGTCTTCTCAACATTTTAAATGGAACAGATGAAGATTTTGAAGGACAAATTGTGCTAGATGGGCTTGTTTTGGACCATCTTTGGGGAAGATTCGGTATGATTCTGCAACAAGAACATACATTTATTTCAAGTTATGAAAATAATGTAACGCTATTCAATAGTTTCAATGAAAAATTCAGAGAAGAAGATTTTGAAAAAATTCCACCACAATCCCTGTCAGGTGGTCAGCAACAACGAATGTATTTAAATCGTGAGAAAAATCGTAAAAATCCATTGCTTATCCTAGACGAACCTTTCTCTGCCTTGGATACTAATCAGTTTAAAATGGAATTGGAAAGAGTTCTGGAACTACCAAGTGCCGTCATTGTTACTTTACATCGCCAAAACGAATTATTAAGTAAGTTTGACCAAGTTTGGGAAATTAAGAATGGAGAACTTGTAATTTTGAAATAGCTAAATTATAAAGAATAAAACGCATAGTATCAAGGTTCTTCTGATATCGTTTTTCTTCTTCGGATAAGGATACAAAAATTTCTTCCTTTCTCTATCTTTTAAATTAATTGATTTCTTCAGAGAAAGACTGTAAAATTTTTGATATAATGTTAAGAAGGGACTGATTCAAGACAGTCATATCTGGTCTTTCTTCCAGTCATTTTTCAAACAATATCAGTTGATAATCAGCTTAAATCAGATCTATCAGTTTGTCTATCTTTCTCTGATGGAGATCATGTCCTATCTTCACTTTGATTATTGGAAAAAAACGGCTCGGTCAGGAGCTAGTATGAATAAGGAGAACAAATGAAACGTTTAAAAATGTTATGGCATATTATGCAGGTTACGGGTTTTACTCGGTTTGCTCTGAGTTTTGTGACCTTTGTTTTTGGGTCAGGAGGCGTGCTTTTCCTAGTTGAACCTGCTATCACAAATTACGGAGACGGTCTTTGGTATGCTTTTGTGACTTCGACGACTGTCGGCTACGGGGATCTCCTAGCTGTGACCTTGATTGGAAGGATTACCAGTGTCTTCTTGACGATTTATGGGCTCATATTTTTTGGCTGTTTATCAGCTGTTATTTTTAATTATTATACCAATTTAAATAAGGAAAGAGGAGAGGACAAATGACTGCCAATTATTCAACACGGGAATACCGTGAGAAATTATACGATGACCTTCATGTTCGATTGAGAGATACAGCGATTTTGATGTGTGCAATTTTTATTGCCTCTATCGGACTAAATATGAATTCAACAGCTGTCATTATAGGAGCCATGTTGATTTCACCTCTCATGACACCGATTGTTGGACTGGGATTCGGTTTAGCTATTTTTGATACGCGTTTAATCAAGCAATCTCTAGAGGTTTTATTGACTCAAGTGTTGGTCAGTTTGCTTGTCTCGACTCTGTATTTCTGGATTTCTCCCTTGTCTTATGCAAGTAGCGAGTTGATTGCACGAACCTCTCCAACCATTTGGGATGTCCTCATTGCTATTGCTGGTGGGATTGCTGGTGTGATCGGTTCAAGGAAAAAAGAAGCAAACAATATCGTGCCAGGAGTAGCCATTGCTACAGCTCTGATGCCGCCTATCTGTACTGCTGGCTATGGTTTAGCTAATGGGAATGTACGATTTTTATTGGGGGCTCTCTATCTTTTCTTGATCAACTGTGTCTTTATCATGCTAATCAACATTGTTGGAACAAGAATTATGATGAGAAAATCTCCCTTAAGTTCATTTAAAGAGCTAAACATTAAAATGAGAATTGGGTTGATATCCTTGATTGTATTATTGATTCTTCCGGCTAGTTATTCAGCAGTCACTCTGACGATAGACCAAGCGCGAAAAGAAGGAATCAAGCAGTTTGTAGGAAAAGAGTTTGCCAATCATACGGTCATTAATCAAGTCTACAAGTCAAGGGACAATGAATTGGTCTTGACGGTTGTTGGAGATCCGATTTCAGAAGAAGAATTAGAAACGCTCCACCAAAAACAAGCCTCATACGGTATTCAATCTGTTCAATTGAAAGTCAATCAAGTTCATAATTCGACAAAACTAGACAGTGATTCGACCAAGGAATTTTATGAAACCATTAACAAGTATATCGATCAAAAACTCTCCGAAAAAGATTCACAAAAAGATCTCGTAAAAGAAAATGAAGCAGACAAGGAATGAGGATATTGACCTTATCAAACCCATGAAAGCAAATCTTGTGTGGTGGTTTGGTCAATCACTACTAGCTCGGATTAAATAATACTCTTCGAAAATCAAATTCAAACCACGTCAGCGTCGCCTTACCGTACTCAAGTACAGCTTGCGGCTAGCTTCCTAGTTTGCTTTTTGATTTTCATTGAGTAAAAATATAAAAAGCAACAGCTGTTTTAGTTGTTGCTTTTTAGGTAGCTAGGATTTTATCTCTTATTTCTCAACTCGTGATTTGTTAGCGATATCAGCTAGGATAGCTTGAACAAAATCATCTACTGAGACAGTTTGTGTTTCTTTTTGACCATAGCGGCGAACGTTAACAGTTCCGTCTTCCATTTCCTTGTCCCCAACGATTAATTGGTAAGGAATCTTGCTGGTTTGTGAAGCACGGATCTTGAACTGCATTTTTTCATTGCGCTCATCGACATCTGCACGGACACCACGGTCACGGAGTTTCTTCGCCACTTCCCAAGCGTAGTCCACGTGTTTTTCGTTAGATACTGGGATGAGGGTTACTTGGTGTGGTGCAAGCCATGTTGGGAAGGCACCCTTGTAGTTCTCAATCAAGATAGCTGTGAAGCGTTCCATAGTTGAGATAACCCCACGGTGAATCATAACTGGACGGTGCTCTTCTCCATCAGCTCCGATATATTTAAGGTCGAAGCGTTCTGGAAGCAAGAAGTCAAGCTGGATAGTTGAAAGGGTTTCTTCTTTTCCAAGGGCAGTCTTCACTTGAATATCCAATTTTGGACCGTAGAAGGCTGCTTCACCTTCGGCTTCAAAGTAGTCAACACCCATTTCATCAAGGGCTGCACGAAGCATGGTTTGGGCATTTTCCCACATTTGGTCGTTATCGAAGTATTTTTCCTTGTCCTCTGGGTCACGAAGAGAGAGGCGGAAGCGGTATTCAGTCAAGTTGAAATCTTCATAAACATCGATAATCAACTGAAGGGCACGTTGGAATTCTTCTTGGATTTGTTCAGGAGTAACGAAGAGGTGACCATCGTTGAGAGACATTTCACGCACACGTTGAAGACCAGTCAGGGCACCAGATTTTTCATAACGGTGCATCATACCGATTTCGGCGATACGGATTGGTAACTCACGGTATGAGTGAACATGGTGTTTGAAGACTTGGATGTGGTGTGGGCAGTTCATTGGACGAAGGACAAATTCTTCCCCGTCACCCATGTCCATAGTTGGGAACATGTCTTCTTGATAATGATCCCAGTGACCAGAAGTCTTGTAAAGCTCAACTGAAGCAAGTGGTGGAGTGTAGACGTGTTGGTAGCCAGAAGCCAACTCTTTGTCTACGATGTAGCGTTCCAATTCACGACGGATAGTCGCACCATTTGGCAACCAGAATGGAAGTCCTTGACCAACCTCTTGAGAAATCATGAAGAGGTCAAGCTCTTTACCAAGCTTACGGTGGTCACGTTCCTTGGCTTCTTCACGCATTTGAAGGTAGTTCTTCAAGTCTTTCTTGTCAAACCAAGCTGTACCGTAGATACGTTGCATCATAGCGTTGTCGCTATTTCCACGCCAGTAAGCACCAGCTACGTTAAGAAGGTGGAAAATTTGGATACGACCAGTTGATGGGACGTGAGGACCACGGCAGAGGTCCACGTATTCACCCTGACGGTAGATAGTTAAACCACCCTCGTCTTCTGAGTGTTCTTCAATCAATTCTAATTTGTAAGGGTCATTTTTGAAGATTTCACGTGCCTCATCTTTAGTCACTTCTTCACGGATAGATGGGAAGTTTTCTTTAACGATTTTTTGCATTTCTTCTTCGATACGAGGAAGGTCTTCGTTGGAGATTTGACCAGCAGTATTGTCAGTATCGTAGTAGAAGCCATCTTCGATGGCTGGACCAACACCCAAGTGAATGTCTGGGAAAAGGCGACGAGCGGCTTGGGCAAACAAGTGAGCAGCTGAGTGACGTAGGATTGGAAGGGCATCTTCGTGATCAGGTGTCACGATTTCTATGTTTCCATCTTCAGTGATAGCACGAGTCGTATCGATGAGTTTGCCGTTGAATTTACCAGCCAAGGCTTTTTTAGCTAGAGAATTGCTGATAGATTGGGCAATTTCAAAAGTTGTAACGCCAGATTCGAATTCACGAACAGCGCCATCTGGGAAAGTAATGTTAATCATAATTTTCTCCTTATATTGGTTATCCATTATTTCTAAAGCAGAAGTGTTTCCCTATTTCGCAGTCTTAAATAAAGAGAAACAAAAAGCAACATCCTCGAAAGGACGTCGCAACGTGGTTCCACCTTCATTTATGTACCTCAAAAGAGAGGGACACCTCTGATTGGCTCTAACGTGGCCACCGTTTTATGTTTTCATAAAAGTCAGTAGAGTAGTATCAGTTTAGGCTTTCTATGCGTTTTCAGCAACCACGCACTCTCTAGTAGAAAGGGACTAAGTGACTTGTCTCTATGGATTATTATAGCATGATTGTGAAAATTTTCAAGATTTTTGTAGATTTTTTTGAATTTTCTTCATTGAAAAGTGCTTGCTATGCTTTGTTAGGAGTAATGTGAAATCATCTTTTTGATAAGTCTGTACCTTGATAAAAGTAGTGTTCTGGATTTAGTAAGAGTGGGTCAAAGGTAACCATTATACAGTATTTTTTGTTATAATATTAAAAAGATATATAAGAGGAAATGAGGAGAAAGAATGACAAAAATAGCTCTTCTTTCAGATATTCATGGAAATACTACAGCCTTGGAGGCTGTTTTGGAAGATACTCGGCAGCTAGGAGTGGATGAATACTGGCTTTTGGGAGATATTCTCATGCCAGGAACAGGGCGTAGAAGGATTTTGGACTTGTTGGATCAACTACCGATTACGGCTAGAGTTTTGGGAAACTGGGAAGACAGTCTTTGGCATGGTGTCCGCAAGGAATTGGATAGCACTCGTCCTAGTCAACGCTATCTCTTGCGCCAGTGCCAGTATGTTTTAGAGGAAATTTCCCTAGAAGAAATCGAAATGCTCCACAATCAACCTCTACAGATTCATCGTCAGTTTGGGGATTTGACGGTAGGAATTAGCCACCATCTTCCTGATAAGAACTGGGGGAGAGAGTTGATTCATACTGGAGCGCAAGAGGATTTTGACCGCTTGGTGACCAATCCACCTTGTGATATCGCTGTATATGGTCATATTCATCAGCAGTTGCTTCGTTACGGGACTGGTGGTCAATTGATTGTCAATCCAGGTTCGATTGGGCAGCCTTTCTTTCTAGATGCCCAGTTACGGAAGGACTTACGGGCCCAGTATATGATTTTAGAGTTTGATGACAAGGGATTGGTAGATATGGATTTCCGACGGGTAGACTACGATGTGGTAGCTGAATTGCAGTTGGCTAAAGATCTTAAACTTCCCTATTTTGAGGTTTATTATGAAAGTCTGGTCAATGGTATCCACCATACTCATCATCAGGAATTTTTGAGAGAACTGGCCCAGAAAGAGGGCTACGATAGGGAGTTAGATGCCTGGTTGAAAAGTGGTAATGATTGACATTACAACTAAAAAGGGTATAATAATAGAAAAAGAAGAGTAGAGGCAGGGTAGCCTCGTAAAAAGGAGAAGAGGATGCAAATTCCAAGTAGATTTACCATTGCGACTCATATGCTGATAATCATTGCCCTCAAGGGGAAGGAAAGCAAGGTGACCAGTGATTTTCTGGCTGCTAGTGTCGGGGTCAATCCAGTCATTATCAGAAAGACCTTGTCCCAGTTGAAGAAGGCAGAGCTGATTTCAGTAGCGCGTGGAACAGGGGGAACAGAGATTGTCAAGGACCTCAAAGACATTAGTCTTTTAGATGTTTATCAAGCGGTCGAGTGTCTTGGTAAGACAGGTCAACTCTTCAGTTTCCATGACAATCCAAATCCAAATTGCCCAGTTGGAGCTCGTATTCATGATGTTTTGGATCAAAAACTGGAGAGAATTCAGCTGGCGATGGAGGCAGAGCTTGGTCAGACCAGTCTAGAACAAGTCGTGGCCGATGCAGAGAGTCAAATGAAGGATTAAGAGGGATAGATGCCTGCAAATGAAATGTCAAAACACTGCTAGAAATCTGGCAGTGTTTTTTTGAGACTGCGTAGAAAAAACTCCTGGGAAATTCCAGGAGAGTATGAGTGGTTATTTAAACTTGAATCCTTCGTAAATAAGCTCTGTTTTTGGATTTTGTTTCTTAATCTGTTTGGCAAGTGACTTCATCATAGAAAGAGGACCACACATATAGACGGTTGCCTGTTCGGGCACTTCTTCTTGCTCAAAATTAAGATAGCCGTCTTTCCTACTGTCTACTAGATGGAGTTCAAAATTAGGATTTTTCTGAGCATAGTCACGGAGCAAATCTAGATAGACTGCATTTTCATTTCCACGGAAGCTATAGTAGAAGTGAACCTGTTTATCTAAAATAGGATGTTCACGGATGTAAGAGATGAAGGGGGTAATCCCAATGCCTCCAGCAATCCAAACCTGATTTTCTCGTCCTTCTTCTATGATCATGTGTCCGTAAGCTCTGTCTACGCTTACTTTGCTGCCGACTTGAAGATTGTCATAGATATTCTTGGTATGGTCACCTGAATTTTTAACAGTAAAGTAACGAGTTTGACCATGACCTCCTGAGATAGAAAAGGGATGCGGAGCACTTTCAAAGCCTTCTTGGAAAATCTTTAGAAAGGCAAATTGTCCTGATTGATAGTTGAAAGGTCTGCTAAGATGGATTTGAATTTCTATAGTATCGTGATTTAAGCGTTTGAGATTAGTAATTTTCCCTAGATAGGGGAATCCAATCTTTTGATAAAGGAAAATGATATAAAAACCAGCCAGTAAGCCTAAAAGGGCATAGCTACCAACAAGAAAACTTAGAAGATTAAATGTAAGGAGACGATTGCCCATCATCATGTAGACGTGAAAGAGTCCCAAAATATAGGCTAGATAAACAAGGCGGTGAATCCATCGCCAAGCTTCGTATTGGATGTATTTGCCTAAATAGGCGACAAGGATGATACTGGCAAAGATATAGATGGCAAGGTTGCCAAACTGAGCGGATAAGCGAGAGCCCCACAGACCGCCCATACTAAAGTTATGCAAGATTAGTAGGATGATGGAGAGAAAGGCTGTGAATTTGTGGACAGTATAGACTCTCTCCAAACCGTGAAACCAGCTTTCTAGTAGGGGGAGACGAGTGGCTAGGATAAAAGTTAGAGATAGGCTTGTTAAAGCTAGTCCTGGAATCATGAATTGGGGAGAAGTGCTCATCCAAGTTAAAATAGTCAAGAGAAAACTAGCTATGATAAAGAGTAGTCCTTTGATTGATTTCATAGAAAATTCCATTTCATTAATATTTTGATTTGTTGTAAATAAATTTGTTACATTTTATCATAGAAAAAGTATGGTGTCAAATTGAGGTATATAAATATCTACTATCATCAAAAAAACTCTCCAATTGAACTGGAGAGTGGCTGTTTATTCTGCAGCTTGTTGCCAACGTTTTGCTAGCATATGAGACAAACTAGAAATGGCTAGGTTAAAGCTGAAGTAGATGAGGGCAATCAGGATATACAGACTGAAGACCTGCTCTGGTTCGAAATAACGGCCCATGAGAATTTGGCTGGCTCCAAAGAGTTCTTGTAGGGCGATAACAGAGTAGAGAAGACTGGTATCCTTAATCACGGTTACAAACTGAGAAATGATAGCTGGCAGCATTTTACGAATGGCTTGTGGGAGAATGATGTGGTAGAGGATTTGGGCTGAGGTAAATCCTTGCGACATTCCTGCTTCGTATTGCCCCTTGTCCACAGCATTGAGACCGCCTCGAATAATCTCAGCTAGAGCCGCTGATGTAAAGAGGGTAAAGGCAGTGATTCCTGCTGGTGTGGATTTCATCTTGAACACTAAAAAGATAGTAAAGATCCAGAGGAGGTTGGGAACGTTGCGCACAAACTCGATGTAAATGCTGGAGATGATGCGCAAGACAGGATTTTTCCCATTTCTCATAACTGCTAGCACTGTCCCGATAAGGGTAGAGAGAACGATGGCAATTAGAGAAATATAGAGGGTCAAGCCAAATCCTTTAAAGATAAAGACTAGGTTATCTGGGGTTAAAACTTCTAAAATGGATTCCATAGTAACCTCCTAAAGTGAATAGGCTTTTTTGTTGGATTGCTCCATCTTGCGACCAAACTGGGCAACAGGGAAGCATAGAGAGAAGTAGAGCAGGGCAGCGCCTAGAAAGGCTGGGATATAGTTTCCGTTAAGAGCCGACCAAGACTTGGTCACAAACATCAAATCTACTCCAGAGATGATAGCGACTGTAGAGGTGTTTTTGATGAGGTTAACAATTTGGTTGGTCAAAGGAGGGAGAATGATACGAAAAGCCTGAGGCAAGATAATCAAGCGCATAGCACTGATATAGGTAAAACCTTGCGATAAGGCAGCTTCCATCTGACCGCTAGGAATAGACTGAATACCTGAGCGAATCACCTCAGCAATATAGGCACCGTGATAGAGTCCCACGCAGAGAACGGCTGTCCAATAAATCGGAATCATGATGATATGGTCACTGATAAGAGGTAGACCATAAAAGACGATGACAAATTGCACCAAAAGGGGAGTGTTTTGGTAAAATTCAACAAAGATGCGAGCCAAAATTCTCAATATTGGACGCTTGCTGGTTGACATGGCTCCAAAGAAGATGCCCAAAACCATGGCTAGGATAAAGGATCCGATTGCTAGGGAAAGGGTGAAGAGGAAACCATTGAAAAATTGTCCAAAATCCTGAAAATAGGCTGTCCAAGATGATAAATCTGTCATGGGGTATCCTCCTTAATCTGCAGTATGGCTAGATGGTTTGAGCTTGTAACGGTCATAAAGTTTTTGCAAACTACCATCCTTGCTCCATTTAGTGACCAAGTTATCAAGATAGTCGTTGAGCTCTGTATTTGATTTCTTAGTAACGATACCGTAGTCAGATGGTTTGAAACTATCATTTAGTAGTACTGTGCGTTTGCTGATGTAGCCAGACAGAATCGAGCGGTCAACGGAAAAGGCATCAATACGATGAGCGTGTAGAGAAGTAATCAATTCTGGATAGGAACCAAGTTCGACGAATTTAAAGGTCAAGCCTTTCTTTTTACCCAGTTCAGTAATCAGGAGTTGGGTGATGGAACCTTGGGCAACACCGATGGTTTTTCCGTTTAGATCCTCAATGCTTTTGATTTTGGCAGACTTATTGACCAAAAAGCCAGAGGCATCTGTGTAGTAGGGGCTGGTGAAGTTGTAGAGTTTTTTACGTTCGTCTGTGATGGTGAAGGTTGCGATATCCATATCGACCTGTTCATTGTCTAGAAGGGGTCCGCGAGTTTGTGCTGTAACTGGCACATAGCGAATCTTGACCTTGAGTTCGTCAGCTACCATCTTGGCCAAATCAGTTTCGATACCAGAATAGGTCCCTGTCTTGGGATCCTTGTAACCGAAGTTGGGAACGTCTTGTTTGACACCGACAACCAGCTCGCCTCTCTTTTGAATGTCTGCGACACTGGTATCAGCCTGGACTGGTTTTGCAGCAACAAGGCCGAAAAGGCTAATCAATAATGCTGATAAAAAGAATTTCTTTTTCATAGGCGCCTCCTTATTTGACTTTGTCACTTTCGTGGTTGATGATTTTACTGAGGAATTGTTGGGCACGAGGTTCGCTTGGATTGTCGAAAAAGTCATCAACATCTGTCGTATCTACTAAAACCTCTCCGTCAGCCATAAAGATGATGCGGTCGGCAACTTCACGGGCAAAGCCCATTTCATGGGTAACGACAATCATATTCATACCATCGTGGGCCAATTTTTGCATAACTGCTAGAACATCGCCGATAGTTTCAGGGTCTAGGGCAGATGTTGGCTCATCAAAGAGGAGGAGTTCAGGATGCATAGCGAGTCCACGTGCGATGGCAATCCGTTGTTTTTGTCCACCAGAAAGCATGGCTGGATAAGAATCTTTCTTGTCCCACATATTTACAAATTCCAGATATTTTTGGGCTGTTTTTTCAGCTTCTTTTTTATCAATTCCTAGAACTTTTATGGGTGCTAGTGTTACGTTTTCTAACACTGTTTTATGCGGATAGAGATTGAAATGCTGGAAAACCATGCCGACTTCCTTGCGAAGGGGCACCAAATCTTTCTGGCTGGCACCAGCAACTTGGTGACCATTTACTAGAAGACTTCCCTTGTCTACAGCCTCCAAACCATTGATGGTGCGGATAAGAGTGGACTTCCCAGAACCAGAAGGGCCTAGGAGTACAACAACTTGCCCTTTTTCAAAACGGAGATTGATGTCGCGGAGTGCATGGTAATCTCCGTAATATTTTTCGACGTGTTCAAATTCTACTAAAGCCATAAGGAATCTCCTTTGTGTTAGATTTTATAACATGATTCTACACCAAAAGATTTGTCTTGTCAAATCATATCTGAAAAAATTCACTAAAATTTTATAAAAAAGCAATCAGGATAGAGAAAAAGCCTAAATCGTGTTATAATGAAGCAATAGAATTCTTAGAAAGAGTGGATGTCTTTTTGATAACACCTACTTATGAATGGCAGTTTGCCCCGCAGGTTGAAGATGCGGATTTTACAAAGATAGCCAAGAAGGCTGGACTGGGTCCTGAGGTGGCTCGGTTATTATTTGAGAGGGGGATTCAGGACCAAGAAAGTCTGAAGAAGTTTTTAGAACCTTCTTTGGAGGACTTGCATGACCCTTATCTACTCCATGATATGGACAAGGCAGTGGAACGGATTCGTCAGGCCATTGAAGAAGGGGAAAATATCCTCGTTTACGGTGATTATGATGCGGATGGTATGACTTCGGCTTCTATTGTTAAGGAAAGTTTGGAACAGCTTGGTGCTGAGTGCTGTGTTTATTTGCCAAATCGTTTTACCGATGGCTATGGCCCTAATGCCAGTGTCTATAAATACTTTATCGAGCAAGAAGAGATTTCCTTGATTGTGACAGTGGACAATGGGGTTGCAGGTCACGAGGCTATTGCATTAGCCCAGTCTATGGGAGTAGATGTCATTGTGACTGACCACCATTCCATGCCTGAAACCTTACCAGATGCTTATGCTATTGTCCACCCTGAACATCCGGATGCGAACTATCCTTTCAAATATTTGGCTGGTTGTGGAGTGGCTTTCAAGCTGGCTTGTGCCCTTTTGGAAGAAGTACAAGTGGAATTGCTTGATTTGGTTGCTATTGGTACCATTGCTGATATGGTTAGTTTGACAGATGAGAACCGTATCTTGGTTCAGTATGGTCTGGAAGTGTTGGGACATACTCAGCGCATTGGTTTACAAGAAATGCTGGACATGGCTGGGATTGCCGCCAACGAAGTAACAGAAGAAACGGTTGGTTTCCAGATTGCCCCTCGTTTGAATGCTTTGGGCCGTTTGGATGATCCCAATCCTGCCATTGATTTGCTGACTGGGTTTGATGATGAGGAAGCGCATGAGATTGCCCTCATGATTCATCAGAAAAACGAAGAGCGCAAGGAAATCGTTCAGTCTATCTATGAAGAAGCCAAGACCATGGTGAATCTTGAGAAGAAGGTCCAAGTCTTGGCCAAGGAAGGCTGGAATCCTGGGGTTCTGGGTATCGTGGCTGGTCGTTTGTTGGAAGAATTGGGACAGACAGTCATGGTTCTCAATATAGAGGACGGTCGTGCCAAGGGTAGTGCTCGTAGTGTGGAAGCAGTCGATATTTTTGAGGCTCTGGATCCCCATCGAGACCTCTTTATCGCCTTTGGTGGCCATGCTGGCGCAGCAGGAATGACGCTGGAAGTGGAGAAACTCTCAGATTTGTCTCAGGTCTTGGAAGATTATGTCCGTGAAAAAGGCGCAGATACTGGTGGCAAGAACAAGTTAAATCTAGATGAAGAGCTGGATTTGGAGGCTTTGAGTCTTGAAACAGTCAAGAACTTTGAGCGCTTGGCACCTTTTGGAATGGACAATCAGAAACCTGTCTTTTATATTAAGGATTTTCAGGTCGAAAGTGCCCGTACTATGGGAGCAGGCAATGCCCATCTCAAGCTGAAAATTTCCAAGGGTGAAGCTAGTTTTGAAGTGGTAGCCTTTGGACAAGGTAGATGGGCGACAGAGTTTTCTCAAACCAAGAATCTAGAGCTGGCAGTCAAATTATCTGTCAACCAATGGAATGGCCAAACTGCTCTACAGTTGATGATGGTGGATGCGCGTGTGGAGGGTGTTCAACTTTTTAACATCCGTGGGAAGAATGCAGTCTTGCCAGAAGGAGTTCCAGTCTTGGATTTTGCTGGAGAACTACCAAATCTGGCGGATAGTGAAGTTGTTATCGTAAAAAACGTTCCTGAAGATATTACTCAGCTGAAGACCATTTTTCAGGAACAGAATTTCTCTGCTGTCTATTTCAAAAATGATATTGACAAGGCCTACTATCTGACAGGTTATGGGACTAGAGAGCAGTTTGCCAAATTGTACAAGATCATTTACCAGTTTCCAGAGTTTGATATTCGCTACAAGCTGAAGGATTTGGCTACTTATCTTAATATTCAACAAATCTTGCTGGTCAAGATGATTCAAGTGTTTGAAGAACTAGGCTTTGTGACAATCACAGATGGTGTTATGACAGTCAATAAAGAGGCACCAAAGCGGGAAATCGGAGAAAGTCAGATTTACCAAAATCTCAAACAAACCGTCAAAGACCAAGAAATGATGGCGCTGGGCACTGTGCAAGAAATTTATGACTTTTTAATGGAAAAAGAGTAGATGATAGGAAAGAGTTGGGCAACCAGCTCTTTTTTGAAAACAAATCTTCATTTTGAAAATCATTAAAAAAATGGTATAATGGTAAGAAAAGATTCGGCTAATACTCAATGAAAATCAGAGAGCAAACTAGGAAGCTAGCCGCAGGCTGTACTTGAGTACGGCAAGGCGAAGCTGACGTGGTTTGAATTTGATTTTCGAAGAGTATAAAAGTAATAGTGCTTTTAGAATAAGAGGGTAAGCAACCCTATAATCAAGATAAACTAAGATTTTGGAGGAAAAATGAGTAATATTAGTTTAACAACACTTGGTGGTGTACGTGAAAATGGGAAAAATATGTACATTGCTGAAATTGGAGAGTCCATTTTTGTTTTGAATGTAGGGTTAAAATATCCCGAAAATGAACAATTAGGGGTCGATGTGGTGATTCCAAAGATGGATTACCTTTTTGAAAATAGGGATCGTATTGCTGGGGTTTTCTTGACCCACGGGCATGCGGATGCCATTGGTGCTCTGCCTTATCTCTTGGCAGAGGCTAAAGTTCCTGTATTTGGGTCTGAGTTGACCATTGAGTTGGCCAAACTCTTTGTCAAAGGAAATGATGCCGTTAAGGAATTTAATGATTTCCATGTCATTGATGAGAATACGGAGATTGATTTTGGAGGGACTGTGATTTCCTTCTTCCCTACGACTTACTCCGTTCCAGAGAGTCTGGGAATTGTCTTGAAGACAGCTGAAGGTAGCATCGTTTATACAGGTGACTTCAAATTTGACCAGACAGCTAGTGAATCCTATGCGACAGACTTCGCTCGTTTGGCAGAAATCGGTCGTGACGGCGTCCTGGCTCTCCTCAGTGATTCGGCCAATGCGGACAGCAATATTCAGGTGGCTAGCGAAAGTGAAGTTAGGGATGAAATTACCCAAACCATTGCTGACTGGGAAGGTCGTATCATCGTTGCAGCTGTTTCCAGTAACCTTTCTCGTATCCAGCAAATTTTTGACGCTGCGGATAAAACAGGTCGACGTATCGTCTTGACAGGATTTGATATTGAAAATATCGTCCGCACAGCGATTCGTCTCAAGAAGTTGTCTTTAGCCAACGAAATTCTCTTGATTAAGCCGAAAGATATGTCTCGCTTTGAAGACCATGAGTTGATTATTCTTGAGACAGGTCGTATGGGTGAACCTATCAATGGACTTCGTAAGATGTCGATTGGTCGCCATCGTTATGTAGAAATCAAGGATGGGGACCTGGTCTATATTGCTACGGCTCCGTCTATTGCTAAAGAAGCCTTCGTTGCGCGTGTGGAAAATATGATTTATCAGGCAGGAGGGGTTGTCAAATTGATTACCCAAAGTTTACATGTATCAGGGCACGGAAATGCGCGTGATTTGCAGTTGATGATCAATCTCTTGCAACCCAAGTATCTCTTCCCGATTCAAGGGGAATACCGTGAGTTGGATGCCCATGCTAAGGCTGCTATGGCAGTTGGGATGTTGCCAGAACGCATCTTCATTCCTAAAAAGGGGACGACCATGTCTTACGAAAATGGAGACTTTGTTCCAGCTGGATCGGTTTCAGCAGGGGATGTCTTGATTGACGGGAATGCCATTGGTGATGTTGGAAATGTGGTTCTTCGTGACCGTAAGGTCTTGTCAGAGGATGGTATTTTCATCGTCGCAATTACCGTTAACCGTCGTGAGAAGAAAATCGTGGCTAAGGCTCGTGTTCACACGCGTGGATTTGTTTATCTCAAGAAGAGTCGCGATATTCTCCGTGAAAGTTCAGAATTGATTAACCAAACGGTAGAAGACTATCTTCAAGGAGATGACTTTGACTGGGCAGATCTTAAAGGGAAGGTTCGTGATAATCTGACCAAGTATCTCTTTGACCAAACCAAGCGTCGTCCAGCTATTTTACCAGTAGTCATGGAAGCAAAATAATCGTTGAAATAAACAGAGAGAAAGTCGAATTTCGGCTTTTTCTTATAGAAAAATAGAGGAAAAATATGGCAGTAATGAAAATCGAGTATTACTCACAAGTTTTGGATATGGAGTGGGGAGTGAATGTCCTCTATCCTGATGCTAATCGAGTGGAAGAACCAGATTGTACAGATATCCCCGTCTTGTATCTCTTGCACGGAATGTCTGGCAACCATAATAGTTGGCTCAAGAGGACCAATGTAGAACGCTTACTTCGAGGAACCAATCTTATCGTTGTTATGCCCAATACCAGCAACGGTTGGTACACAGATACTCAGTATGGTTTTGACTATTACACAGCTCTAGCAGAGGAATTGCCACAGGTTCTAAAACGCTTCTTCCCTAACATGACCAGCAAGCGTGAAAAGACCTTTATCGCTGGTCTCTCTATGGGAGGCTATGGATGTTTCAAATTGGCTCTTGCTACAAATCGTTTTTCTCACGCAGCTAGCTTCTCAGGTGCTCTTAGCTTTCAAGATTTTTCTCCTGAGAGCCAAGATTTGGGGACACCAGCTTACTGGAGAGGTGTGTTTGGGGAGATTAAAGATTGGACAACTAGTCCTTATTCTCTAGAAAGTCTGGCTAAAAAATCGGACAAAAAGACCCAGCTTTGGGCTTGGTGTGGCGAGCAGGATTTCTTGTACGAAGCCAATAATCTAGCAGTGAAAAATCTCAAAAAACTGGGCTTTGATGTGACCTATAGCCATAGTGCTGGAACTCACGAGTGGTACTACTGGGAAAAACAATTGGAACGGTTCTTAGCAACCTTACCAATCGATTTCAAATTAGAAGAGAGATTGTCATAATTTAGCTTTCTTTCAGCTTGTTTTAGTAAAATAGACTTTATTTGCTAGAAAGGTGGAGGAACATGCGCTGGATTTTTCGTTTGATAGGGGCTTTCTTTTCTTTTGTGTGGCGTTTGTTTTGGCGTCTAGTTTGGATAGCTTTTCTTTTGTGTGCTTTTGCTTTTGGACTTCTCTGGTATCTGAACGGTGATTTTCAAGGAGCGCTAAAGCAAGCAGAACGGTCAGTCAAGATTGGTAAACAAAGTATCGACCAATGGGAAAAAACAGGGCAACTGCCTAAGTTGAACCAGACAGATAGCCACCAACACTCTGAAGGAAGGTGGCCGCAGGCTTCTGCTCGTATTTACCTAGATCCGCAGATAGATTCACGCTTTCAAGAAGCTTATGTAGAAGCGATTCAGAATTGGAATCAAACTGGTGCCTTTAAGTTTGAACTGGTGACTGAGGCCAGCAAGGAAGATATCTTGGCTACGGAGATGAATGACGGAGGTACTCCTGTGGCAGGAGAGGCAGAAAGTCAGACCAATCTCTTGACGGGGCAATTCTTGTCTGTCACGGTACGGTTGAATCACTATTATCTGTCCAATCCAAACTATGGCTATTCCTATGAGCGCATTGTCCATACAGCAGAACATGAGTTGGGGCATGCGATTGGCTTGGACCATACAGATGAGAAGTCTGTCATGCAACCTGCGGGTTCCTTTTATGGTATCCAGGAAGAGGATGTTGCAAACCTCCGAAAAATATATGAGACTAGTGAGTAGGGAACAATCTTTCCCTACTTTTTTGCTATAATGGAACTATGAATAACTTGATTAAATCAAAACTAGAGCTCTTACCGACCAGCCCTGGTTGTTACATTCACAAGGATAAAAACGGCACCATTATCTATGTAGGAAAGGCTAAAAATCTGCGTAACCGCGTGAGATCTTATTTCCGTGGGAGTCACGATACCAAGACAGAGGCCTTGGTGTCTGAAATTGTGGATTTTGAATTTATTGTTACGGAGTCCAATATTGAGGCACTTCTCCTAGAAATTAACCTGATCAAGGAAAATAAGCCTAAATACAATATCATGCTCAAGGATGATAAGTCTTATCCTTTCATCAAGATTACTAATGAACGCTATCCTCGTTTGATTATCACCCGTCAGGTCAAAAAGGACGGAGGTCTTTACTTTGGACCTTATCCCGATGTGGGGGCAGCCAATGAAATCAAGCGGCTACTGGATCGGATTTTCCCTTTTCGTAAGTGTACCAATCCACCGTCTAAGGTCTGTTTTTACTATCATATCGGCCAATGTATGGCCCACACCATCTGTAAGAAAGATGAGGCTTATTTCAAGTCCATGGCTCAGGAGGTTTCCGATTTCCTAAAAGGACAGGATGACAAAATCATTGATGACCTCAAGGGCAAGATGGCAGTGGCAGCCCAGACTATGGAATTTGAGCGTGCAGCGGAATATCGTGACCTGATTCAGGCCATTGGAACACTTCGAACCAAGCAACGGGTCATGGCTAAGGATCTTCAAAATCGCGATGTTTTTGGCTACTATGCGGACAAGGGCTGGATGTGTGTGCAGGTTTTCTTTGTTCGTCAGGGCAAGCTCATTGAGCGCGATGTCAATCTTTTCCCCTACTACAATGATCCGGATGAGGATTTCTTAACCTATGTGGGACAATTTTATCAAGAAAAATCTCACCTAGTTCCCAATGAGGTGCTGATTCCGCAGGATATTGATGAAGAAGCTGTCAGGGCTTTGGTAGATACCAAGATTCTCAAACCCCAGCGCGGTGAGAAAAAACAACTGGTCAATCTAGCCATAAAAAATGCTCGTGTTAGTCTAGAGCAGAAGTTCAATCTGTTAGAAAAATCTGTCGAAAAGACACAAGGAGCTATTGAAAATCTAGGTCGTTTGCTTCAAATCCCAACTCCAGTTCGCATTGAGTCCTTCGATAACTCCAATATCATGGGTACCAGCCCTGTTTCGGCTATGGTGGTCTTTGTCAATGGCAAACCAAGTAAGAAGGATTATCGTAAGTATAAAATTAAGACTGTGGTGGGACCAGACGACTATGCCAGTATGAGAGAGGTCATTCGCAGGCGCTACGGTCGAGTACAGCATGACGGTTTGACTCCGCCAGATTTGATTGTCATTGATGGGGGACAAGGTCAAGTCAATATCGCCAAGCAAGTCATACAAGAGGAACTGGGTCTGGATATTCTCATTGCAGGTTTGCAAAAAAATGACAAGCACCAAACCCATGAATTGCTCTTTGGAGATCCGCTGGAAGTGGTGGAGTTGTCTCGCAATTCTCAGGAATTTTTCCTCCTCCAACGCATTCAAGATGAGGTGCACCGTTTTGCCATCACCTTCCACCGCCAACTGCGTTCCAAAAATTCCTTTTCATCACAACTGGATGGAATTGAAGGGCTGGGGCCTAAACGCAAGCAGAATCTCATGAAACATTTCAAGTCTCTGACTAAAATCAAGGAAGCCAGTGTGGATGAGATTGTCGAAGTTGGAGTACCGAGAGCAGTAGCAGAGGCTGTGCAAAGAAAGTTGAACCCGCAGGAAGAAGTGGAATTAGCTCAAGTGGCGGAAGAAAGAGTAGATTACCAAACAGAAGGAGAACACAATGAATCATAAAATCGCAATTTTATCAGATATTCATGGCAATACAACTGCCTTAGAAGCAGTGATTGCAGATGCTAAAAATCAAGGAGTCAGTGAATACTGGCTTCTGGGAGATATTTTTCTTCCTGGTCCCGGTGCGAATGACTTGGTCGCCCTGCTAAAGGACCTTCCTATCACAGCCAGTGTTCGAGGAAATTGGGATGATTGTGTCCTTGAGGCCTTGGATGGTGAATACGGTTTGGAAGATCCACAAGAAATCCAATCAATGCGAATGACCCAGTTTTTGATGGAGCGAATGGATCCTGCAACGATTGTATGGCTACGAAACTTGCCTTTGCTGGAAAAGAAAGAAGTTGATGGGCTGCGCTTTTCTATCTCTCATAATTTACCTGACAAAAACTATGGTGGGGACCTACTGGTTGGGAATGATACAGATAAATTTGATCAACTACTAGATGAGGAAACCGACGTGGCAATCTATGGTCATGTCCACAAGCAGTTGCTTCGCTACGGCAGTCAAGGGCAACAAGTCATCAATCCAGGGTCGATTGGCATGCCCTATTTTAATTGGGAGGCGTTAAAAAATCACCGTGCCCAGTATGCCGTGATAGAAGTTGAAGATGGGGAATTGGTAAATATCCTATTTCGTAAAGTCGCTTATGACTACGAAGCGGAGTTGGAATTGGCCAAGTCCAAGGGGCTTCCCTTTATCGAAATGTATGAAGAACTACGTCGTGAAGATAACTATCAGGGGCACAATCTGGAACTATTAGCAAGCTTAATAGAAAAGCATGGGTATGTAGAAGATGTGAAGAATTTTTTTGATTTTTTGTAAGAGTTTCCTAAAATAACCAATGCAAACTAAAAAAGCGATTGGCTGGTCCAATCGCTTTTAGTATATCTTATACTCAATGAAAATCAAAGAGCAAACTAGGAAGCTAGATGTAGGTTGCTCAAAGCACAGCTTTGAGATTGCAGATAAAGCTGACGTGGTTTGAAGAGATTTTCGAAGAGTATTATTGTAATTGAGATTGATCTGGAAGGTAAGAACCACCTAGATAAGTATTGCTGAGTTTTTCAAGGGTTCCATCTTGGTAGAGTTCTTTGAGCGCTTTATCAAATTTTTCTTTAAACTCCTTTTGGTCGCTTGAGAAAACGATATAGTTGTTGGGGCTATCGGCAGAAGGTAAATCAACGACTGAGAGATCTAAGCCACGGTCCTTGATAATCTTTTGAACCGATACCTTGTCAAAAACTAGGAAATCAAATTCACCGTTAGAGAGGTCTAAGATTCGTTTACCGATATCCTCTCCAGAAAAATCAATTGTAGCAGGATTGTCAGTGTGTTTCTGATTCCAGTTATTGATGAATTGAGCGTTTGAAGTTCCGGTATCCTCTTGCGTTGTTTTGCCAGCGATTTGGTCAAGTGAAGTCAGAGGATTTTTCTTGTTGCTGACAAGGACGAGGGGATTGTTCGAAATTGGGAGTGAGTAAAGGTATTTTTCAGCACGCTCTTTTGTGTAACTCAAGTTATTGGCTGCAGCCTGATAGTGACCAGAATCAAGTCCTGGAAAGATACTCTCCCAGGCAGTTCTTTGGAATTGAATCTCGTAGTCGCTGAGTTTTTCATCCACTGCTTTCAGAACTTCGATATCGAAGCCTGTTAGATTGCCCTTGTCTTCGTAGTCAAATGGTGGCACATCGCCAGCTGTAGCAACGACGATTGTCTTTTGAGAGTTAGTCTCTTTAGGTGTAGCTTGATTTCCACAGGCAACCAAAAATGGTAGGATGGCTAGTAATAGGCTAAATTTTTTCATAATGTCTCCATTCAAATGTAAGTTATCTGCTAGTTTATCAGAAACTTTCCCGATGAACCAATATATATTTTTTATGGCTGTGATAAAAAAACTTAATCATGAAAAATCCCTGCAAGCTCTTTCAAATTATGGTAGAATGGAAGCAGTAGAATTAGAAAAGGAAATCGATTATGAAATTTCTTGAATTAAATAAAAAACGTCATGCGACCAAGCATTTCACTGATAAGCCAGTGGATCCCAAAGATGTGCGTACGGCTATCGAAATTGCAACCTTGGCTCCAAGTGCCCATAACAGCCAGCCTTGGAAATTTGTGGTCGTTCGTGAGAAAAATGCTGAACTGGCAAAATTGGCTTACGGTTCCAACTTTGAGCAGGTATCATCAGCACCTGTAACCATTGCCTTGTTTACAGATACGGATCTTGCCAAACGTGCTCGTAAGATTGCTCGTGTAGGTGGAGCAAAGAATTTCTCAGAAGAACAACTTCAATACTTTATGAAAAATTCGCCTGCGGAATTTGCCCGTTACAATGAACAACAGGTCAGTGACTACCTAGCCCTCAATGCAGGTTTGGTTGCTATGAACTTGATTCTCGCTCTTACAGATCAAGGAATTGGCTCAAATATGATCCTTGGTTTTGACAAATCAAAAGTCAACGAAGTTTTGGATATCGAAGATCGTTTCCGTCCAGAACTCTTAATTACAGTGGGTTACACAGATGAAAAATTGGAACCAAGCTACCGCTTGCCAGTAGATGAAATCATCGAGAAAAGATAGAAGGAAGATAATATGACAGCAATTGATTTTACAGCAGAAGTAGAAAAACGCAAAGAAGACCTCTTGGCTGACTTGTTTAGCCTTTTGGAAATCAACTCAGAACGTGATGATAGCAAGGTTGATGCTGAACATCCATTTGGGCCTGGTCCAGTAAAAGCCTTGGAGAAATTCCTTGAAATCGCAGACCGCGATGGCTATCCAACTAAAAATGTTGATAACTATGCAGGACACTTCGAGTTTGGTGATGGAGAAGAAGTTCTCGGAATCTTTGCTCACATGGACGTGGTGCCTGCGGGTAGTGGTTGGGACACAGATCCATACACACCAACTATCAAAGATGGTCGCCTCTATGCGCGTGGAGCTTCAGATGACAAGGGTCCTACAACAGCTTGTTACTATGGTTTGAAAATCATCAAAGAATTGGGCCTTCCAACTTCTAAGAAAGTTCGCTTTATTGTCGGAACTGATGAAGAATCAGGCTGGGCAGACATGGATTACTATTTTGAACATGTAGGACTTGCAAAACCAGACTTCGGTTTCTCCCCAGATGCTGAGTTCCCTATCATCAACGGTGAAAAAGGAAACATCACAGAATATCTTCATTTTGCAGGTAAAAATACAGGCGCTGCCCGTCTTCACAGCTTCACAGGTGGTTTGCGTGAAAACATGGTACCAGAATCAGCAACAGCAGTTATTTCAGGTGATTTGGCTGACTTGCAAGCTAAACTAGATGCCTTTGTTGCAGAACACAAACTTAGAGGAGAACTCCAAGAAGAAAACGGCCAATACAAGGTGACGATCATTGGTAAATCAGCCCACGGTGCTATGCCTGCTTCAGGTGTCAATGGTGCGACTTACCTAGCCCTCTTCCTTAGCCAGTTTGACTTTGCTGGTCCAGCTAAAGACTACCTTGACATCGCTGGTAAAATTCTCTTGAACGACCATGAGGGTGAAAATCTCAAGATTGCTCATGTGGATGAAAAAATGGGTGCCCTTTCTATGAATGCCGGTGTCTTCCGCTTCGATGAAACAAGCGCTGATAATACCATTGCCCTTAACATCCGCTATCCAAAAGGAACAAGTCCAGAACAAATCAAGTCAATCCTTGAAAACTTGCCAGTTGCTTCTGTTAGCCTTTCTGAACACGGTCATACCCCTCACTATGTGCCAATGGAAGATCCACTTGTGCAAACCTTGTTGAATGTTTATGAAAAACAAACTGGCCTTAAAGGTCATGAGCAAGTCATCGGTGGTGGAACCTTTGGTCGCTTGCTAGAACGAGGTGTTGCCTATGGTGCCATGTTCCCAGACTCAATTGATACCATGCACCAAGCTAATGAATTTATCGCCTTGGACGATCTCTTCCGAGCAGCAGCAATCTATGCCGAAGCTATTTATGAATTGATCAAATAAAACGATAGAAGTCTGAGATTGTATGCTTAGACTTCTTTTTGGAGGGAAAGTAGATGTCTCAAATTGAAAGAATCAAGCGGGCTATTATGTCAGAACCACAGAATGCCAGCTATACAGAGCGTGGCATTGAGCCTCTCTTTGCAGCGCCAAAGACTGCTCGCATCAATATCATCGGTCAGGCACCTGGTCTTAAAACCCAAGAAGCAGGCCTTTACTGGAAGGACAAAAGTGGTGATCGTTTGCGAGACTGGCTAGGTGTGGATGAAGATACCTTTTACAATTCAGGTTATTTTGCTGTTTTGCCTATGGATTTTTACTTTCCAGGGCATGGAAAGTCAGGTGATCTGCCACCGAGAACTGGCTTTGCTGAAAAATGGCATCCGCAGCTCTTGCAAGAATTACCAGATATTCAGTTGACCCTCTTGATTGGCCAATATGCCCAAGCCTACTATTTGCAGGAGAAAGTCAGTGGCAAGGTAACAGAACGGGTAAAACATTACCAGAACTACTTGCCAACCTATTTTCCATTAGTTCACCCTTCACCACGAAATCAAATCTGGATGGCCAAAAATCCTTGGTTTGAGTCAGAAGTGGTGCCAGATTTGAAAAAAAGAATTAAAACCATTTTATAGTCAATGAAAATCAAAGAGCAAACTAGGAAGCTAGCCGCAGGCTGTACTTGAGTACGGTAAGGCGACGCTGACGTGGTTTGAATTTGATTTTCGAAGAGTATTAGGAGAAAAAGAATGAAAGAAATAACCTTTGACGCATTTTACCAGCTTTACCAAAACGACCAACTTTCTCTAGTGGACGTGAGAGAAATGGATGAGTTTGAAACTCTGCATTTAGAAGGTGCCCACAATCTACCGCTGAGTCAATTGGCTGATAGCTATGATCAGTTGGACAAGGATCAGTTACATTATGTTATTTGTAAATCTGGAATGAGATCGGCGCGTGCTTGCCAATTCCTGTCAGAACAAGGTTATGAGGTTATCAATGTACAAGGTGGCATGATGGCTTTTGAAGAACTTTAAACATTACAATTTTCTCCTACTTGGTGTGATCTCGGTAGGGGATTTTTTTTTAGACAATTCTCATTTTTAAGAATCTTGAAAACATTCAATATTTAATTCGTGATGCTTTTTTCAGACTCCTAATCGTGGTATACTAGGTCAGTATTTTATAAATATGAAGGAGATTTTCATGGCTAAAAAAGGTGCCCTAACAGGTTTGCTCCTGTTTGGAATATTTTTTGGTGCGGGAAACTTGATTTTTCCGCCTTCTCTAGGTGCTTTATCTGGAGAACATTTTCTTCCTGCCATCGCAGGTTTTGTCTTTTCAGGCGTCGGTATCGCCGTCTTGACCCTTATTATTGGAACGCTAAATCCTAAAGGATATATTCACGAGATTTCAACAAAGATAGCGCCTTGGTTTGCGACTCTGTACCTCGTAGTTCTCTATTTGTCAATTGGCCCATTCTTTGCTATCCCACGTACTGCTACAACGGCTTACGAAGTAGGTATTAGCCCCCTTCTGTCGGATGCAAATAAAGGTCTAGGCTTGATTGTCTTTACCCTTCTTTACTTTGCGGCAGCGTATCTAATCTCGCTTAATCCATCAAAAATCTTAGACCGTATCGGTCGTATTTTAACACCAGTCTTTGCTATTTTGATTGTTATCTTGGTTGTTCTAGGAGCTATCAAATACGGTGGAACAAGCCCTCAAGCTGCGTCAGCTGCTTATCAAGCTTCTGCATTTGGTACAGGTTTCCTAGAAGGTTACAATACCTTGGACGCCCTTGCTTCAGTTGCTTTTAGTGTAATCGCAGTTCAAACCTTGAAACAGCTTGGATTTTCAAGTAAGAAAGAATACATCTCAACTATTTGGGTTGTTGGTATCGTTGTTGCCCTTGCTTTCAGCGCTCTTTACATCGGTTTAGGTTTCCTTGGAAATCATTTCCCAGTACCAGCTGAAGCGATGAAGGGTGGAACGCCAGGTGTTTACATCTTGTCACAAGCGACTCAAGAAATCTTTGGTTCAACAGCTCAACTCTTCCTCGCAGCTATGGTTACCGTAACCTGCTTCACAACAACAGTTGGTCTGATTGTGTCAACAGCTGAGTTCTTTAACGGCCGCTTCCCACAAATCAGCTACAAGGCTTATGCAACAGTCTTTACCTTGATTGGATTTGCTATTGCAAATCTTGGTTTGAGTGCAATTATCAAGTACTCAATTCCAGTATTGGTTATCTTGTACCCAATCACGATTGCTATCGTTATGATTGTCATTGTCAACAAATTTGTGGCTCTTTCAAAACCAGGTATGCAGTTGACAATTGCTGTTGTTACAGCTATTGCTATTGCAAGCGTACTAGGAAGCTCGTTTAAGGTTGAGTTTCTTGCAAACCTTGTCAACGCTCTTCCTTTTGCCAAGGCATCTCTCCCATGGTTGGTGCCAGCTATTGTTGGAATTTTGCTCTCATTGGTTCTACCAAACAAGCAAGAAAGCGATGTTTTTGAAATGGAATAATCATTAAAATCACTTTTGTAGTCAAGTCTACAGGAGTGATTTTCTTTTTTATCCGATGATAAATGTGTTATAATAGGTAGCAAAAGAGGTGAAGAAATGAATCAAACAGTAGAATATATCAAAGAACTGACAGCCATTGAGTCGCCAACAGGCTTCACTCGTGAGATTTCGGACTATTTAGTCAAGACTCTAGAAGGTTTTGGTTATCAGCCAGTTCGTACAGCCAAAGGCGGTGTCAATGTGACCATTAAAGGTCGAAATGATGAAGAGCATCGCTATGTGACTGCCCATGTGGATACGCTGGGTGCCATTGTCCGTGCTGTTAAACCAGATGGCCGTCTCAAAATGGACCGTATCGGTGGTTTCCCTTGGAACATGATTGAAGGAGAAAACTGTACCGTTCATGTAGCTAGCACAGGTCAAAAGGTATCAGGAACCATCCTTATCCACCAGACCTCTTGCCATGTCTACAAGGATGCAGGAACTGCAGAACGCACGCAAGACAATATGGAAGTGCGTTTGGACGTCAAAGTAACAAATGAAAAAGAAACTCGTTCCTTGGGGATTGAGGTAGGTGATTTTATCAGTTTTGATCCACGAACCGTCGTAACAGATACAGGTTTTATCAAGTCTCGTCATTTGGACGATAAGGTCAGCGCAGCGATTTTGCTTAATCTGCTTCGTATTTATAGGGAAGAGAAGATTGAGTTGCCTGTAACAACCCATTTTGCTTTTTCAGTTTTTGAAGAAGTGGGGCATGGAGCTAACTCTAATATCCCTGCTCAGGTAGTAGAATATCTGGCTGTGGATATGGGAGCTATGGGAGATGACCAGCAAACAGATGAGTACACAGTATCTATCTGCGTAAAGGATGCTTCAGGTCCTTATCACTATGACTTCCGTCAACATTTGGTTGCTTTGGCTAAAGAGCAAGATATTCCATTTAAGCTGGACATCTATCCATTTTATGGTTCGGACGCTTCAGCGGCTATGTCTGCAGGTGCAGAAGTCAAACATGCCCTTCTTGGTGCTGGTATCGAGTCTAGTCATTCTTATGAGCGTACTCATATTGATTCGGTGGTCGCAACAGAACGAATGGTCGATGCTTATCTTAAGAGTGCATTGGTAGACTAATATGTGTTTGATTTGCCAGAGAATTGAGCTCATCAAGAAGGGAGAAAATCCCTATTTTGTCAAAGAGTTGAAAACAGGCTATCTTGTGATTGGAGACCACCAGTATTTTGCAGGCTATAGTCTCTTTCTAGCCAAGGAACATGTCACCGAATTGCATTATTTAGAGAAGGAAACTAGAATCCGTTTTCTAGAGGAAATGAGTTTAGTCCAAGAGGCAGTTGCCAAGTCCTTTGCTGCCGAGAAAATGAATATTGAACTTTTAGGAAATGGCGATGCCCATCTCCACTGGCATCTTTTCCCTAGACGAACAGGTGATATGAATGGTCACGGTCTCAAGGGACGTGGTCCAGTCTGGTGGGTTCCCTTTGAAGAAATGACAGCAGAAACCTGCCAAGTAAAACCTGATGAGATTAAACAATTAGTCAAACGTTTATCGTCAGAAGTAGATAACCTATTAGAAATAAAGGAGTAGAAATGAAAAAAAGATACCTTGTTTTGACAGCCTTGCTAGCCTTGAATCTAGCAGCTTGTTCACAAGAAAAAGCAAAAAATGAAGATGGAGTAGCTAAGACAGAACAAACAGCTAAAGCTGATGGAACAGTCGGAAATAAGTCTCAAGAAGCCACCCAGAAAAAAGCAGAAGTGGTCAATAAAGGAGACTACTACAGTATCCAAGGGAAATACGATGAAATCATCGTAGCAAATAAACACTATCCATTGTCGAAAGACTACAATCCAGGGGAAAATCCAACAGCCAAGGCAGAGTTGCTCAAACTCATCAAAGCTATGCAAGAGGCAGGATTCCCAATCAGTGACCATTATAGTGGTTTTAGAAGTTATGAAACTCAGACCAAGCTCTATCAAGATTATGTAAACCAAGATGGGAAGGAAGCTGCTGACCGTTACTCTGCTCGTCCCGGTTACAGTGAACACCAAACTGGCTTGGCCTTTGATGTTATTGGTACTGATGGTGATTTAGTAACAGAAGAAAAAGCGGCTCAATGGCTCTTGGACCATGCGGCTGATTATGGCTTTGTTGTCCGTTATCTCAAAGGTAAGGAAAAAGAAACCGGCTATATGGCTGAAGAATGGCACCTTCGTTATGTCGGAAAAGAAGCAAAAGAAATTGCTGAGAGTGGTCTCAGTTTGGAAGAATACTATGGATTTGAAGGTGGAGATTATGTCAATTAATACTCTTCGAAAATCAAATTCAAACCACGTCAGCGTCGCCTTACCGTACTCAAGTACAGCCTGCAGCTAGCTTCCTAGTTTGCTCTTTGAGTATAGAAAATAAACTTTTCTCTTGCAATTCTAGATAAATAGTGTATAATGGATAAGTATGTGTAAAGCATACTTGTGGGAGGTAAAAATCTTTAATTACCGCCAAAACCACAAAGGAGGATTTAAAAATGGCTAAAAAAGTCGAAAAACTTGTAAAATTGCAAATCCCTGCTGGTAAAGCTACACCAGCTCCACCGGTTGGACCTGCTCTTGGTCAAGCTGGTATCAACATCATGGGATTCACAAAAGAGTTCAACGCTCGTACAGCTGACCAAGCTGGTATGATTATTCCAGTTGTTATCTCAGTTTACGAAGATAAATCATTTACTTTCATCACTAAAACACCACCAGCTGCTGTTCTTTTGAAAAAAGCTGCAGGTGTTGAAAAAGGATCAGGTACACCTAACAAAACTAAAGTTGCTACAGTTACTCGTGCACAAGTACAAGAAATTGCAGAAACTAAGATGCCAGATTTGAACGCAGCAAACGTAGAGTCTGCAATGCGTATGATCGAAGGTACTGCTCGTTCTATGGGATTCACTGTTGTTGACTAATCAATAACATAGTAGAAAATCTCACAGCAGTCTATTAGTTGCTTTTCATACTAGGCAAGTGACTGAAGCTTGTACTTGGGTACAGCAAGGGAACTTAACGAAGTAGGAAAAGAAAATTAATAGACTGATAACCCGCAAGACTTCATCATTTCGAGAAGTGACGTGGGAGATGAAAATCGATTGAACCACTTACAAGGAGAATAGAAAATGGCTAAAAAAAGCAAACAACTTCGTGCTGCTCTTGAGAAAATTGACAGCACAAAAGCATACAGCGTAGAAGAAGCTGTAGCACTTGCAAAAGAAACTAACTTTGCAAAATTTGACGCAACTGTAGAAGTTGCTTACAACTTGAACATCGACGTTAAAAAAGCTGACCAACAAATCCGTGGAGCAATGGTATTGCCAAACGGTACTGGTAAAACTTCACGCGTTCTTGTTTTCGCACGTGGTGCAAAAGCTGAAGAAGCAAAAGCTGCTGGTGCAGACTTTGTTGGTGAAGATGACCTTGTTGCTAAAATCAACGACGGTTGGTTGGACTTCGACGTAGTTATCGCTACACCTGACATGATGGCTCTTGTTGGACGTCTTGGACGTGTCCTTGGACCACGTAACTTGATGCCAAACCCTAAAACTGGTACTGTAACTATGGATGTTGCTAAAGCAGTTGAAGAGTCTAAAGGTGGTAAAATCACTTACCGTGCAGACCGTGCAGGTAACGTTCAAGCTATCATCGGTAAAGTATCATTTGAAGCTGAAAAATTGGTTGAAAACTTCAAAGCTTTCAACGAAACAATCCAAAAAGCAAAACCAGCTACAGCTAAAGGAACTTACGTAACAAACTTGACTATCACAACTACTCAAGGTGTTGGTATCAAAGTTGACGTAAACTCACTTTAATCAGTAGTTTATATCAGAGAACGAGTACGAAAGTGCTCGTTTTTTTAGGTACTATGAACATTCCGTTCATCTGAGGTGTAAGTTCTCTGCGAGGATTATATACTAGTAAACCCAAAAGTTATTCCCAAGTCTAACTATTGTGAGTAGCTTATCGAACGGCATTAGGATAGACTGTTTAAGTCTGACGCTGGAAATAAGAATCGGCAGAGGAAGAGATAGAGAAATCTTGGCTATACGAATAGGCACGTGATATATAGCGGATAAGGAGATCAGCAAATCTAAAGTACAAATATGTAGTCGTAACCTATATGCGTAAACTACGTGAGCAATTGAATTCGAATTAGAGAGGTGATTAATAGATTTATGCTATAGTCATGGCAGCTTGTGTGCTTTTGATTCTAGTTTATCAAATAATAGATTAGAATTGTCAGATAATATAATTTTATGTTATAATAAAGAAAAAATAGAGGTGTTCAAATGTCAGAAGCAGGTCATAAGTTTTTAGCAAAACTGGGGAAAAAACGCTTACGTCCAGGTGGAAAACGTGCCACAGATTGGTTAATTGCGGAAGGAGGATTTTCAAAAGAAAAGAGAATACTAGAAGTTGCTTGTAATAGGGGAACTACAGCAATTGAGTTGGCACAGCGTTTTGGTTGCAAGATAACTGCTGTTGATATGGATGCTCAAGCTCTAGAAGTGGCTAAAAAATCTGCTGAAACGGCAGGTGTTGATCATTTGATCAGATTTGAAAGAGCAAATGCAATGAAACTTCCTTATGAAGATGCTAGTTTTGATATTGTTATAAATGAAGCTATGCTGACTATGCAAGCCGATCAAGCTAAGAAAAAATGTGTAATGGAGTATCTAAGGGTTTTAAAACCTGAAGGTCTTCTCTTGACACATGATGTGCTTCTTAAGGAAGCTAAAGAGTCTGTCAGACAGGAATTATCACAAGCAATTCATGTAAATGTAGGTCCTTTAACTCAAGATGGTTGGGAACAGGTGATGATAGAATCAGGTTATCGTGATGTGAAAGTATTGACTGGTGAAATGACATTAATGAAATTATCAGGTATGATTTATGACGAAGGTTGGCTAGGAACCTTAAAAATTTGTGTAAATGCTTGTAAAAAGGAGAATAGGAAGCAGTTTTTAACGATGTATAAAATGTTCGCTAAAAATAAACAGAAATTGGGCTTTATTGCTATGGCTAGTTATAAATCGTCAAATCGTTAGATAATTATTGAAGTTAACTTTTCCTTTTTTCTTTCTTAAAAAATATGCTATAATAGAGAGTAAAAAACTTTGAAAGAAAGAAAAAGATGAATTTAAAAGATTACATTGCAACAATTGAAAATTATCCGAAGGAAGGAATTACCTTCCGTGATATCAGTCCTTTGATGGCTGATGGAAATGCTTATAGCTATGCTGTTCGTGAAATCGTTCAATATGCTACTGACAAGAAAATTGATATGATCGTAGGGCCTGAAGCTCGTGGTTTTATCGTGGGCTGTCCAGTTGCCTTTGAGTTGGGAATTGGTTTTGCACCTGTTCGTAAGCCAGGTAAATTGCCACGCGAAGTTATTTCTGCTGACTATGAAAAAGAGTACGGGGTTGATACCTTAACTATGCATGCTGATGCCATTAAGCCAGGTCAACGTGTTCTTATCGTAGATGACCTCTTGGCAACAGGTGGAACTGTTAAGGCAACTATCGAGATGATTGAAAAACTTGGTGGTGTTGTAGCAGGTTGTGCCTTCCTTGTTGAATTGGATGAATTGAACGGTCGTGAAAAAATCGGTGACTACGATTACAAAGTTCTTATGCATTATTAATGAAAAACAGTCCCTAGGGCTGTTTTCTCTACATTAGGATATAAAAATAGACTATAGCTAGTTAGAGAAAAACTATAATTGAAAACTATATCTTCTTACAGTATAATAAAGGAAACAAGTGTTTACATTTTAACTCTAAACACAAGCAATTATTCCTGAAAGAGTACAGTTAGGAGAGGGTTATGCCTATTCGAATTGATAAAAAATTGCCAGCTGTTGAGATTTTACGGACAGAGAATATCTTTGTCATGGATGATCAACGTGCTGCACACCAAGATATTCGTCCCTTGAAGATTTTAATTTTAAATCTCATGCCACAGAAAATGGTCACAGAGACCCAGTTGTTGCGCCACTTGGCTAATACACCCCTGCAACTGGATATTGATTTTCTCTATATGGAAAGCCACCGCTCTAAGACAACTCGTTCAGAGCACATGGAGACCTTTTATAAAACTTTTCCTGAAGTTAAGGACGAGTATTTTGATGGCATGATTATCACGGGTGCTCCAGTTGAGCATTTACCATTTGAGGAAGTGGACTATTGGGAGGAATTCAGTCAGGTAATCGAGTGGTCCAAGACCCACGTCTATTCGACGCTTCATATCTGCTGGGGTGCCCAGGCTGGTCTTTATCTGCGTTATGGGGTGGAAAAATACCAGATGGACAGTAAATTATCAGGTATCTATCCTCAGGATACTTTAAAAGAAGGACACCTTCTCTTTAGAGGCTTTGACGATAGCTATGTATCCCCTCATTCTCGGCACACGGAGATTTCTAAGGAAGAGGTCTTAAATAAAACCAATCTCGAGATTTTATCAGAGGGTCCTCAGGTTGGAGTTTCGATTTTGGCTAGTCGTGATTTACGAGAAATTTATAGTTTTGGGCATTTGGAATATGATCGTGATACCTTGGCAAATGAATATTTCCGAGATCGTGATGCAGGTTTAGATCCACATATTCCAGAAAATTACTTTAAGGATGATGATGTCAACCAGACACCTTGTCTTTGTTGGTCTTCATCAGCAGCCCTCTTTTTCAGTAACTGGGTGAACTATGCCGTCTATCAGGAAACACCTTTTGACTGGAGAAAAATAGAAGATGATGCATCTGCATTTGGGTATTTATAAGAGGAATTATGACATATTTAGACGCTTTTAAATCAGGGAACTTGGTTTTACCGAGTGCCCTGCTCTTGCATTTTAAGGAACTCTTTCCTTCCAGCGACGATTTTCTGGTCTGGCAATTTTTCTATTTGCAAAATACGACAGGCTTAGAAGAAATGTCCCCAAGCCAGATTGCTGAAAGGATTGGTAAGGAAATTTCGGATGTCAATCAGGCCATTTCCAATCTGACGGAAAGGGGACTGCTTCAGTATCGAACCATCGAATTGAATGGTGAAATTGAATTGCTTTTTGATGCTAGTTTGGCTTTGGAACGTTTGGATGACTTGCTTGGAGCAGTTCATTCAAGTTCAGATCAGCTGACACCTAAAAATCAGCTTAAAGATTTGGTGGAAACCTTCCAGCAGGAATTGGGACGCTTGTTGACCCCTTTTGAGATTGAGGATTTGACCAAGACGCTAAAGGAAGATGGAACCAGTGCTGACGTGATTAAGGAAGCTCTTCGTGAAGCTGTTTTGAATGGAAAACCAAACTGGAAGTACATTCAGGCGATTTTGAGAAACTGGCGCCATGAAGGTATCAAAAGTGTGGCTCAAATCGAGGCTAAACGGGCAGAGAGAGAAACAAGCAATCCTCAGTTGACACAGGTATCTGCAGATTTTAGAAATGCTATGGATCTTTGGAAAGATTAATCGTTGGAAGCAGGATTGAAATCCGAGTAAGATTTGCAAGCTGTGTTTAATTGTGATAAAATAAATAGAAAATAAATTGAAAAAAGAGGTATGTGAAATGTCACGTAAACCATTTATCGCTGGTAACTGGAAAATGAACAAAAATCCAGAAGAAGCTAAAGCATTCGTTGAAGCAGTTGTATCAAAACTTCCTTCATCAGATCTTGTTGAAGCAGGTATCGCAGCTCCAGCTCTTGATTTGACAACGGTTCTTGCTGCTGCAAAAGGTTCAAACCTTAAAGTTGCTGCTCAAAACTGTTACTTTGAAAATGCAGGTGCTTTCACTGGTGAAACAAGCCCACAAGTTTTGAAAGAAATCGGTACTGACTACGTTGTTATCGGCCACTCAGAACGCCGTGACTACTTCCATGAAACTGACGAAGATATCAACAAAAAAGCAAAAGCAATCTTTGCAAACGGTATGCTTCCAATCATCTGTTGTGGTGAATCACTTGAAACTTACGAAGCTGGTAAAGCTGCTGAATTTGTAGGTGCTCAAGTATCTGCTGCATTGGCTGGATTGACTGCTGAACAAGTTGCTGCCTCAGTTATCGCTTATGAGCCAATCTGGGCTATCGGCACTGGTAAATCAGCTTCACAAGACGACGCACAAAAAATGTGTAAAGTTGTTCGTGACGTTGTAGCTGCTGACTTCGGTCAAGAAGTTGCAGACAAAGTTCGTGTTCAATACGGCGGTTCTGTTAAACCTGAAAACGTTGCTTCATACATGGCTTGCCCAGACGTTGACGGTGCCCTTGTTGGTGGTGCGTCACTTGAAGCTGAAAGTTTCTTGGCATTGCTTGACTTTGTAAAATAATCTAAGTTATTCCAGACAGACAGTCAAAAGCACTAGGTGACTTTGACTGCCTGTCTTGTTTTTGTTTGGAGAGTTCTTGTGAAATAGGAATTTTTTCCTACAGGAGCTGGTAAGACGACCTTGATCAATCTACTCATACGTTTTTATGATGTTAGAGCAGATATAATCTTGGTTGACGGGCAGGATATTAACCAGTTGTCATGCCAAGACTACCGCCGTCAGTTTGGGATGGTCTTACAGGATGCTTGGCTTTATGAAGGTACGATCAAAGAAAACCTCTATTTTGGAAATCTTAACGCCAGTGACGAAGAAATAATAGAAGCCGCCAAAGCGGCTAATGTAGACCATTTTATCCGAACTCTTCCTGGTGGTTATAACATGGAGATGAACCAAGACTCCAGCAATATTTCCCTCGGGCAAAAACAACTCTTGACCATCGTGCGTGCTCTCTAACCAATTTTAAAATTCTTATTTTTGATGAAGCGACTTCCTCTGTTGATACCTGTTTGGAACTCTTGATTCAAAAAATCACGAAACGATTGATGAAAGGAAGGACCAGCTTTGTCATTGCACATCGCCTTTCGACCATTCAAGAAGCAAATAAGATTCTCGTTCTTAAGGATGGACAGATTATTGAGCAGGGAAATTATGAAAGCTCACTCCAAGCAAAAGGCTTTTATTATGAACTTTACCAAAGCCAATTTTCAAGCAAATCTGATTAAATCAGCTAATAAAATAATGTCAAACTTTTCTTAAATTATCAGTCTATTGCAACTTTTCTCATGTGAGTCATTTGGCTTGCTATTGGTTTTCCTTAGTAGTATACTAAGAGAGTAAACACTAAGAAGTGCTTACAAATAATAATGAATGAGGTAAAATAAAATGGTAGAATTGAAAAAAGAAGCAGTAAAAGACGTAACATCATTAACAAAAGCAGCGCCAGTAGCATTGGCAAAAACAAAGGAAGTATTGAACCAAGCTGTTGCTGATTTGTACGTAGCCCACGTTGCCTTGCACCAAGTACACTGGTACATGCGTGGCCGTGGTTTCCTTGTATGGCATCCAAAAATGGATGAGTACATGGATGCTCTTGATGGTCACTTGGATGAAATCAGCGAACGCTTGATCACACTTGGTGGAAGCCCATTCTCTACTTTGACAGAATTCCTTCAAAACAGTGAAATCGAAGAAGAAGCTGGTGAATACCGTAATGTTGAAGAAAGCTTGGAACGTGTCCTTGTTATCTACCGTTATTTGTCAGAACTTTTCCAAAAAGGTTTGGATATCACTGATGAAGAAGGTGACGATGTGACAAACGGTATCTTTGCAGATGCTAAAACTGAAACTGATAAAACAATCTGGATGCTTGCAGCAGAACTTGGACAAGCACCTGGTTTGTAATATAAATGCACCCCTTTCTATCATGAGTTTCTGTATCACTACTCATGATAAACTATCTTTTAAAAATCATGTAGCAGAAAAAGTTACATGATTTTTTCTTTACTCCTCCGGCGACTCATTTGTCAAAATGCTGATTTTAAGGTATAATAGTTGCTGTTCGAGAAATTTTGATTTTCAAAGAATAGTGAATGATGATAAGGAGAAACCATGAACAACTTACCAAATTGCCCAAAATGTAATTCAGAGTATGTCTACGAAGACGGTGCCCTACTGGTTTGCCCAGAGTGTGCTCATGAGTGGAATCCTGCTGAAGTTGCAGATGTAGAAGAGGGCCTTGTTGCTATCGATGCCAACGGAAATAAATTGGCTGACGGTGATACTGTAACCCTCATCAAGGATTTGAAAGTAAAAGGTGCGCCAAAAGATTTGAAACAAGGGACGCGCGTGAAAAATATCCGCATCGTAGAAGGCGACCACAATATTGACTGTAAGATTGATGGCTTCGGTGCCATGAAACTCAAATCAGAGTTTGTGAAGAAAATTTAAGCATGTCAAAAAACTACAAACTTACATTTTATAGCCGTATCTTCTTGTTTCTAGCGGCTTTTACGGGAGTTTATCTTGAAATCGCCAAGCATGGTGGATTTGGGATGCTTCTCTATTACACGGTTCTGTCCAACCTCTTAGTAGCGATTTTTACGCTCTATCTACTAAAGGTTATGAGCCGTTTAGGTGAAAACTGGCAAAGGCCAAGTCTCCTGCGCTTAAAAGGTGGGGTCACCATGAGTATCATGATTACCTGTGTGATTTACCATTTCCTTTTAGCGCCCATTGCGACTAATTTCTATACTCTGGAAAATTTCCTTTGCCACTATATCGTTCCCCTCTGGTTTTTAGTAGATACCCTCTTTTTTGACAAACAGGGTCAATATAAAATCTGGGATCCAGTTGTGTGGACGATTTTACCCTTGCTGTATATGATTTTTGCTCTTTTTAATGGCTTGGTACTGAAACTAGACATTCCTAATTCTAAGGTCAGTCCCTTCCCTTACTTCTTTTTGAATGTGAACAAGGGGTGGGATGTCGTGTTCAAGTGGTGTCTGATTATCTTTGTTGCCTATATGGTGGCAGGATTTATCTTCTACTTTATTAAGCAAATCAAGAGAAAGTCATCCTAATACTCTTCGAAAATCTCTTCAAACCACGTCAGTTTCCATCTGCAACCTCAAAACACTGCTTTGAGTAACCTGCGGCTAGCTTCCTAGTTTGCTCTTTGATTTTCATTGAGTATAAGACACAAGAGATTCATTTTCGAGTTTAAGAAGGAGTCTATATACCCAAGAGGCTTCTTCTTTTCTTGCCTGTTTGATAATTATCAAAAAATTAGAAGATTAAGAGAAATATAGAAAGAGATTTCATGAAACAATTTTTAGAACGGGCCAGTATTTTGGCTCTCTCCCTCGTTTTGATTACCTCCTTTTCCATCTCGAGTGCCCTGCCAGCTATGTTTGACTATTATCAGGGCTATCCTAAGGAACAAATTGAGCTCTTAGCGAGCTTGCCTTCTTTCGGGATCATGATTATGTTACTACTAAATGGTTTCTTAGAAAAAATATTTCCTGAGCGCTTACAGATTAGTCTGGGCTTGCTGATTTTATCACTCAGCGGGACGGCTCCCTTCTGGTATCAAGCCTACTCCTTTGTTTTTGGAACACGGATTCTTTTTGGTTTGGGTGTTGGGATGATCAATGCTAAGGCCATTTCCATTATCAGTGAACGTTATCAAGGAAAAACGCGAATTCAGATGCTAGGGTTACGCGGTTCTGCAGAGGTCGTTGGGGCTTCTCTCATTACCTTGGCAGTCGGCCAGTTGTTGGCCTTTGGTTGGACAGCTACCTTCTTAGCCTATAGTGCTGGATTTTTGGTGCTGACCCTTTATCTGCTCTTTGTCCCTTATGGAAAAGAAAAGAAAGAAGTCAAGAAAAAAGAGAAAGAAGCAAGTCGCTTAACTCGGGAAATGAAAGGTTTGATTTTTATCCTAGCTATCGAAGCGGCGGTTGTAGTTTGTACCAATACGGCTATTACTATTCGTATTCCAAGTTTGATGGTGGAAAGAGGACTTGGAGATGCCCAGTTATCTAGTTTTGTCCTTAGTGTCATGCAGTTGATTGGGATTGTGGCTGGTGTGAGTTTTTCTTTCTTGATTTCTATTTTTAAAGAGAAACTGCTCCTCTGGTCCGGTATTACCTTCGGCTTAGGACAAATCGTGATCGCCCTCTCTCCATCCTTGTGGGTGGTAGTGGCAGGAAGCATTCTGGCTGGTTTTGCCTACAGTGTAGCCTTGACGACGGTCTTTCAACTTGTCTCTGAAAGAATTCCAGCTAAACTCCTCAATCAAGCAACTTCATTTGCTGTATTAGGTTGTAGTTTCGGAGCCTTTACGACCCCATTCGTTCTAAGTGCAATTGGCTTACTAACACAAAATGGAATGTTGGTCTTTACAATTTTGGGAGTTTGGTTGATTGTAACTTCTATCTTTGTTATGTACCTACTTCAAAAGAGAGCTTAGGATTGGTTCCTAAGTTTTTCTTTTTAGGATTTTTGTACCCATACAGTATTTATTTTAGGGCCTTGTCTACAGACTAATTTCTTGATAAAATGGAAGTTATGACAAGATATAAAGCAACTATTTCCTATGACGGTTACGTCTTTGCTGGTTTTCAGCGCCAGCCTCATGCGCGTAGTGTTCAGGAAGAAATTGAAAAAACCTTGACGAGACTCAATAAAGGGAAAGCAATCACTGTTCACGGTGCTGGTAGGACTGATAGTGGGGTTCATGCTTTGGGACAGGTGATTCATTTTGACCTGCCTTATCAAATGGATGAGGAGAAGCTCCGTTTTGCTCTAGACACTCAGTCACCTGAAGATATTGATGTGATTTCGATTGAGCTTGTGGCAGATGATTTTCATTGCCGTTATGCCAAGCACAGCAAGACCTATGAGTTTATTGTGGATAGGGGTCGTCCTAAAAATCCCATGCGCCGTCACTATGCTACTCACTTTCCCTACCCGCTTGACGTGGAACGCATGCAGATTGCAATCAAAAAGCTAGAGGGCACCCACGATTTCACAGGCTTTACAGCCTCTGGAACCAGTGTGGAGGATAAGGTTCGCACCATCACAGAAGCTAGTCTCAGGGTTGATGAGACAGGCCAGTTTTTGACTTTCACCTTTTCAGGAAATGGTTTCTTGTATAAACAGATTCGCAATATGGTGGGGACGCTGCTCAAAATCGGAAATAATCGTATGCCAGTAGAGCAGATTGACCTCATCTTGGAGAAAAAGGACAGGCAGCTTGCAGGTCCCACTGCAGCACCAAATGGTTTGTATTTAAAGGAGATTCGTTATGAAGAATAATCGTATTTTAGCACTTTCTGGAAATGATATTTTTAGTGGTGGTGGTTTGTCCGCTGATTTGGCTACCTATACCTTGAACGGCTTGCATGGTTTTGTAGCAGTGACTTGCTTGACAGCCTTGACAGAAAAAGGATTTGAAGTCTTTCCAACTGACGATACCATTTTTCAACATGAATTAGATAGCTTGCGTGATGTCGAGTTTGGGGGAATTAAGATTGGTCTTCTACCAACTGTCAGTGTGGCTGAGAAGGCATTGGACTTTATCGAACAACGCCCAGGAGTGCCTGTAGTATTGGATCCTGTTTTGGTCTGCAAGGAAACGCATGACGTAGCTGTAAGTGAACTCTGCCAAGAGTTGATTCGCTTTTTCCCTCATGTCAGTGTGATTACGCCTAATCTTCCTGAAGCAGAATTATTGACAGGTCAGGAAATTAAAACCCTTGAAGACATGAAAACTGTAGCACAGAAATTGTATGACTTAGGAGCGCCAGCAGTCATTATCAAGGGAGGCAATCGCCTTACTCAGGACAAGGCTGTAGATGTCTTTTATGATGGACAGACCTTTACAGTGTTGGAAAATCCTGTTATCCAAGGGCAAAATGCTGGTGCAGGTTGTACCTTTGCCTCCAGCATTGCCAGTCATCTAGTCAAAGGTGATGAACTTTTACCAGCAGTAGAAAGCTCTAAGGCTTTCGTTTACCGTGCCATTGCACAAGCAGATCAGTATGGAGTAAGACAATATGAAGCAAACAAAAACAACTAAAATTGCCCTTGTATCCCTCTTAACCGCCCTTTCTGTGGTTCTAGGTTATTTCTTAAAAATTCCAACACCGACAGGAATTCTAACTCTTTTAGATGCGGGTGTCTTCTTTACGGCCTTTTACTTTGGTAGTCGCGAAGGGGCTGTAGTCGGAGGACTAGCAGGTTTCTTGATTGACCTCTTATCAGGCTATCCTCAGTGGATGTTCTTTAGCTTGGTCAACCATGGTTTGCAGGGATTTTTCGCAGGATTTAAAGGAAAAACTCAGTGGTTAGGCCTTATCTTAGCAACGATTGCCATGGTAGGGGGTTACGCCTTTGGTTCTACATTGATGAATGGCTGGGCTGCAGCCCTACCAGAAATTTTACCAAATTTCATGCAAAATATCGTGGGAATGGTTGTAGGGTTTGTGCTTAGTCAGAGTATTAAGAAAATTAAGTAAAGCGGCTGGAGAAAAGTTTTAAAAATCAGAAAAACGCATAATATCAGGTGTTGAAAAACCTTGATACTATGCGTTTTATTGTGGGAAGATTTTATACTCTTCGAAAATCTCTTCAAACCGCGTCAACGTCGCCTTACCGTAGATATGGTTACTGACTTCGTCAGTTCTATTTACAACCTCAAAACAGTGTTTTGAGCAACCTGTGGCTAGTTTCCTAGTTTGCTCTTTGATTTTCATTGAGTATTAGATGAATATTAATCAAAATAAAGCAAGTCTTTGCTGGTGCTTGTAAAGAGGTCAAAGCCATCCTTGGTAACAACACCGCAGTCTTCGATACGGACACCGACTTTACCAGGGATATAGATACCTGGTTCAACAGAGAAGCACATGCCTTCTTCGATGATCATGTCGTTTCCTTCCATGATAGATGGGAATTCGTGGACATCCATACCGATACCGTGACCAAGACGGTGGTTGAAGTACTCGCCGTAACCAGCTTTTTCGATGACCTCACGGGCAGCGCGGTCCACTTCATGGGCAGTCACACCTGGTTTGATAAAGTCAAGAGCAGCTTGTTGAGCTTCAAGAGTCAAGTTATAAATGTCTTTCTTGAATTGGTCAGGTTTGCCGACTGCGACTGTACGAGTCATATCTGACGCATAGCCGTTGACGAGAACACCCAGGTCAAAGAGGAGAAGAGAATCATTTTCAACCTTATTAGATGCTGGAATACCGTGTGGATTTGCAGCATTATCACCAGTCAAGACCATGGTATCAAAACTCATTTCATAGCCTTCACGTTTCATGGCAAAGTCGATTTGGGCGATGATATCTGTCTCAGTCTTATCAAGAGAAATATTATCAAAACCAACCTTAACAGCCTTGTCCGCATAGAGACCTGCAACCATCATTTTTTGCACTTCGTCAGCTGATTTGATGAGTCGCATACGTTGGATACGAGGAGTGAGGTTGTCAAATTCAGCAGTTTCAAAAACTGATTTCAAGCCATGATATTTGGTCAAGATGAGATTGTCAAACTCAACAGCGACACGTTTGAAGTCAAGTTGCGGAAGAGCATGTTTCATTTTTTGCCATGGATTTTCAGAATCTACATAGCCCACAACTGGGAAGGAAACAGTGCTGCTTGCACGCTCTACTTCAAGGGCTGGGACAAAGAGGAGGGGTTCCTGATTAGCTAGGATAAAAAGGAACATCTGGCGTTCATGGGGATCACTGTAAAAGCCAGTGAGGTAATTGATTGTGACGGGGTCAGATACGACAGCGACGTCTAGTTTTTCTGATTCAAGATATGTTACGATTTGTTGTAATTTAGACATATGCTACCTTCTTTCTACCCCTCTATTTTGGCAAAAAATGAGAGAAAATGCAAGGGAGAAGGGTAAAAGAATAGACAAAAAGAACTCCGACAAGATAACAGAGTTCTTTGATATAATTTCCTTTTGTTTAAGAAAAGTCAGCCTTGCTTTTGACGTCGCTGTATTCTTCAGCGATTTCTTGGCTGAGAATGTCCTCATAAGCAGGGAGTTGAATGTCCTGACCATATTTCTTCTTGAGGGCAGTAGTGACTAGGCGATAAGCTAGATTGGCATTACGAGAGAGGATAGGCCCGTGGAAGTAAGAACCAAAGACATTCTTATAATGAACCCCTTCGCCGACCTTTTCTTCGTTATTTCCATTTCCATAGACAACCTGTCCCAGCGGTTTTTGGTCATCTGAGAGGAAGGTACGTCCCTGATGATTTTCAAAACCATAGTATGTTTCATCGAAATCTTCATTGTGAATCTTGATGTCACCGATAAAACGGTTATTGGTCTGGTTGAGGGTGTAGTGGCCCATGACACCTAGCCCTTCGATACGTCTCCCTGAAGCTTCAATATAATATTGACCCAATAGTTGGAAACCACCGCAGATAGCCAGAACCACACCGTCGTTTTGGATGTAGTTGTCAATGCTTTCTTTTTTGGCAGGTAGGTCGTCTGCAATAATACTTTGTTCAAAGTCTTGACCACCACCGAAAAAGGCGATGTCATAGTGATTTTCATCAAAATCATCATGAAGTGAAACGATGTCAACCGTCACATGGGCTCCCAGTTTTTCAGCCACATACTTGAGCATGAGGATGTTTCCATTGTCCCCATAGGTATTCATGAGATTTCCGTAGAGGTGGGCAATGTTGAGCTGATAAGGGTAATTGCCATCTTTTGAGGAAAGTGAAGTATAAACCATTAGTTCATCTCCTTTCTAACAATCTGACGACTAGCCAGCAGTTCGCGGAATTCAAGCATAGCAGTATAGGTAGCTAGGATATAGGCATGCTTGCAGTCTTGGTTCTCAATAGTCTTAAGAACTTGTTCCAGATTGCTTGTTTCAGTGATTTTCTCAGCTGGATAGCCAGTCACTCGGAGACGACGTGCAATTTCAGAATGGCGAACACCGCCAGCGTTAATTTCTGGAATATCCATCTCAGTGATTTGTTCAAAATCAGCATCCCAGATCCAGCTGGTATCAATACCGTCTGCATAGTTGGCATTAAGGAGGACAGATAGGCTAAATGGATAAGGAGCTAGTTTAATCATCTCGATAGCTTGGGTCGCACCAACTGGATTTTTAATCAAGACGAGGGTGCATTCCTTATCACCGATATGGAAGGTTTCCTGGCGTCCAAAGATAGCACGGCTCTTGTCAAATCCTTGCTTGATCAGTTGTGAATCTGCACCAAGGAAACGGGCGATAGCAACCGCAGCTAGGGCGTTGTAGATATTGTAGAGACCACCGATTTGAATACCGTATTCTTGTCCGTCAATGACAAAGCGAGAGCGATTGTTGGTCAACTCAACCAATTCTGTCAAGCGATAGTCTAATTCAGGACGTTTACATTCGCAGCCTTCACAGATATAGGCACCCAAATTTGCATAAGTATTGTGCTCATATTTGAGGATGCCTTGGCAGTCAGGGCAGAGGATTCCTTCGGTATTATAGTGAGCCAGCTGGGCTGGACCTTTCTCCAAGTCAAAACCAAAATACTCTACAGGATTTGGAATAGCTGGCTTGTAGAAAAGTGGACTGTCTCCATTAAGGAGAACAGTGGCAGTAGGCACTTTACGAATGGCATCCAAAATCATCTTGTAAGTTGTGTAAATCTCACCATAGCGGTCCATTTGGTCACGGAAGATATTCGTGATAACAAATAAGCTTGGTTGGATATAGTCACAGATACGAGATAGACTGGCCTCGTCGATTTCTAGGACGGCAATATTTTTCCCAGTTTTTGAAGATTTGGCTGTTAAGAAGGTTGTCGCAATCCCTGTGATCATGTTAGCACCGCTTGGGTTGGTCAGAACCTGACCATAAACCTCTTTTAAAATGCCGACAGTGAGGGCAGTTGTCAAGGTTTTTCCATTTGTTCCAGTGACCACGACAATCTCGTAGTTCTTAGCTAGGTTTTGTAAAATATCTTTATCAAATTGAAGGGCGATTTTTCCTGGTAGCGTACTTCCACGGCCAAGACGGCTTAAAATGAAGTGGGAAGAGCGCCCAGCAAGAAGGCCCAAAGTAGTTTTTAATTTCATGTTTCTATTATATCATAAAAGAGGGAAAAGACAGATTTGAGGTTCCGCAGAAATAAAAACAGCCCACAGAGGGCTGTTCGATATGATTAAATCTCAATTTAAATCGCAAACAAGTCATTCAAGTTCTCAGCCAAGGTTGGGTGAGTGAAGATTTGTTTTGTGAAGTAAGTGTAAGGAATCTTGTTGTCCATAGCAACAGTGATGATGTTGATGATTTCTTGAGAACCTTCTGAGAAGATGCTTGCTCCAAGAATTTCTTTTGTTTCAGTATTAACAACAGCTTTGAAAGCTCCACGAAGGTCTCCATTTACGTGACCACGAGGCATTGTTGCAACAGGGATTTCCTTAACAGCGTATGGAAGTTTCAAATCAGCTGCTTGACTTTCAGTCAAACCTACTTGTGAAAGTGCAGGTGTGATGAACATAGTATTTGGTACATTGAGACGGTCTTCGAGTGTGTAGCTGCCATCTCCAGCAAGGTAGCTGTAAACAACACGGAAGTCATCAAGTGAAATGTAAGTAAATTGAAGGCCACCGTTGACATCTCCAACTGCAAAGACACCAGGAACGTTTGTTTGACAATGTTTGTCTACTTTAATAGCACCACGTTCAGTTAGTTCAATATCTGTATTTTCAAGTTGAAGTGGTTCTACATTTGGTTTGCGTCCAGTTGAGTAGAGAAGGGCGTCGAAACGGTAAGTTTCGTTTTCAGTTACAAGGAGCACTTGGTCACCATCGTTTTTGATTTCAGTAGTGCGGACATTTTGAAGCAATTCAATACCGTCTTCTTCCATATATTGCTTAGCAAGAGCTGCGATGGAAGGTTCTGCACGAGGTAGGAAAGTATCCAAGGCATCTAGAACTGTAACCTTGCTTCCAAGTTTGTTGTAAAGACCAGCAAATTCAAGACCGATATTTCCGCCACCAAGAATTCCAAGTTTTCCAGGCAATTTGTCCAAGTTTTGGATACCTGTTGAGTCAAAGACGTTTTTGCTTGTAGCAAGTCCAGGGATTGGCAAGACGTTTGAAACAGCACCAGTGTTGATGACGATTGTTTCAGCAGTCAGTTCTTTCTTTTCATCACCAGCTTGGATTTCGATGACTTTATTTGAAAGGAAGTGAGCTTCCGCATCAAAGATGTCCACGCCTGTACCAGCAACAGTAGCATAGTTTTTACCGTTGAGGCGACCAGTGATAGTGTTTTTGGTAGCAATCACTTCTTCAAAAGACAAGTCCTTCTCAGCAGCAACAAGCAAAGTCTTAGTTGGGATACAACCAATGTTGATACAAGTTCCACCATACATAGCTTTGCTACGTTCAACGAGGGCAACTTTTTTGCCAGCTGAAGCCAATTTACCTGCTAGTGTTTTACCAGCTTTACCAAATCCGATAACGATTAAATCATAAGTTAACATTTATCTTCCTCCTATTCGCATTTCATTCTAGCACAAGAGAAAAACTTTTGCACAATTCTGCTACGAAAAAGACAGAAAAAGATTAAAACGCTTTCCAGACAAAAAAATAGTAATTTTTTGACAAGCTTGATAAACTAAAATCCTATCTATTTTTATATAAGATAGAATAAATGTTCGAAAATAGGAGGTTTTATGAAATTGAATCGTTATATTATTGCCTTTGCTGGAGTCATTTTACACTTAATGCTGGGTTCGACTTATGCTTGGAGTGTTTATCGCAACCCTATTATTGAAAAAACGGGATGGGATCAGGCTTCTGTTGCCTTTGCCTTTAGTCTAGCAATCTTTTGTTTGGGATTATCGGCTGCATTTATGGGGCGTTTGGTAGAAAAATTTGGTCCGAGAGTCATGGGGAGTCTATCTGCTTTTCTATACGCAGGTGGAAATATCTTAACAGGATTTGCAATAGACCGTCAGGAGCTGTGGTTGCTGTATCTCGCTTATGGCATTTTAGGTGGGCTTGGTTTGGGAGCAGGCTATATTACCCCTGTGTCAACAATTATAAAATGGTTTCCTGATAAACGTGGTCTCGCAACAGGTTTAGCGATTATGGGGTTTGGTTTTGCTTCTTTATTGACTAGTCCCATAGCGCAACATCTCATCGCAGGGGTAGGGCTTGTAGAAACTTTTTATATTTTAGGCGCAAGTTACTTTATTATCATGCTCCTAGCTTCACAATTCATTAAGCGTCCAAATGAGAAAGAACTTGCAATTTTATCTGTTTCAGGGAAAGAAAAAACAGCCTCTTTGATGCAAGGAATGACTGCAAATCAGGCCTTGAAAAGCAATCGGTTTTATATACTTTGGATTATTTTCTTTATCAACATAGCTTGTGGTTTAGGCTTAATTTCAGCGGCATCGCCAATGGCACAGGAGATGGCTGGCTTGTCTACAAGTCATGCAGCAGTAATGGTGGGCATTTTAGGGATTTTCAATGGTTTTGGTCGTTTGCTCTGGGCGAGTTTATCTGACTATATCGGTCGCCCTCTAACCTTTAGTATATTGCTGCTTGTCAATCTTTTCTTTTCTCTCTCACTTTGGCTCTTTACAGATTCCGTTTTATTTGTAGTCGCTATGTCTATTTTGATGACTTGCTATGGAGCTGGTTTTTCATTGATTCCGGCTTATCTCAGTGATATTTTTGGGACCAAGGAATTGGCCGCTCTGCATGGATATATTTTAACAGCTTGGGCAATGGCTGGTTTAGCAGGGCCTATTTTATTAGCAGAGACTTATAAAATGGCTCATTCTTACACACAAACCTTGTTCGTTTTTCTCATTTTATATAGTATAGCCTTGGCTTTGTCTTATTATCTAGGTCGTTCAATCAAAAAGGAAAGCCAAAAACCGCTTACATGATTTTCTAGAGAAATTGGGCTATCTTTTGCGCTGGTCTTGTGTTATACTAGATAGGTTGCAAAGAAAACAGTACTTTTCTTTTGTGGAAAAGAAGCAACACGATTTTATATCCAGTATATGAAAATACGTCATAAAAAGAAAAGTATAAACTAAGCCCTATAGGGTGGCTTCGCACCACCTTTAGAAAGAAGAAGAACGTGAAATTTAATGAATTAAACTTGTCTGCTGATTTGCTAGCAGAGATTGAAAAAGCTGGTTTTGTAGAAGCCAGTCCTATCCAAGAACAAACTATTCCCTTGGCTCTTGAAGGTAAGGACGTTATCGGTCAAGCTCAGACTGGTACAGGAAAAACTGCAGCCTTTGGCTTGCCTACCCTTGAAAAAATCCGTACAGAAGAAGCGACCATCCAAGCTTTGGTTATCGCTCCAACACGTGAACTTGCTGTCCAAAGTCAAGAAGAACTCTTCCGCTTTGGTCGCAGTAAGGGAGTCAAAGTCCGTTCAGTATATGGCGGATCAAGCATTGAAAAGCAAATTAAGGCTCTTAAATCTGGTGCCCATATCGTGGTGGGAACTCCAGGTCGCCTCTTGGACTTGATTAAACGCAAGGCCTTGAAATTACAAGATATTGAAACTCTTATCCTTGACGAAGCGGATGAAATGCTTAACATGGGCTTCCTTGAAGACATTGAAGCTATCATCTCCCGTGTCCCTGAAAGCCGTCAAACCTTGCTTTTCTCAGCAACTATGCCAGATGCCATCAAACGTATCGGTGTTCAGTTTATGAAAGAACCTGAGCATGTGAAGATTGCTGCTAAGGAATTAACAACAGAATTGGTTGACCAGTACTATATTCGTGTTAAAGAACAAGAAAAATTTGATACCATGACTCGTCTTATGGATGTGGAACAGCCTGAACTTGCTATCGTATTTGGTCGTACAAAACGCCGTGTAGATGAATTGACTCGTGGTTTGAAAATCCGTGGCTTCCGTGCAGAAGGAATTCATGGAGACCTAGACCAAAACAAACGTCTTCGTGTCCTTCGTGACTTTAAAAATGGCAATCTTGATGTTTTGGTTGCGACAGACGTTGCAGCGCGTGGCTTGGATATTTCAGGTGTGACCCATGTCTATAACTACGATATTCCACAAGATCCTGAAAGTTATGTTCACCGTATCGGTCGTACAGGTCGTGCTGGTAAGTCAGGTCAGTCTATTACTTTCGTATCACCAAATGAAATGGGCTACCTCCAAATCATTGAGAATTTGACCAAGAAACGCATGAAAGGTCTCAAACCTGCAAGTGCAGAAGAAGCCTTCCAAGCTAAAAAACACGTAGCTCTCAAGAAAATCGAACGTGATTTTGCAGATGAGACTATCCGTGCCAACTTTGAGAAATTTGGTAAGGATGCTCGTAAGCTAGCTGCCGAATTTACTCCAGAAGAATTGGCAATGTATATCTTGAGTCTGACTGTTCAAGATCCAGATAGTCTTCCTGAAGTGGAGATTGCACGTGAAAAACCACTGCCATTTAAACCATCAGGTAATGGATTCGGTGGTAAAGCTAAGGGAGGTCGTGGAGGCCGTCGTGGGGACGACCGTCGAGACCGTGATCGCCGTGGCAATGGTCGTCGTGATGATTTCAAAAAAGGAAGTCGTGGCAATGATCGTTTTGATAAGGAAAAACGTTATCGTAAGGATAATAAAAAACCACGCAATACTTCAAGTGAAAAGCAAACAGGCTTTGTTATTCGTAACAAGGGCGATAAATAAGAAAAAGCGGTTCAAAATGAATCGCTTTTTTATATAAGGAGACCGAATGGAAAAAGAAAGATAAATAAAATAGATATATTATCTTCTTGTAATATTATAATACACAAAAATAGGGAGCTTGTCAATAGAAAAGAAGCAATTTAATTAAAAATATTCTTGTTTTTTTAAATTGCAATTAAATAAGCAATTTTCAGATAATAATTGAAAATTCAAGCTGTTTATGTTATAATGATAGCGATTAAATTCGAGGTGAAAAATGGCACATTTATTAGAAAAAACTAGAAAAATTACTTCTATCCTGAAGCGCTCAGACGAGCAGTTGCAGGAAGAACTTCCCTACAATGCGATTACCCGTCAATTGGCAGATATTATTGACTGTAACGCCTGTATCGTCAATAGCAAGGGACGTCTCCTTGGCTATTTTATGCGTTACAAAACCAATACAGATCGTGTAGAGCAATTCTTCCAAACTAAAATTTTCCCAGATGACTACATTCAAGGTGCGAACATGATTTACGATACAGAAGCCAATCTGACAGTTGATCATGATTTAAGCATTTTTCCTGTGGAAAGTCGTGCCGACTTTCCAGATGGTTTGACGACTATTGCACCGATTCATGTATCAGGGATTCGACTTGGTTCTTTGATTATTTGGCGCAATGATAAAAAATTCGAAGACGAGGACTTGATTCTTGTTGAGATTGCGAGTACCGTTGTTGGGATTCAACTCCTTAATTTCCAACGTGAAGAAGATGAGAAAAATATTCGCCGCCGTACTGCTGTTACCATGGCGGTTAATACTCTGTCTTACTCCGAACTCCGTGCTGTTTCAGCAATTTTAGGGGAATTAAATGGAAATGAAGGGCAGTTGACTGCGTCTGTGATTGCAGACCGTATCGGAATCACCCGTTCTGTGATTGTCAATGCCCTTCGTAAACTTGAGTCTGCAGGGATTATTGAAAGTCGCTCACTTGGAATGAAGGGAACCTATCTTAAGGTCTTGATTTCAGATATTTTTGAAGAAGTGAAGAAAAGAGATTACTAATGGCTAAGGCTTTAATTTCGATTGATTATACAGAAGATTTTGTTGCTGATAGTGGAAAATTGACAGCAGGTGCTCCAGCTCAGGCGATTTCGGATGCCATCAGCAAGGTAACTCGATTAGCTTTTGAACAAGGAGATTACATCTTTTTTACAATAGATGCTCATGAAGAAAACGATTGTTTCCATCCAGAAAGCAAGCTATTTCCTCCTCACAATTTGATTGGGACTAGTGGACGGAATTTATACGGAGATTTGGGGACCTTTTATCAAGAGCATGGTTCAGACAGTCGTGTCTTTTGGATGGATAAACGTCATTACTCAGCTTTTTCAGGGACTGACCTGGATATTCGTTTGAGAGAGCGGAGAGTGTCTACCGTTATCTTAACAGGTGTCTTGACGGATATCTGTGTCCTGCATACAGCTATAGATGCCTATAATCTAGGATATGACATCGAGATTGTTAAACCAGCTGTTGCTTCCATCTGGCCTGAAAATCATCAATTTGCCCTAGGTCATTTCAAAAATACACTTGGAGCTAAGTTAGTAGATGAAAATCTAAATGAACTTTCTGAGTAATTTGGTTGATGAAATGAAAAAAATTGAAAAAAAGTGTTGACAAGCATCCTAAAAGTTGATATACTAGTAAAGTAATCGACGCGGGGATGGCGGAATTGGCAGACGCGCAGGACTAAGGATCCTGTGACCGCTTTAGGTCGTGAGGGTTCAAGTCCCTCTCTCCGCATAGGATAAGAGTCAGCTTAGGCTGGCTCTTTTTTTCATCTAATTCAAGTAGAGCAAAAAATTTTTGCTCTTTTTTTATATTTCATAAACATTTCATATTTGGATTTTATAATAGTCTTATAAATATGGAGGTGACAAATGAATCCAATCCAAAGAGCTTGGGCTTATGTCAGCAGAAAACGACTGAGAAGTTTTATTTTATTTCTGATTTTATTGGTACTGTTGGCTGGAATTTCAGCCTGTTTGACTCTGATGAAGTCCAACAAGACAGTGGAAACCAATCTATACAAATCACTCAATACCTCTTTTTCTATTAAGAAGATAGAAAACGGTCAGACCTTCAAGTTGTCGAACTTATCATCCGTGAGCCAGATTAAGGGGCTGGAAAATGTCTCTCCCGAACTCGAAACGGTCGCAAAACTGAAAGACAAGGAAGTAGTGAGTGGTGAGCAGAGCGTAGAACGTGATGATTTGTCAGCAGCGGACAAGAATTTGGTCAGCTTAACGGCTCTTGAGGATTCATCCAAGGATGTGACCTTTACTAGCTCGTCTTTCAACTTAAAAGAAGGGCGACACCTTCAAAAAGGGGATTCCAAGAAAATTCTTATCCACGAAGAGTTGGCTAAGAAGAATGGTATTTCGCTTCATGACAAGCTTGGCTTTGATGCTGGACAGTCTGAAGCTGGTAAAGGACAAACTGTCGAGTTTGAAATCGTCGGAATCTTCTCTGGTAAAAAACAAGAGAAATTCACAGGCTTATCTTCCGACTTCAGTGAAAACCAGGTCTTTACAGACTATGAAAGTAGCCAAACCCTTTTAGGAAATAGTGAACCTCAAGTCAGTGCTGCTCGCTTCTATGTAGAAAATCCTAAGGAAATGGACGGGCTCATGAAGCAAGTGGAAAACTTGGCTTTAGAAAGTCAAGGCTACCAAGTCGAGAAGGAAAACAAGGCCTTTGAACAAATCAAGGACTCAGTAGCAACCTTCCAAACCTTCCTCACCATCTTCCTTTATGGGATGTTGATAGCAGGAGCTGGGGCCTTAATTTTAGTCTTGTCTCTCTGGTTGAGAGAAAGGGTCTACGAAGTGGGGATTCTTCTGGCACTTGGAAAAGGCAAGAGTTCAATCTTCCTACAGTTCTGTTTAGAGGTAGTTTTGGTATCTCTCGGTGCTTTGCTTCCAGCATTTGTTTCAGGAAACGCCATCACCTCTTATCTACTCCAAACTGTCCTAGCCAGTGGAGATCAGGCAAGCTTACAAGATACACTAGCCAAAGCAAGCAGTCTATCAACCAGCATCCTATCTTTTGCAGAATCCTATGTTTTTCTAGTTCTGCTTAGTTGCTTATCTGTAGCCCTTTGTTTCCTATTCTTATTTAGAAAATCGCCTAAAGAAATTTTATCATCTATTAGTTAAGAAGGAGAAATCATGACTTTATTACAATTACAAGACCTTACCTACCGTTATAAGAACACTGCTGAAGCAGTCCTATATCAGATCAATTATAATTTTGAACCCGGGAAATTTTACAGTATTATTGGGGAGTCAGGAGCAGGAAAATCCACTCTCTTATCCCTACTGGCTGGTCTAGATAGTCCTGTTGAAGGTTCTATCCTTTTCCAAGGAGAGGACATTCGTAAGAAGGGGTATTCCTACCATCGTATGCACCATATTTCCCTGGTCTTTCAAAATTATAACTTGATAGATTATCTTTCTCCACTGGAAAATATCCGCTTGGTCAATAAAAAGGCAAGCAAGGATACACTGCTTGAACTTGGTTTGGATGAAAGTCAGATTAAGCGGAATGTTCTCCAGTTATCAGGTGGTCAACAGCAACGTGTTGCCATCGCTCGTAGTCTGGTCTCAGAAGCTCCAGTCATTCTAGCAGATGAGCCAACAGGAAATCTGGACCCTAAAACTGCTGGAGATATTATCGAACTGCTCAAATCACTTGCCCAGAAAACAGGTAAATGTGTCATCGTCGTAACTCACAGCAAAGAAGTGGCACAAGCGTCAGATATTACACTTGAGTTGAAAGATAAGAAATTGACTGAAACTCGCAATACTACTAAATAATATGAGCTTATTTTGATAGAATTATTAAATCAAATCTAGAAAGGGAACCTATGTTACACAACGCATTTGCCTATGTTACAAGGAAGTTTTTCAAATCGATTGTCATCTTCCTGATTATTCTCCTCATGGCGAGCTTGAGTTTGGTCGGCTTGTCGATCAAGGGAGCTACTGCCAAGGCTTCTCAGGAGACCTTTAAAAATATTACCAATAGTTTTTCCATGCAAATCAATCGTCGCGTCAATCAAGGGACGCCACGTGGTGCTGGGAATATTAAGGGTGAAGATATCAAAAAAATCACCGAAAACAAGGCCATTGAGTCTTATGTTAAACGCATCAACGCTATCGGAGATTTGACTGGATATGAACTTATCGAAACTCCAGAAACCAAGAAAAATCTGACACCTGATCGTGCCAAACATTTTGGAAGTAGCTTGATGATTACAGGTGTCAATGACTCTTCCAAAGAAGACAAGTTTGTCTCTGGTTCTTATAAGCTGGTCGAAGGAGAACACCTAACCAACGACGACAAGGACAAAATCCTCATGCACAAGGACTTGGCAGCCAAACACGGCTGGAAAGTAGGGGATAAGGTTAAACTAGACTCTAATATCTACGATGCAGACAATGAAAAAGGTGCCAAGGAAACAGTTGAAGTGACAATCAAGGGACTCTTTGATGGCCACAATAAGTCGGCAGTCACCTACTCACAAGAGCTTTACGAAAACACAGCTATCACAGATATCCATACGGCTGCTAAACTATATGGTTATACAGAAGAAACGGCCATTTATGGGGACGCAACCTTCTTTGTAACAGCAGACAAGAACTTGGATGACGTCATGAAAGAGTTGAATGGCATCAGTGGTATCAACTGGAAGAGCTATACACTGGTGAAGAGCTCCTCTAACTACCCAGCTCTTGAGCAATCCATCTCTGGTATGTACAAGATGGCCAACCTCCTCTTCTGGGGTAGCTTGAGCTTCTCAGTTCTTCTCCTAGCCCTCTTGCTCAGCCTTTGGATTAACGCTCGTCGCAAGGAGGTGGGAATTCTCCTCTCTATCGGTCTCAAGCAGGCAAGTATCTTGGGTCAATTTATCACCGAATCTATCTTGATTGCCATCCCTGCTCTTGTCTCTGCTTACTTCCTAGCTACTTACACTGCCCGTGCAATCGGAAATACTGTTCTTGCCAATGTCACTTCAGGTGTTGCCAAACAGGCTAGCAAGGCTGCTCAAGCCTCTAACCTTGGTGGCGGTGCAGAAGTAGATGGCTTTAGCAAGACCTTGTCGAGCCTAGATATTTCCATTCAGACATCAGACTTTATCATCGTCTTTGTCCTAGCCTTGGTTCTAGTGGTTATCGTTATGGCGCTTGCTTCAAGCAATCTCCTTAGAAAACAACCAAAAGAACTTCTGCTAGATAGCGAATAACAAACTTGCTACCTATTCTCTCCTAAATGGGGTATAATATAGGTAGCATTTTTATCTATTTTATCTTGATAAGGCCTCTTCCTTTCAGGATGAAATTGAGATGATTTACAAGAAATTTAAAGGAATGTGAAACGTTTTTTCTATGAAAATTTTAATTGTAGAAGATGAAGAGATGATCCGTGAGGGGGTCAGTGATTATTTGACGGATTGTGGTTATGAAACCATTGAAGCAACGGACGGTGAGGAAGCCTTAGAAAAATTTTCCAGCTATGAGGTGGCCTTAGTTTTACTAGATATCCAGATGCCCAAGCTCAATGGTCTAGAAGTCCTAGCTGAGATTCGCAAAACCAGCCAAGTCCCTGTCTTGATGTTAACAGCCTTTCAGGATGAGGAATACAAGATGAGTGCCTTTGCCTCTCTGGCAGATGGCTATCTGGAAAAGCCCTTCTCCCTCTCCCTCTTAAAAGTGAGGGTAGACGCGATTTTCAAGCGCTATTATGATACGGGACGAATCTTCTCCTATAAGGATACCAAGGTGGACTTTGAGAGCTACAGTGCCAGCCTAGCAGGTCAAGAAGTGGCTGTTAATGCTAAAGAGTTGGAAATTTTGGACTATCTGGTGAAAAATGAAGGACGAGCCTTGACTCGATCTCAGATAATTGATGCGGTCTGGAAAGCGACAGATGAGGTTCCCTTTGACCGTGTCATTGATGTTTATATCAAGGAACTGCGGAAAAAGCTAGACTTGGATTGCATCCTCACTGTGCGCAATGTTGGTTATAAATTGGAGCGAAAATGAAACGAACAGGTTTATTTACAAAGATATTTATCTACACCTTCTCGATTTTTAGTGTTCTGGTTATTTGCCTTCATTTAGCTATTTATTTTCTTTTTCCTTCGACTTATCTGAGCCATCGTCAGGAAACCATTGGTCAGAAAGCGACAGCCATTGCCCAGTCCCTAGAAGGTAAGGATAGGCAGAGCATCGAGCAAGTGTTAGACTTGTATTCCCAGACTAGTGAGATTAAGGGGGGGGTCAAGGGAGAGATGACCGAGGACAAGTTAGAAGTCAAGGACAGTCTTCCTCTGGACACGGAACGTCAGACAACCTCTCTTTTTATCGAGGAGCGCGAGGTGACAACGCAAGACGGTGGTACCATGACTCTCCAGTTTCTAGCTTCCATGGATTTGCAAAAGGAAGCAGAGCAAATCAGTCTCCAGTTTCTTCCCTATACCTTTCTGGCATCCTTTCTGATTTCCCTCTTGGTGGCTTATATCTATGCTCGGACCATTGTTGCTCCGATATTGGAAATCAAGCGGGTGACCCGTCGGATGATGGATTTGGATGCCCAAGTGCGATTACGTGTGGATTCTAAGGATGAGATTGGTGATCTCAAGGAACAAATCAATAGCCTTTACCAGCATCTTTTGACTGTTATTGCGGACTTGCATGACAAGAATGAAGCTATTCTTCAGCTGGAAAAGATGAAGGTTGAGTTCCTACGTGGAGCTTCTCATGAATTGAAAACACCTCTGGCTAGTTTGAAAATCCTGATCGAAAACATGAAAGAAAACGTTGGGCGTTATAAGGATAGAGACCACTATCTGGGAGTTGCCTTAGGAATTGTGGATGAGCTTAATCACCACGTTCTCCAGATACTTTCTCTCTCGTCTGTACAGGAATTACGAGATGATAGGGAACAAATTGACTTACACCAGATGACGCAAAGTCTGGTTAAAGATTATGCCTTGCTAGCTAAGGAAAGGGAACTCCAGATAGACAATAGTTTGACCCATCAGCAGGCTTATCTAAACCCATCAGTTATGAAGTTGATCCTATCTAATCTCATCAGCAATGCCATTAAGCACTCTGTTCCAGGTGGCTTAGTTGGCATTGGAGAAAGAGAAGGGGAACTTTTTATCGAGAATAGCTGTAGCCCAGAAGAACAAGAAAAACTAGCCCAGTCTTTTTCTGACAATGCTAGTCGCAAGGCTAAGGGTTCTGGGATGGGGCTCTTTGTGGTCAAGAGTCTATTGGAACATGAAAAATTAGCTTATCGTTTTGAGATGGCGGAGAATCGTTTAACCTTCTTCATAGCTTTTCCAAAAGTCGCCCAAGACTATAGATAGAAAGGGTTTACATAGATGAAGCTAGAAGAAATTCAATCGAAACTACGGGAAAAACTAGATTTTTTTGTCAAAAAGTGATAAAATGAACAATGTAAATGGGATGACCCATAAAAATATACAGGAGGCCTGATAAAATGGCAATCGTTTCAGCAGAAAAATTTGTCCAAGCAGCTCGTGACAACGGTTATGCAGTTGGTGGATTTAACACAAACAACCTTGAGTGGACTCAAGCTATCTTGCGTGCAGCAGAAGCTAAAAAAGCTCCAGTTTTGATCCAAACTTCAATGGGTGCTGCTAAATACATGGGTGGTTACAAAGTTGCTCGCAACTTGATCGCTAACCTTGTTGAATCAATGGGTATCACTGTACCAGTAGCTATCCACCTTGACCACGGTCACTACGAAGATGCACTTGAGTGTATCGAAGTTGGTTACACTTCAATTATGTTTGATGGTTCACACCTTCCAGTTGAAGAAAACCTTAAATTGGCTAAAGAAGTTGTTGAAAAAGCACACGCTAAAGGTATCTCAGTAGAAGCTGAAGTTGGTACTATCGGTGGTGAAGAAGACGGAATCATTGGTAAAGGTGAATTGGCTCCAATCGAAGACGCTAAAGCAATGGTTGCAACTGGTATCGACTTCTTGGCAGCTGGTATCGGTAACATCCACGGTCCTTACCCAGCAAACTGGGAAGGTCTTGACCTTGACCACTTGCAAAAATTGACAGAAGCTCTTCCAGGCTTCCCAATCGTATTGCACGGTGGATCAGGTATTCCTGATGAGCAAATCCAAGCAGCTATCAAACTTGGTGTTGCGAAAGTTAACGTTAACACTGAATGCCAAATCGCATTCGCTAACGCAACTCGTAAATTTGCTCGTGACTACGAAGCAAACGAAGCAGAATACGACAAGAAAAAACTCTTCGACCCACGTAAATTCTTGGCTGACGGTGTAAAAGCTATCCAAGCATCAGTTGAAGAACGTATCGACGTATTCGGTTCAGAAGGTAAAGCTTAATCTAGCTGAACAGTACAGATGAAACCTGCCCATTGGGTGGGTTTTTTGTTTACACATAGGGGTTAAGATTACGAGAGCGTTTCATGGTCAATAGTTTTCTGTGTTACTGCTTTTTATCGGATAGGCTAATCTAATCTTTCAACAGTGTAATAGTGGTATTTCGTTTTCAAAAAACATTTAATTGACAAGTAATGTAAATTGCTGTACAATTACAGTACAAATCGTAAGTGAGGTGATAAGAATGGGAAAAACAGCTACAATTAGTGTTCGAGTTGATGAATTAGATAAACAATCAGCTGAACAGGTTTTGAAGCAGCTTGGTATGCCGATATCAACATTAGTTACACTATTATTGAAACAAGTATCATTAACGAAGAAGATCCCTTTTGATATTGCATTGCCAGATGTACCTTCATCAATGAATGTAGAGGAAATGACAGCTGAACGATTTGGACAAATGATGGTTGAAGCTTATCATGAAGCAGAAAATGGTCATGTTCGATCTGTCAATGAGTTCTTTAAAGAATTTAAGGAACGGAACGTATGACTAAAATAACCATTAATATTTTAAAAAGAGCTGAAGGAGATATGGAAGCTATTTATCATTATATCGCAGATGAGCTTCAATCGCCGGAAACTGCTATGAGTCATTTTGAAGCTATTGCAGAAGGGATTAAAACTTTAGAAATATTTCCTGAAAGATGTGCTATTGTAGAGGAATTGCTCAGTTTAGATATTAAAGTTAGACGACTACTAGTAAAAAATTATTCAGTGTTTTATCGTTTTGATAAGGATACAGTTACTATCTTGAGAGTGTTACATCAATCAAGTAGCTTGGACAGATTACTGTTTGAAATCGGGAACAAATCCGATTGACATATACGTATTTAGTCCGATTATATTCTATTTCATGGCACTTATATATAGTAGATTGAATCTAAAATAGTACACTGCGACTGCTAAAAATATTTCCAGAAATTAGATTGACTTTCCTAAGCGAGTTGTTCATACCTTATTCAATCTACTATAAAATCATAATTAAAGCTTTTTAAGAAATATGGAAAAACTATTCATTATGCTCCAGATGCTAAATCTTAATCTAGCTGAACAATACATACAGAACCTGCCCATTGGGTGGGTTTTTTGTGTTTGGATTTATAGAGGTTATATACTAGAAGAACCATCCTTAAGTTGCGAAAAGGTTCTATTTTTTGTACAATAATGCTATGAAAATACTAAAACAATGTAGTCTTGCCTTCCTTAGTTTCATTCTTTTGTTTTTACTAGCTACATTCATCTTTCACCGTATCTGTTTGGAAAAGGAACAAGCCTTACTGACACTTATGGGGCAACTAGTTCCCGTCAATGAACATCAAATAAATGTTTACGTTGAAGGGACTGGTCCTGAAACCATAGTAATTCTCTCGGGTGCTGGAATTGCTTCTCCAATCTTGGATTTTAAGGATTTATCAGATTCCTTAGCAAAAAGATATAAGGTAGTAATTGTGGAGCGAGCGGGGTATGGTTATAGTGATGATAGCAATCATTCAAGAGATGTGATGGAGGTTTTGTCTGAGACGCGTCAAGCTCTTTCACAAGCAAATGTCAAAGGTCCTTTTATCATTTTGTCTCATTCCATGGCTAGTCTTGAGAGTTTAGCTTGGCAGGAAAAATATCCTGATGAAGTGAAAACCTTGGTTGGGTTAGATTGGGCACTGCCAGCTAGTTATGAGAATTTAAAGCAAAATCAGGCCTTAATCACTGTGGCATTTTGGAGCAGCAAGATTGGTTTATTACGCTACTTCCCTGAGTCCTTCTATATAAAAAATTCAACTCTTACTGAAAATGAACGAAAACAATATAAAATTTTAGCTTATAAGCAGTTGATGTCACAAGCTATGCTAAATGAATCTCGTTTAGTAAAGGAAAATGCCAAGAAAGTTCCCTCAAGCATCAATCTGAAAATTCCTACCTTATTACTGGTTTCTAATGGTGATGGTACTAGCTTTAGCCAATCAGAATGGCAGCATTTTGCAGAGAAATTTGCTAGTGAACAGTCTAATGTGAAAGTCATATATATGGATGTACCACACGACCTTTATCATTATCAAAATCATGAGGTTGTTTCTCGTATTGAAGATTTTTTAAAGAGTAGTTGAGGGGTTAGAAATCATTTTAGACTGATGACAATAATTAAATGCTGAAGGATGAACAGTAGAATCGTGAGTTTTTTCGATTAAAAAAATTCTTTTTCTTATCCACCAGCCTACCCATTGGGTGGGTTTTTTGGTGTTTTAAGGAGACTATTAATCCAAAATTTTGGACTAATACTCTTCGAAAATCTCTTCAAACCACGTCAGTTTTATCTGCAACCTCAAAGCAGTGCTTTGAGCAACCTACGACTAGCTTCCTAGTTTGCTCTTTGATTTTCATTGAGTATAAAAGTCCCACTTTAAGAGAAAAATTTTCAATTTCATAAGCTTTAGGCAAACGCTTGCATTCTAATTTTTATTGGATTATAATAGGTTGGTATAAAGCCTTTTGTAGTAATAAAATGTAGAAGGTTTAGAAAGTAAGGATTTAGAATGTTAGTAGTCAAAAATACAATGTTGCTATTCCTTACCATAGGGAGATAGATATGGCAATGATAGAAGTGGAACATCTTCAGAAAAATTTTGTGAAGACTGTTAAGGAACCGGGCTTGAAGGGGGCATTGCGCTCTTTTATTCATCCTGAAAAGCAGACCTTTGAAGCGGTCAAGGATTTGACCTTTGAGGTGCCAAAAGGGCAAATTTTGGGCTTTATCGGTGCTAATGGTGCTGGGAAGTCGACAACCATTAAAATGCTGACAGGGATTTTAAAACCGACATCTGGTTTTTGTCGGATTAACAGCAAGATTCCTCAGGACAATCGCCAAGATTATGTCAAGGATATTGGAGTGGTCTTTGGGCAAAGAACCCAGCTATGGTGGGATTTGGCTCTGCAAGAGACCTACACGGTTTTAAAGGAGATTTACGATGTGCCAGACTCGCTCTTTCATAAGCGTATGGACTTTTTGAATGAAGTCTTGGATTTGAAGGACTTTATCAAGGATCCCGTGCGAACTCTTTCACTGGGTCAAAGGATGCGGGCGGACATTGCAGCTTCCTTGCTTCACAATCCCAAGGTTCTCTTTTTAGATGAGCCTACCATTGGTTTAGACGTTTCGGTCAAGGATAACATTCGTCGGGCTATTACCCAGATCAATCAGGAGGAAGAGACTACCATTCTCTTGACCACTCACGACTTGAGTGATATTGAGCAACTTTGTGATCGGATTTTTATGATTGACAAGGGGCAGGAGATTTTTGATGGAACGGTGAGCGAGCTCAAGGAAACCTTTGGCAAGATGAAGACACTCTCCTTTGAACTGCTACCAGATCAAAGTCATCTCGTCTCTCACTATGAAGGCCTGCCTGATATGATTATTGATAGACAGGGAAATAGTCTCAACATTGAATTCGATAGTTCCCGCTACCAGTCAGCTGACATTATCAAACAAACCCTTTCTGATTTTGAAATCCGCGATTTGAAGATGATGGATACGGATATTGAGGATATTATCCGCCGCTTCTATCGAAAGGAGCTCTAAAATGGTCAAATTGTGGAGACGTTATAAACCCTTTATCAATGCAGGTGTTCAGGAATTGATCACCTATCGAGTTAACTTTATTCTTTATCGGATTGGGGATGTCATGGGGGCTTTTGTGGCCTTTTATCTCTGGAAGGCTGTCTTTGATTCTTCGCAAGAGTCTTTGATTCAGGGCTTTAGTATGGCAGATATCACCCTCTACATCATCATGAGTTTTGTGACCAATCTTCTGACTAGGTCGGATAGCTCCTTTATGATTGGGGAGGAGGTCAAGGATGGTTCCATTATCATGCGTTTGTTGCGACCGGTGCATTTTGCGGCCTCTTACCTTTTCACTGAGCTTGGCTCCAAGTGGCTGATTTTTATCTCTGTTGGCCTTCCATTTTTAAGTGTCATCGTGTTAATGAAAATCATATCTGGGCAAGGGATGGTAGAAGTACTGGGATTAACTGTCCTTTATCTTTTTAGCTTAACGCTAGCCTATCTGATTAACTTTTTCTTTAATATCTGCTTTGGATTTTCAGCCTTTGTGTTTAAAAATCTTTGGGGTTCCAATCTACTCAAGACTTCCATAGTGGCCTTTATGTCTGGAAGTTTGATTCCCTTGGCTTTCTTTCCAAAGATTGTTTCAGATATTCTGTCCTTCTTGCCTTTTTCATCCTTGATTTACACTCCGGTCATGATTATCGTTGGGAAATACGATGCCAATCAGATTCTTCAGGCGCTCGGTTTGCAGTTTTTCTGGCTCTTAGTGATGGTAGGCTTGTCTCAGTTGATTTGGAAACGAGTCCAGTCATTCATTACCATTCAGGGAGGTTAGTATGAAAAAATATCAACGCATGCATCTGATTTTTATCAGACAATACATCAAACAAATCATGGAATACAAGGTGGATTTTGTGGTTGGAGTACTGGGAGTATTTCTGACTCAAGGCTTGAATCTCTTGTTTCTCAATGTCATCTTTCAACACATCCCATCCCTAGAAGGTTGGACTTTTCAAGAAATTGCCTTTATCTATGGTTTTTCTTTGATTCCAAAGGGATTGGACCATCTCTTTTTTGATAATCTCTGGGCGCTAGGGCAACGCTTGGTGCGAAAAGGAGAATTTGATAAGTATCTGACACGTCCTATCAATCCTCTCTTTCACATCCTAGTTGAGACCTTTCAGATTGATGCCTTGGGTGAACTTTTGGTCGGAGGCCTTCTGCTAGCGACAACAGTATCTAGTATTGATTGGACTCTTCCCAAATTCCTGATTTTTCTAGTCTGCATTCCTTTTGCGACCTTGATTTATACTTCCTTGAAAATTGCGACAGCCAGCATCGCTTTTTGGACCAAGCAGTCAGGCGCCATGATTTACATTTTTTATATGTTTAATGACTTTGCCAAGTACCCGATTTCTATTTACAATTCTCTTCTACGATGGTTGATTAGCTTTATCGTGCCATTTGCCTTTACGGCCTACTATCCTGCTAGCTATTTCTTGCAGGACAAGGATATAATCTTTAACATCGGAGGTTTGATGTTAATTTCTCTGCTTTTCTTTGTCATTTCCCTTAAACTTTGGGATAAGGGCTTGGATGCCTACGAAAGTGCGGGTTCGTAAATAATAGAATACCAAAGCCTTGTCTCATGACAGGCTTTTTCTGATAGAGATGAAAATTTCTTGACACCTATTCTCAGAGCGCTATACTGTAAGTGTAATCACCGATTTAGCTCATACTCTTCGAAAATCTCTTCAAACCACGTCAACTTCCATCTGCAACCTCAAAACAGTGTTTTGAGCTGACTTCGTCAGTTCTATCAACAATCTAAAAGCAGTGCTTTTAGCAACCTGCGGCTAGCTTCCTAGTTTGTTCTTTGATTTTCATTGAGTATTAGTTGCTAGAGCAAGACACTCGTAAAGTCTAGGTTACAGGTGAACATATGACTGAGGATTTGAAAAATTAGATATGTAGAAAATAACCGTTAAGCCTAGTTCTTATCGGTTATTTATGTTCTTTAATGGTGTTGACATTGCACTAATGGTATCTATCTTTGTGATTCTGGTAGTGGTTCAACTTGATTGCTACCATTTTTGATGGTGTGAATGTGCTGATAATGTATTTCAGTTAAGTACGAAATTTTTATATCATTTTTAACACACCTTAAAAATAAAATTAACACACCTTAATTTTCCTTGACTTAAATTTTTTTAATTGATATACTATTTTTCAGAGAGCTAACAATTATATATAAATGTACTACTCTATTTCCTAGATAATACTTAGTAAAACTTTTTATAACAAAGGCTAGCAAAGTTAAAGTTTACTATCTATTGGAAATTAAATAAATATGTAAGGAATTAAAATGAAAAAAAGTACAGTATTGTCATTAACCACAGCTGCAGTTATTTTAGCAGCATATGTCCCTAATGAGGTAGTCTTAGCAGACACATCTAGCTCTGAAGATGCTTTAAATATCTCTGATAAAGAAAAAGTAGTAGGTAAACAAAAAGAAAACAAAGAAAAACATGAAGATATTCATAATGCTATAGAAACTTCAAAGGATACTGAAGAGAAGAAAACAACAGTTATTGAGGAAAAAGAAGTTGTTAGTAAAGAATCTGTGATAGACAATAAAACTAACAATGAAAAAACAACAATCAAAAAAGAAGATTCCAATCAATACAAAGGAGATAATGCAGACTCGTCTGCAAGTAAAGACACAGAAAATCATCAAAAAGAAGATAAACTTGTCTATATTGCTGAATTTAAAGATAAAGAATCTGGAGAAAAAGCAATCAAGGAATTATCAAATCTTAAGAATACAAAAGTTTTATATACTTATGATAGAATTTTTAACGGTAGCGCTATTGAAACGACCAAAGATACTCTGGACAAAATTAAACTAATAGAAGGTATTTCATCGGTTGAAAGGTCACAAAAAGTCCAACCTATGATGAATCATGCTAGAAAAGAAATTGGAGTTGAAGAGGCAATCGATTACCTAAAATCTATCAATGCACCATTTGGGAAAAATTTTGATGGTAGAGGTATGGTCATTTCAAATATCGATACGGGGACAGATTATAGACATAAGGCTATGAGAATCGATGATGATGCTAAAGACTCAATGAGATTTAAAAAAGAAGACTTAAAGGGTACTGATAAAAATTTCTGGTTGAGTGATAAAATTCCTCATGCTTTCAATTATTATAATGGTGGTAAAATTACTGTAGAAAAAGCTGATGATGGAAGCGATTATTTTGATCCACATGGGATGCATATTGCTGGGATTCTTGCAGGAAATGATACTGAAAAAGATATCAAAAACTTTAATGGAATAGATGGAATAGCGCCTAATGCACAAATTTTCTCTTATAAAATGTACTCTGATGCTGGATCTGGATTCGCAGGTGATGAAACAATGTTTCATGCTATTGAAGATTCCATCAAACACAATGTCGATGTTGTTTCGGTATCATCTGGCTTTACAGGAACAGGTCTTGTAGGTGAAAAATATTGGCAAGCTATTAGAGCGTTAAGAAAAGCAGGCATTCCAATGGTCGTAGCTACAGGTAACTATGCGACTTCTGCTTCAAGTTCTTCGTGGGATTTAGTGGCAAATAATAATCTGAAAATGACCGACACTGGAAATGTAACACGAACTGCAGCACATGAAGATGCGATAGCAGTTGCTTCTGCTAAAAATCAAACAGTTGAGTTTGATAAAGTTAAGATTGGAGGAGAAAGTTTTAAATACAGAAATATAGGGGCTTTTTTCGATAAGAATAAAATCATAACAAACGAAGATGGTTCAAAAGCTCCTAGTAAATTGAAATTTGTATATATAGGCAAAGGTCAAGACCAAGATTTGATAGGTTTGGATCTTAAGGGCAAAATTGCAGTAATGGATAGAATTTATACAAAGGATTTAAAAAATGCTTTTAAACGAGCAACGGATAAGGGTGCACGCGCCATTATGGTTGTAAATACTGTAAATTACTACAATAGAGATAATTGGACAGAGCTCCCAGCTATGGGATATGAAGAGGATGAAGGAACTACTAGTCAAGTTTTCTCAATTTCAGGAGATGATGGTGTAAAGTTATGGAACATGATTAACCCTGATAAAAAAACTAAAGTCAAAAGAAATAATAAAGAAGATTTTAAAGATAAATTGGAGCAATACTATCCAATTGATATGGCAAGCTATAATTCTAATAAACCGAATGTAGGTGATGAAAAAGAAATTGACTTTAAGTTTGCACCTGACACCGACAAAGAACTGTATAAAGAAGATATTATAGTCCCAGCAGGATCCACATCTTGGGGACCGAGAACAGATTTACTTTTAAAACCTGATGTTTCAGCACCTGGTAAAAACATTAAATCCACTCTCAATGTCATTAATGGGAAATCAACTTATGGCTATATGTCAGGGACTAGTATGGCAACTCCAATCGTAGCAGCTTCTACTGTTTTGATTAGGCCAAAATTAAAGGAAATGCTTGAAAGACCTGTATTGAAAAATCTTAAGGGAGATGACAAAATAGATCTTACAAGTCTTACAAAAATAGCCCTACAAAATACTGCACGTCCTATGATGGATGCAACGTCTTGGAAAGAAAAAAGTCAATACTTTGCATCACCTAGACAACAGGGAGCAGGGCTAATTAATGTTGCCAATGCTTTGAGAAATGAAGTCGTAGCGACTTTTAAAAACACGGATTCTAAAGGCTTGGTAAACTCTTATGGTTCTATTTCTCTTAAAGAAATAAAAGGAGATAAAAAATATTTTACAATTAAGCTTCACAATACATCAAACAGACCTTTGACCTTTAAAGTTTCAGCATCTGCTATAACTACAGATGCTCTAACTGACAGATTAAAACTGGATGAAACATATAAAGATGAAAAATCTCCAGATGGGAAGCAAATTGTTCCAGAAATTCACCCAGAAAAAGTCAAAGGAGCAAATATCACATTTGAGCATGATACTTTCACCATAAGCCCAAATTCTAGCTTTGATTTAAATGCGGTTATAAATGTTGGGGAGGCTAAAAACAAAAATAAATTTGTAGAATCATTTATTCATTTTGAGTCAGTGGAAGAAATGGAAGCTCTAAACTCCAACGGGAAGAAAATAAACTTCCAACCTTCTTTGTCGATGCCTCTAATGGGATTTGCTGGGAATTGGAACCACGAACCAATCCTTGATAAATGGGCCTGGGAAGAAGGTTCAAAATCAAAAACAATGGAAGGTTATGATGATGATGGTAAACCAAAAATTCCAGGAACCTTAAATAAGGGGATTGGTGGAGAACATGGTATAGATAAATTTAATCCAGCAGGAGTTATACAAAATAGAAAAGATAAAAATACAACATCCCTAGATCAAAATCCAGAATTGTTTGCTTTTAATAACGAAGGGATCAACGCACCATCATCAAGTGGTTCTAAGATCGCTAAAATTTATCCTTTAGATTCAAATGGAAATCCTCAAGATGCTCAACTTGAAAGAGGATTAACACCTTCTCCACTTGTATTAAGAAGTGCAGAAGAAGGATTGATTTCAATAGTAAATACAAATAAAGAAGGAGAAAATCAAATTGACTTAAAAGTCATTTCGAGAGAACATTTTATTAAAGGAATTTTGAACTCTAAGAGAAATGATGCAAAGGGAATCAAATCTTCTAAACTAAAAGTTTGGGGTGACTTGAAGTGGGATGGACTCATCTATAACCCTAGAGGTAGAGAAGAAAATGCACCAGAAAGCAAGGATACCAAAGATCCTGCTACTAAGATAAGAGGTCAATTTGAACCGATTGCAGAAGGTCAATATTTCTATAAATTTAAATATAGATTAACCAAGAATTACCCATGGCAGGTTTCCTATATTCCTGTAAAAATTGATAACACAGCTCCTAAGATTGTTTCGATTGATTTTTCAAATCCTGAAAAAATTAAGCTGATCACAAAGGATACTTATCACAAGGTAAAAGAGCAATACAAGAATGAAACTTTATTTGCGAGAGATCAGAAAGAACATCCTGAAAAATTTGACGAGATTGCCAACGAAGTTTGGTATGCAGGAGCTGCTCTGGTTAATGAAGATGGAGAGGTTGAGAAAAATCTTGAAGTAACTTATGCAGGTGAGGGTCAAGGAAGAAATAGAAAACTTGACAAAGACGGAAATACCATTTATGAAATTAATGGTGCAGGAGATTTAAGAGGAAAAATCATTGAAGTCATTGCATTAGATGGCTCTAGCAATTTCACAAAGATTCATAGAATTAAATTTGCTGATCATGCTGATGAAAAGGGGATGATTTCCTATTATCTAGTAGATCCTGATCAGGATTCATCTAAATACCAAAAGCTTGGAGAGATTGCCGAATCTAAATTTAAAAATTTAGAAAATAGAAAAGAGGATAGTCTTAAAAAAGATACAACTGAGGTAGAAAATCATCAAGGAAATGAAGGGATTACCGAAGAAAAATCTAGCTTGACTATTCATAAAACAATTTCAACAATTAGAGACTTTGAAAGCAAAGATTTAAAGAAACTCATTAAAAAGAAATTTAGAGAAGTTGATGACTTTACAAGTGAAACTGGTAAGAGAATAGAGGAATACGATTATAAATACGATGATAAGGGAAATATCATTGCTTATGACGATGGTAGTGCCTTAGAATATGAAACTGAAAAACTTGACGAAATCAAATCAAAAATTTATGGTGTTCTAAGCCCGTCTAAAGATGGACACTTTGAAATTCTTGGAAAGATAAGTAATGTTTCTAAAAATGCCAAGGTATATTATGGCAATAATTATAAATCAATAGAAATCAAAACGACTAAGTATGATTCACATTCAAAAACGATGACATTTGATTTATACGCTAATATTAATGATATTGTGGATGGATTAGCTTTTGCAGGAGATATGAGATTCTTTGTTAAAGATGATGATCAGATAAAAGCTGAAACGAAGATTAGAATGCCTGAAAAAAATAAGGAAACTAAAGCAGAATATCCCTATGCATCAAGTTATGGGAATGTAATAGAATTAGGAGAAGGAGATCTTTCAAAAAACAAACCAACCAATTTAACGGACATGGAATCTGGTAAAATCTATTCTGATTCAGAAAAACAACAATATCTATTAAAGGATAACATCATTCTAAGAAAAGGCTATGCACTAAAAGTGACTACCTATAATCCTGGAAAAACGGATATGTTAGAAGGGAATGGAGTCTATAGCCAGGAAGATATAGCAAAAATACAAAAGGCCAATCCTAATCTAAGAGTCTTATCAGAAAAAATAATTTATGCTGATAGTAGAAATGTTGAAGATGGAAGAAGTACTCAATCCGTATTAATGTCGGCTTTGGACGGCTTTAACATTGTAAGGTATCAAGTGTTTACATTTAAAATGAATGATAAAGGGGAAGCAATCGATAAAGATGGAAATCTTGTGACAGATTCTTCTAAACTGGTATTATTTGGTAAGGATGGTAAAGAGTACACAGGAGAGGATATGTCCAATGTAGAAGCTATAAAAGAAGATGGCTCTACGTTATTTATTGATGCAAAACCAGTAAATCTTTCAATGGACAAGAACTACTTTAATCCATCTAAATCTAATAAAATTTATGTACGAAATCCAGAATTTTATTTAAGAGGTAAGATTTCTGATAAGGGTGGTTTCAACTGGGAGTTGAGAGTTAATGAATCAGTTGTAGATAATTATTTAATCTATGGAGATTTACACATTGATAACACTAGAGATTTTAACATTAAGCTTAATGTTAAAGACGGTGACATCATGGACTGGGGGATGAAAGACTATAAAGCAAACGGATTTCCAGATAAGGTAACAGATATGGATGGAAATGTTTATCTTCAAACTGGCTATAGCGATTTGAATGCGAAAGCGGTTGGAGTACACTATCAATTTTTATATGATAATGTTAAACCAGAAGTAAACATTGATCCTAAGGGAAATACTAGTATCGAATATGCTAAGGGAAAATCTGTAGTCTTTAATATCAATGATAAAAGAAATAATGGATTCGATGGTGAGATTCAAGAACAACATATTTATGTAAATGGAAAAGAATACAAATCATTTGATGATATTAAACAAATAGCAGATAAGACACTAAACATTAAGATTGTTGTAAAAGATTTTGCAAGAAATACAACCGTAAAAGAATTCATTTTAAACAGAGATACGGGAGAGGTAAGTGAACTAAAACCTCATATGGTAACTGTAACCATTCAAAATGGAAAAGAAATGAGTTCAACGATAGTGTCGGAAGAAGATTTTATTTTACCTGTCTATAAGGGTGAATTAGAAAAAGGTTATCAATTTGATGGCTGGGAAATTGCTGGTTTCGAAGGGAAAAAAGACACTGGCTATGTTCTTAATCTATCAAAAGATACCCTTATAAAACCTGTATTCAAGAAAATAGAGGAGAAAAAGGAGGAGGAAAATAAACCTACTTTTGATGTATCCAAAAAGAAAGATAACCCACAGGCAAATCCTAGTCAATTAAATCAAAGTCATAGAAAAGAGGACTTACAAAGAGCAAATCATTCACAAAAATCTGATTCAACGAAGGATGTTACAACTACAGTTCTTGATAAAAACTTTGAAAATAAGAAGGAAGTCCATCTTAATGAACTAGAGAACATAGCTAATAAACATACTAACATTGATAGTAAGTCGGATACTAACCATTCTGATAAGTTGCCAAAAACCGGAACGGTTAGAGCAGCTCTTACACCATTCCTTGCTGGAATATTGTTTATAGTAGGAGCGCTTCTTGGATTGAAGAGAAAAGATCAAGATTAAGACAAAAGCTGTAGATGAGAAAATGACTGAAGAGTTGAGAAACTAGATATGTAAAAACAGCCGCTAAAAATTTTTAGCGGCTGTTTATATTATTTAATAGGATTGCTATTGCATCAATTATATCTGTTTTTTGTGGTTCTGGTAGTTGTTCAAGTTGATTGATGATATTTTCAATTTCTTTGCTTTTTTCTGGAAACTCGAAATTAAAAAATGTTTTTTCATCTACTTCAAGAGCCGTGATAATTTTGTTTAACGTTTGTATTTGAAAATTATATTTTTCATTTTCTATGTTATGGATATGTTTCGAACCTAAGCCAGCCAGTTCTGAAAGTTTTTCTTGGCTAATTCCTTTTGATAGTCGTAAATATCTAATTCTTTTTGCGATAAAAGTTTGTAAGTTGTTTTGATTCATAGTTTTTACCTTTATTTATTATTTTAAAGATAAAAATTATAAATAATAAGTAGTATAAATTACACTTGTATAATATAAAAGTGTTGATTATTACACCTTATAATGATAAAATAGTGTAGTAAAACTATAAAAATAAGCTCACTTTATCAGTCATTAAAGGAGAAAATGATGAAGAAACTGAAAACTTTAACAACTTCAACAGCTATTGCGCTTGCGTCTGTTGGTGGAACTGCATTTGCTCAAGAAGCTCAAGCGACTCCAGTACCTTCTAACACTGCTGTCAATGAACCTGCTCTTGTTACGAAACCACAAGTGAAACCACTTGAAAAGAGTGAAGTTCCTGCGCCTTCTACAGTGAAACCTGCGCTTGACGCTCAAAAAGCTGTTGTGAAAGAAGCTGAAACTAAGATTGACACAGCTAAAGCTGATGTTAAAGCAAAAGAAGCTACTGTTGCTTCAACTGAAAAAGAAGTAAAAGACGCAACTCAAGCTGTCAAAGATGCTGAAGCAACTGCTTCTCAAGCAACATCTGAAAAAGTTGCTCAAGTAAAAGACGCTCAAGCTAAGAACCTTGAAGCTCAGACTGCTAACCAAAAAGCAACTGAAGCAACAAATGAACAAATCAAAGCTGAAACTAAAGCTCTTGCCGAAGAACAATCAGACGTGGCAACTGCTCAAGCAAATCTTGACCAAGCTACTAAAGATGTCCAAACAGCTGAAAAAGCCGTAGCAAGCGCACAATCTGCTCTTGACGGAACTGGACTTGCGTCTGCTCAAAAAGACTTGAAACAAGCCCAAGCAGATGTCAAAGACGCAACTAAATCAGTCGCTGACGCTAAAACTGCAAAAGAAAACGCATCTAAAGCAGACTCTAACCGCGCCCAAGCTATCAAATCAGCTCAAACCGATGTTAATACTAAAAACGCTGCTGTTAAACTCGCTAAAGAAAAACTAGCAAGCGCTAACCAACATGCTGACTCAGTTGAAAGCAAATTGCAAACAGCTCAAGCTGAATTGCAATCCGCTCAAGCTGCATTAAAGAATGTTGGCAAACCAACAAATATCTATGAAGCTATCAATGCTGAAATTATAGATAAAACAGGTTCTATTTACTTTAAAGATAAAACTTTTGATCTTACAGCTAAAATGAACGAGTTCAGAAAATTGATAAAAGAAGATAAAAATATTGAAGCTCAACAATACGCTGAAGAAAATCTACTTAGTAGTATGTTGAATCTTTATATTGACGATGCTTCACAACAATTTGTCAAAGCTCTAATTGGAGATGAAGCGTTTAACAAGACATATAATTTAAAAAATGGTAAATTAATCTTGTCGCGAGAGGATTATAAAGCACTAAACATCGCATTCGCATCACAACTAAATGCTTTTCGAAAAATCAGTGGGCTAGAGCCAATAAATAAAGTTACAGAAAATAGTATTGATTTGGGAATGAAAGCTATTGATGCTTGGAATGATTTTGCTAACAAACCTGAAAATGTAAATAAATATGGTTCTGAACTAGGTCATAATGGGTTTTCAAATGTTCAAAAAGCTACAGGCGCATTTACAGAAAATATTTATCCTACAGCTGGATTTAAGAAAAGTAGAATGACATTTACGGAATTGAACACTTTATTTGTGTATCACATGTTAGGTTTTGCTTTCAAGGATGCTCATTCTAATTGGGGACATTATTTTAACCTTCTATCTGGAGATAACGTTCATATGGGGTTATACCAAAATAGGTCTGATTCGACAAATGCTGGAGGTGCATATTTCACACACTCGTTTCCTAATGCAAAAGTTAATGATACAATTATTTATAGTCAATATGGGGAAACTAAGCTATCAAAAATAGAAAATTCGATAGCCGAGTATAACAGTAAGGTTGATGAACTTGTTAATTACGCTGTTAACCATCCGCAGTATATTTATCTACTCCAAGAATATAACAATTATTATGCTTCTATTCAAAATGAGTATCGTAGAACAAATGTAATTGATCCCACAAAACAGGCTCAACTCGATGGTAAAGCGAAGGAGTTGGATGATTATGAAAAAGAACATAAAGTTCCAAGCATCAATTTCACAGGTTCATCTGGGGGATTCACTGTTAGTGAAACTTTTAAATTAAGGAACATCGCACCTTTCAATGGTTGGAGTACGTACTGGCTTAAGAAAAATGATGATGGTACTTTTAAATATTATTCAAGTTCAACAGATGACTCTGGAACTTTAGAAGATTATAAGAAAGCGATGGCCATTGAGGTTAATGATTTAGTCAAAAACAAGTTGAGCTCAATGCAAAAACAAATTGCTGAGACAAAACAGCTATACGCACCATTTTTTGAAAAATTGTCTCAAGCTGGGACAAAAAATAATGTTAACCAACTTCAAGCTAAAGTAATCAAGTCCCAATCAAACTTTGAACAAGCAACTACTGCATCAGAAAATGCTAAGAAAGCTTTGACAAAAGCTTCAACTGATTACGCAAGCGCACTTAGCTTGAAAACTGAAGCTGAAAAAGTTTTAGCAGATGCAATGGCTACGCCATTGCAAGCCCAAGTTGCTGAAAACAATCTACGTTTGGCAAACATTGCACTTGAAAACGCTAAAACTCGTGAAGCTAAAGCTACTGAAGCGGTTAACAACTTCTCAGCAAGTCTAGCTGACAAGAAAGCTACTCTTCTTAAAGCTCAAGACGCACTCAAAGAAGCTAAAGGTGTTCAAACAACTGCGTCACAATCTCTTGCAGATGCTTCAGCTAAACTAAAAGCTCAAGAAGATAAAGTAAACACTTTGAACAAACAAAGTGCTAAACTTCTTGAAGAAAAAGATGCTCTTGTCAAAGAAGCTAAGAAATTGGCTGAACAATTGCAAGCATATTTGGACGCACCTGCTAAACTAGCAACTGCTCAAGATATGAAAGCAAAAGCTGAAGCTAAACTTGAAACAGCAAAAGCTGAACTCAAGACTGCACAGTCTACTCTTGAAAACTTGTTGTCTGCATACCGTACAGAACACGCTAAGTTGGTAGACTTGCAAACAGAATATGAAGCACTCGTTGACCTTGCAGAAAAAGCTCAAGAAAACGTTGTTGCCAAATTGCCAGACGGAACAGTCATCGCTGTCCCTAAAGTAGCTCCAACAGCTGAAGCACTTCCTGAAGTCAATATTGACGAATTGCAAAAAGCTCTTGCAACTGGTAAAGAAGTAACTTTGGATGCACAAGGAAATGTTGTTGTGAAGGAAAAACGTGAAATATACTCAGCTCCAGCTGTTAAAGCAGTAGAAAACGAAAAAATGAGTTACTCACGAGTAGAAAAAGCAAAAACTTTACCAAATACAGGAACAAAAGAAAGTAATACAACTTTGCTTGTTCTAGCAATTCTGTCAGGATTTGGAATATTATTAAAGAAAAGACAAGGAAAATAAAAGATGGGATTATTTACAGATTCATTAAAAGTTAGTTCTGGTTTAACACTTGGACATGCAGCAACAAAAATTGGTATCCAGAAAACATTGTCAGCGGCTGAAGAGAGAGCAGCAACAAAGTTTAAAACTTATCAAGCTAGATTTTTTGACCCTATTGTACGTGAAGATTTGTGCCATTTAGAAGTTGATGGTCATTTAAAAGAAAAAAACTACCCTTTCCCTGAAAAAGCAAGTGTAATAAATATTTCAGTACTACAAAAGGATATTCAACACTTAACGAAAGAATTTAATATGGAAAAATTAGTAAACTTTATTAAAAGTCATCCATTATTTACAGCTTTTATTATTTTGTTATTAAGTGTTCCAATTGGTTTATCAGATATTGGTTCAGTATTAAGTTTTTCAGCGATTGTTTTTGTAGTTAGATTGATATTTGCACGACCTAAAAAATTTAAAAAAGTATTAATAGAAGACGCTAAACAATACTGGAAAGTTAGGGAGTACATAAGACATGCATTAGAAATGGGAGAATTAACTCCACAAGCAAGTTTGAAAAAATTATTAAATGCTAAATTAGTACAACGTTTTCCAGATACTATTGAAGAAATTGAAGCTCATGCATTTAATTATAAGCATGGACTGTAATTAAACAAAAAAATCTTCTTATTAAAAATAGGAAGATTTTTTGGATTCTACTGATTTCACAAAATACGGTATCGAACTATATATTCAAAATTGTGCTTTTTACAATTATAGTAAAAACTCAAGACTTATTTGATGAAGTACAGTCTATATGAAATATGATAAGTAAATACGCCTATTAGATTTTTTATAAACATAATATAAGTGAATAATATGAAAGGATAGCTCCTTTTCATTATCATAGTTAGACTATAAAAATATATAAAATTATTAAAAATTATGGTATAATTTGTTTTAATAAACTAAATATAGAGTTTAATGGATGATTCTATTGATGCCAATATTTTAGGATTAGCTGATTGGTTTTCTTTTGAAAGTGCATCCATTCATGGATACTGACAAATTTTGTGAATTTGTTTAAAATATAGTGAAAAATGGGAGGAATACTATGACTAAGAAAAATTTTGAAGAGGGAAATGATCCTAAATCAACTGTCTCGAAGGGAGTGAAAGGATCTTCTCCAGCTACAATTAGGAGCAAGGTATTTAAAATAAAAGTCTATATTGGCATTGCCATTAGTCTTTTGGTTGTTGCAATCCTAGCAAGTATCTTCTTATTCTCATCTAATAAGGCAAATAAAGAGTCAAGTCTAGCATCGTCTGTAACTTCAACTAAAGAGTCAACAAGTCAGACATCTACAAACCAAGGAAAAACAGATGAGACTGATAAGGATAAGCAAGAGAAAATCCAGAAACTCAAGGATCAACTGACTGATTTAGATACCAAGATTACTGAAGCAGAAGCACTTGTTAGCAAGCTAAAAGAAGAAACTGCAGTTCCGAAACTGGATATTGAAGCACTAAGAAATAATGATTTATCAAGTTTGAAAGGTACATGGCGTAGTCAATCTGGCAATGAATACATTATTAAGAATTCTGGAGAAGTAGATGCCACTTGGTTTACAAATGATCAAAAGTACGAATCTGTAGTTGAATTAAAGATATCAAAAGGTCAAGATAGTCGTAACCCTGAGACAGCTTCTCTCAGTGCATGGGTAAAAGATTCTGTTGCTGGAGGATTTGTAGTAGTTGCTGTTCCAAGTGGAGTTGTTATGAAACCTGGTGATGATGGAAAACTAACAGATAAAAGCAATCATGACGAGGAGAGACTGTTTGCAGGACAGCAGTATGAAGCGATGTTGTCGAGACCAGAAGATGTTTACTATCGTGTAAAACCAGATACTAGTAAACTTGAGGAAGAGGAGAAGAATTTAGCTCAACTACAGGCTGAACGCGAAGCAATCAAAACTTCTCTAGAATCTAAGGAAAAGAAAAATACGAACTAGAAAAAACTAGTTTAGAATCTAACTTTCGATTGTTTTAGTTCGGAAATACTGTTAAATAGCTAGAATGAAGAAGCTCATTAGGGCTTCTTTTCTTTTATCTTAACTATTGAACCACTTAGACTGAGATAGAGACCAGATAGGCAACAGAGCTTGTTCTTGAAACTGACCTCTGATATAATAATTTTTGTAAGAGATGCGAGCGTCGACATCAGACAAGTCAAGTTCATAAAAAAGTAATGGGAGATAAAAATGAAAAAATTATTAGGTATTGGATTCTTGCTAGTTTCAGCTTTGATTTTGTATTTTGGTTCTGTTGGATGGCCAAATTTAGACATTAATCTTTGGTCATTGTTTCCTATTGGTTTGTTTCTCTTTTTCACTCTAGAGAATTTTTTAAAAAAAGATTACAAGGCTAGTCTGATGTGTTTGATTATTGCCTTTATCATCGCCAATGCAATTTTGGACCTTTTACCAATTTCAAGTGGCTTGGTAATTGGAGCGGGCGTACTAGCTTGCATTGGTATTGGATATCTCTTTCCTGATAAAGATAAAAAAGAAGACAAATAGAAAAGGCCTCGAGATTTCTCGAGACCCTTTTTTACTTACCAGCGTAATATTTTTGAATTCCTTTCACGATACCTGCTACAAGCTTATCTTGATAGTGGCTATCTCGAATCTGTTGATTTTCAGCGAAATTATCTATATAACCTAGCTCTAGGAGGACGGCTGGTTTAGCAGTTTCTCGAAGAACGGCAAAGCTTCTTTCCAATAAACCAGCATCTTTAGCACCAGTTTCAGCTAACAATGAAGAATGGATAGCTGCTGCGAGGCGCTTGCTTTCGCTCATACGGTCAGGATGGTTATGCCAGTATGGGTTGATTTTGCTTGGATAATCAGGTTCATCACTGTAGGAATAGGTTTGAATTCCACTAGATTTTGAGTATGCACTGCCAGTCGCATTGAAGTGAATACTGATAAAGATGTCAGAGTTAGTCTTGTTAACCATACGAGAACGTTCTGTTATGAAGTCTACATCAATATCGCTATCACGTGAAGTGAGAACTTTGTAGCCCAGTTCTTCTAACTTTTTGCGTAATTTACGATAAACCTGCATGTTGAGGTCTTTTTCAGCGACATTGTAATAGTATGCACCTGAGTCTCTTCCCCCATGTCCAGGATCTAAAAAGATGGTTTTACTGTATTGGCCTTTTACAAACCCCTCAGGAACTTCACTAACCCATCTACCATCATTTTTAAAGATATGATCTTTTCCAGATATTTTATAAATATTAGTGACATATTGTCCGTTTTCTTTTAGATAATACCAAGAATTATAGTACTTATCAAAAATCCACTCACTTTTAGCCATATAACCACCAGATTTGAGATAGTAAGTTCCAATCCATTCTCGGTTTGCAAATGTTCCATTCTCTTTTAGGTAGAACCAGCTATTGTAGGTCTTATCAAAAACCCATTCTTTTTCAGCCATGGCACCACTTGATTTTAGATAATAATTACCTTGCCATTGGTTACTGAACATAATACCTGTTTTGTCAAAATAGTACCAAATACCATTAATTTTTTCCCATTTATTCTGAGAAATTTTTCCAGAGGATGTTGCATAGTACCAATTTTGGTCGATTTTTGCCCAGCCGTTTGTGGCCATTGCTCCATTATTTGTCAGCAAGTAGCTGTTAATAGTTGTATTACTAAGCATGATCCCATCTTTGTCGAAGTAATACCAAGAATCAGCAATTTTTTCCCATTTATTTTGAGAAATTTTTCCAGAAGAATTAGCGAAGTACCACTTTCCATGGATGAAGTTCCAACCGTTCTCAGCCATTACTCCATCTTTATTGAATACATAACCATCAAAGGTTGTATTGCTTAGTCGATTTCCATCTTTGTTGAAGTAGTACCACTTTCCTTGGATTTTTTTCCAGTTGGTAACAGGTTTATTGTGTTCGTAAAAGCGCCAGTTATTATTTTCTTCTTGCCAACCTTCTTTGATTTTTTCAACTTTTGTTTCTTCTTTTTTTACTTCAGACTTCTTCTCTTCTGTAGCAGGAGTTTTTTTCTCTATTTTTTCTTCTTTATCGTCAATTTTAGAAGAATTGTCTGGTTTTTCGACCTTCTCTTTCGGTTTTTCTTGGTTTTCGATTTTTGAAGTACTTGAATGAGGAATTGTTACATTTTCTCGTACTGACTCTGCTTTATTTTCTTGAGCCTGGACAGTTGCTTGAGTGAACCCTAAAATAGATAGGACAACTGTACTCGCAAGTATAAGCTTTTTCATTTTTGTCTCCATATATCTCAATACTATTCTCAACTATCAAACTGGACTTCTTCTAGGAGATAGTCGATAAAGCGTTCGCCCATCTTAGATAGGCTGGTTTTTTCATGCTGGATATAGACCAGCTCAATTGGGTCATCAATGTCCAGTGGGATAGAAACAATATTGTCTCCGTTGAGGTTGCTGTTCAAAATCCCTGTTGCGATCGTGTATCCATCCAGACCAATCAAGAGGTTAAAGAGGGTAGCACGGTCGCTGACTACGATAGATTTTTTGTGGTATTCCTGCGAGAGAATCTCTTCAGAGAAGTAGAAGGAGTTGTGAGTTCCTTGATCATAGCTGAGGTAAGGGAAGTTTTCCAAGTCTTCTAGTTTGACCTTGTCTTTCTGTGCCAGAGGATTGGTCTTGCTGACAAAGATATGCGGTTGGGCGGTAAAGAGATGATGAGCCAGCAGGTGGTTGTCATCCAGCATTTTGGTTAAAACATCACGGTTGTAGCTGTTAAAAAATAGGACACCGACCTCACTACGGAAGTTCTTGACGTCGTCGATAATCTCCCAAGTCCGAGTTTCACGAAGGAAGAGCTCGTATTTCTCCATATCACTTTTCTTGAGCAGAGAGACAAAGGCATTGACCACAAAGGCATAATGCTGGGAGGAAACGCTAAAGAGTTCGCGGTGGGCGACAGGATTTTTATAGCGTTCCTCCAAAAGCTGGGTCTGCTCGACAACCTGACGGGCATAAGAGAGAAACTCCATCCCATCACGGGTCAAGGTGATGCCCTTGGGATTGCGGATAAAGATTTCAATGCCCATTTCATTCTCCAAATCTCTTACTGCGTTGGAAAGACTAGGTTGAGTGATAAAGAGTTGCTTGGCTGCCTCATTCATGGAGCCAGTTTCGACGATTTTGATAATATAGTGTAATTGTTGAATTCTCATGTTTTTATTGTACCACACTTGCGTCAGAATCGCCAAAGATGATAGGAAAATCAGGGGCATTGTGTGATTCTCTTCTTGAAAAAAACACAAAAATTTGCTAGAATGAGTCTTATGAAAACATTCTATGATGTGCAGCAATTCCTCAAACGATTTGGTATCATTGTTTACATGGGAAAACGCTTATATGATATTGAACTGATGAAGCTGGAACTCTCACGGATTTACGATGCAGGGTTGATGGATAAATTAGACTATCTAGAGGCAGAAGCAGTTCTTCGCAGAGAGCACAAGGTGGAATTGGATTATATTGAGAAAAATGGAGAAAAGAACTAATGGTTACTTGGATTTTGTGGGCACTTATACTGGCAATGTTGGCGTGGATGGGCTTTAACTATCTTCGTATTCGACGTGCAGCTAAAATTGTAGACAATGAGGAGTTTGAAGCCTTGATTCGTACGGGTCAATTGATTGATTTGCGTGATCCAGCAGAATTCCACAGAAAACATATTCTTGGGGCTCGCAATATTCCTTCAAGTCAGTTGAAAACTAGTCTTGCAGCCCTTCGTAAGGACAAACCTGTCCTTCTTTACGAAAACCAACGTGCGCAACGAGTTACAAATGCAGCTCTTTACTTGAAAAAACAAGGTTTTTCTGAGATTTATATCCTTTCTTATGGTTTGGATTCTTGGAAAGGGAAAGTGAAGACTAGCTAACCTTATTTCCAAATTAGTCGAATGATAGGATGAAGCTATTGTTTTATAGTATAATTAATTTGTATAAAATTTAAGGAGTTCTTAGAACATGAAAGAAAAGAAGAAAAATCCACTTTTTGTGGGTATTTTGTCGATTATTCTTGGTTTGTTATTTCCAATTGTAGGCCTGATTTTGGGGATCATAGGATTGGTCTTGGCTTTTTCATACCAAAAAGAATCTGGACTAGACTATAAAACAGAAAAAATTATAGCTATTGTAGGGATTGTAGTTTCCGTAATTAATTGGGTTTTAGGATTGATTCTTTTTATGAATTAACTAGTGTAAAACAAAAAAAGCTTTATTTGAAAGCTTTTTTGTTTTATCCACTTTTCTCTAAGTAGTTTTTTATGATTTTCAATTCCTCTTGGTTCAAGGGACGGTATTGACCTTCTGCTAGTTCTGGGTCTAATGTAAACTCACCGAACTGAACTCGTTTGAGGGAGGTTACCTTGACACCAACTGAGAGGAACATTTTTTTAACCTGATGAAATTTCCCCTCTGAAATGGTAATAGAGGCTTGACTGTGGGAAGGACTTGCAGATAGAATTTCTAGGCTTGCAGGTTTACAGATAGTACCATCTAAAAAGACAATTCCTTTTTGAAAGGCTTGGATATGGTCAGGTGTTAGAAGTCCATTAACCTCAACTTGATAAGTCTTATCGACATGATATTGGGGATGGAGGAGCTGAAAGCCCAAGGGACCGTTGTCAGTCAAGAGAAGGAGGCCAGTCGTATCTCGGTCCAGTCGGCCGACGGCATAGAGCTTATCAGACTGGATGTCAGGCGGAAGGAGGTCCATGACGGTTGGAAGTTTCTTGTCTTTGTTGGCTGTAACGACACCAGTAGGCTTATGAAGCATCAGATAGGTGTGCTCATAGCCTTGAATGATACGGTCCTGAAAAAGGAGTTCTTGTAGTCCTGTATCGATATTTTGAGCTAGGGAGCGGGCTGGGCGACCATCGACTAGAATTTCCTCTTTGAGTAAGGCTTGTTTCATGGCCTTTCGGCTAACTTTTTCTTGGGCTAATAAATTATCTAAACGCATACTGTGCCTATCTTATCATAAGTCGCTTGCTTTGAAAAGGCTTGACGTGAAAAGAAAAGCAGAGTGAAAACATTTACACTTGCTTGAGTTATGTTATTTACTTGAAATTATGGTATAATCGTTCAGTTAGAAAATAAATTTTGAATATTATAGAGGAAATCATGACAAAATTAAGAGAAGATATCCGTAACATTGCGATTATCGCCCACGTTGACCACGGTAAAACAACCCTCGTTGACGAATTATTGAAACAATCAGAAACGCTTGATGCACGTACTGAATTGGCTGAGCGTGCTATGGACTCAAACGATATCGAAAAAGAGCGTGGAATTACCATCCTTGCTAAAAATACAGCCGTTGCCTACAACGGAACTCGTATCAACATCATGGACACACCAGGACACGCGGACTTCGGTGGAGAAGTTGAGCGTATCATGAAAATGGTTGACGGTGTTGTCTTGGTCGTAGATGCCTACGAAGGAACCATGCCACAAACTCGTTTCGTTTTGAAAAAAGCTTTGGAACAAGACCTTGTCCCAATCGTTGTTGTTAACAAAATCGATAAACCATCAGCTCGTCCAGCAGAAGTAGTGGACGAAGTCTTGGAACTTTTCATAGAGCTTGGTGCAGATGACGACCAGCTTGATTTTCCAGTGGTGTATGCTTCAGCGATCAACGGAACTTCTTCATTGTCAGATGACCCAGCTGACCAAGAAGCGACTATGGCACCAATCTTTGACACGATTATCGACCATATCCCAGCTCCAGTAGATAACTCAGATGAGCCTTTACAGTTCCAAGTATCACTTTTGGACTACAATGACTTCGTTGGACGTATCGGTATCGGTCGTGTCTTCCGTGGTACTGTTAAAGTTGGGGACCAAGTTACCCTTTCTAAACTTGATGGTACAACTAAAAACTTCCGTGTTACAAAACTCTTCGGTTTCTTTGGTTTGGAACGTCGTGAAATCCAGGAAGCAAAAGCAGGTGACTTGATTGCCGTTTCAGGTATGGAAGATATCTTTGTCGGTGAAACTATTACTCCGACAGATGCAGTAGAAGCTCTTCCAATCCTACACATCGATGAGCCAACTCTTCAAATGACTTTCTTGGTCAACAACTCACCATTTGCTGGTAAAGAAGGTAAATGGGTAACTTCTCGTAAGGTGGAAGAACGCTTGCAGGCCGAATTGCAAACAGACGTTTCCCTTCGTGTTGACCCAACTGATTCACCAGATAAATGGACTGTTTCAGGACGTGGAGAATTGCACTTGTCAATCCTTATCGAAACAATGCGTCGTGAGGGCTATGAACTTCAAGTATCTCGTCCAGAGGTTATCGTAAAAGAAATCGACGGTGTTAAATGTGAGCCATTTGAACGTGTTCAAATCGACACTCCAGAAGAATACCAAGGATCTGTTATCCAAAGCCTTTCTGAACGTAAGGGTGAAATGTTGGATATGATTTCAACTGGTAATGGTCAAACTCGTTTGGTCTTCTTAGTTCCTGCGCGTGGTTTGATTGGATACTCAACTGAGTTCTTGTCAATGACTCGTGGTTACGGTATCATGAACCATACCTTTGACCAATACTTGCCATTGATTCCAGGTGAAATTGGTGGTCGTCACCGTGGTGCCCTTGTTTCTATCGATGCTGGTAAGGCTACAACTTACTCAATCATGTCTATCGAAGAACGTGGTACGATCTTTGTCAACCCAGGTACTGAGGTTTATGAAGGAATGATTATCGGTGAAAACTCTCGTGAAAATGACTTGACAGTTAACATCACTAAGGCAAAACAAATGACCAACGTCCGTTCAGCTACTAAGGACCAAACAGCTGTTATTAAGACTCCTCGTATCTTGACGCTTGAAGAGTCTCTTGAGTTCTTGAACGACGATGAGTATATGGAAGTAACGCCTGAGTCTATCCGTTTGCGTAAACAAATCCTTAACAAGGCAGAGCGTGAGAAAGCTAACAAGAAGAAAAAATCAGCTGAATAAGAGCTAGAAAGAGATAAAGATGGTTTATTTAATCATAGGACTCCTCTTATTACTACTCTATGTATTTGCGACACCACAAAGCATTAGAGGGACAGTCAATATCGTCCTTGTCGTCTTTGCTTTCGTAGCACTCTTGATTTTGCTTATGTTGTCTATCCTGCAAATTTTTCAGCTACCGACAGAATTCTTTATCGCAATCACCATGCTCTTTCTAGCATACTTTAGCTTGCGAGATATTACCCTCATGTCGGTTAGTAAAAATAAAAGAAGATAAAAAGAGAGTTTTGGCTCTCTTTTTGCTTATTAGAATGCTGAATCTGAGCATTTTCGTTTAGAATTATTTCCATAAAAATGGTAAAATAGTAAGAGTAGAAATGGAGTTCGAGACATGAAAGTAATAGATCAATTTAAAAATAAGAAAGTCCTTGTTTTAGGTTTGGCTAAGTCTGGCGAATCTGCAGCTCGTTTGTTGGACAAGCTAGGTGCCATTGTGACAGTAAATGATGGGAAGCCTTTTGAGGACAATCCAGCTGCCCAAAGTTTGCTGGAAGAAGGGATCAAGGTTGTCACAGGTGGCCATCCTTTGGAACTCTTGGATGAAGAGTTCGCCCTTATGGTGAAAAATCCAGGTATCCCATACAGTAATCCTATGATTGAAAAGGCTTTGGCCAAGGGAATTCCAGTCTTGACTGAGGTGGAATTGGCTTACTTGATTTCAGAAGCGCCAATTATCGGTATCACAGGTTCGAACGGTAAAACAACCACAACGACCATGATTGGGGAAGTTTTGACTGCTGCTGGGCAACATGGTCTTTTATCAGGAAATATCGGCTATCCAGCTAGTCAAGTGGCCCAAACTGCGTCAGACAAGGACACGCTTGTCATGGAACTTTCTTCTTTCCAACTCATGGGCGTTCAAGAATTCCATCCTGAGATTGCAGTTATTACCAACCTCATGCCAACTCATATCGATTATCATGGTTCTTTTGAGGAATATGTAGCAGCCAAGTGGAATATCCAGAACAAGATGACAGTGGCTGATTTCCTTGTCTTGAACTTTAACCAAGACTTGGCAAAAGAATTGGCAAGAAAAACACAAGCTACAGTTGTACCATTCTCAACACAGGAAAAGGTTGATGGAGCTTATTTGGAAGATGGTCAGCTCTACTTCCGTGGGGAAGTGGTCATGGCAGCGAATGAAATCGGAGTTCCAGGTAGCCACAATGTGGAAAATGCCCTTGCGACGATTGCTGTAGCTAAGCTTCGTGGTGTAGATAACCAGATCATCAAAGAAACTCTTTCAGCCTTTGGTGGTGTCAAACACCGTCTCCAATTTGTGGATGAAATCAAGGGTGTCAAATTCTATAATGATAGCAAGTCAACCAATATCTTGGCTACTCAAAAAGCCTTATCAGGATTTGACAACAGCAAGGTCGTCTTGATTGCAGGTGGTTTGGACCGTGGTAATGAGTTTGACGAATTGGTTCCAGACATTACTGGACTCAAGAAGATGGTCATCCTGGGTCAGTCTGCCGAACGTGTTAAACGGGCAGCAGACAAGGCAGGTGTGGCTTATGTGGATGCGACTGATATTGCAGATGCGACCCGCAAGGCTTACGAGCTTGCGACTCAAGGAGACGTGGTTCTTCTCAGTCCAGCAAATGCCAGCTGGGATATGTATGCTAACTTTGAAGTACGTGGCGACCTCTTTATCGGCACAGTAGCGGAGTTAAAGGAATAATATGAAAAAAATTGTCTTTACAGGTGGGGGGACGGTTGGACACGTTACTCTCAACCTTTTGTTAATGCCCAAGTTTATCGAAGATGGCTGGGAAGTTCACTATATTGGGGACAAGCGTGGGATTGAACACCAAGAAATCCTCAAGTCGGGTCTTGATGTCACCTTCCATTCTATTGCGACTGGGAAATTGCGTCGCTATTTCTCTTGGCAAAATATGCTGGATGTCTTCAAAGTTGGTTGGGGAATTGTCCAATCGCTCTTTATCATGTTACGACTTCGTCCACAGGCTCTTTTTTCAAAGGGTGGCTTTGTCTCAGTACCACCTGTTATCGCTGCGCGTGTGTCAGGAGTGCCTGTCTTTATTCATGAATCGGACCTGTCTATGGGATTGGCCAATAAAATCGCCTATAAATTTGCGACGAAGATGTATTCAACCTTTGAGCAAGATTCAAGTTTGTCTAAGGTCGAGCATGTGGGAGCGGTGACCAAGGTTTCAAACCAAAACACTCCAGAACCAGATGAATTGGTGGATATTCAAACCCACTTTAATCCCAAATTGCCAACTGTATTGTTTGTCGGTGGTTCTGCAGGTGCTCGTGTCTTTAACCAATTGGTGACAGACCATAAGAAAGAGCTGACAGAGCGCTACAATATTATCAATCTAACTGGAGATTCTAGCCTGAATGAGTTGAGCCAAAATCTCTTTCGTGTTGACTATGTGACCAGTCTCTATCAACCCTTGATGGAATTGGCTGATATTGTTGTGACACGTGGTGGTGCCAATACGATTTTTGAGCTCTTGGCCATGGCAAAATTGCATGTTATTGTGCCACTTGGTCGTGAAGCTAGTCGTGGAGACCAGATTGAAAATGCAGCCTACTTTGTCAAAAAAGGCTATGCAGAAGAGCTTCAAGAAAGCGATTTGACCTTGGACAGTTTAGAAGAGAAGCTTTCTCACTTACTAAGTCACAAGGAATACTATCAAGCCAAGATGAAGGCTTCAAAGGAATTGAAATCTCTAGCAGATTTTTATCAATTGTTGAAAAAAGATTTATCATAAGGAAAGTAAATGTCAAAAGATAAGAAAAATGAGGGCAAAGAAATCCTCGAAGAATTTAAAGAGTTATCAGAATGGCAGAAACGAAATCAGGAATATCTAAAAAAGAAGGCTGAGGAAGAGGCGGCCCTAGCTGAGGAGAAGGAAAAGGAAAGACAGGCTCGAATGGCTTCAAAATCTGAAAAGTCAGATGCAACCGAGGAGCAAGAGAGTGAATCTGATTCAAAAGACTCAAAATCAGCTAAGAAAGAGTCTGAAGAAAAAGTAGAAGAGTCAGAAGACGTCAAAAAAGAAGTACCCAAAGAAGAACCAAAATCTAAAGAGCCAAAGAAACAGAATAAACAGGATAAAAAAATAGAGAAAAAGCCTGTAAAGGAAAAACAGGTCAAACCGAAAATTCCAGGAGTTCATATCTGGCGGGCTATCTCGATTTTGTTTCTCAGTCTGCTTTTATTGGTTGTCTCTGCCTACTTGCTCAGTCCTTATGCGACCATGAAGGATATTCGTGTTGAGGGAACAGTGCAAACTACAGATGATGATATTCGACAGGCTTCAGGCATTCAGGATTCGGATTATACGATTAACCTTCTGCTAGACAAGGCAAAATATGAAGAGCAGATCAAGTCTAACTATTGGGTTGAATCAGCTCAGCTTGTCTATCAATTTCCAACCAAGTTTACAATCAAGGTCAAGGAATATGATATTGTGGCCTACTATGTTTCTGGAGAAAGTCATTATCCAATCCTTGCAAGCGGTCAGCTTGAGACCAGTGCGGTAAGTTTGGTGAGTCTGCCAGAAACTTATATATCAGTTCTCTTTAATAACAGCGAACAAATCAAAGCCTTTACGTCAGAACTTGCTCAAATTAGTCCAGAACTCAAGGCGGCTATCCAGAAGGTGGAATTAGCCCCAAGCAAGGTTACATCAGATTTAATTCGATTGACGATGAATGATTCGGACGAGGTCTTGGTTCCCCTTTCTGAAATGAGTAAGAAATTGCCTTATTATAGTAAGATTAAGCCACAATTGTCAGAACCGAGTGTGATTGACATGGAAGCTGGAATTTACAGTTACACTGTGGCGGATAAATTAATTATGGAGGCTGAGGAGAAAGCCAAACAAGAGGCTAAGGAAGCTGAGAAGAAACAGAAAGAGGAAGAGAAGAAAAGGCTAGAAGAACAGCAGAAAAAATTGGAAGAAGATAAGAAAAAGCTGGAGGAAGAGAGCAATCGAAATCAAATAAGTCAGCGTTCATCGCGTCGCTAGGCTTAGCTTTTCTTCTATAGCTCTTTAGTTGCCATGGTAAGTGTCTAGAGTTTTGAGAAATGTAGAAAGCATATAAGTATATGCAATCCTTTCGTGTACCTGCATTTATTTATATGTAATTTTGGAGTTTCTCAAAAATCACGACACATACCGTGACCATGTTTTTACTTGACAAGTGCTAGTAGAAATAATAGAATAGAAAAAAACCTTTAAAGCAGTCCAGAGAGGCAGCTAAGGTTAGACGGTGAAAGGGTGGAGACTACCCATTTTTCGTGGAACCTTGCTGTTGGCAGGTTCCTTTTTTTGTGGCTTCTGTTGGCCAGACTCTCTCACTAGCAAAGGTAAAAGGAGAAACCTATGCGAGAACATCGTCCAGTCATTGCTCTTGATTTTCCTAGTTTTGAGGCGGTCAAGGAATTTTTAGCTCTTTTCCCAGCAGAAGAAAGCCTTTATCTCAAGGTAGGGATGGAGCTTTATTACGCAACGGGGCCTGAGATTGTGTCCTACTTGAAAGGCCTGGGTCACAGTGTCTTTTTGGATCTCAAACTTCATGACATTCCCAATACAGTCAAGTCAGCCATGAAGGTTCTGTCTCAGCTTGGTGTGGATATGACTAATGTTCATGCTGCTGGCGGTGTAGAGATGATGAAGGCTGCGCGTGAAGGTCTTGGAAGTCAAGCCAAATTGATTGCTGTCACTCAGTTGACCTCAACGTCGGAAGCCCAGATGCAGGATTTTCAAAATATTCAAACCAGCCTGCAAGAGTCTGTCATTCACTATGCTAAGAAGACAGCTCAAGCTGGCTTGGATGGTGTCGTTTGCTCAGCTCAGGAAGTAGAACTCATCAAGCAGGCTACCAAACCAGATTTTATCTGTTTAACGCCAGGAATTCGTCCACAGGGAGCTGCGGTTGGAGACCAAAAACGCGTGATGACGCCAGCGGATGCCTATCAAATCGGTAGTGACTATATCGTGGTGGGACGTCCCATTACCCAAGCTGAGGATCCTGTTGCAGCTTATCATGCCATCAAGGATGAATGGACACAGGACTGGAATTAAAGAACTAGATTATAAAAATAAAAGGAGAATACCATGACACTTGCTAAAGATATCGCTAGCCACCTATTGAAAATTCAAGCCGTTTACCTCAAACCAGAGGAGCCTTTCACTTGGGCATCTGGCATCAAGTCACCGATTTACACGGATAACCGTGTGACGCTTGCCTATCCAGAAACTCGTACCCTAATTGAAAATGGCTTTGTGGATGCTATTAAAGAAGCCTTTCCTGAGGTAGAAGTCATTGCAGGAACTGCAACAGCAGGGATTCCACACGGAGCTATTATTGCTGACAAGATGAATCTGCCTTTTGCCTATATCCGTAGCAAACCAAAAGACCACGGTGCTGGTAATCAAATCGAAGGCCGTGTAGCTCAAGGTCAAAAAATGGTAGTGGTTGAAGACCTCATTTCAACGGGTGGTTCTGTTCTCGAGGCCGTAGCAGCAGCCAAACGCGAAGGAGCTGACGTTCTCGGTGTTGTAGCGATTTTCAGCTATCAATTGCCAAAAGCGGATAAGAACTTCTCAGATGCAGGTGTCAAACTTGTGACACTTTCGAACTACAGTGAACTCATCCACCTAGCCCAAGAAGAAGGGTATATCACACCAGAAGGCTTGGATCTCCTAAAACGCTTTAAAGAAGACCAAGAGAATTGGCAAAATGCCTAAAACATAGAAAATCAGGTAGTCACTAGGGTTACCTGATTTCTTTTTGTGATGTTATTGGATCTTATACTCAATGAAAATCAAAAAGCAAACCAGGAAGCTAGCCGCAGATTGCTCAAAGCACTACTTTGAGGTTGTAGATAAGACTGACGAAGTCAGTCACATATATAATCTAAGGTGAAGCTGATGTGGTTTGAAGAGTATTACTTGGTTTATATTGTGAACAATGATAGGGAGAGTAGATAACGTAGATATTATGACATAAGAATAAATATTAGAACTAGATAAATGTGTTACGAATATTAGAATCGGGAGTTTCTTCGATAAATTCAACGATATCATTTGGAAGACAATCTAAAATCCGACATAGCTTTTCTAAAGTTAGTAAAGTTATGTTTTTATTTTTCTTTAGGCTGTCAAGAGTTTTATTATCAACTCCGGATTTTAATAACTTGTATTGAGAAACTTCTTTTTTCTTCATTGTAGCCCAGAGTGGGTTAAAACTGATTATCGTCATCAACTCCTTTTACTTAATTATAAGAAAAAAGTATCTGACTTCATATTGTGTATATATCCACAATATGATAAAATAACAAGGAAAGGAGACTTATGGATGAATAAGAATGATATTATTTCTCAAGAGGAGAATGAGTTAGATTATTTTTTAGGAATTATTCCGGATGAATCTAAGTCAGATTTGTTTGATGAATGGACTATTTGGGAAGCCTATGTAAAAGGGAGGTTACCAAATAAACATTGGTCTGAAGTTTTTGATAATGGTGCATACCATTCACTTGATGTCATTACTGCAGAAGGCAAAAAATATGAATATTATCCTATCGCTAATCCGCAATCATACCAGACTGTTTTACAAGAATATCTTTTGACAATAGAAGAGTCTAAACGTAGTAGAAACTTAATAGTTGAAGCTGCTATTTGGTCTAAAAGAGTAGAAGATCTGACTAAGTATTTTTATATAGTAGATGGAAAACATGTTTCTCTTATCAACCCGAAATTAAGTGTTTTGGGATGGATTTTCAGAATTTTAGGTTCATTGTTCTTAGTTGCCTATATAGATAGACTTGGTGAATTTTCTAGTTCTGGTTTAGGAATCTTAAGTAAACCTTTTGAATACTCCCTTTGGGTGGGAGCATGGGTTCTGCTATGGTCTCCAATTTATTTTGCTTATCAACGAGTGAAGCATGAAAAACCAATAGCAGATCAAGTAAAAAAACATAAGGATGAAGTTGCTCAAGCTAGAAACTATTGTATGGAGAAATTGAATAGTATTCCATTTGTTTATGCAAGGCAACAAGCAGGGTTAGATATTCATTTTGATGCTTTTGCTTATATGGTTAATGTAATTGATCAAGGTAGAGCCTATGACCTAGGACAAGCGCAAAATATGTATGAAGATATGATGAGGACAGAGCAATTAAATTATCAGTTTCAAGAATTACAAAGAAAAGTTGATTACAATAACAAAATGACAACAATTAATACATTTACAAATTTAATGAAATAATAGATTAGGAGAAATAAGATGTTTGGAAAACCGAAATATGAAAGTGATATTGATAAAACAGTTAGAGATATGTGGTGGGGTTTTGCCATTTTTATAACTGTAATGTACTTTTTAGTCAAAGCAACTTATTATGTCGCATTGCCGTTTTATACTTTATTTACTCATTTGTTTGAAGAAAAAGTCCAACAAAAAGAATATCTAAACTGGATGCGATTTTTACCTTTGACTTGGTTTATGAGTGGAGAGACCAAAGAAATGAGACGAGCTGCTGTGAGCTGTACTATACTGCCGATTTCGCTACCTTTATTTTTAATTTTTAATTATCTATATAGTATTAAAGTAATTGGCGATAGCTTTTCCATTTTTATTTTGATTTTATTTACATGTAGCCTAGGAGGCATTATAGGTACTGTTAGAAATTATCGTTTTTCTAAAAAATATATTAGATAGTGTAAGTATGTAAAAATATAATCAGTGAAAAGTCAGGAAAATAAAGATGGATAGACAAAATACTAATGAAAAAAAGACTTTGAAAAAAGGTAGAAGAGGTTGGGTAATCTCAGCAGCAATTGTAGCGCTTTTAGGAATTTCAGCTGGAACAGTTATGTTGCAAAATCAATCGAGTCAAAATCAAGGGCAATGTGAAAGTGTTACCGTTTCAGACTCTTCTTCAAAAGAAAAAGAATACACAACAACTGGTACTATTAAAGAAACAGAGAAGAGTTTTCTACCTAAAGTAGATGCCAAAGAGGAATTGGCTAAAGCATTTGTAGCTACTAAAAAAGTTGGTTCTGAAGATTCGATTAAATCTCTCGATAAATCATATGAAAAATTATCAGAAATAACGAAGGTAGAGGAAAAGCTTAAGTCACAGGTAAGAACTGAGGGTGAAGACGCAGTTGAGCAAGTTTCTAGATTAGAAGTAGCTAATAAAGATAATAAAATATTGGAAAAATCTGATAACCTAACTAAAAAGGTTGAAGTTAAAGATGATAAAGGCATCCCAGCAGTTCAGCCTAAACTGCCAGAATTGGTAATTATCGAAAAAGGCACTCCAGAAGTTCAACCTAAACTGCCAGAATTGGTAATTATCGAAAAAAGAACTCCTGAAGTTCAGCCTGCATTGCCTGAAGCTAAACCAGAAAAAGATAAGGTCTTAGATAAAAAGGAAGAGAAAAAAGAAGTTGAAACTAAAGTTACAACTCCAACTGTTCCAGAAAACAAAGACCAAACAACTGGTACTCTAACTAAAGAAGAAAAAACTTTAGAAGAGAAAAAAGATAAGGTTGAAGGTAGTAACCAAGCAACTTTACCAGGAAACAAAGAACAAGTTGAAACTGGTAAAACTAATACTGTAGTTGGTGAAAAAACAACTGAAGAAGTTATTAAACCTGCTACTCCAGCAAAACCAGAAGTGCCTGCTAAACCAGCAGAAGATGGAAAACCAGCTGTAGAAACTCAGCCAGCCATTCCAGCCCAGTCTGAAGTTAAAAAAGTTGTAACTACTCGAACTGAAGTAGAAACTTCTGTAATTGAACCTGGAGTCCAACATGTCCCAGATGCAAATCTTAATGTTGGTGAAACTCAAGTTGTTCAAGAAGGTGTTGCAGGAAAAACAGAAACAACTTACACAATTACCATTGAAAATGGTGTAGAAGTTAGTCGTACAGTAACAGGAACACAAACAACTCCTGCAGTTGATAAAGTTATCCATATTGGTACTAAAACTTCTAAAGAAATGGTTCGTACTACAAAAGAAGAGGTGGTTCGTACTCCTATTCTTCCAAGTACAGAATACGTTCCAGATGAAAACTTGGATGCTGGAGTAGAAAAAGAAGTGGAAGCCGGTCAAAATGGTGAAAAACTTGAAGTTTTCACTGTAACACTTGAAGATGGTGTTGAAACTGGTCGTACTCTTGTTTCATCTACTCAAAAAGAGGCAAAAAATCGAGTTGTTCATGTCGGAACAAAAGTTGCTAAGAAAAACATTGAAACTGTAACTCGTGAAAACCACAAGGTTGAACATAAAGTTACTAGCAACACAAATCCAGACCTTCCGAAAGGTGAGAAAAAAGTAATTCAAGCTGGTAAAGATGGTTCTTATGAACTTGTTACTACAGTTGTAACCACTCCAGACGGTACGGAAGTTTCTCGTGATGAAAAACGAGAAAATGAAGTTCCAGCAGTTGATGAAATTGTAGAAATTGGAACTGGTGAAAACTTGGAAACAAGTCGCACTTCTCGAACAGTTGAAGTAAATTACGAAACTGAAGAAGTTAAAGATGAGACATTAAATGAAGGAAAACGTGTAGTAGAAACTAAGGGTCAAAAAGGTTCTTATACTGAAACTACAATTGTTTACGGAAATGGTCGTTCATCTGTGGTTAAAAGTGATGAAGTAAAACCGGTTAAAGAAGTTGTTCGAGTTGGAACACATAAAGTTTTAACTGAAAACAAAACTCGAGTTGAGCGCAAAGCTGGAGAAAACTTCAATACTGTTGAAGTTAAAAGCGATAAACTTTTCAACGATCAACGAGTTGTTAAAACTAAAGGTAAAAACGGTGAAATCATCGAAAACTACAAAGATTACTATGAAGATGGCAAACTTGTTAAGAGTGAGCTAATCAATACTGAAACTGTTCCAGCAGTGGATGAAGTAGTCGAAGTTGGAACTAAAGAACGTTACACTTATGCTAACGAAGACAAAGTTATTACTGCTGAAGGTGAAAAACGAGTTGCTGATCCTGAACTTTTTGAAGGTGATGAGCGAGTTGAAGATGCGGTAAATGGTAAGGAAACTTACAAAGTTAAGTACATCAATGATGAAAATCAAAACCGTACAGAAGTAAGTCGTGAACTGATTAACACTGTTCCAGCAAAACAAAAAGTTGTTCATTATGGAACTAAGAAATTGATGTCTGAAGTTACTGAAGAAGAAACTGAAACAATTTCTCATGGTTCTCGTACTGAAAATGATTCTAACCTTTTCGAAGGTGAAACTCGTACTGAAAACGGACGTGATGGATTCAAACGTTATCGTAAAGTTATTTCAGTAAACAATAAAACTGGTGAACGAACTGTTAAAAGTCGTGAGCTAGTTGAAATTCAAGATGCAGTTGACACAATCACCTTTGATGGTACTAAGAAAAAACGTGTCGCTGACCCAACAGATGTTGTAGTTCCAACAAGTGATGAAAACTATGACATTGATGGCACTTGGAAAGACGTTAAGAGCCTAGGTGAAAATGGTTTGGATCCAAACAATGAAGATCACCGTAGTGCTAAGTATCTACACGACAATCTTTCTCAACCTGATAAAGACCGTGTGGCGGTTGATACAACAGATGATGAAGCTGAACTTCCTCGAGACAGTGGACTTATCTCAGTTTGGAAAGCATCTCGCCTCTCTCAAGCAGAACTTGATAAACTTGAACAAATTGTAGATAATCGTAAACTTAATGAACACTTCATGGAACTTCTTAATGAAGAACGTACTCGTAAAGGTTTGACTCCTGCAACAATTGCAGCGGATGATAGCGAACTAACTCTAGTTGCCAATATTCGTGCAAATGAAATGGCAGATCACGGTTCATTGCGTTACCAAGGTAAGAAGGAAGGTAAGCACAAACGACCTGATGGTTCTCGTTGGTCAACTGCTTATGATCCAGAATTCTACAAACAAACAAATGCAATGACGGAAAATGCAGCAGAAACAACTACTGTTTGGGATATTGTGAGTCTTACAAATGAAAAGGCACTAGCTCACTACTTCTATACTGTATGGAAACACTCTAAAGGTCACTATGCAGCTATGATGATGGGAGATGGTTATAGCCCAGCAAACAAGAATGTACAATTCCGTGTAGCTCTTGGGTTCGCAAATCATTCATTGACTTCTGATAATCCAACAAACGTTGTGGCAATAATGGAAATTGCATCTATGGTGGACTAGATAGAAAACGAACAAGATAGAGATTCTGATTACCAGAATTCTAGTCTTGTCCGTTTTTCTTTTTAAAACTTAGTCGACTTTTCCACCTTCAACAACTAGGTCATCTGCTTTAGCAGCGTCACCGTAGGTTGGGTGAAGTGTTTTTTCATAGGCCTTGTGGAAGAAGTTTTCCTTGCCTAATTTTTCAATATCTTTATTGATGAAGTCTAGCAGTTCTTGGTTGCCTTTTTGAACTGCTGCCGCAATGGTATCTGGATTACCGAGGGAAGTAATTCCTACTTCAAATCCTTTGTTTTCAAGCGCCCAAGCTAGGACTTCAGTATTGTCAGTAGAGAAGGCATCTCCACGTCCGTCAAGAAGGGCTTGGTAAGAGTCACTGTATTGGTCGTATTTTTGAAGTTTTACTTCTGGGTGATTTTTCTCAAAATAAGTTTCAGCGGTCGTTCCTTTTGTAACAATTAAGGTTTTACCTTCCAATTGTTTGACATCTGTAATAAGACCGGTCTTAGGCGATACGACTCCAAGAGAAACTTTCATGTATGGAAGGGCAAAATCAACTTGTTTCTTGCGTTCGTCAGTTACTGTAAAGTTGGCAAGTGTGATATCAACCTTGTTTGAAATCAAGTATTCCGCACGGTTGGCAGCATCGACTGAAACGTATTTAACCTTCACGCCAAGGTCCTGTGCCAGTTGGTTTCCAAGTTCAATATCGTAACCTTGGTAAGAACCGTCATTGTCAACGTAACCAAACGGTTTCTTGTCCCCGAATACGGCGATTCGCAGTTCACCGCTTTTTTTGATTTCATCGATTGTGCGAGCCTTGGCAGTGGTTTTACCAGACGATGAACCAGCGTTTCCACCTGAGCTACAAGCTGTGATAAAGATAAGGGCAAAGGCAAGTGCTAAAACAGTTAAAAGTGGTTTGAGTAGTTTCATAAAAATCTCCTTTATAGATATGAGCCAAATTGGCTAAAGTCAAAGACGTTTAAAAATTCCTGAGCTCGTTTGGTTTGAGGATTGGTAAAGAAGGCTTGAGCCGTTCCTTTTTCAGCGATTTTCCCTTGGTCGAGGAAGATAATGCGATCGGCAATGGCTTGGGCAAACTGCATTTCGTGGGTTACTAGAATCATGGTGCGCCCTTCTTGAGCTAAATCATTGATAAGTTCTAGAACCTCACGCACCATTTCTGGATCCAGCGAAGCAGTCACTTCGTCAAAAAGGATGATTTCTGGATGCATGAGGAGAGCACGGACAATTGCAACCCGTTGCTTCTGTCCACCAGATAATTGACGCGCAAAGCTATGTTGTTTATCCAGTAAACCAACACGTTCCAGTAGTTGCAGAGCTTCTTCAGTTACTTCCTTCTTGTCGCGTCCCTGAGCCTTGATAGGACCTAGGATGAGGTTTTGTAGGACATCCAGATGGGGAAAGAGTTCATAACTTTGAAAGACCATGCCAATCTTTTGGCGAACTAGGTGAAAGTCTTTTTTATTTTCAACGATAGACTGACCATCCAGCAGGATATCTCCACCTTGAATACTTTCTAAGCCGTTGAGACAACGAAGGAGGGTACTTTTCCCACAACCAGAGGGTCCTAGAATGACGACAACTTCCCCTTTATTGATTTGTAGGGATAGACCTTGGAGGATGGGATTGTCTCCGAAGGATTTTTTGAGTTCCTTGATTTCTAAGATAGTTTCAGACATTTAGTTCCTCCAATGTTTTTCTAGGTGAGTGGATAGTTTGGAAATAGGAAAGCAGACTGCGAAATACAAGATCAGAATGGTTCCATAAATCCAAAAAGAAGCAGTTGGGATAGTCAGGCGATTGCTATCGATGATTTGCTGTCCAACCTTGGTCACTTCAACTACCCCAATCAAGACAACCAAGGAAGTGGTTTTGATCATCCGAGTGACAAGGTTGATGGCTTGTGGTAGCAATCTTCTCAAGACCTGTGGGATGATGATGTGGTAGTAAAGTTGAACATTTGTCAAACCTAGTGCCTGTCCACTTTCAAACTGATGCTTAGGGAGGGAAGTGATGGCTCCACGGACCAAGTCCCCCATTTCAGCTGTTCCCCAGAGGGTAAAAACGATAATAGCTGAAGTCTCACCTGAGATATTAATATTAAAGTTTCGAGCCAAGCCGAAATAAACGATAAAGAGCAACACCAGCTGGGGCATGATACGGATAAATTCCAGATACAATCGTGTTAAAAATCGTATGATTCTAGAATGGGAGGTCATGATGATTCCCATGACTGTTCCGAACATCATGGATAAGAGGACAGACAGGATAGAAATGCCAATTGTGACACCTAATCCCTGTAAGATTCTCAGGAGATTATTTCCCTGAAAGAGTACTTGGATTCCCGAATCCTGCATGGCGGAGCCTCCTTTCTATCCAGCTAAAGACTAGTGAGATGGGTAGAAGCATCATCAGATAAGCAACTACCAACATAGTTAGCGCAATGTCTGTCTCATAGTAGAGCCCAATCAAGTCCTTGGCGACGTACATGAGGTCGGCCAAAGCTACTGCTGAGAAAACAGAGGTTTCCTTGATGAGGAAAATGACATTGGCACTAAAAGACGGTAGGGCCACCGCTGTTGCTTGCGGAAGAACCACATAGCGAAAGACCTGTAGAGGTGTCAGACCGATTGCTAATCCAATCTCCTGCTGGGTTTGACTGACGGATTCCAGCCCACTTCGGAAAGATTCTGCCATATAGGAGCCTCCTAAAAAGACCAGTCCTAAAGTGGCACAGACTTCTGAAGATAGGACAATCCCGATTCGGGGAAGACCGAAGTAGAGAAAGAAGAGTTGAATCAAAAGGGGCGTGTTGCGTGACAATTCAATGTAGGCTGTCGCCACTTGCGCCAGAACAGGGATTCGATAATGTCGGATGATACTAACGATTAAACCGAGCAGAAAGGATCCCAAAATTCCCCAAACTGCAATATGCAAGGTCAGAAAGAATGCCTTTTGATATAGTGGTAGATATTGTTCAACAATGGACCAATCCAAAAATAGAACCTCCCATCTAGAAATAATACAGTTATTGTAGCACTTAAAATCTCCTTTGAATAATATGTATTTTTTATTGCTGTTATAGGGATTTTTTATCATAGTCCTAGAATTTCTGAAATTTTCAAACAAAATATTTGAAAAATTTTGAAAAAAGAGTTAAGATATTTTTGTAATATACAAAGTAAACGCTTACTTATTAAGGAGGGCATTTTATGTCATACAAAACAAGCAATGCAGAAGGTCATGTAGATTTCATCAATACATATGATTTGGAGCCAATGGCGCAACAAGTTATTCCTAAAGCAGCATTTGGCTATATCGCTAGTGGGGCGGAAGATACCTTCACTTTACGTGAGAATATTCGTGCCTTTAACCACAAACTCATCGTTCCTCATACTCTTTGTGATGTTGAAAATCCAAGTACAGAGATTGAATTTGCAGGTGAAAAATTGTCTTCACCAATCATTATGGCGCCTGTTGCAGCTCATAAATTAGCAAATGAACAGGGTGAAGTGGCGACTGCGCGTGGTGTTCATGAGTTTGGTTCCCTCTATACAACTAGCTCTTACTCTACTGTTGACCTTCCAGAAATTACAGAAGCCCTTCAAGGGACACCTCACTGGTTCCAATTTTACTTTAGTAAAGATGATGGTATTAACCGCCACATCATGGACCGTGTGAAGGCTGAAGGCTACAAAGCGATTGTCTTGACAGCAGATGCGACTGTAGGGGGTAATCGTGAGGTGGACAAGCGTAATGGTTTTGTCTTCCCAGTTGGCATGCCGATTGTTGAGGAATATCTACCAGAAGGTGCTGGTAAATCAATGGACTTTGTTTACAAATCAGCTAAACAACGCTTGTCTCCACGCGATGTAGAATTTATCGCTGAATACTCAGGACTTCCTGTTTATGTCAAGGGACCACAATGCCGTGAGGACGTTGAACGTTCGCTTGCTGCAGGAGCTTCTGGTATCTGGGTGACTAACCACGGTGGTCGCCAAATTGACGGTGGACCAGCTGCCTTTGACTCACTTCAAGAAGTAGCAGAAGCAGTTGATAAACGCGTGCCAATCGTCTTTGACTCAGGTATTCGTCGTGGTCAACACGTCTTTAAAGCCTTGGCTTCAGGAGCAGACTTGGTAGCTATTGGTCGCCCTGTTATCTATGGTTTGGCTCTTGGTGGTAGTGTTGGTGTGCGTCAAGTCTTTGAACACTTAAATGCGGAATTGAAGACAGTCATGCAGTTGTCTGGAACTCAGACTATTGAAGATGTTAAACACTTCAAACTTCGTCACAATCCATACAACCCAACCTTCCCAGTTGACCCTCGTGACTTAAAATTGTATTGATAAAATAGCTTGCCTCCACATAATGTGGAGGTTTTTGCTTGTATTTTAAAAGTTTCAATGAGGGAAAATGTATCAAAAACTATAGAAATATATTTTTCAGTCAAATATCTTGCTAGGGCTTTCATTTTTTGCTATACTGGTGCAGTAATTAAATAATAAAGACATTTGGGGTGCTTTAGGCTGAGATGATACCCATTGAACCTGATACAGTTAAGACTGGCGAAGGGAAATGTGAACAGTTTTTTTCGTATGTCGAAATGAACAATCTAATCTTGTAAGCTAAACTCTAATTCTTGATTGTAATTGGAGTTTTTTTGTTTATATAAACTGGATAGGCTTGTTTATACTCAATGAAAATCAAAGAGCAAACTAGGAAGCTAGCCGCAGGCTGTACTTGAGTACGGTAAGGCGAAGCTGACGTGGATTGAATTTGATTTTCGAAGAGTATTAGGTATCTCTCTGCAAATGCCCTCGATGTTCTTTAAAAGTATCAGGTGGAATTACGATTTTGCTTTGTATTTCTTGGTGTTTTATTAATTACTAATGAGTAAAGAGAGGAGAAGTAAATATGGAAACACAAGACTATGCATTTGAGCCAGGTTTGACTGTTGGAGAATTATTAAAAAGCAGTCAGAAGGATTGGCAGGCTGCAATCAATCATCGTTTTGTTAAGGAACTTTTTGCGGGGAGAATTGAGAATAAGGTCTTAAAAGACTACCTAATTCAAGATTATCACTTCTTTGATGCCTTCTTATCCATGCTGGGTGCCTGCGTAGCCCACGCAGACCAGCTTGAATCCAAGCTTCGTTTTGCCAAGCAACTAGGCTTTCTTGAAGCAGATGAAGACGGTTATTTCCAGAAGGCTTTCAAAGAGTTAAAAGTATCTGAGAATGATTATCTGGAAGTGACCTTGCATCCTGTAACAAAAGCCTTTCAGGATCTAATGTATTCGGCAGTGGATTCATCAAACTATGCCCATCTTTTGGTCATGCTGGTTATTGCAGAAGGTCTCTATTTAGACTGGGGTTCTACAGATTTGGCTCTACCTGAAGCCTACATTCATTCGGAATGGATTAATCTCCACAGAGGTCCTTTCTTTGCAGAGTGGGTTCAATTTCTGGTTGACGAACTTAATCGTGTCGGGAAAGGTAGAGAGGATTTGACAGAACTTCAGGAACGTTGGAATCAAGCGGTTGCTTTAGAATTAGCCTTTTTTGATATTGGCTATGACGCCTAGAGAAGGTTTAGGATATTTACAAATTTGATGAGGTAAATTATTCAATGTAAATAAAAAAATTTCTTAACGAAAGATAGAGATAAATCGAAATCAGTAGATCGTATAAAGTGAAAAGGAAGGATTTCAATATGACAAGTTTAAAATTATTAAAAGAAAAAGCACCATTGGTTATCTGTATCACTAATGATGTAGTAAAAAATTTCACAGCAAATGGATTAGTAGCACTGGGTGCATCACCAGCTATGAGTGAGTTTCCTGCAGATTTAGAGGATTTGTTAAAGTATGCTGGAGGTTTATTAATAAACATAGGAACATTGACAGATGAAAATTGGAAATTATACCAAGCTGCTTTGAAAATTGCAGAGAAATATAATGTCCCAGCAGTTTTAGATCCTGTAGCCTGTGGAGCAGGAGAATATAGAAAAAAAGTAGCAGATGATCTAATTAACAATTACAAACTAGCTGCGATAAGGGGAAATGCTGGAGAGATAGCCTCTTTAGTAGGGATAAATGTGGCATCTAAAGGAGTAGATAGTGCGGGCGTAGATAATATTGACGAAATTGCTCTAGCAGCAAATGAGAAGCTCAATATTCCTATAATAGTAACAGGTGAAGTGGATGCTATTGCGGTTAATGGAGAAGTGGTAACGATTCATAATGGTAGTGCCATGATGCCAAAAGTTATTGGGACTGGATGTTTATTAGGTGCTGTAGTAGCAAGCTTTATCGGACTTGAAAAAGGTCAAGAATTGAAATCATTAGAAACAGCAATGTTGGTTTATAATATCGCTGGAGAAATGGCAGAAAAACGTCCAAATGGACATCTTCCTGGAACATTTAAAGTTGAATTTATAAATGCCTTATATGAGATTACAGATGAAGATGTAAAGGAATTCAAAAGAGTGAAGTAAGATGTTTCATAAAGAATTACTAAAACTATATTTTATTTGTGGAACGACTACTTACCAAGGAAAAGATCTATATACGGTCGTTGAGGAAGCCTTAAAAGGTGGTATAACCTTATTTCAATTCCGTGAAAAAGGGGAGGGAGCCTTAGAAGGTAAAGAAAAAGTCGAATTAGCAATTAAACTACAGGATCTTTGTAAAAAATACAATGTTCCGTTTATTGTTAATGATGATATTGATTTGGCGATGGAAATTGACGCTGATGGCGTACATGTAGGACAAGATGATCTTGGAGTTGATGAAATTAGAAAATTGATGCCAGATAAAATAATTGGTCTTTCTATAAAAAACGAGAAAGAATTTCAACAATCAAAAGTTGAATATGTCGATTATGTTGGTGTTGGTCCTGTATTTGATACCCAGTCAAAAGATGATGCTGGTGGTGCTATAGGTTATGAAGGTCTTAAATTGATGAGAAAACTATTGCCACGAATGCCCTTAGTTGCAATTGGTGGGATACAGACGCAACATATTAAAGACATTATGAAGACCAATGTTGACGGTGTTTCAATCATTTCAGCAATATCGTATGCAAAAAATATAGAAAAAACTGTTCGAGAAATGAGTGAACAATAGGTATCTATCTAACCAAAGAAAGATCTGCTGTATTTCCAGTTCAATTTCTTGAACTAGAATAAATCGTTTGTTATAATATTTATATAATTAAATAATAAAGACATTTGGGGTGCTTTAGGCTGAGATGATACCCATTGAACCTGATACAGTTAAGACTGGCGAAGGGAAATGTGAAATGGTTTTGTATTTTTAGAAACTAACCATCTAATCTTGTAAGCTGAACTCTAATTCCTATCTGTAATTAGAGTTTTTTCTTTTACGAAACTGGATGAAGATGATACAAAGCATTTAGGTAGCTCACCTTGTATGCCCCACTTTTCTTTAAAAAAGGAGTTTTTTATGTTGAAAAAATGGCAGTTAAAAGATGTTATCTTACTTGCTTTCTTGTCTATCTTTTTTGGTGGCGTTTTTGTGGGTTCAGGTTATCTGTTTGATATCCTCACCCTGATTTTAGCACCTCTTGGCTTGCAGGCCTTTGCCAATGAAATCCTCTTTGGTCTCTGGTGTATGGCTGCGCCTATTGCTGCAATCTTTGTTCCAAGAGTCGGAAGTGCAACGATTGGAGAAGTGCTAGCTGCACTTGCTGAAGTCCTTTATGGTAGCCAATTCGGTCTAGGTGCCCTTTTGTCTGGCTTGGTTCAAGGTTTGGGAAGTGAACTTGGTTTTATCGTAACCAAGAATCGCTATGAAAGTTGGCTCTCTCTAACTGCCAATAGTATTGGGATTACGCTTGTTAGCTTTGTCTATGAATACATTAAGTTAGGTTACTATGCCTTCTCCCTTCCTTTTGTCCTTTCCTTGCTTGTAGTACGTTTTATTTCCGTCTTTTTCTTCTGTACCATCTTGGTTCGTGCCATTGTCAAACTCTATCATCAGTTTGCAGCTGGAGGCAAGGCATAGATGGGGCTGGAACTACGAGCGATTCAGTCACCAATCTTCCCTGAGCCGCTTGATTTTACTTTTCATGCGCAAGCCTTTACCTTGTTAGTTGGGAGCAGTGGTTCAGGAAAATCCAGCCTCTTTCAAATGATTGCCCAAGTCAGTTCTCTTCCCTATAGCGGTCAAGTCCTGATAAATGGGAGCGAGGTCAGTCAGCTTTCTATCATCGAACGTGTCCAGACGGTTGGTATTCTCTTTCAAAATCCCAATCATCAATTTACCATGGAGAACTTGTTTGAGGAGCTGATTTTTACCTTGGAAAATATTGGGCATCCCGTTCAGGAAATTGATTCTAAAATAGCAGATGTGGTTCGACAATGTCGCTGCGAGAAGATCTTGCACCGTCCCATCCATCACTTATCAGGTGGGGAAAAGCAAAAGGCTGCTTTGGCTGTTCTCTTTGCTATGAATCCTAGGGTCTATCTCTTGGATGAGCCCTTCGCTTCCATTGACCGCAAGAGTAGGATAGAGATATTGGAGATTCTAAAAGAGTTGGCCTCTAATGGGAAGACAGTTATTTTGTGCGACCATGATTTATCTGACTATGAAGCCTATATCGACCATATGGTGGAGCTAAGAGACGGACAACTAACGAAAATAAATCAAATCCCTGCCTCTGAAATGACACAGGCTGTTTCAAAGGAGATTGCTTCTAGCCCAGAACTATTCCATATGGATCGAACAACTTGTGAGCTGGATAAGCATCCCCTCTTTTCAATTGCGGATTTCACATTTTACCAAGGGATTTCCTGTATCTTGGGTGATAATGGTGTCGGGAAATCAACCCTCTTTCGATCTATTCTTCAATTTCAAAAGTATAAGGGGCGCATTACCTGGAAGGGGACAGTCCTGAAAAAGAAAAAGAGTTTGTATCGTGACCTGACGGGTGTTGTTCAGGAAGCTGAGAAGCAGTTTATCAGAGTCAGTCTGCGAGAGGAACTGCAATTAGATAGTCCAGACTCTGAAAGAAATCAGCGGATTCTCCAAGCTTTACAATATTTTGATCTGGAGCAGGCATTTGATAAGAGTCCCTATCAATTAAGTGGTGGCCAGCAAAAGATTCTTCAGCTCTTGACCATCTTGACCAGCAAGGCGTCTGTGATTTTGCTAGATGAACCTTTTGCAGGTTTGGATGATAGAGCCTGCCATTATTTTTGCAAGTGGATTGTGGAGGAGAGAAATCAGGGAAGAAGTTTTCTGATCATTAGCCATCGTTTAGATCCCTTGATCTCTGTGGTTGATTATTGGATTGAGATGACTAGTCAGGGTCTCAGTCATGTGAAAAAAGTGACAATTACCAAACCACTCACATCTCAGAGTAGCAATACTCAAGGGGAGGTGAGATAGTATGGTCAAAGTAGCAACCCAGACACCGATTATCAGTCTCTTCTTGCTGATTTTATCCTTGGAAACATCTTTCATTCCTTCGATTGCTCTTAATCTCTCGGTAGTCGCATTTTGCATTCTCTTTATGCTCTATTACCGGCGATTTAAAGTATTGGCTTGGATGATTCTGCTCGCCATTTTGCCATCCTTGGCCAACTACTGGGCAGTTCAGTTACATGGGGATGCTTCGCAGGCAGTCATGCTTGGAACGAGGGCCTTTGTGACCGTTTGTATTGGTCTTGTCTTTGTTTCCTCTATTTCCCTAAAAGAGCTTCTCTTGTACTTGGCTCAAAAGGGGTTATCACGCTCTTGGGCCTATGCCTTGATTGTGGTATTCAATTCCTTCCCCCTTATCCAGCAAGAAATCAAGTCCCTCAAGGAAGCTTGCTTATTACGCGGTCAAGAACTACATTTTTGGTCGCCCTTGATTTACAGCAAGGTTCTGATGACAGTCTTTAGGTGGCGCCATCTTTACCTGAGAGCCCTATCGGCGCATGGATATGACGAACATGCACAGGCGGAGAATCGCTATCGGACTTTTTATATTCCTCAAAGGACACTATTCATCTACCTGCTTTTCTTTTTATTGCTTCAAACCAGTCTATTTTTATAAAGGAGTTATTATGGAATTTACAGATATTGCGATGGAATTATCCAAGGAAGCTTGGCAGACTTCCTTTCATCACCCCTTTGTTTTACAGTTGCAAGAGGGAAATTTAGACCTGTCCATCTTTCGCTATTACTTGATTCAGGATGCCTACTATTTGAAGGCCTTCTCAGAAGCCTATCACCTCTTGGCTGATAAGACTTCAAATCAAGAGATGAAAAGACTCTTGAAACAAAATGCTCAGAGTCTAGTGGAAGGTGAGTTATTTATCCGCCAACAATTTTTCAAGGAATTGGAAATCAGCGATCAGGAAATGGATGAGCATCCAATCGCTCCAACCTGCTATCATTATATCTCTCACATTTATCGGCAATTTGCAGAGCCAAACTTGGGTATTGCCTTTGCAAGCTTGCTGCCTTGTCCTTGGCTATATCATGATATAGGCAAATCACTTAATCTTAAACCATCACCAAATCCTCTCTATCAACAATGGATTGAAACGTATATTACGGATGAATTGGAGCAGCAGATCAGAGAGGAAGAGGCTCTGGTCAATCAACTCTATCGAGAAAGTGACGAGACAGACAAGAAAAAAATGCTAGATGCCTTCCACATCAGTGTTCATATGGAAGCTAAGTTTTGGGAAATGGCCTACCAACACCAGACATGGAAGAGCGATTTACAGTCTTTAGAAACAGGAGAAGAATAGAAACATGAGAAAGCACCAATTACAAGTTCACAAATTAACCATTTTATCCATGATGATTGCCCTTGATGTAGTCCTTACGCCTATCTTTCGGATTGAGGGAATGGCACCGATGTCCAGTGTAGTCAATATTCTAGCTGGAATCATGATGGGACCTGTTTATGCCTTGGCTATGGCTACAGTGACAGCCTTTATCCGTATGACGACTCAAGGGATTCCGCCTTTAGCTCTCACAGGAGCGACTTTTGGAGCCCTTCTAGCAGGTCTCTTTTATAAGTATGGTAGAAAATTTTACTTTTCTGCTTTGGGAGAAATTTTGGGAACAGGTATTATTGGTTCTATTGTTTCCTATCCTGTTATGGTACTCTTTACAGGATCGGCCGCTAAGCTTAGTTGGTTTATCTACACTCCTCGATTTTTCGGTGCAACCTTGATTGGTACAGCGATTTCCTTTATTGCCTTTCGATTTTTAATCAAGCAGGAATTCTTTAAAAAAGTTCAGGGATATTTCTTTGATGAAAGGATAGACTGATGCAGGCATTTACAAATCCTTTTCCTCTGGCAACGACTTCCCTCATTCACTGTATTACCAATGAGATTTCTTGTGAGATGCTAGCAAATGGGATTTTGGCTCTGGGATGTAAACCAGTTATGGCAGATGATCCCCGTGAGGTTCTTGATTTTACTAAGCAAAGCCAGGCACTCTTCATCAATTTGGGGCATTTGTCAGCTGAGAAGGAAAAAGCAATCCGTATGGCAGCTTCTTATGCAGATCAAGTTTGTCTTCCAATGGTAGTAGATGCGGTTGGCGTAACAGCTTCATCCATTCGTAAGAGCTTAGTTAAAGACCTTTTAGACTATAGACCTACGGTCCTTAAAGGAAACATGTCGGAAATCCGAAGTCTTGTTGGCTTAAAATACCACGGCGTTGGGGTCGATGCGAGTGCTAAAGACCAAGAAACTGAGGATTTACTTCAAGTCTTGAAAGACTGGTGTCAGCTTTATCCTGGTATGTCATTCTTAGTTACTGGCCCCAAGGACCTCATCGTTTCGAAGAATCAGGTCGCTGTACTGGGAAATGGCTGTGCAGAATTAGACTGGATAACAGGGACAGGAGACTTGGTTGGAGCTTTAACAGCTGTTTTTCTCAGCCAAGGAAAGACTGGATTTGAAGCTTCCTGCTTAGCAGTCTCTTATCTCAATATCTCTGCTGAGAGAATAGTTGTTCAAGGGATGGGATTGGAAGATTTTCGTTACCAAGTACTCAATCAGCTTTCGCTCCTCAAAAGAGATGAAAATTGGCTAGAAGCCATAAAAGGAGATGTTTATGAATAGAGAAGCACTTAGACTGTATCTGGTAACCAATCGCTACCAAGATTCCTTGGAAAGTTTTCTTGAAAAGATTGAGACGGCTTGCCGTTCAGGTGTTACCATAGTCCAATTACGAGAAAAAAATCTCACAACCAATCAATACTATCAACTAGCCAAACAAGTCAAGGAAATAACAGATGCCTATCAGGTACCCTTGATAATCGATGATCGCTTGGATGTCTGTCTCGCAGTTGATGCTGCTGGTCTGCATATCGGAGACGATGAACTACCAGTTTCGGTTGCCCGCAAAGTCTTGGGCCCTGACAAAATCCTCGGTGTCACAGCTAAAACTGTAAAAAGAGCCCTCGAGGCAGAAGAAGGAGGTGCGGATTACTTGGGGACAGGAGCCATTTTCCCGACTACGACCAAGGAAAATGCGCCTATCACCCTGATTTCAACCTTGAGGACAATTTGCCAAAGGGTCGCCATTCCAGTAGTTGCTATTGGAGGCTTGACGTCAGAGAATATTGACCAGCTTGTTGACACTGGCATAGCTGGTGTAGCTGTAGTGCGTGATTTGATGCAGGCAGAAGATATAGAGACAAAAACGCAAGCCTTTTTGACAAAGTTGGATGGCATTATTTTCTAATTAATACTCAATGAAAATCAAAGAGCAAACTAGGAAGCTAGTCGCAGGTTGCTCAAAGCACAGCTTTGAGGTTGCAGATAAAGCTGACGTCGTTTGAAGAGATTTTCGAAGAGTATAAAAACTCTCTAATTCCCTTAAAGTAGGAACTAGAGAGTTTTTTTAATCTTTAAAGCTTGTATGGTTAACTGGGCCAGAACCATGACCGAGTTGAGGGGCGTCTTGGATGGCTTTCGTGATAAAGGCCTTGGCCTTATCAACTGCATGGTAAAGACTTTTGCCCTTGGCTAGTTCAGCAGTAATCACTGCAGCAAAGGTACATCCAGTACCATGAGTGTGACAGGTTTGAATTCGTGGGCTTTCCCAGACAAATTGTTCATCCTTGGTAAAGAGGAAATCCTTGGCACCACCTTCGAGATGGCCACCTTTAATGACTACAGATTGAGGACCAAATTCTTTTAAAATCAGGCGACCGGCACGCTGCATGTCTTCAGGATCATGGATTGAAAAACCAACAATCTCTTCTGCCTCAGGAAGATTCGGAGTGATAATGGTTGCAAGGGGAAGTAGGTTTGTTTTTAGGTAAGTTCTGGCACTGGTATCAATCAGGGTGTCACCGCTTGTTGCGACCATAACAGGGTCAAGAACATAGGGACAGTCCAACTTTTTAAGATAGGGTTGGATGATTTCCATAATTTCGGTAGTTGCCAACATCCCAGTTTTTACAGCCTGAGGCTTGATATCCGAAAAGACACTCTCCAATTGGGCTTTCAACATTTGAGGAGAAACGTGCTCGATTAATTGAACGCCTCTGGTATTTTGAGCGACAAGACTGGTCACAACGGCCATTCCATAGACATCTCTAGCTTGGAACGACTTTAAATCAGCCATAATGCCAGCACCACCACTAGGGTCAGTCCCTGCAATGGTCAAAGCAACGGGTAAATAAGTCATCTAAAACCTCCCAACCAACTGAAGTTTGTATTCTTAAGAACAAGCTAGTCCGTTTCAGGAAGGCAATAGAAGACTGCTAGTCCCCATTATCATTTCCACTTCCATCAGCTAGCATTACCTAGATTGAGTCAAAGGGTCTAACAGTTGTTAATCTCAGCTTTACGCACCCCTAGTGGTTGTTTTCTTTTTTCTTTAGTATAGCATATTTTTATAGTTTATATAGTAAGATTTGACTGAAAATCCTTTATCAAATGGTTAAAATTCAAATTTTCAAAGAAAAGATTAATTTCATAGTTGACAAATGTAGATTTTGAGAGTATACTGATAATTGTAATTGACAAATGTAGATTTAGGAGGTGTGATGATGCAGATTTCAGATGCAGAATGGCAGGTCATGAAGATTATTTGGATGCAAGGAGAGCAGACAAGTACGGATTTGATCAGGGTTCTGGCGGAGCGGTTCGACTGGTCCAAGTCGACCATTCAAACTCTTTTGGCTCGTTTGGTTGAGAAAGAGTGCTTGACTCGGAAAAAAGAAGGCAAGTCCTTTGTCTATTCAGCTCTTTTAACTTTAGACCAAAGTCGGGATTTACTTGTCCAAGATATCAAGGACAAGGTTTGTTCTCGTAGGATTAAGAACTTGTTAGCTGATTTGATTGCTGAATGTGATTTTACTCTGGCTGACTTGGAAGACTTAGAAGCTGTGATTTCTAAGAAGAAATCAAGTGCTGTAACAGAAGTAAGATGTAATTGTATGTAAAGGAGACGTCATGTTAAATAGTATTGTAACCATTGTTTGTATTGCCCTTATCGCGTTTATCTTGTTTTGGTTTTTCAAAAAGCCTGAAAAATCTGGACAAAAAGCCCAGCAAAAAAACGGCTACCAAGAGATTCGAGTGGAAGTCATGGGGGGCTATACGCCTGAGTTGATTATCCTCAAGAAATCAGTGCCAGCCCGCATTGTCTTTGACCGTAAGGATCCTTCACCCTGTCTGGACCAAATTGTTTTTCCAGATTTTGGTGTACATGCGGACCTGCCAATGGGTGAAGAGTATGTAGTGGAAATCACGCCTGAGCAGGCTGGAGAGTATGGTTTCTCTTGTGGCATGAATATGATGCACGGCAAGATGATTGTAGAATAGGAGAATGATATGACTGAAATTGTAAAAGCAAGTCTTGAAAATGGTGTTCAAAAAATCCGTATCACGGCAGACAAAGGCTACCATCCAGCCCACATTCAACTGCAAAAAGGAGTTCCTGCTGAGATCACCTTTCACCGTGTGACACCTTCAAACTGTTATAAGGAAATTCTGTTTGAAGAAGAAGGCATCTTGGAACCAATCGGCGTAGACGAGGAGAAAGTCATTCGTTTTACACCTCAAGAATTAGGCCAACATGAATTTTCTTGTGGCATGAAGATGCAAAAGGGAAGCTATACAGTCGTTGAGAAGACTCGAAAATCTCTATCACTTTTACAGCGTTTTTGGATTACTAGTATCTTTACTGTGCCTCTTGTGATCCTCATGATTGGGATGTCGACAGGAGGAATTAGTCACCAAGTCATGCGTTGGGGCACCTTTTTAGCCACAACACCGATTATGCTAGTAGCAGGTGGTCCTTATATCCAAAGTGCTTGGGCTAGTTTTAAAAAGCACAATGCCAACATGGATACCTTGGTTGCTCTGGGAACCCTAGTGGCCTATTTCTATAGCTTAGTTGCCCTCTTCGCTGGTCTCCCCGTTTACTTTGAAAGTGCTGCATTTATCTTCTTCTTCGTTCTTATGGGAGCCGTTTTTGAGGAGAAAATGCGGAAAAATACTTCCCAAGCTGTGGAGAAATTACTTGACTTGCAGGCTAAAACTGCAGAAGTCTTGCGTGAGGATAACTATGTTCAAGTCCCTTTGGAGCAAGTCAAGGTAGGTGACCTGATTCGAGTGCGTCCCGGTGAAAAGATTGCGGTTGATGGTGTCGTAGTAGAAGGTATCTCTAGTATTGATGAGTCTATGGTGACAGGTGAGAGTCTGCCTGTGGACAAGACAGTTGGAGATACCGTCATTGGTTCAACCATCAATAATAGTGGAACACTTGTTTTTAGAGCAGAAAAAGTTGGTTCAGAGACTGTTTTGGCTCAGATTGTGGATTTTGTGAAGAAAGCTCAGACAAGTCGTGCGCCGATTCAGGACTTGACGGATAAAATTTCAGGGATTTTTGTTCCAGCAGTTGTCATTTTAGGGATTGTGACCTTTTGGGTTTGGTTCGTCTTGCTCAGGGATAGTGTAGTTGTGCTTGGAGCGAGCTTTGTGTCTTCGCTTCTCTATGGAGTAGCAGTTCTGATTATTGCCTGCCCTTGTGCATTGGGACTTGCAACACCGACAGCCCTTATGGTGGGGACAGGTCGCAGTGCCAAGATGGGAGTTCTCCTCAAAAATGGAACGGTTCTACAGGAAATCCAGAAAGTCCAAACTATTGTTTTTGATAAGACAGGAACTTTGACGGAAGGGAAACCTGTGGTCACAGATATCATCGGCGACGAAGTAGAAGTGCTTGGATTGGCAGCTTCCTTGGAAGAAGCTTCTCAACACCCATTGGCTGAGGCTATTGTTAAGCGAGCGACTGAAACTGGACTTGAGCTTCACACTGTGGAAAATTTCCAAGCCTTGCACGGAAAAGGTGTTTCAGGGCAAATCAATGGAAAACAAGTTTTGCTTGGAAATGCTAAAATGCTGGATGGCATGGATATTTCTAGCACTTATCAGGAAAAACTAGAACAACTGGAAAAAGAAGCTAAGACAGTTGTGTTCTTGGCTGTTGAGAATGAAATCAAAGGCTTGCTTGCTCTGCAAGATATTCCTAAGGAAAATGCTAAGCTTGCCATCAGTCAGTTGAAAAAACGAGGTCTTAAAACAGTCATGCTGACAGGAGACAATGCTGGTGTGGCGCGTGCCATTGCCGATCAGATCGGAATCGAAGAGGTCATTGCAGGTGTCTTGCCAGAGGAAAAAGCTCATGAAATCCATAAACTACAAGCGTCTGGCAAAGTAGCCTTTGTTGGGGATGGTATCAATGACGCTCCTGCCCTTAGTGTAGCAGATGTGGGGATTGCTATGGGAGCTGGAACAGATATTGCCATCGAGTCAGCAGATTTGGTGTTGACAACTAATAACCTCCTAGGAGTGGTTCGTGCTTTTGACATGAGTAAGAAAACCTTTAATCGAATTCTGCTCAATCTTTTCTGGGCCTTTATCTACAATGTCGCCGGAATTCCGATTGCAGCAGGAGTCTTTTCTGGTGTTGGACTGGCCCTCAATCCAGAACTAGCTGGTCTAGCCATGGCCTTTAGTTCTGTATCTGTTCTGACTAGTTCACTCTTACTAAACTTTAGTAAAATCGACTAAAAGTGGGCTTACTCGCTTTTTATTATAAAACAGAATTTAAAAACGTTTTCAAACTGTACTGTAATAGAGAATAAAAACTTCTGAGCAGATTCTTAGTAAACTAAAATTAAATGTGGTAAATTAGAATTGTAATAAATTTACTAAAAGCGTTTTCATAATTTATATGAATGTTTCTTAGTAAATTTAAAAATATTTGAAGGAGAGTTATCATTATGACTCAAGGGAAAATTACTGCATCTGCAGCAATGCTTAATGTATTGAAAACATGGGGCGTAGACACAATCTACGGTATCCCATCAGGAACACTCAGCTCATTGATGGACGCTTTGGCTGAAGACAAAGATATCCGTTTCTTGCAAGTTCGCCACGAAGAAACAGGTGCTCTTGCAGCGGTTATGCAAGCTAAATTCGGCGGCTCAATCGGGGTTGCAGTTGGTTCAGGTGGTCCAGGTGCGACTCACTTGATTAACGGTGTTTACGATGCAGCTATGGATAACACTCCATTCCTAGCAATCCTTGGATCACGTCCAGTTAACGAATTGAACATGGATGCTTTCCAAGAATTGAACCAAAACCCAATGTACAACGGTATCGCTGTATACAACAAACGTGTAGCTTACGCTGAGCAATTGCCAAAAGTTATTGACGAAGCTTGCCGTGCTGCAGTTTCTAAAAAAGGTCCAGCTGTTGTTGAAATCCCAGTAAACTTCGGTTTCCAAGAAATCGACGAAAATTCATACTACGGTTCAGGTTCATACGAACGTTCATTCATCGCTCCTGCTTTGAACGAAGTTGAAATCAACAAAGCTGTTGAAATCTTGAACAATGCTGAACGTCCAGTTATTTACGCTGGTTACGGTGGTGTGAAAGCTGGTGAAGTGATCACTGAATTGTCACGTAAAATCAAAGCACCAATCATCACAACTGGTAAAAACTTTGAAGCTTTCGAATGGAACTATGAAGGTTTGACAGGTTCTGCTTACCGTGTTGGTTGGAAACCAGCCAACGAAGTGGTCTTTGAAGCAGACACAGTTCTTTTCCTTGGTTCAAACTTCCCATTTGCTGAAGTTTACGAAGCATTCAAGAATACTGAAAAATTCATCCAAGTGGATATTGACCCTTACAAACTTGGTAAACGTCATGCCCTTGACGCTTCAATCCTTGGTGACGCAGGTCAAGCAGCTAAAGCTATCCTTGATAAAGTAAACCCAGTTGAATCAACTCCATGGTGGCGTGCAAACGTTAAGAACAACCAAAACTGGCGTGATTACATGAACAAACTCGAAGGTAAAACTGAGGGTGAATTGCAATTGTACCAAGTTTACAATGCAATCAACAAACATGCTGATCAAGACGCTATCTACTCAATCGACGTAGGTGACACTACTCAAACATCTACTCGTCACCTTCACATGACACCTAAGAACATGTGGCGCACATCTCCACTCTTTGCGACAATGGGTATTGCCCTTCCTGGTGGTATCGCTGCTAAGAAAGACAATCCAGATCGCCAAGTATGGAACATCATGGGTGATGGAGCATTTAACATGTGCTACCCAGACGTTATCACAAACGTTCAATACGACCTTCCAGTTATCAACGTTGTCTTCTCAAATGATAAATATGCCTTCATCAAGGACAAATACGAAGACACAAACAAACACTTGTTTGGTTGTGACTTCACAAACGCTGACTACGCTAAAATTGCTGAAGCTCAAGGAGCTGTTGGATTTACAGTAAACCGTATCGAAGATATCGATGCAGTTGTTGCAGAAGCTGTTAAATTGAACAAAGAAGGTAAAACTGTTGTTATCGATGCTCGCATCACTCCACACCGTCCACTTCCAGTAGAAGTACTTGAATTGGATCCAAAACTTCACTCAGAAGAAGCAATCAAAGCCTTCAAGGAAAAATACGAAGCAGAAGAACTCGTACCATTCCGTCTCTTCTTGGAAGAAGAAGGTTTGCAATCACGCGCAATTAAATAATTCCTTCGTGGAACTTAAAAAGATCGGAGTAATCCGGTCTTTTTATGGAGGATAGTAAATGAATTTAAATCAATTAGATATTATCGTTTCAGATGTTCCCAAAGCCTGTGCTGACTTGGAGCGTATTTTGGATAAAAAGTCCGATTATGTTGATGACAGTTTTGCTCAGTTTACGATTGGCAGTCACTGTCTGATGTTGTCCCAAAATCATTTGGTTCCTTTGGAATATTTTCAGTCAGGAATCATTCTTCATATCGAGGTTGAGGATGTAGACCAGAACTACCAACGATTAAAAGAGATCGGTGTCGAGATTTTACACGTCCCTTGTGAAACGGATTGGGGAACAGAGTCCTTATTAGTTAAAGGTCCTGCTGGTCTAGTGCTTGATTTTTATCGTATGAAATAGGACATAGTAGAGTTTGATCGCCAATAAAACTTATAGCATAAGAAGGGATTTATTCACTATTTTTATAAAATTTTCTCCCTACTTTATAAGATGTTAAAAAGAGTTCAATTCGAATTCTTTTTTTGCTATAATGAGGGGAGAAAAATCAGACAGGAGATTAAGATGTCAGAACCATTATTTTTACAATCAGTTATGCAAGAAAAAATCTGGGGTGGAACCAAGCTACGTGATGAGTTTGGCTACGACATCCCAAGTGAAAAAATAGGGGAATACTGGGCCATCTCAGCTCATCCAAATGGAGTTTCAAAGGTGGCAAATGGTCGTTACGAGGGAACAGATCTAGCTACTTTGTATGCGGAGCACCGTGAATTGTTTGGCAATCGTCCTGAGCCTGTATTTCCGCTTTTGACTAAGATTCTGGATGCCAACGACTGGCTCAGCGTCCAAGTTCACCCAGACGATGCTTACGGACTCGAGCATGAAGGCGAACTTGGAAAAACAGAATGCTGGTACATCATCGCTGCGGATGAAGGTTCAGAGATTATCTACGGTCACAATGCCAAGTCAAAAGAAGAACTCCGCCAGCAAATTGAGGACAAGAATTGGGATACTTTGTTGACAAAAGTACCAGTTAAGGCTGGAGATTTCTTCTATGTACCAAGTGGCACCATGCACGCTATCGGGGCAGGTATCTTAATCCTTGAAACCCAGCAGTCTAGCGATACCACCTATCGTGTCTATGACTTTGACCGTAAGGACGACAAGGGGAACTTGCGTGAACTTCACCTTGAAAAATCCATTGATGTATTAAACATTGGTGAGCCAGCAAATAGCCGTCCTGTAACTGTCAAAGCAGATGATTTGCGTTCAACTCTCCTTGTATCCAATGATTTCTTTGCAGTTTACAAGTGGGAAATTACTGGAAAAGTTGACTTCGAAAAGACAGCTGACTACAGCTTATTCAGTGTCTTGGCTGGTCAAGGTCAACTGACTGTTGACGGAAAAAACTATCCAATCCAAAAAGGTAGCCACTTTATCCTACCAAGTGATGTTGAAACTTGGACTCTGGAAGGGCAAGGTTTGGAATTGATTGCTAGCCATCCATAAAAAAAAGAAAGGGCCTGAGTTCACTACTCAAGTCCTTTTTGATTACATAAATTGGGCGATAAAGACCACGATGATGATGATTGGAATAATAAAGCGAAGAAGGAAGAGCCAGACTTGGAACAGTCCCTGTTTCCATGCTCTTTCATCGAGATGGAGTTCCTCCATAGCAAGAGCCTTTTTGAAGATGTAGCCTGTAAAAAGTGAAAGGCAGAGGGCTCCAAATGGCATGAGAAGATTGGAAACCAAGAAGTCCATAGCGTCAAAGAAGGTTTTACCGAAAATGTGAATATCTGCCATGACACCGTAAGAAAGGGCTGAAGGAATACCAAAAACAAAGGTCAAGATTCCTAAAATAGTACTCCACTTAGTACGTTTGCTGTTGTCCTGATTGGTGATATTGCCTACATTGATTTCCAACATAACGACAGAAGAAGTGACTGTCGCAAAGAGGAAGAGCAAGAGGAAGAGGATGTAGAAAATGGTTCCCAAAGGCATCTTGTCAAAGAGTTGAGGTAAGACGATAAATAGCAAGCTTGGTCCCCCTTCAGACTGGATATTGAAGGCTGACATGGCTGGGAAAATGGCGAGACCTGCCATGATGGACACCGAGATGTTCATTGCTACGATAGAAATTCCTGACTGGACTAGATTGGTTTTCTTATCCAAATAAGAAGCATAGGTCAGCATGGCTGTAACCCCTAGTGAGAGGGCAAAGAAAGATTGTCCCAGAGCATAGAGGAGGCCAGCACTGGTCAGTTTTGAAAAGTCTGGTTTGAGGAAGTAGAGAACGCCTTCCATGGCATTTGGCAAACTGAGAGAGCGCCCGATGATGACGACAAAGATGATAAAGAGTAGGGGCATCATAACCTTAGATGCTCTTTCAATCCCTTTCTGAACACCACGTGATACAATAAAGATATTCAACAGGATAAAGGCTGCTTGAGCTCCTAGGGCAATGACTGGATTGGAAATGATTGAAGTAAACAACTGAGCGTAATCACTCGTTTCACCAAGTTGGAACAATTTTCCAAACTCAATACCCAGATAAACCAGAATCCATCCTCCAATAACACTGTAGAATGATAAGAGGATAAAAAGGGCAAAGGCACCAATCCAACCGATAAAGTTGTATTTGCTATTCTTGCCTAGTTTTCCAAAGGTTTTAATCCCAGAGACACCAGCACTTCGGCCAAGGGCAAATTCAGCTAGCAAAAGAGGGAAACCGATTAGAATAGTGGAAATGAGAAAGACCAGTAAAAAGCCTCCACCGCCATTAGCAGCAGTCATGTAGGGGAATTTCCAAACGGCACCAAGTCCGATGGCTGAACCAGCAGATGCTAGGATAAATCCCAGTTTAGAACCCCATTGCGATTTTTCAGACATAGTTAAACTCCTAAAATTAGTGTTACAAAAGAAAAAGCTACTGCCCTTGGCAAATAGCCTCATCAGTACTCAAAGTGAGCGTTTCTTTTGATTGATAGACTTGACTATCCTATCATGTTTTCTAAGGTCTGTCAAGAAAACCATTTTCAAGTTTTCACACCTTTCTCAAAAAATTTAAAAAAATTCACAAAAACGCTTGACTCTGACCCAAGGGGAGGGGTTATACTATCAATGTAAGGAGAAAATCATGTACCATATAAAAGAAGCTGCGCAGCTTTCGGGCGTATCTGTCAAGACTCTGCACCACTACGACAAGATAGGACTTTTGGTTCCTTTAAAGTCGGAAAACGGTTATCGAACCTACAGTCAGGAGGATTTGGAACGCCTTCAGGTCATTCTTTACTATAAATATCTAGGCTTTTCTTTAGAAAAAATAGCAGAGCTATTAAAGGAAGAAAGGACAGATTTGTTGCCTCATTTGACTAGGCAGTTGGACTATTTGACTCGAGAAAGGGAACATCTGGATACCTTGATTTCCACCTTGCAAAAAACCATTCAAGAACATAAAGGAGAAAGACAAATGACCATTCAAGAGAAATTTGCAGGATTTAACTACCAAGACCATCAAAAGTACCACCACGAGGCGGTAGAGAAATATGGACAAGAAGTCATGGACCAGGCCATCGAGCGCCAAAAAGGTCACGAAGACGAGGCTACGTCTGCCTTCAATCAAGTCTTTCAAGCCTTGGCACAAAATCTTCAAGCTGGTCTACCGATAACAGCGTCTGAAAACCAAGAAGAAGCAGGCAAACTCTTGCAAGCCATCCGTACTTATGGATTTGACTGCTCTATTGAAGTCTTCGGCCATATTGGTAAAGGCTACGTCTATAACCCAGAGTTTAAGGAAAATATTGACAAATTTGGACTTGGTACAGCCCAGTACACATCAGATGTGATTGCCCACTATGTCCAAACTCAGACAAAATAAAATCGGAGGAGTATTCTTCCGATTTTTGCTAAATTCAAGCACTACTTGCTTAATAATTTTTCTACTACATTTAGTTTTCGCATGGTCAAATCTACATTGAAAAGCTTTTCAAGATAGTTGGTATGGAGTTTCTTTTGTTTTACAGTTCTAGGGAGATAGAGGTAAAGACAATGGTTACCGATACAAATTTCTTCTTCACCGTAATCAATTTTCAATTTTTCTAAAGGGAGACTTTGAATAGATTCTTGATAAAAAATCACGTGTATACGGTCATAAAGATAGTGTTCTCCAAACGGGTTTTCTTGGACAATTTTTTTAAAATCACTTTTGTTCTTGATTACCATTTTTAAGTCAGCACCAATATTTTCATTTATTAGAGTATGAACACGTTCTCGTATTGTTTCTAAATCTAAGTCACTTTCAAGAATGATATTCCCACTTTGAATATAGGTTCGAACTTGTTGAAAACCAGCTTCTGTTAAGATATCTACTAGATAAGACATTTTAGGGATAGCATTTTTTCCATTAGGAGTAACTCCCCTTAACAAAATAATATGTTCCAAAGTAGTTCCTTTCTTTTGGGGCTGATTTAGCCTAGCCATTGAATAATTTAGATTGGGTTTGATCCAGCCACCCAACCAGTGCAGAGAGCGGAAGTGATGTTAAAGCCACCTGTGTGGGCATTGATATCCAGTACCTCGCCCGCAAAGTGGAGGCCAGGTACCAGCTTGCTTTCCAGAGTTTTAGGGTTGATTTCCTTAAGACTGACGCCACCCTTGGTAACAAAGGATTTAGCTAAGGACATTTTACCAGTAACAGGAATTTTAAGTCCTTTGATGGACTGGAGAAGTTGTTCTTGTTCCTTTTCAGTCAACTGTTTGACTTTTTCAGGATATCCTTGCACAAGAAATTCTGCCAAGCGTTCTGGAAGCAAAGTTTTTAAGGCATTTTTTAGAGATTTTTCCCGATTTTCTTCTAGAAATGCAGCCAAGTCATTTTCAGAAAGTTGAGGCAAAACATCTAGCGAGAGAATCTCCCCACCCTTGACAAAACTAGACATACGCAGAGCAGCAGGACCTGACAAACCAAAGTGGGTAAAGAGTAAATCATGAGTGATGACATGCTTACCATAACTTAGGGTCACATCGTCCAGAGAAATTCCCTGCAAGGCTTTGTGTGGAAAATCTGTCAACAAAGGACTTTCAGCGGCCTCAAGCTCGGTGATGGTGTGTTTGAAATGGCGGGCAATCTCATGACCAAAACCAGTCGAACCAGTAGAAGGATAGGATTTACCACCTGTTGTGACAATGAGTTTCTCACAAGTGAAGGTTTGATCCGAGGACTTAAGGACAAACTGGTCATCTATCTTTTTAACCGAAACAATTTCTGTTTGAGTAGCAACTTGGCCACCTAGTTCAGTGATTTTCTTTTCTAAGGCCTCGATAATGGTTCGAGATTTGTCGCTGGCTGGAAAGACACGGCCGTGGTCTTCGACCTTAAGTTTAACACCATTTTCTGTAAAAAAGTTAATGATATCATGATTATCAAACTGAGAGAAGACACTGTAAAGAAAGCGTCCGTTCCCAGGGATGCCAGCTAGTAGGTCATCTAGAGTTCCGTTATTGGTTACATTGCAACGTCCCCCACCAGTCCCAGCTAATTTTTTTCCAAGTTTCCGATTTTTTTCGATGAGGAGGGTTTTCTGACCATAAAAGCTACTGGAAATAGTAGCCATCATGCCAGCAGGACCTCCACCGATGACAATAGTATCAAAATGTTTCATAGCTCTATTGTACCACAAAAAAACAAGAGATGATGGTCACCTCTTGTCAAGAATGCAATTAATCAATTTCATATCCCATCAGCAAACCACCATCTTCTGCATAAAAACTGCAGAGACCAGATGTTGGGAGAATTTTAATATCCGCCTGTGGGAAATTTTCACGGATTCGGTCTGAAAGCTGTTGGCAACATTTTTCGTTATTGCGTTGAGCCATGACAATACGACCACCAGCATATCCAGCTTTTATCAACTCTTCATAGGCTGCCTGAACTGATTTCTTTGGACCTCGTGCTTTTTGTAGTAATTCGAGGGTTCCAGTTTCACTAGCTTCTCCGACCATACGAATGTTGAGAAGGCCAACGACTGTACCGATAAGCTTGCTCAAACGGCCGTTTTTCACCAAGTTATCGACTTTGGCTAGAACAAAGAGCAACTTGGTTTTTTCTTGATAAGCTGTGATAGCTTTAACCACTTCTTCAAAAGATAGGCCCTGGTCAATTAAGTCATTTAATTTTTCTACGAGCAAGTCAACTTCACCGCCAGCAGACAAACTATCAATTACATGAATCTTAGTGTCAGGATGTTCTTCCAGATAAATATTCTTGGCTAGTTGAGCACTATTGTGACTGCCAGAAAGAGTACCAGTGATGGTTACTAGGAAAATGTTTTTGGCTCCTTCAAATGCTCGCAAATAATCATCTGGGCTTGGACAAGCTGATTTTGAAGCTTCTGCAGTTGCATACATGGTTTCCATCATATGGTTAATATCAAGATTGGCGTCATCAACAAAGACCTGATCAGCTACTTGAATGGTTAAGGGGACGCTTACAAAGGTCGTGTCAATAGCTGGTTTTGCCAGTTGACGATAATCACAACCAGAGTCAGCAATAATCTTCCAAGTCATAGAAATTCTCCATCTTTGCCATTTATACATTGACAAAGGTTCTGTCTTTTTTTACAATTATATCATGAAAGCCCTTGAAACAAAAGCCTTATCCGTCTGTTGTGACAAGTAGAAAGAAAATGTTATGTCTGAACGTAGAATCTCTGAAAAATCTCTTGAAAATCTCAGAAAATCAAACCAAGAATCCAATTTATTAACTAGAGAAGCTATTGAAACAGCCCTCTTGCAGCTCTTGGAAAAAAAGGACTTGACCAAGATTAGTATTTCTGAATTGGTCAAACGTGCAGGCGTTTCGCGTGCGGCCTTTTATCGTAATTATGATTCCAAAGAGGAAATTTTAGAGAGTGTCTTTAAACGGAGTGTCCACAATATCATGGAACAGTTGCATCATTATGATTTAAAGACAGACCTTTATCTGGTCTGGGTTCACCTTTTCCGAGAAGCAAGAAAGGAAGCCAGAGTGATTCAATTGGCCTTGGATTACCATCTGGAAAAAATCTTTGTCCAAGCCATGCAGGAATTTCTAGAAAAATACCATGGAAAATCAAAAGGTGTCAGCTCTTATCTTCATTCCTTCTGGAGCTCGGCCATCGTCTCTGTCCTACTAAAATGGATCAAGGATGGCATGAAGGTACCTGCTGAAAAGATTGCGGATTTACGGTTACCATTTTTTAAAAAATAGAGAAAAAGGAGAAAAGAGATGACTGAAAAAAGACTAGCCTGGGATGAGTATTTTGCAGCCCAAGCCCTACTAATTGCCAATCGTTCCACTTGTAAACGTGCCAAAGTGGGCGCGATTCTGGTAAAGGATAATAAGGTTATTTCTACTGGTTACAATGGTTCGGTGTCAGGAACCGAGCATTGCATTGACCACGAATGTCTGGTCATTGAAGGACACTGTGTTCGCACCCTTCACGCTGAGGTCAATGCTATCCTTCAAGGTGCAGAACGTGGTGTTCCCAAAGGCTTTACAGCCTATGTGACCCACTTTCCTTGTCTAAACTGTACAAAACAATTGCTGCAGGTCGGCTGCAATCGCGTGGTTTATATCAACCAGTATAGAATGGACGACTATGCCCAATATCTTTATCAAGAAAAGGGAACAGAATTGACTCATTTACCACTTGAGACAGTACAGGCCGCTCTTAAAGAGGCTGATCTAATGTAAAAATTATCAAAAATAAATGGTTTAGAAAGATTTTTAAACCGTTTTTTGGTATAATAAGAAGAATAAATTGAAAGAAGGAACTCCAAAAATGGGAAAAATTGAAGTTATTAATCACCCGCTGATTCAACACAAATTGTCAATCTTGCGTCGTACAGATACTTCTACAAAAGCTTTTCGTGAGCTAGTAGATGAGATTGCAATGTTGATGGGGTATGAAGTACTTCGTGATCTTCCACTAGAAGATGTGGAAATCGAAACACCAATTACAAAAACAGTTCAAAAACAATTGGCAGGTAAGAAATTGGCCATCGTTCCAATCTTGCGTGCAGGTATCGGGATGGTCGATGGGCTCTTGAGCTTGGTTCCAGCTGCTAAAGTTGGCCACATCGGTATGTACCGTGATGAAGAAACACTTCAACCAGTTGAGTACTTGGTGAAATTGCCTGAGGACATTGACCAACGTCAAATTTTTGTCGTAGATCCAATGTTGGCAACAGGTGGCTCAGCAATCTTGGCTGTTGACTCCCTTAAAAAACGTGGCGCATCAAATATTAAATTTGTCTGCCTTGTATCAGCACCAGAAGGTGTAAAAGCCCTTCAAGAAGCTCATCCAGATGTAGAAATCTTTACAGCAGCCTTGGATGAACGCTTGAACGAACACGGTTATATCGTTCCAGGTCTTGGAGATGCTGGGGACCGCTTGTTCGGTACGAAATAACATTAAAAAGAGATTAACTTGGAATAGGATTTCTAGTCGTGAAAGGAGGTTGAATTTTTGTTTCTGTCTGATGAAAACAGAGCAAAAATTTGACCTTTTTTGACCAAGATATTATAATAGTCTTATCTTCAGTCATTTGACAAACAAAAATAAAACTCAAAAGGAGAAATGAATGATTCCTGTAGTTATTGAACAAACAAGCCGTGGAGAACGTTCCTACGATATTTACTCACGTCTTCTCAAAGACCGCATCATTATGCTAACAGGTCCTGTTGAGGACAATATGGCTAACTCTGTCATTGCCCAATTGCTTTTCTTGGATGCCCAAGATAGTACAAAAGATATTTACCTTTATGTCAATACACCTGGGGGTTCTGTTTCAGCTGGTTTGGCAATCGTTGATACCATGAACTTTATCAAGGCAGATGTCCAAACCATCGTTATGGGAATGGCTGCATCTATGGGGACAGTCATCGCATCAAGTGGAGCAAAAGGCAAACGTTTCATGCTTCCAAATGCAGAATATATGATTCACCAACCAATGGGCGGTACAGGTGGTGGTACCCAACAAACTGATATGGCGATCGCTGCAGAACACTTGCTTAAAACTCGTAATACCTTGGAAAAAATCTTGGCTGAAAATTCAGGTCAGTCAATTGAAAAAGTCCATGCAGATGCAGAACGCGATAATTGGATGAGCGCTCAAGAAACACTTGAATATGGCTTCATTGATGAAATCATGGCTAACAATTCATTGAATTAATGTTGATAGAAGGCAAACTCGACGGGGTTTGCTTTTTTTGGTATAATAGGGAGAGATTTCTTAGAAAGAGGATTTATCATGTTTGAAAAAGTCAATCGATCTGGCTTGATTATCTATCTTTACTATAATCGTGATGCAAAAAAACTGCAGGATTATGGAGATATTACCTATCATTCCAAGAAACATCGTTACTTACAACTCTATGTTCCAACTCAAGAAGTGGAGCAATTGGTCGGGCGCTTGAGCAAGGAAAAATTTATTAAAAAAGTTAGAGCTTGTCATATCCAAGAGTTGGAAACACCTTTTGTGGGCAATCTTTATCGAGAGGAAAACGTTATCATCGACAAAGTTCAAGAAAAGTGTTGACAATTTTCTGATAATTCGGTATATTCTTAACATGCTATTTATTTAAGAAATAAGGAGACAAAAAAGATGAAGAAAAAATTTGCCCTATCGTTTGTGGCGCTTGCAAGTGTAGCACTTCTTGCGGCTTGTGGAGAAGTGAAGTCTGGAGCGTCAAACGCTGCTGGTAACTCAGTAGATGAGAAGACAATCAAAATCGGATTTAACTTTGAAGAAACTGGTGCCGTAGCAGCCTACGGAACATCTGAACAAAAAGGTGCTCAACTTGCCGTTGATGAAATCAATGCAGCAGGTGGTATCGACGGAAAACAAATCGAAGTAGTTGATAAAGATAACAAGTCTGAAACAGCTGAAGCAGCTTCTGTTACAACCAACCTTGTAACCCAATCTAAGGTATCAGCAATCGTAGGACCTGCGACATCTGGTGCAACTGCAGCTGCGGTAGCGAACGCTACAAAAGCAGGTGTTCCATTGATTTCACCAAGTGCGACTCAAGATGGATTGACTAAAGGTCAAGATTACCTCTTTATTGGAACTTTCCAAGATAGCTTCCAAGGAAAAATTATCGCAAACTATGTTACTGATAAATTGCAAGCTAAGAAAGTCGTTCTTTACACTGATAATGCCAGTGACTATGCTAAAGGTATTGCTAAATCTTTCCGCGAATCATACAAGGGTGAAATCGTTGCAGATGAAACTTTCGTAGCAGGTGATACAGACTTCCAAGCAGCCCTTACAAAAATGAAAGGGAAAGACTTTGATGCTATCATTGTTCCTGGTTACTATACTGAAGCTGGTAAAATTGTAAACCAAGCGCGTGGTATGGGAATTGACAAGCCAATCGTTGGTGGTGATGGATTCAACGGTGAAGAGTTTGTACAACAAGCAACCCCTGAAAAAGCATCAAACATCTACTTTATCTCAGGCTTCTCAACTACTGTAGAAGTTTCAGCTAAAGCAAAAGCCTTCCTTGAGGCTTACCGTGCTAAGTACAATGAAGAGCCTTCAACATTTGCAGCCTTGGCTTATGATTCAGTTCACCTTGTAGCAAACGCAGCAAAAGGTGCTAAAAACTCAGGTGAGATTAAAGATAATCTTGCTAAAACAAAAGACTTTGAAGGTGTAACTGGTCAAACAAGCTTCGATGCAGACCACAACACAGTCAAAACTGCTTACATGATGACCATGAACAATGGTAAGGTTGAAGCAGCAGAAGTTGTAAAACCATAATAGAAAAATGTTGAAATAGGGAATGAGCCTCTGACTCACTCCCTGTTTCGATGTTTAAGAACCTATCAAAAAGTGAGGGGAAGCCCTCGGAATTATAAATAGAAAGAGTGAATCTTATGCTCCAACAACTAGTAAATGGTTTGATCCTAGGTAGTGTTTACGCGCTGTTAGCCCTAGGATATACCATGGTTTACGGAATTATCAAGCTCATCAACTTCGCCCACGGTGATATTTATATGATGGGAGCCTTTATCGGTTATTTCTTGATTAATTCTTTCCAAATGAATTTCTTTGTAGCGCTTATTGTAGCTATGCTAGCGACGGCCATTCTTGGTGTCGTGATTGAGTTCCTTGCTTACCGACCTTTGCGTCACTCTACTCGTATTGCTGTTTTGATTACAGCTATTGGGGTTTCTTTCCTATTGGAGTATGGAATGGTCTATCTGGTTGGTGCTAATACCCGTGCCTTTCCTCAAGCGATTCAAACAGTTCGCTATGATTTGGGACCAATTAGCTTAACGAATGTACAGTTAATGATTTTGGCGATTTCCTTGATTTTGATGATTTTGTTACAAGTCATTGTCCAAAAGACTAAGATGGGGAAAGCCATGCGTGCAGTATCAGTAGATAGCGATGCGGCGCAATTGATGGGGATCAATGTAAACCGTACCATCAGCTTTACCTTCGCTTTGGGTTCAGCTCTTGCGGGTGCGGCAGGTGTTCTGATTGCCCTCTATTATAACTCTCTTGAGCCTTTGATGGGGGTTACTCCAGGTCTTAAATCTTTCGTTGCCGCTGTACTTGGTGGTATCGGAATTATTCCTGGTGCGGCTCTTGGTGGTTTTGTGATTGGTCTATTGGAAACTTTTGCGACAGCCTTTGGAATGTCAGACTTCCGTGATGCCATTGTTTATGGAATCTTGTTGTTGATCTTGATTGTCCGTCCAGCAGGTATCCTTGGTAAGAATGTGAAAGAGAAGGTGTAAACGATGAAAGAAAATTTAAAAGTTAATATTCTATGGTTACTCCTTTTGTTAGCTGGCTATGGCTTGATTAGTGTACTGGTTTCAGTCGGAGTACTCAACCTATTCTATGTACAGATTTTACAACAAATTGGAATTAATATTATTCTGGCTGTTGGTCTCAACTTAATCGTTGGTTTTTCAGGACAATTTTCACTTGGACATGCTGGTTTCATGGCGATTGGTGCCTATGCCGCAGCTATTATTGGTTCTAAATCACCAACCTACGGTGCCTTCTTTGGAGCCATGCTTGTAGGTGCTTTGCTTTCAGGAGCAGTTGCCTTACTTGTCGGAATTCCAACCTTGCGCTTGAAAGGGGACTATCTTGCGGTAGCAACTCTCGGTGTTTCTGAAATTATCCGTATCTTTATCATCAATGGCGGAAGCCTTACAAATGGTGCGGCAGGTATCTTGGGAATTCCTAATTTTACAACTTGGCAAATGGTTTACTTCTTTGTCGTGATTACAACCATTGCAACCTTGAACTTCTTGCGTAGTCCAATTGGTCGTTCAACCCTCTCTGTTCGTGAGGATGAAATCGCTGCTGAGTCAGTTGGGGTTAATACGACTAAAATTAAAATCATCGCCTTTGTCTTTGGTGCTATTACTGCAAGTATTGCAGGGTCACTTCAGGCAGGATTTATTGGATCTGTCGTACCGAAAGATTACACCTTTATCAACTCAATCAACGTTTTGATCATTGTTGTATTTGGTGGACTTGGTTCCATTACAGGTGCCATCGTTTCAGCTATTGTTCTTGGAATTTTGAATATGCTTCTCCAAGATGTCGCCAGCGTGCGTATGATTATCTACGCATTGGCCTTGGTCTTGGTAATGATTTTCAGACCAGGTGGACTCCTTGGAACATGGGAATTGAGTCTATCACGTTTCTTTAAAAAATCTAAGAAGGAGGAACAAAACTAATGGCATTACTTGAAGTAAAACAGTTAACCAAACATTTTGGCGGTCTAACAGCTGTTGGAGATGTGACTCTTGAATTGAACGAAGGGGAACTGGTTGGACTAATCGGTCCAAATGGAGCTGGGAAAACGACCCTTTTCAACCTCTTGACGGGTGTTTATGAGCCAAGTGAGGGAACAGTAACCTTAGATGGTCACCTTTTGAATGGAAAGTCACCTTATAAGATTGCTTCTTTGGGACTTGGACGTACTTTCCAAAATATCCGTCTCTTTAAAGATTTAACCGTTTTGGACAATGTTTTGATTGCTTTTGGCAACCATCACAAACAACATGTTTTTGCTAGTTTTTTGCGCTTACCAGCTTTTTACAAGAGTGAAAAAGAATTAAAGGCTAAAGCCTTGGAATTACTTAAAATCTTTGATTTAGATGGTGATGCAGAAACTCTAGCTAAAAATCTTGCCTACGGCCAACAACGTCGTTTGGAAATTGTTCGTGCCCTCGCTACGGAACCTAAAATTCTCTTTTTAGATGAACCAGCAGCAGGTATGAACCCACAGGAAACAGCGGAATTGACTGAGTTAATTCGTCGTATAAAAGATGAATTTAAGATTACGATCATGCTGATTGAACACGATATGAATCTGGTCATGGAAGTAACAGAACGTATCTACGTACTTGAATATGGCCGTTTGATTGCACAAGGAACTCCAGACGAAATTAAGACCAATAAACGCGTTATCGAAGCTTATCTAGGAGGTGAAGCCTAATGTCTATGTTAAAAGTTGATAATCTTTCTGTGCATTACGGTATGATCCAAGCAGTCCGTGATGTAAGCTTTGAAGTTAATGAAGGAGAAGTAGTTTCCCTTATCGGTGCCAATGGTGCAGGTAAAACAACTATTCTCCGTACCTTGTCTGGTTTAGTTAGACCAAGTTCTGGAAAGATTGAATTTTTAGGTCAAGAAATCCAAAAAATGCCGGCTCAGAAAATCGTAGCAGGTGGTCTTTCACAAGTACCAGAAGGACGCCACGTCTTTCCTGGCTTGACTGTTATGGAAAATCTAGAAATGGGAGCTTTCTTGAAGAAAAATCGTGAAGAAAATCAAGCTAACTTGAAGAAGGTTTTCTCACGCTTTCCTCGTCTTGAAGAACGGAAGAACCAAGATGCAGCCACTCTTTCAGGGGGGGAACAACAAATGCTTGCCATGGGACGGGCTCTTATGTCAACACCAAAACTTCTTCTCTTAGATGAACCCTCAATGGGACTTGCCCCAATCTTTATCCAAGAGATTTTTGATATCATTCAAGATATCCAGAAACAAGGAACAACCGTCCTCTTGATTGAACAAAACGCTAATAAAGCACTCGCAATCTCTGACCGAGGCTATGTATTGGAAACAGGGAAAATCGTTCTATCAGGAACAGGAAAAGAACTCGCCTCATCAGAAGAAGTCAGAAAAGCATATCTAGGTGGCTAAAAAGGTCCAAGGAACCTTTTTAGTCGGCAGATGTAGATTACGTAAGCAATCTTCGCATAGTCTAGGAGACTAGTTTAGGTTGCAAATAAAGATTACGAAGTAATCCTCATTAACAGTCCAGGGAACCTTTTTAGTCGGCATATTTAGATTGCAAACAAATCTACATCTACACTGAAAGATGAATTTCCAATAATTGAAAAAATCGAATGAAACGCTTCTTATCTTCATCACAGAGCTCGATTTTAGAGCTCTTTTTGCTAGCTTATTCATACTTTTATGAATTTTGAAAAAGAAATGTAAGCGTTTGATAGATTTACAAAAAGATTGTATAATAGGGATAAGAACAGAAAAGGAGAAGTCTCATGGCAGTTAAAGATTTTATGACCCGCAAGGTAGTGTATATTAGTCCAGATACAACAGTATCTCATGCAGCAGATTTGATGAGAGAGCAAGGATTGCACCGCTTGCCTGTTATCGAAAATGATCAATTGGTTGGTTTGGTGACTGAGGGAACCATTGCCCAAGCTAGTCCATCCAAGGCAACAAGTCTTTCTATCTATGAGATGAATTATCTTCTAAATAAGACAAAAGTAAAAGATGTCATGATCCGCGATGTTGTCACTGTTTCAGGTTATGCGAGTCTAGAGGATGCAACTTATTTGATGTTGAAAAATAAGATTGGTATTCTTCCTGTTGTTGATAACCATCAAGTATACGGAGTTATTACTGACCGTGATGTTTTCCAAGCCTTTCTTGAAATTGCTGGTTATGGTGAGGAAGGAATTCGTGTGCGTTTTGTTACAGAAAATGAAGTTGGTGTACTCGGAAAGATTGTTTCTTTGATTGTAGAAGAAAATTTGAATATCTCACATACAGTAAATATCCCACGTAAGGATGGTAAGGTGATTATCGAAGTTCAAATCGATGGTTCAATTGATTTACCAGCCTTAAAAGAAAAATTTGAAGCAGAAAATATTCAAGTAGAAGAGATTAGTCGAACTTCTGCTAAAATTTTGTAAGAATGGAAGCCGTAAGGCTTCTTTTTTCATGAAAAGAGAATTAGAGAAAAAAATGGAAAGAAATGAATGAAAATCTGAAATATTACCTTTTGATTTAGAGTAAAGATAATTTAAAATTTAAAGATTTTTAAATTTTCTAAATATTGACAGAAGTAATAAATCGAAAAAATTATGATTTGAGTTTTAAATCGTAACAATTATGTTGTATTTTATAAGTAACTATTTATTGTATTCTATATGACTTTAATTATGGATTAATACTATAAATTTTTTTCCAAAAATCCTTGATTCGTATATAAAATAATGTTATAATAAAATAAAAAATATAGGAGTAAAAATATGTCAGGACAAATTCGTGTATCTCCAGAAACCCTCCAATCACGTGCACGTGATTATGGAAAAGCTGCAAACGATATCAGAGTTATTTTGAGCAATCTTCAACGCTTGCAGGATACCTTGCGTTCGGAATGGGAAGGTGCTGCGTTCCAAGGCTTTGATCAACAATTCTCTGAATTGAAACCAAAGGTTGAAAACTTTGCTGATTTAATGCAACAAATCAATACACAACTTGATAAGACTGCTCAAGCGATGCAACAAAATGACCAAGACTTATCTAGAAACTTTGGTCTTCAATAATCTAAAGTTGAGGTTGAGGAGAAATCCTCAACTTTTTTACTATATTTAATTAAGGAGAAAATGTGAGAAAGAAAGTTTTATTTAGCTTAGGGATGCTATTGTTATTTGTTACAATGATAGTATCCTTCTTTGCAATTGTAAAACCAACACCTATCAGCCGAACGAACTCAGATTCCTCGGTGCGACAAGCCCCTATCAAAGTAGCTATTGTTAATGAAGATACGGGTAAGGTATATAATGGACAACCGATTAACATTGCGAATACTTTAGTAAACTCGTTCATAGCTAAAAATAATTACAAAGTAGAAGTTGTTTCTCGGTCAATCGCTGAAAACGGTCTAAAAAATGAGACTTATCAGTTGATGATAGTCTTGCCAAGTAAATTTTCAGAAGAAGCTTTAGCAATTGAATCAACTTCCCCTGTTCAGGCGAAGTTTCAATATCAAATTCAATCAAGTGATCAACTGACTGTCAAACAGGCTGAACAAGCAGTAGTAGCTTTCAAAGAGCTCTTTAATAAGGATTTGATTAATATTTATTTCACTAGTATTATCGGGAATTTGAAAACAGCACAAGGCCAGGTTGCTGATGTGGTTACAAATGAACATGAGTCACTAACGTCCTTTAATAATAAGTTAGTGGATCCTCTTGTTCAATATGGTCAACAGTTTAATGGGTTGAGTTCATCACCGAATAATCTCTTATCATCGTATTCGTCATTTAACAAGACCTTGTTAAATACAAATGATGCCTTTAAATCAATTGATTCTGTTAATAAGACATATGAGGGAACAATAAATGGAATAGATAAGCAACAAAAAAAATGGAATACTTCCTTGGATGATAGAGAAAAGTCTTTGGCCAACTATGATAAGGAATTTTCTAAATTATCAGTTAAGGAACAATTAACTCAATTAGTTGCTATAAACACTCAAGTTACTGAGAAGTTATCAGAGCCAGCTATTTGGAAAGAAACTACTGATAAGGCTTCTTCCTATAATCAAGATATCGCAAAACTTCTCGAAAGCTTGAAGAATAATAACAAGGAAATTGATGATACCTTATCAAATTATGATACAAAGATTAGAGGAGCAGTAGAGTCTTCCTTGGCTAAAAACCCCTCAGCGGTAGATGGAGCTAATAAAACTCTTGGAAGTTATATCAAGTCGTTAAATAATAGTATGCAAAATCAAATTACTAGTAAATGGCCAAGTGTATACTACGATGATGCAACTATAAATAATCTCTCTTTGTCAGATGCTGATAAACAACATTTGAAAAATATTAGTGCTTTTATAAGGTGGTATAGTAAGAATATAGGGAAAGATTTGCCAACTTTGCAATCTACAACACTTGAAAATGAAGAGTTCTCTCAGTTAAAGAATGACATTAAATCTAAGAGCACAACAAAACGTGATCTAACATTGCCTTCATTTGAAGGGAAAATTTCAAAATTAACGTTAACAGTACCAAGCGGATACTATCTTAAAGAATCAAACTATGGATTTTCTGATCTTGGAGGAGGGAGTTATCAGGTATCTATCCCTAGTGAAGCATCTCCAGGTATGACTATTTCATACACACTAGGAATCAAGAATGAAAATGATCTCAATGTCTTATCACCTGTGCTTGTTAAGTATCAATTAGATACGACAGAAGATGTAAAAGTTATAAAGGAAGATGCTCCTTATGTAGAAAAAGATAAAATAGAGAATGAGACAGTTCATGCTGCGCCTGTTAGTCCAGCTACTGCTGTAACGTCAAGTTCCTCTACGTCTGATGTGCAGAAACCAACAGAAATTATCACAATTACGAAGACCATCACGACTACTAAGATAAATCAAACAGAAAAAAAAGTTTTGAATCGTCATTATGAGATGCAAGACATTATTTCTAACTGGGAGTACAACCCTACCAAGCTAACTCAAGCGGTTTATAAAGATGTTGAGGCGTATCTACAGTTATCAGGACTTGTTACTGCGTATTACGGCTTAGATTTATCTAAAAATACGTACACAGACACTACGTTTGTTCCGGCAGAAAGTTCTCTTGCTGCCTTAGCAAATAATGGTGACCTCAAGACTATTGTGACCAATCTAATCAAAGCAACTACAGTAGAAGCTCTAAAATCAGATTTGAAGATTTCTGATAAAAAATTGACGGATATTCAGTCTCGATTAGCCAATGCTGAGAAATTAACCTCTAACATTGAACAGCTGAGAACAACAACCAAAGATTTAATGACCCAGTTAAGTCAGTTAATTGAACAGACCAAATCAGTGGATAAAACGATTAAAGGTAAACCTAGTTTTGTTGAAACAGAAAAAGTAGATAATACTAGTATGGTTAATGTTAGTATGGATATGAACAGGGACCTAGGTACACTGATGTCAGCTAGTAAAACCTTGATGGACAATACAAAAGCAAACCAAGCTGTTTCTGAGACGATACAAGCTACTATGACTCAGTTGACGAATGATGTTAATACATTGGAAAAAGACGGAAAATCATTAAGTGCACGCGTTTCTGAATTGAAAAATATCATGTCTAGTGAATATGGTTCAAACGAAGAATTCCTTAAAAACTTTTCTACTGTTTTGAGCAATACTAGAACGGGTAATACCAAAAATGATGCAGTCTATGAATATTTGTCGAATCCTGTTGATGCTTCTAAAATTGGGAATGTCGTATCAGCTGCGACCAATAGACCGTCACAGACGAATCGTCAAGATGAGAGATCAGGACTCCTTGTTATCTTAATCAGCTATCTTGTTAGCCTAGTTGTTGCCTATCTTTTCCAACATGCAGATAAAGAAGAATTGCAAAAATTAATCAGTTTGAAGGACCGTTTGTCATGGAGAAATTCTTCTGGACCAATGTTCTTCCTAAGTGTGATTTCAGTAGCTGTTGGTTCTATAATTGCGATTGTTTCTGGAGTTAAACTTGCTTTCTCTGTAAGTCAATTAAGCTGGTTTGTAATGCTTCTTGTCTTGGTGAGTCTAATGATGACATATAGTCTGAATATCCTTCTTGATAAACTAAAAAGTCTTGGATTTTTGATAAGCATAAGTCTATTACTGCTTTATATCATTTCAGCAACTCAATTATTTGATGAATATTATGTGAATCCAGCTCCTATTTTAACAACTCTTTCTCCGTTAACATATCTTGAAGGTGTAGTGAGATTATTCATTAATCAGCAAAACGGAGTTGTTCAGTCAGTAATGGTAATTGTTGTTCTAACAATTGCTTTGGGACTTGTAAATATTTTCTTGTATCGCCAAGTTAAGGATAGCAAGTAATATGAAAAAAAACATTGTCTTTATCTTTCTATTGTTTTCAATTTTTACAAAAGGTAGTGTTGCTTTTGCAAACGATGGATCTTTGCAAATAGATACGTCTTTAGATAAGAATACCAAGAAAACAGAGATTCAGTACTTTGAACAGGAGAGTAATTTGACAAAGTTATTTCATCCTGAGACATATAAATTGATTGATACAACTAAAAAATTGGATAAAGAAAAGTATCAATTAGTTAAAACAAACTTATTTAGCACTAAAGTGGAATCGGAGAATATCGTTAATGAGTATCAGTCTGCTTTATTTACCAATCAGATTCAAATCAACCACAGTGATAAAAAGACTGTTTCACTTAAAAACGTAAAGTCTCCTGTTTCTTGGACTGCAATTTTATTGTTTATACTAGGGATGATTGTCACAATTTACTCGCTCTTTTATAAAAAGTTACATATAGCTAAACAATAAAGTCGATAGAAAAATACATAAAGGGAGATACAAAATGTATCTCTTTTTATAAATAGAAAGTTCTTTAATATTCATGTTTTGCGTGATATAATAGGCATAGCATAATAGATTTAGGAGTTTTATATGGAAGAGTACATCAATATTAGTCTGGATTGTTCGCCTTTTTTATCTAAAATATTAGATTTAAGGGTCCCTACTGAGTTAACGATTAAAGAATTGATACAAATCGTCTCAGATACTTATGGTATTGGAATTAAGGTAATGAATCCAAGTGTAAGAAATCAACAGTCAGGAGAAATTCTTGCTAGTACGAGCAGTCTAGTATTAGTGAAAGACGGAGTTTTATTAAACCTGGAAAGAATATAGTAAGGGAGTCAGGTATGGAAGTTCAAAAAATTGAATTAGTAGTTGGAGATATCAAGGGAAATCGTGAAATAGCTTATGCTTTATTAACAGCAATACAACCTTATTTTGTGAATCAAAATGTTATTGAGGAAGAAGGTAAACTAACGATTGAAAGTCTATTGACTGATGAATATTATTCTTGGGATAAGCTGACTACGATGATTGAGGAAGAAAAATTACGTCATCTGATCAATGTTGGTCAATTATTTAACTCGCTGAAGGATTCAATTTATACTTATGAATTATCACCTAGTAATTTAGTGTTTTCACGAAATGGGAACCCTCTATTCATTTTTCGTGGTGTTAAAGGGCAAGTGCCTCCCTATGATGCATTGAAGCTGGAGGCGTTTACAGTTAACTTTAAAGCTATGATAGTATCTCTATTAGATAAAAAGGTAAGTTATGAAAAATTAGTGGAGGGACAGTCGCCATTTTATAAAGGAAAACTGTTTTGTGAGACTATCATGAAGTCTGAAAACTTGGATGAAATTATAGCATTACTACTAGAAAAATACTTAGAAGAAAAGGAACAAAATAAAGAAAAATTCTCACGTGTTCCTAATAAACTTGTGTCGCGGTTGAAGTGGACTACCATTATTGCATCATTTATTGGAGTGCTATCAATTGTTGGAGTGTTTTACTTTGCATTGTTCGCTATGCCTAATCAACAAATGATTTCAGATTTACGTTTGGCTTTTGTAAACCAAGATTATTCATCGGTTGTATCTACTGTTAAAAATACAGATTCTAAATCACTTAGTCAAGATGATGCTTATATGGTGGCTTATTCCGTCATTAAAACAGAGCCTTTAACAGAAGCGCAAAAGACAGAGCTATCCAAAATATCAAGTCAATCAAGTACAGACTATCTTCGTTACTGGGTCTTAATTGGGCAGTCGAAAGTTGATGAAGCTATAGATATTGCAAGTTACTTAGATGACCCACAATTATTGATGTATGGTCTTACCAAAAAGGTTGATGAAGTTCAGAGAAATCCTAACCTCACATCTGAACAACGTACTGAGCAACTAAACAATTATAAGAGTAAATTGGAAGAATTGAAGAAAAACTACCTAACACCAGAGGCGAATAAGTCGAATACGCCTTCAACTTCAACAGAGTCAAGATAGGAGTGGTCTATGAATTATTTATTTTTTGAAGACAATGTTTATCCACTCTATACAGGAAATACCTATCAACTGGGGCCTTCTATAGCTTCTAATATCTATCTTCCTATTCTTGAAAATGTGGTGTTGGAAGTCAAGGAAACGGGAGTTGAACTGCTCGGAGAGACTTATTCTTATGGGTATCATTTGGTTTCCATAGCTGAAGATATAAGTGTATCCTTATTGATTATTAAAAACACCGAGTATTACCTTCTTCCCGAAAAAATACTATATTTATCAGATAAGAAAGAAGCGACTATTCGCTTAGTTGATTTTCCTATAGAAATCATTTTGAGCTTTGATGGGACAAATAAGACGATTTATAGTGCTAGTCCATATTATCTTAATGGTGAAAGAAGAACAGGGACGCAAAATATTCAAGATATGGACCAACTTGTTTTTGAACAAGGTCTAGCTTTATCCGTTCAAAAACAAATCTTATCGATTCATTCACTATTTTCTATTGAGACGAGCTTACTGCCTTTTTCTGAAGTAATGGTTGAGGATCGTTCAAAAGAATTTCATCGCTCTCCACGGATTATTCTGAGAGAACCCGAGGATAAAGTAACGATTGCTTCGGCACCAACAGATGATGAAGGTAACAAACAATCGTTACTAAGATTGATTATTACCCCTTTGGCGATGATTGTCTTTACGATACTAACGGTTTACTTCACACGTAGTGGTGGCATGATGTTCATGATGATGGGGATGTCTGTCATTACTATTGGAACTTCCATTCATACTTATTTTTCTGATAAAAAATCACATAAGGAACTTCAAGAACAGAAAATTGTTGATTATATGGAATATTTGGAAACCAAATATTCACAGTTAGCTGACTTACATGACGAACAAGTTGGAGCTCTGTTTTATCATTTCCCTGATACAGTTCATATTTTGGAAATGGTAGAAAAGACTGATCGACGAATTTATGAGAAAACACTCTATCACTTCGATTTCTTATCTTATCGCTTAGGATTGGGCGAAGTTAACTCTAGTTTTTCTATTGAGTATTCAGATTCTGAATTAACAAAATATAATGTAGCTGCTAACCAAAAAATTCAAGAACTACTTTCCTACTATCGTGTGACTAAGCAGGTACCTATTACACATACATTAACAAATCCTACGGGTTATATCGGGACACGGCAAATAGTGATTGAACAAGTTCAACAGATGATGATGCAATTAGCGACTTTCCAAAGTTACCATGATTTGCAGTTTATTCCAATTTTCCGAGAGGAAGAGTTTGAGTTATGGAATTGGAGCCGATGGTTACCTCATACGAAAATAAAAGCACTAAATAGCCGTGGTTTTGTTTACAATCAACGTACTCGAGATCAACTATTAACGTCGCTCTATCAAGTTATTAAAGATAGAAAGTTAGATAGTGAGCAGGATAAAGGGAAAGAAAAGCAATACAGTCCTCATTATATTCTCTTTCTTACAGATTTAAGCCTGATGTTGGATCACAACATTATGGAGTACATCAATGAAGATTTATCCCATTTAGGGATTCATTATGTATTCGTAGAAGAAGTACTTGAAAGTCTACCAGAACACGTTAAGACAGTTGTTGACTATCGAGGAGATAAAAAAGGTACAGTATTACTTCAGGATGGCAATTATACAAATAAAGAAATTATGCCTCTTCCTCCTATAAGTTTATCGGAAAAGGAAAACTTTGCGAGAAATCTTGCGGGTATTCATCATGTTCAGACTTTGCGTAATTCGATTCCGAATAGTATTACCTTCCTAGAGATGTATGGAGTCAATAAGGTAGAGGAACTAGAACTTTTAAAACGATGGCAAGACAATGAAACTTTCCAAACAATGGCTGTTCCTCTAGGAGTTCGAGGTAGAGATGATATTCTTTATCTAAACATCCATGAGAAGGCGCATGGACCTCATGGATTGATTGCTGGTACGACGGGATCAGGGAAGTCTGAGCTTATTCAGTCCTACATTCTATCTTTAGCTGTGAACTACCATCCGTATGAGGTTGCTTTCCTCTTGATTGACTATAAAGGTGGAGGGATGGCTAATCTCTTTGCAGACCTACCTCATGTTGTTGGTACGATTACAAACTTGGATGGCAACCAGGCCAATCGAGCTCTGGTATCTATCAAAGCTGAACTTAAGAAGCGTCAGCGTATTTTTGCAGAAAATGATGTCAATCATATCAACCAGTACATGAAACTCTTCAAAGAAGGGAAGGTCAAAGAACCATTACCACATCTATTAATCATTAGTGATGAGTTTGCAGAGTTGAAGGCGAATCAACCTGATTTCATGGACGAATTGGTCTCTACGGCTCGTATTGGTCGATCATTGGGGGTTAAATTAATTTTAGCAACCCAAAAACCTAGTGGGGTTGTCAACGATCAAATTTGGTCGAACTCTAAGTTTAAAATAGCTCTTAAAGTACAGGATGCTGCAGATTCTAGAGAAGTAATCAAAACACCTGATGCCGCAGAAATCACCCAGACAGGTAGAGCCTATCTTCAAGTCGGAAACAATGAAATCTATGAGCTATTCCAAAGTGCTTGGTCAGGCGCGGATTATAATCCAGAAGGACGAAATCATGTTCAAAAAAACACAACTGTGTATGAGATTACAAGTAATGGTCAATACAATGCCATTAATAAAGATTTGAGTGGTTTAGTCAATAAAAAAGAAGCAAAGGCTGTTCCAACAGAATTAGACGCCATTGTAGAAAAAGCCCGTGAAGTCTTTGATGGTCTTCATATTCATCAGGTAGCCAGTCCTTGGTTGCCACCACTTGAAGAGAAGATATATGCTAAAGATACACAATCGACTAACTACAAGGATTATTGGGGACGTTCAGAGGCGTTGCAACCTATTTTAATTGGGTATCAAGATATTCCAGAAAGACAGGAACAATCTCCCCTTTACTTCAATATGGAACAAAGAGGTCATATTTTGTTGGTTTCTAGCCCGGGATTCGGTAAGTCCACTTTTCTACAGAACTTTGCGATGGATGTGATTCGTAAGCACACACCAGAACAGGTCCATTTCTACCTCTATGATTTTGGTACCAGTGGCTTAATCTCTATTTCAGATTTTCCTCATGTTGCAGATTATTTCACCTTGGATGAAACTGAGAAAATCATGAAATCCCTTCGATTCTTGAATAGAGAGATAAAAACTCGGAAACATGCTCTTTCGCAAGCAAGAGCCACAAATCTAAGGCAATACAATCAGTTGTCAGATGAGAGTTTTCCAACTATTTTCATAGAGATAGATGGTTTTGATAGTGTAATGGATGCCCCGTTTGTCGATGCCTTTTATGATACTTTAAATGTCATTTCTCGAGATGGTGCCTCTCTAGGGATCTATCTGGTTGTAACACTTTCTCGTCTCAATGCGATGCGTCTACAGCTACAATCGAACTTTAAGACCAAGATTTCTCTCTTCTTATTTGATACCAGTGACTTATCAGGTGTAGTAGGACGTTCAAATATTCCACTCGATGAAATCAAAGGCCGTGCCATAGCTAAATTGGATGATATTGTCCAATTCCAAGTGATGTTGCCATACAGCAGTGAACATTATACGGACTACATAAAAGAAGTTCGTACAGAACAAGAAGCAATGGCTATGGCATACGATGGCCCACTTCCTGCAGGTATCCCAATGTTACCAGAAAAGGTAACCAAAGAGGTGATGTCAGAAATCTTAGAAAGCAGTCAAGACTTTATCTTGGGTCTTGAAAGAGAAGCCGTTGTTCCAGCAACCTTTAGTTTTGAACACCCTCTTCTTATAGCCTCAGACAGTCCTGCTTTTGTAACGAATTACTATAAATTACTAGAATATCACCTAAACCGTTTATCAGGAGTGTATAATACTGTTATTTTAGATCCTAGTCAGCGTATTAACAATCAGTTCTTTGATGGTATTCAACGATTTGATACTTCTTTAGAGGTTGATAATGTCATGAAGACGATATTAGAAGACTTTAAGAAACGGGTTGCGTCTCCGAGTCAGGACTATCCAAAATGGTTAATTTTGATACCTGATATTGCTGCGACGGCTATGGCGGCTGGAGTGAGTGAAGTGGACTTCAAGCAACTCCTTAGTGAAGGAGCTCAGTATGGAGTAACCTTGCTCTTTATAGGCGCCTACCAAGATCTAGTAGCGAACAATTACGACAATTTTGTCAAACTAGTTAATCAGCTAGTAGAACAAGTCTTTCTCGGTGTACGTATTAGCGATCAAGATCATACTCGCTATCCTTATATCATGAATGAACCTGCACTGAAACCGAACCAGGGTTACATTCTTTATCCAGATCATTATGAATCCGTTCAATTATTAGAAATTTAGAGAGGTTATTTATGTCAGATACTAAATTATTACCACTAGGCAGTGTTATTGTTTTAAAGGGAAGTACTAAAAAGATGCTCATCATTGCTCGTGTGATTGCAGCACCCGTCAAAGGAGATCTCTACCGTTTTGATTACGGAGCCTGTCTCTATCCAGAAGGAATGGTAGGAGATAGCCTTATCTACTTTAATCATGAAGATGTTTTTAAGGTTGTTCAAGAGGGCTATAGCGATGATGATAATGAGCTTATGTTAGAACATATTGCTTCGGTTGTCTCTACAACAGATATTCCTAAAGGGAATGTTGCTGAGTTGAATGAAGTAAATGAACTAGGAGGCTAATACATGGGGCAAATAGACTATGATCAAATCTATTATCTTCAAGGTAGAGTGAATGCCTACTCCGCCAGCATCTCCTCTGCCCAATCACGGATTACTTCCATCGATGAAAAATTGGAACGTCTTCGTACGGCCAAGAAGTCTGTAGGGGAAATCCAACAAAATGTTCACAATATCAAGTATCCCATCATGCACCGAAATATTCAGCCAGAATGGCAAGGCAAACAAAAGGATGATTTCACCAAGCAGTGGGAAACCTTCTCTAGTGACTATACGAGTTTTCAAACGGAGATGAATACCTTCTATGATGCCATCTGTGATGAAATCACTAGGTTGGAAAACCAAAAAAATGAAGAACATGGCATTATTGGTTGGTGCCAAAGTCAGATTAACAATCTGGGAAATTTCATCGAGAAGTTACTACATACGAAGGAGGGGTAAGGTCATGTATGGAACGATTCAATTATCTGAGGTTCTGTTTAACGCGCACATCAGTAGTTTGACCAAGGCTCAGGCTAGTTTGGCTGGAGTGAGTAAGCCAAACTTCAACACGACATCGGAATCCAAGGTGCTCGATTTGTATCAGGAACAATTCAATGAGCTCTATCAGTTGATGACGAGCTATACGTCCTTATTGGGAACAGACATCGCCTTGATGTCCGCTACAGGAAAAGAGTTGGCCCGTACAGATACAGTATTGGGACAAACAATGTTTTCTGGCTTGCAGTAGGGAGGTTCTATGAGTTACAAGATAAAATTTGATGATATTACCTCTGTTCAAGTGGAAA
>NZ_SWFJ01000005.1 GCF_005144795.1 Streptococcus mitis | reverse complement strand
CAGAAGCTGTAGTAACCAACAAAGGCACACCAGAAGTCCAACCTGAATTACCCGCAGCTGTTGTTACTGAAAAAGGCGAGCCTGCAGTCCAGTCAGATTTACCAGAAGCAGTCGTTACTGACAAAGGTGAAGCCGAAGTTCATCCTGCATTACCTGAAGCTGTTGTTACTGACAAAGGCGAACCCGAAGTTCAACCAGCGTTACCAGAAGCTTTCGTCACGGAAAAAGGTGAAGCCGAAGTTCAACCAGCATTACCAGAAGCTGTTGTTACTGAAAAAGGTGAGCCTGAAGTTCAACCAGCTTTACCAGAAGCAGTAGTAAGTGATAAAGGTGAACCTGAACAGGTAGCCCCACTTCAAGAATATACTGGGAAAATCGAGCCGCTGAAATCAGAAAGTACAAAACCTTCTGAAGAAACTAACAATACAACAGAAACGAATAATGTTCAAAAAAATGCCAGTGCACTACTTAGAATGAATTTTGTTAAAGGTAATCAAGCGTTATCTGGAACTGGTTCAGCTACATTTATAGCACCTAATGTATTATTGACAGTAGCACACAATTTCATTAATAATTCTTCAGATAACAGCACGGGTGAATTTAGAGGAGAAAAGTCTAAAAATACATATGAATGGGTAACACCTGATGGACAAAAAGGTTCATTTACTTCAGAGGATATTCATTTTTATAATCAAAAAGATTATCCAAAAGGATTTATCTATGATTTAGCAGTGATTAAATTACCACAATCTTTAGAAAGAAAACATGTAAATCTAGTAGAAAATTACTCGAAAGTAAATATTCATGACAAACTAAATGTCTATGGATATCCAGGTGGGGAATATACGCACTTAAAAGATGCTACAGTTGAAATGGAACAAAAATATGCGAATAATACCTACGGTGTTCAATATCAAGGTGGAAAACCTGGTATGAGTGGTGGAGGAATATTTAATACTAACGGTGAAGTCATTGGTGTACACCAAAATGGTGCTAAGAACCGTTCAGGAGGATTAATATTATCTCCAACACAATTAGACTGGATTAGAAGTATTATAAATGGTAAAGAAATTACTCCGACATATGATGCACTAGAACGTCATAAAGATGAGAAAAAAGACGATGTTAAAGAAGAAGACGTTAATAAGAAATTAGAGCTTAGAAATATATCTTCTGTAGAACTATATTCAAAAGAAGGTGATAAGTATCGTCATGTAACTTCATTAGATTCTGCACCAAATGACCCACAAAATTACTTCATGAAAGTTAAATCAGAGAATTTTAAAGATGTGATGCTACCAGTTACAAGCATTACTAATGATAATAAAGATAATAGAGCTGTTTATAAAATAGTAGCAAGTGCAAATAATCTGATACATCATGAAAATAATAATGTATTAGAAAATTATACTTACTATTTACCAAAAACTCAGCAAAGTGAAACTGGTGTCTATACATCATTTAAAAATTTAGTAGATGCAATGAATAACACTCCTAATGGCACATTCCGTTTAGGTGCAACTATGGATGCTCGTGAACTTGAACTTCCAGATGGTCAAGAAAGTTATGTGAAAAATGAATTTCATGGAACATTAATAGGGCAAAATAATAATAAGTATTACGCTATATATAACCTGAAAAAACCACTGTTTAATGTGCTAAATAGCGCTACAGTAAAAGATCTTTCAATAAAAGATGCCAATATTTCAGCAAAAGAAGATGCTGCAACACTTGCAAAAGAAGCGAAAAATAGAACTGCAATTAGTAATGTTCATGCTGATGGAGCGATAGCTGGTGAACATGGAATAGGAGGATTAGTATCACAAGTTAATAATTCTACTATTTCTAACAGTAGCTATACAGGCAGAATAACTAATACATATAAAACAGTTGCTAGTTATCAAATCGGAGGTTTAGTAGGTAAACTTTCTGGTTCGGGAGCATTAATAGACAAGTCGATTGCGTCTATTGATATGGCGACAAATGCCAATACTGGAGACCAAGTTGTTGGTGGGATAGCTGGAGCAGTAGATAAGAGTGCACTAATTAGAAATAGTTATGCTGAAGGGAATCTAAATAATGTGCAGCGTTTTGGTAAAGTTGGTGGAGTTGTAGGTAATCTTTGGGATAGAGATTCTTCAGAAGTAAGTAACTCGGGTAACCTTACAAACGTATTAAGCGACGTTAATGTAACGAATGGTAATGCTATTGCGGGTGATAATTTTAATGGTATAAAAGTAAATGGCACATATAGCAACAAAAATAATAAAGTTGTGAACGTAGTAGCAGAAGATGATGAAATCTTAACTAAGGATTCTACTGTTCAAAGAGGAGAAGTATTAGAAGACGCACAGATTAGAGAGAAAAAAGCTGCTTTTGTATCTAAAAATACTATTAAAACAGAAGATTTTAATTTCTCTTCTAGATATGTAACTGACTATAGAAATCTTGAAAATGCCGTTTCATCAAAAGAAAAAGTATATAAAAATATAGAAAAACTATTACCGTTTTATAATAGAGAAACAATAGTTAAGTACGGAAATTTAGTAGAGTCAAGTAGTAATCTTTATAATAAAGAATTATTATCAGTTGTTCCAATGAAAGATAATGAAGTAATTAGTGATATTAACAAATACAAATCAAGTATAAATAAATTATTACTATATTACGCAGACAATACATCAGAGAAACTTAATGTAAATTATCAAAGTGATTTTTCAAATGTAGCAGAGTATAGAATAGGCGATACAGAATTAATTTACACACCGAATACATTACTTCGCAATTATAATAATATTTTAGATGAAGTATTACCAGCATTAAATAGTGTAGAATATAAATCAAAGGAAATTAGAAAAGTATTAGATGTTTCAAATGATGTTAGTTTAACAGAACTATATTTAGAAGAACAATTCAATACTACAAAAGATAATTTGAGAGATAGTTTAACGAAACTACTTACTGCGGATGCTGCAATAGTGGAAAATAACAATAAGGTAATAGATAATTATGTAATTGAGAAAATAAAAAATAATAAAGAAGCCTTACTTCTAGGATTAACATACTTAGAGCGTTGGTACAATTTTAAATATGGTGAAACAAAAGCAAAAGATTTAGTTATGTATCACTTGGATTTCTTCGGTAAATCAAATAGTTCGACGTTAGATAATGTTATCGAATTAGGTAAATCTGGATATAATAATTTACTAGCGAAAAATAATGTTATAACTTATAACGTTTTATTAGCGAAAAATTATAAAACTAATAATTTATTTGATGCTTTGGAAAAATATAGAAAAGCTTTTGTACCAGATAAAACAAATAATGAGTGGTTTAAAGAACAAACTAAAGCTTATATAGTAGAAGAAAAATCTACAATTAAAGAGGTAAGTGATAAGCAATCAATAGCTGGTAGTCCATATTCAATTGGAGTATATGATAGATTAACTAGCCCATCTTGGAAATACCCAAGTATGGTCTTGCCGCTATTAACATTACCTGAAAAATCGGTGTTTATTATAGCGAACATTTCGACTATAGGATTTGGAGCTTATGATAGATATAGAAGTAAAGAACATCCAGCAGGAACTAATTTAAATAACTATGTTGAGACAAAAGCAAAAGAAGCGGCAGCTAGATTTAGAGATCACTATGATTACTGGTATAAAATACTAGATGATAAAAATAAAGAAAAATTATATAGAAGTGTTCTAGTCTATGATGCATTTAGATTTGGAAATGATGAAGATAATAGGTTACAAGAAGCTAATTTTGAAACTAATCATCCAGCGATAAAACATTTCTTCGGCCCAGCGGGAAATAATGTTGTCCATAATTCTAATGGAGCATACGCTACAGGGGATGCATTCTATTATATGGCGTATCGTATGCTTGATAAAGATGGTGCGGTAACTTATACACACGAAATGACGCATAACTCAGATAGAGAAATTTATCTAGGAGGATATGGAAGAAGAAATGGACTTGGACCAGAGTTTTATGCTAAAGGATTGTTACAAGCTCCTGATCATCCAAATGATCCTACTATTACGATTAACTCTATATTGAAATATGAAAAATCAGAAGATCTAACTAGACTTCAGGTGAAAGATCCTACAAAACGATTTAATAATGCAGAAGATTTACAAAAATATATGCATAATATGTTTGATGTAATTTATATGCTAGAATATCTAGAAGGTAATGCAGTTGTTAAATTAGATATTTCTAAGAAAAATGAGTTGTTGAGAAGAATAGAAAATAAATTTGAAACAGATCCAGACGGAAGTAGAGTTTATGCAACCAATGTTATTCGTTATTTAAATACTAGTGAACTTAACAAATTAACCTCATTTAATAGTTTAATTGAAAATGATGTTATTACAAGAAGAGGATACGAAAATGGAAATGACAATACTTTTAAACGAAATGGATATTATACAATTAAACTATTCTCACCAATATATTCTGCTCTAAGTAATGATAAAGGAACTCCGGGTGATTTAATGGGTCGTCGTATGGCGTTTGAATTGTTAGCTGCAAAAGGATTTAAAGATGGAATGGTACCATATATTTCTAATCAATATGCGGAAGAAGCAAAAGCCAATGGTGATGTTATTACATCATATGGTAAAGTAATCGGTAATGTAACTGATGAGTTAGTACTTCAAAAAGTGTTTAATAATGAATATAAATCATGGGTTGATTTCAAAAAAGCAATGTATGAAGAACGAAAAGCTAAATTTAATAAATTAATGAGCATTAGCTTCGATAACCCAAATGGAAGTTGGTTCAGAAAAGATAGAGTGACAATAAAAAATATAGAAGATCTTCAAAGAATGATAACTACTGCTGTCAATGAAGATGCTGAGGATTATCTTGTGAATATATATCCAGAAAGAAGTAGAGTTCATAAACTTAAACAGGCAATCTTTAAAGCCTATCTTGATCAAACCGATGATTTTAGAAATTCAATTTTTGAGAATAAAAAATAGTATTTGCTATTAGGAAATAAAAAGTAAAGGTAGAGGATTACAATTGTCATTATTAAAAAAAAGATAGATTTTCCATTCGGAAAATAAAGGGTATTGTTGGTTCGGTATTCTTGGGGAGTCTTTTATTTGCACCGTCAGTTGTTGGTGCATCGACTTATCATTACTTGGATTATAGTAATTTGACACAAACTGAACGTGATCAACTCAAACAAGGTAGACCTGACGAATCAAAAGAATCATATGCTTTGGTTTATGAGAAAGACGCACTACCAAATACTGGTCAATCACAATCTATTATGACTGTATTGGGTTTATTGACCATCGGTAGTCTTGTTGTAGTTATTACAAAAGATAAGAGAAATAAAAAAATAGCTACATTTTTGATTGTAGGGGCGACAGGTTTAGTTACACTATCAACTACTTCAGCACTTAATTTGAATGCTAACATCCATGAGTCTGGACGTGATGGTGTGTTGCAAATTTCTGGTTACAGATATGTTGGTTACTTGGAATTTGATGAGAGAACGGTTTCATCGGTTTCGCTAGTTGAACAATCCAAAGTTATGACAGACAAAGGCGAACCCGAAGTTACAACAGCTTTACCAGAAGCTGTTGTAACTGAAAAGGGGGAACCCGCAGTTCAGCCAGCGTTACCAGAAGCAGTCGTGACAGACAAAGGCGAACCTGAAGTTCAACCAGCCTTACCCGAAGCAGTAGTCACTGAAAAGGTTGAACCTGCAGTTCAGCCAGAATTACCAGCAGCTGTAGTCACTGAAAAGGGAGAACCTGAGGTTCAAGCAGCCTTATCAGAAGCTGTAGTAACTGAAAAAGGCGAACCTGAGGTGCAACAAGCCCTACCCGAAGCTGTAGTAACTGAAAAGGGAGAACCTGAGGTGCAACCAGCCTTATCAGAAGCAGTTGTAACTGAAAAAGGCGAACCTGAAGTTCAACCAGCCTTACCCGAAGCAGTTGTAACTGAAAAAGGCGAACCTGAGGTGCAAGCAGCCTTACCCGAAGCTGTCGTGACCGACAAAGGCGAGCCTGAAGTACAAACAGCCTTATCAGAAGCAGTTGTAACTGAAAAAGGCGAACCTGAGGTGCAACAAGCCCTACCCGAAGCTGTAGTCACTGAAAAGGGAGAACCTGAGGTGCAAGCAACCTTATCAGAAGCAGTTGTAACTGAAAAAGGCGAACCTGAGATTCAACCAGCCTTACCCGAAGCAGTTGTAACTGAAAAAGGCGAACCCGCAGTTCAAGCTGAGTTGCCAGAATATACGTCAAAAGTTGCTCCAACTTTGACTTTAGATAAGGTTACAGAAGATGCGATGGATCGTTCAGCTAAATTGGATTACACTCTTGAAAATACAGGTAATGCTGAAATCAAGAGCATTATAGCTGAGATTAAAGATGGGGACACTGTTGTTAAGCGAGTTGATTTATCTAAAGAAAAATTGACAGACGCTATTCAAGGTTTGGATTTATTTAAAGATTATAAAATTGCAACAACAATGACTTACAACCGTGGTGAAGGTGATGAAACTTCTAAATTGGATGAAAAACCTTTACGTTTAGAGTTAAAAAAAGTTGAAATTAAAAATATCGCATCTACTAATTTAGTGAAGGTAAATGACGATGGTACTGAAACACCTAGTGATTTCATGACTGAAAAACCTTCAGATGAAGATGTGAAGAAAATGTACTTAAAAATCACTAGTCGCGATAATAAGGTAACTCGTTTAGCTGTTGACTCTATTGAAGAGGTGACAGAAGAAGGTAAAAAACTTTATAAAATCACTGCTGAAGCGCAAGATTTGATTCAACATACAGACCCAACGAAGGTTCGTAACAAGTATGTTCATTATATTGAAAAACCCCATCCTAAAGAAGATAATGTCTACTATAACTTTAAAGATTTAGTAGACGCTATGAATGTTAATAAAAACGGTACATTTAAAATTGGTGCAGATTTGAATGCAGAAAATGTACCAACGCCTAATAAAGAATATGTACCTGGGACATTTAGAGGTACATTGACCAGTGTAGAAGGTAACCAGTATTCAATTCATAACATGAAACGTCAATTATTCGGTGGTATCGAAGGTGGTTCAGTTAAAAATATTAACTTAGCAAACGTTAATATCAATATGCCTTGGATTAATGATATTTCAGCACTTGCTAAGACTGTTAAAAATGCGACAGTTGAGAATATCAAGGTTACTGGTAGCATTCTTGGAAACAATAGTATTGCTGGTATTGTTAATAAGATTGATCGTGGTGGCCTGTTAAGAAATGTAGCATTTATCGGTAAATTGCAGGCTGTTGGTGATCGTGATTGGAATTTAGCTGGTATTGCTGGTGAAATTTGGAAAGGTAACTTAGATAGAGCATATGCTGATGTAACAATCACAGGTAAACGAGCTAGAGCTGCTGGACTTGTCGCGAAATCTGATAATGGTATGGATAATTTCACTGTAGGAAAAGAGGGTTCTGTTCGTCATTCAGTTGCTAAAGGTACAATTGACATTGATAATCCAGTTGATGTTGGTGGGTTTATCAGTTCTAACTGGGTATTAGGGCAAATTGAAGATAACGTATCAATGGTGAAAGTTTCTAAAGGTGAGATCTTCTATGGTTCAAGAAATATAGATGACGAAGGTGGTTACTTCTCAGGTAATAGACTTGAAAATGATTTCGTTGTTCGTGATATGAGTACAGGAGCCTCTTCATATCAACGTTCTAAACGTGTTAAAGAAATTAGTTTAGAAGAAGCTAATAAGAAAATTACAGGGTACAATATAACAGCTAGTGGATTTGAAATTAGTGCTCTTCCTGAAGATACGCTTAACCGTACAGCACCAAAATCAGAGGAATACAAATCAACTCAAGACTACAAATCCGAACGTGATTTGGCTTATCGTAATATTGAGAAACTTCAACCATTTTATAACAAAGAATGGATTGTCAACCAAGGTAACAAACTTGCAGAAGATTCAAACTTAGCTAAGAAAGAAGTCCTTTCTGTTACGGGGATGAAGGATGGTCAATTCGTGACCGATTTATCGGATATCGATAAAATAATGATTCACTATGCAGATGGTACAAAAGAAGAAATGGGGGTCACACTCAAGGATTCTAAAGTCCAACAAGTGCGTGAATATAGCGTATCTGGTCTTGGTGATGTTGTCTATACACCGAATATGGTTGTTAAAAATCGTGATAAATTGATTGCTGATGTTAAAGCTCAATTATCAAGTGTAGAATTGATTTCACAAGAAGTCCGTTCCTTGATGGATAAACGAGATACATCTAGAGATCCTAATGCTAATTCGGATGAACGTAAGAATGGTTATATTAAAGATTTATTCTTTGAAGAAAGCTTTGCGGACGTGAAAGAAAATCTTGACAAACTAGTTAAAGCTATTGTTGAAAACGAAGACCATCAATTGAATGGTGATGAAGCTGCGATAAAAGCACTTCTCAAGAAAGTAGAAACCAATAAAGCTAAAATCATGATGGCTCTGACTTATCTCAATCGTTACTATGATATCAAATACGGTGACATGAGTATAAAAAACATCATGATGTTTAAACCTGACTTTTATGGTAAGACACCAAGTGTTATTGACAGACTCATCAACATCGGTTCGAGTGAAAAGAACTTGAAGGGTGATCGGACTCAAGATGCTTACCGTGAAATCATCTCAGGTAACACTGGTAAAGGTAATTTACGTAACTTCTTAGAATACAACATGCGTTTGTTCACTGAGGATAAAGATATTAACGATTGGTTTATCCATTCTGCTAAAAATGTTTATGTTTCAGAACCTAAGACAACAAATACAGAGTTGAAAGATAAACGTCATCGTGTGTTCGATGGTTTAGATAACAGTGTTCATGGACGTATGATTTTACCGTTGCTCAACTTGAAGAAAGCTCATATGTTCTTAATTTCAACATATAATACAATGGCTTATAGTTCATTTGAGAAATATGGTAAACATACAGAAGAAGCTAGAAATGAATTCAAAAAAGAAATTGATAAGGTTGCACATGCACAACAAACTTACCTTGACTTCTGGTCACGTTTAGCATTACCAAGTGTACGAGATAGATTGCTCAAGAGTCAAAATATGGTTCCAACACCTGTTTGGGATAATCAAACCTACAATGGTTCTCCTGTAGGTCGTCGAGGATTTGACAGTAAAGGTAACCCTGTAGCCCCAATTCGTGAATTATATGGTCCAACATGGCGACACCATGATAGAGACGGACGTATGGGCGCTATGGCTTCAATATTCACTAATCCAAATAATGATGACAAGGTCTTGTTTATGGTGACAGATATGATTAGTCCGTTTGGTATTTCAGCCTTTACACATGAAACAACACACGTCAATGACCGTATGTTATATTTTGGAGGAAATAGTCATCGTGAAGGCACCGACGTTGAAGCATATGCTCAAGGTATGTTGCAAACACCTGATAAATCTACAGGTAACGGTGAATATGGTGCTCTAGGTCTTAACATGGCCTATCATCGTGAAAATGATGGTGACCAATGGTACAATTATAATCCTGATAAGCTTCAAACTCGTGAAGACATCGATCGATATATGAAAAACTATAATGAAGCACTAATGATGCTAGATCATCTAGAAGCAGATGCAGTTCTAGAATCAGGGGTACCAGATATTAATACGAAGTGGTTCAAGAAAGTTGACAAGGCAATACGGACTATTGACAATTTGAATAAGCTCAAAGCGCCGAATCAATGGGATAAAGTTCGTGATTTGAATGAAGAAGAAAAAGCTAAAAAGTTATCAAGCATCAATGATTTAATCGATAATAATTTTATGACAAAACATGGAAATCCAGGGGATGGAATTTATCGTCCAGAGGATTTCACTCCAAACTCAGCTTACGTGAATGTCAATATGATGGCTGGTATTTACGGTGGAAATACGAGTGATGGTGCACCTGGTTCATTATCATTTAAGCATAATGCTTTCCGTATGTGGGGCTATTATGGTTATGAAAATGGCTTTATCAGTTATGTATCCAATAAATACAAAACAGAAGCAGATAAAAACAACCATGGTTTACTAAGCGATAAGCTAATAATTAATAAAGTATCGCAAGGAAACTTTAAAACCCTTGAAGAGTGGAAGAGACATTGGTACGGGGAAATTCTTGTTAAAGCTAAGAAAGGTTTTGAGGCTATCGATATTGATGGAACCCATATTAGCAACTATGATGAGTTACGCACTTTATTTGATAAAGCAGTTCGCAAAGATCTGGAGGGAATGTCAGATCCGAAAATTAAAGATCATTTCAAAAATACAGTGGACTTGAAATCCAAAGTATTCAAAGCCCTACTAAAAAATACAGATGGTTTCTTTAATCCTTTGTTTAAATGAATATAACAAATTGCTACTTAATATGATGTTGGGCAAAAACTAGCTTCAAAATAAAACCACACAGTGATAATTTCAGTTTTATACTCAATTAAGCTGAAAGAAACATTGTGTGGTTTTGTTTTATAGTCAATTGAAACAAGAAGAGGACATAAGAACCTCGTAAAAAGTATTGCACCTTAGTAATACAAAAGATTGAAGTTAGAATAATACAGTGTGCCTTCTAAAATATTATTAGAAATTGATTTGTTCATATTTTATTTCATTTTATTATAAAAAATTCTTGTTTATGATTTTTCATCTGCAAGCGATTTGCAGTAGATAAAAAGACTGAGAGCTTACTTCTCAGTCTTGGATATGTTGAAAGAGGTGGTCGAGTTGGTTTAGGTAGTCGGTGCGTGAATTGATAATTCTCAGGATATGGACTTCTTTTTCATGAATGAGGTAAAAGAGTAGGTATTGTTTAGAGACAATCATTCTGAGCGTGTTTCCTGGATAGAGGGAGTATCCGATTTTATGATCAAAGTTAATACCCCCCTCTGGTGAGAACATGAGTAGGTTGCTGGTTTGTTGGAGGCGAGTGATGACTTTCTTGGCTATGTTTTCACTGAACTCTGTGGAGTAATAGATGAAAATACCGTCTAAGTCTTGTCTAGCTTGTTCTGTAAAGCGTACTTTATAGTCCATACTTTGAAAAGACCTCGTCTGCGTCGTAGAGACGTCCTTCGATGATGTCTTGGTAGCCTTTATCTAGTTCTGCTTTGAGTTCGCCTAGGAAGACTTCTGCTTTGAGTTGGTCGGCTGTCTTAATTGGGAGACCTTTTTCAAGGACGATTTGTTCTACAAAAAGGTTGAGAGCATCTGAAAGGCTGATGTTTTTGCTTTCTAGAATATTTTTTGCTTCTTCGAATAGTTGGTTATTGACTCGGAAGTTATAAACTCGGTCTCGTGTAAGTGTTGACATAGTATTTCTCCTTGTAATGCTGTTGTATTACACATATCTTACAAAAAAACATAGAAAAAGTCAAGTATGGGGAAAATAAGCATTGGCAGTTTTTCATTACGTTGCAGTTTTGTAGAAAGATAAATGAGTGAATAGCAAAAGATTGGAATTTTAATCGAATTTAAAAGTTTCTTAATCTGGAAACAAGAGCAGACAAAATAAAGAAGTCATGATATAATATAAATTAGATTTCTATGTCATAAAACAAGAACTGTTTGAACATCATTCATTTTATGTTCAAACAATAGTAAAATAAAATAGGGACTCTAAACCCTTGCTACGAAAGGAAAAAAACTCAATGGCTACTATTCAATGGTTTCCTGGTCACATGTCTAAAGCACGTCGACAGGTTCAGGAAAATTTAAAATTTGTTGATTTTGTGACGATTTTGGTGGATGCACGCTTGCCTCTATCTAGTCAAAATCCTATGTTAACCAAGATTGTTGGTGACAAACCAAAACTCTTGATTTTAAACAAGGCGGACTTGGCCGATCCAGCAATGACAAAGGAATGGCGTCAGTATTTTGAATCACAAGGAATTCAGACTCTTGCTATCAACTCCAAAGAGCAAGTGACTGTAAAAGTTGTAACAGATGCGGCAAAAAAACTCATGGCGGATAAGATTACACGCCAGAAGGAACGCGGTATCAAGATTGAAACCTTGCGTACCATGATTATTGGGATTCCCAATGCTGGTAAATCAACTCTCATGAACCGTTTGGCTGGTAAGAAAATTGCTGTTGTCGGTAACAAGCCAGGTGTGACCAAAGGGCAACAATGGCTTAAAACCAATAAAGACCTGGAAATCTTGGATACACCAGGGATTCTCTGGCCTAAGTTTGAGGATGAAACTGTTGCGCTTAAGTTGGCATTAACAGGAGCTATCAAAGACCAGTTGCTTCCTATGGATGAGGTAACTATTTTTGGCCTCAATTATTTCAAAGAACATTATCCAGAAAAGTTGGCTGAACGCTTCAAACAAATGAAAATTGAAGAAGAAGCACCTGTTATCATTATGGATATGACCCGCGCCCTCGGTTTCCGTGACGACTATGACCGCTTTTACAGTCTCTTCGTGAAGGAAGTCCGCGATGGCAAACTTGGTAACTATACCTTAGATACATTGGATGACCTCGATGGCGACGATTAAAGAAATCAAAGAGCTCCTTGAAACGGTCAAATACATAGATAGCCCTATCTTTTTAGAACTCGAAAAAGATAATCGCTCTGGAGTTCAAAAGGAAATCAGCAAGCGTAAAAAAGCCATTCAGGCTGAATTGGATGAGGTGCTTCGTTTGGAATCCATGCTTTCCTACGAAAAAGAACTGTATAAGCAAGGATTGACCTTAATTGCTGGTGTTGATGAGGTCGGCCGTGGTCCTCTGGCTGGACCTGTAGTCGCTGCAGCCGTTATTTTACCTAAAAATTGTAAAATTAGAGGTCTCAACGACAGCAAGAAAATTCCTAAAAAGAAACATCTGGAAATTTTCCAAGCTGTCCAAGACCAAGCCTTGTCAATCGGCATTGGAGTTATGGATAATCAGGTTATCGATCAAGTCAATATCTATGAAGCGACCAAACTAGCCATGCAGGAAGCAATCTCCCAGCTCAGTCCTCAACCAGAGCACCTTTTGATAGATGCCATGAAACTGGAGTTACCAATTTCACAAACCTCCATCATCAAAGGCGATGCTAATTCCCTCTCAATTGCAGCAGCTTCTATAGTAGCCAAGGTGACACGTGATGAATTGATGAAGGAATACGATCAGCAGTTCCCTGGCTATGATTTTACTGCTAATGCAGGATATGGAACTGCTAAACACCTAGAAGGACTGGAAAAGCTAGGAGTTACCCCAATTCACCGAACCAGTTTTGAACCCGTAAAATCACTGGTTTCAGGAGAAAAAGAAAGTTAAGTTAGAAGGAATGATTATGGAGGAACAGTCAGAAACACTCAGTTCCAAGAAAGAATTTGCCTTTGCCTCAAGCACCATATTATCCCAAGTTGGACGAGGAATCATTGTCGGTCTCGTCGTTGGAATCATCGTTGGATCTTTTCGGTTTTCAATCGAAAAAGGCTTCCACCTGATACAAGGACTTTATCAAGATCAAGCGCACCTAGTGCGCAATCTTTTTATACTGGTTTTATTTTACGTACTCATCTGCTGGATTAGTGCTAAACTGACACGTTCAGAAAAAGATATCAAAGGCTCAGGAATCCCTCAAGTCGAAGCCGAACTGAAAGGCCTCATGACCCTCAACTGGTGGGGCGTTCTTTGGAAAAAATATGTGCTAGGAATTCTTGCCATTGCCAGTGGACTCATGCTGGGGCGTGAGGGACCCAGTATTCAACTTGGAGCAGTTGGTGGAAAAGGTATTGCCAAGTGGCTCAAATCCAGTCCAGTAGAGGAACGTTCCTTGATTGCTAGTGGTGCAGCTGCAGGACTAGCTGCAGCCTTTAATGCACCGATTGCAGGACTTCTCTTTGTGGTAGAAGAAGTTTATCATCATTTTTCACGCTTTTTCTGGGTATCTACTCTCGCAGCTAGTCTCGTAGCAAACTTTGTCTCACTGCTCATATTTGGCCTAACACCCGTACTGGATATGCCAGATAACATCCCTCTCATGACACTTGATCAGTATTGGATTTACCTCCTTATGGGAATTTTTCTAGGACTTTCTGGTTTTCTCTATGAAAAAGCTGTACTCAATGTCGGTAGAGTTTATGACTGGATAGGTCAAAAAATCCGTTTGGATAGAGCTTATTATCCAATTCTGGCCTTCATTCTCATCATACCAGTGGGAATTTTCTTACCTCAAATCCTTGGTGGTGGAAATCAACTTGTTCTTTCCCTAACTGAGCAAGATTTTAGTTTTCAAGTTCTATTAGCTTACTTTTTGATTCGTTTTGTTTGGAGTATGATTAGTTATGGAAGTGGGCTTCCAGGAGGAATTTTCCTACCAATTTTGGCGCTTGGGTCCTTACTTGGTGCCCTAGTTGGTGTTATTTGTGTCAATCTTGGACTTGTTAGTCAAGAGCAGTTTCCTATCTTTGTCATTCTGGGAATGAGTGGCTATTTTGGAGCAATATCCAAGGCTCCCTTAACTGCAATGATACTCGTAACTGAAATGGTAGGAGATATTCGCAACCTCATGCCACTTGGATTAGTGACCTTGGTTGCCTATATTATCATGGATTTACTCAAGGGTGCCCCAGTCTATGAAGCTATGTTGGAAAAAATGCTACCAGAAGAAGCAACAGATGAAGGAGAAGTCACACTTATTGAAATCCCAGTTTCAGATAAAATAGCAGGAAAACAAGTACACGAACTCAACTTACCACATAACGTACTCATCACCACCCAAGTCCATAACGGTAAAAGCCAAACCGTTAACGGTTCAACCAGAATGTATCTCGGAGATATGATTCACCTAGTTATTCCAAAAAGTGAAATTGGGAAAGTAAAAGATTTATTGTTGTAGGAGCTTTTTACATAATTCATGTTATGTAAAAAATAAACTTCTTAATTAATTAAATATATTAGGAAACCGATTCTCAGCAATGAGATCGGTTATTTTTTACTTACAAGATATCTCACATACAAATAATTGAACTTGGATAAAAATAAGACTATAATCAAGTTAAAAATGATAAAGCATAAAGCTAGAAAGGAGTTTACTGTATCAAATCTTTACAGTAAGATTAAAATCATGAAAAAGAAAACGATAGCAATTATACAATGCATTTTGTATCTCATAGCTCCTTTTATACCTCTTCAGTTATGTAGAATGAACAGAAGCTTAGTGGTTGAGTTCTTTATTATTTTCTTTATTCTGTTGACTATTTCATTCTGGTTTAGTATTTGAAAACTAGAAAAAGCACTAAATAATGATTCACAATAATGACTTAAAAGATTTAGATCTGTTTTACACAGATTTAAGTCTTTTTTAAAAACTCTATAACATCTTTCCGAAAAACTATAATTTTCTTGAAAAATATATGAGTCTATGCTATACTACTAGTAGACTTATTTATGGAGAAAATACATGAAACGTGAGATTTTACTGGAACGAATCGACAAACTAAAACAAATCATGCCCTGGTATGTTCTTGAATACTACCAATCTAAGCTTGCTGTTCCTTACAGTTTTACAACCTTGTACGAATACCTCAAGGAATATGATCGATTTTTCAGCTGGGTTTTGGAGTCTGGCATTTCAAACGCTGATAAAATATCTGATATTCCTTTATCTGTCTTGGAAAATATGTCAAAGAAAGACATGGAATCCTTTATCCTTTACCTACGTGAACGTCCTTTGCTGAATGCAAATACAACAAAGCAAGGTGTTTCACAGACAACCATCAATCGGACCTTATCAGCTCTTTCCAGTCTTTACAAGTATCTGACCGAGGAAGTTGAAAACGACCAGGGAGAGCCTTATTTCTATCGAAATGTAATGAAAAAAGTTTCTACAAAGAAAAAGAAAGAAACGCTTGCTGCCAGAGCTGAAAACATCAAGCAAAAACTCTTTCTTGGTGATGAAACAGAAGGTTTTCTTACTTATATTGACCAAGAGTACCCACAACAGCTCTCTAATCGAGCTCTCTCATCATTCAACAAAAATAAAGAACGAGATTTGGCCATTATTGCCCTTCTCTTGGCATCTGGTGTCCGCTTATCTGAAGCTGTTAATCTGGATCTAAGGGACCTCAATCTAAAAATGATGGTTATCGATGTCACTCGAAAAGGTGGCAAACGTGACTCGGTCAATGTTGCTGCCTTTGCAAAACCTTATCTAGAGAATTATCTAGGCATTCGTAATAAACGCTATAAGGCAGAAAAAACAGATACAGCCCTTTTTTTGACACTCTACAGAGGTGTACCGAATCGTATCGATGCTTCCAGCGTTGAGAAAATGGTTGCTAAGTATTCCGAGAACTTCAAAGTCCGTGTAACACCCCATAAACTTCGACATACCCTAGCAACCAGGCTCTATGATGCCACTAAATCGCAAGTTTTGGTCAGTCACCAGCTAGGACATGCCAGCACACAAGTCACTGACCTCTATACCCATATCGTTAATGATGAACAAAAGAATGCTCTAGACAGTTTATAAAATACATAAAATAAATTATGTAGTATATGATTTTTAAAAAAGAAGCTGGTCCTACAACCAACTTCTTTTTGATTTATCCAACTACCGCTTCAGCGATTTCTTCACGGCTAATACCAGCGAAATAGCGTGCAATATCAATAGTTTCTAGCGCTTTGAGGACATCTTCGCGTTCATATTTCACCCCACGAAGGACATCTTCTACTGCAGCAACGTCTTCAATACCAAAGAAGTCACCGTAAATCTTGATGTCTTGGATTTTTGATTCGAGAACATTAGCAAAGACTTCAACCTTACCACTAGTGAATTTTGTTCCACGACGGACGTTAAATTCAGGTGATTTACCATAGTTCCAGTCCCAAGTACCAAACTTAGTATCCTTGATGCGATTGATTTCAGCCAATTCTTCCTCAGAAAAAACGTATTCAGTCATCTCTGGGTATTCTTTTTTCATGTATTCCAAGAGTAAATCACGGAATTCTTCGACTGTGATTTTTTCTGGTAATTCATTGATAATATTAGTCACACGAGCACGAACAGATTTCACACCTTTTGATTCAAATTTATCCTTTGAAACCTTAAGGGCATTTGCGAGGACTGACAAATCAACGTCAAAGAGCAAGCAACCGTGGTGCATGATACGGCCATTGATATAGGCTTGGGCATTGCCACAGAACTTCTTACCATCAATCTCAAGGTCATTACGGCCTGTGAACTCAGCTTTAACCCCAAGTTGAGCCAAAGTATTGATAACTGGAGTTGAAAAACTCTTGAAGTCAAAAGCTTTGTTTTCATCTTCTTTTGAGATGATTGTGTAGTTGAGGTTATTTAAATCGTGGTAAACAGCTCCACCACCACTGATACGGCGGACCACCTCAATACCATTTTCTCGAACATAATCACGGTTGATTTCTTCGATGGTATTCTGGTGACGACCAACAATGATAGATGGCTTGTTAATCCAAAGTAGGAAGATTTGATCCTCATCCAAAAGGTGTTTAAAGGCATATTCTTCCAAGGCGATATTAAAAGCAGTGTCGTTTGAATGATTAATAATGTATTTCATGAGATACCTTCTTATACGATAGAGACTGGAATAACCTTCCAGTCTAATCTATCTTTCTTTCTTTTATTTTTTCTTAGGTGAATGGATGGCCATTCCTAAAACATCTGCAAATGCTTCGTACATCACTTCAGAGTAGGTTGGGTGTCCGTGGATAGTCTTCAGCATTTCTTCAACAGTAATTTCCATTTCGATAATGCTCGACGCTTCATTGATCAATTCTGCAGCTGCAGGACCGATAATATGAACACCAAGGATTTCCCCGTATTTTTTATCAGCGATGACTTTTACGAAACCTTGAGCTGCATCTGATGCAATGGCACGACCGTTAGCAGCAAAGTTGAACTTACCAATGGCTACATCGTACTTCTCACGGGCTTGTTCTTCTGTCAAACCTACTGCTGCTACTTCAGGAAGAGTGTAGATAGCTGCAGGAGTCAAGTTCAACTTAGCAACAGCATAATTTCCTTTAAGGGCATTTTCAGCGGCAACTTCACCCATACGGAAGGCTGCGTGCGCTAACATCTTAGTACCATTAATATCACCTGGTGCGTAGATACCTGGAACAGAAGTTTCCATGTATTCGTTGACCTTGATGCGACCACGATCCAATTCAAACTCAACATCGCCAATACCTTCAAGATCCGGCACACGACCGATCGAAAGAAGAGCTTTATTTGCGATAATATCGTCTTTTCCTTCAACCTTGATACGAAGTTGACCATTTTCTTCGATGATTTCTTGCAGTTTAGTACCAGTCAAGATGGTCATTCCTTTACGTTCAAGGATCAAGCGAAGATTCTTAGACACTTCCGCATCCATAGCTGGCACGATACGGTCCATCATTTCGATAACAGTCACTTTTGAACCAAATGTCATGAAGGCCTGACCGAGTTCGATACCGACAACACCACCACCGATGATAACAAGGCTTTCTGGCACTTCGTTCATTTCAAGAATGTCATCACTAGTCATCACAAGTGGAGATTCCATACCAGGGACGTTGATCTTGCTGACTTTTGAACCACCAGCAAGGATGATTTTCTTGGTTTCAAGCAGTTCAGAATCATTTACCAAGACGTTCTTGTCTTTAGTGATGGTACCAATACCTTTATGTACAGTAACTCCATAGCTACGAAGAAGACCTGCAACACCGCCAACCAAAGTATTGACAACCTTAGATTTAGTTTCTAAAAGTTTTTCCATATCTACAGTGAAGTTAGGATTTTCAATCACGATACCACGATTTGCTGCATGACCGATGTTCTCAATGATTTCAGCGTTATGAAGGTAGGTCTTGGTTGGAATACATCCACGGTTTAAGCAGGTTCCACCAAGTTCAGATTTCTCAACGAGGGCAACCTTACCACCGAGTTGGGCAGCTTTAATGGCTGCCACATAACCAGCAGGACCTCCACCAATCACAACGATATCAAAAGCATCATCGCTCTTAGCATCGTCGTTTGAGGCACTAACTGCAGGTGCTGGGCTAGCTTCTGGCGTTGCTGAGCCAGCTGTTGGGATGTTTTCCCCTTCTTCACCAAGGTAACCTATGACTTCCGTTACAGGGACTGTTTCGCCATCTCCTTTTAGGATAGCAATCAAGTACCCATCTTCTTCGGCTTCCAATTCCATACTGACTTTATCAGTCATGATTTCCAAAAGGATTTCTCCTTCTTTTACAAATTCTCCGACTTTTTTATTCCATTGGACGATTTGTCCTTCTGTCATATCCACGCCGGCTTTTGGCATAATTACTTCTAAGGCCATGTCTTCCTTCCTTTATCTATATCTTAAAAATGAATACTCTTGTTCTTAAATCAACATTGAGATTGGATTTTCAATCAATTCTTTCAAGTCTTTCATAAACTTAGCACCAGCCATACCATCTACGACACGGTGGTCAATTGTTAAACCAAGACTCATGATAGGGCGAATAACAATTTCACCATTGACGACAACTGGCTTCTCGATTGTCGAGCTCACACCAAGGATAGCTGAGTTTGGTTGGTTGATGATAGGACCAAAGGACTGAACGCCAAACATTCCCAAGTTACTGATAGTAAATGTTGAATTTTGCAGTTCACTTGGAGCCAATTTACCATCCAAGGTACGACCAATAACATCTTTGAAGGCTACAACCAGTTCTGAAAGACTCATCTTCTCAGCATTGTAAACAACAGGTGTCATCAATCCATTATCCATCCCAACTGCCATCGCAAGATTGACATAGTTGTGAGTGATAATGGTCTTGCCATCTTCTGTCAATGAAGCGTTGATATAAGGGTGTTTCATAAGAGTCTTAACAACAGCAAGTGAAAGAAGGTCTGTTACAGTAGTCTTCTTCCCAGTTGCTTCCATGATTGGCTCAAGAACCTTCTTACGAAGAGCCAACATTTCAGTCATATCAACTTCATAGTTGAGGGTGAAGGTTGGCGCAGTTAGGTAAGATTCAACCATGCGTTGGGCAATAACCTTACGCATTGGTGTCATTGGAATACGCTCAATCTCACCATAAGGAGTTATATTATCAGGAACCTCTTCCACTTTTTCAATCTGAGCAGGAGACTTGATGGTGTCGTTTTCGATATTTTCAGGAAGCAAGGCCAAAACATCCTTCTTCATAATCTTACCACGATGACCAGTTCCTTGGATTTCCTGCCAAGCAATGTTATGTTCGAGGGCAATTCGTTTTGCAAGTGGCGAAATGCGAACCACATTAGTGTCTTTATAAGTTTCCACGTCTTCTTTGTGGACACGACCGTTTGCACCTGAGCCAGAAACGTCGTAGAGGTTGATTCCTAGATCATCCGCTAACTTTCTAGCTGCAGGAGTCGCTCTTAGCTTGTCATCAGCCATGACCTCTCCAATTCTATACTAAGATATTAAGGACGAAGAGCTCTGCATCTAAAAGATACAAAGTTTCTCGTCAGCTTTATTTTGTTTACATAATTTATCTTATGTAATTTTATTCTTTGTTATATGTTTTACGGATGGCATCTTTGATGCTTTCAACTGTTGGAATCATTGCATTTTCTAGATTTTGTGCATAAGGCATTGGCACATCTTCTCCTGCACAACGACGGATTGGTGCATCTAGATAGTCAAATGCTTCTGATTCTGAAATAATAGCTGAAATTTCACCGATATAGCCACTTGTCTTGTGGGCATCGTTAACCAGAACAACCTTACCAGTCTTCTTAACTGAGTTAATGATGATATCCTTATCAAGAGGTACAAGGGTACGTGGGTCAACAATTTCAACTGAAATGCCTTCTTCTGCTAATTCTTCAGCAGCTTGAACCACACGGCGAAGCATTTTTCCATAAGTAACAACTGTTACATCCGTACCTTCACGTTTGATTTCCCCAACTCCAAGTGGGATCGTGTAGTCTGGATCAACTGGCACTTCCCCTTTTTGATTAAATTCTGACTTGTACTCAAGTATGATAACTGGGTTGTTATCACGGATAGAAGACTTGAGTAGTCCTTTCATGTCAGCAGGTGTACCTGGAGCTACAACCTTAAGTCCAGGAATGTGAGTAAACCAAGACTCTAGTGATTGCGAGTGCTGGGCTGCAGAACCAACTCCATTACCAGCAGCGCATCGAACAGTCATTGGAACCTGACCTTTACCACCAAACATGTAACGTGTTTTAGCAGCTTGGTTGACAATATTGTCCATGGCAATAACCGAGAAGTCCATAAAGGTCATATCGACGATTGGACGAAGTCCTGTCATGGCTGCTCCTGCTGCTGCTCCAGAGATGGCAGCTTCAGAAATCGGACAGTCACGGACACGTTCTGGACCAAATTCTTCAAGCATTCCGACAGAAGTACCGAAGTCTCCTCCGAAGACACCGACATCTTCTCCCATCAAGAATACATTTTCATCGCGACGCATTTCCTCAGACATAGCAAGGATAATGGTGTCACGGAAGGACATTGTTTTTGTTTCCATTTTATCTCTTTCTCCTTAGTCTGCGTAAATATCTTCAAATGCTGATTCAAGCGGTGGGAATGGACTTTCTTCAGCAAATTTAACAGAAGCTTCTACTGCTTCCTTGACTTGCGCTTGGATTTCTTCCAATTCTTCGGCACTTGCAATGTTGTTCTCAACAAGATAGTTACGAAGGTTTTCGATTGGATCTTTTTGTTTCCACAATTCCACTTCTTCACGTGTACGATATTTACCAGGGTCAGATGATGAGTGACCAAGCCAGCGATAAGTAACACTTTCAATCAATACAGGCCCATTGCCACTGCGAACATGATCTACAGCTTTCTTAAATCCTTCATAGACGTCAATGACATTGTTTCCATCTTCGATGAACATTCCAGGAATTCCGTAAGCGGCGCTACGTTGATGGATATGTTCTACATTGGTCATTTTCTTGATATCCGCAGAAATCCCATAACCGTTGTTAATGCAATAGAAAATGACTGGCAGGTTCCAGATAGAAGCCATGTTCACTGCTTCGTGGAAAACACCTTCGTTGGTCGCACCATCTCCAAAGAAGCAGACAACAATTTTTCCAGTATGTTGCATTTGCTGACTGAGGGCTGCACCGACAGCGATCCCCATACCACCACCTACGATACCATTGGCACCAAGGTTACCAGCATCAAGGTCAGCAATATGCATAGATCCACCTTTACCTTTACAGGTTCCAGTGTATTTTCCAAGGATTTCAGCCATCATTCCGTTGAGGTCAATTCCTTTGGCAATAGCTTGTCCGTGACCACGGTGGTTTGATGTGATCAAATCATCTGGATTGAGAGCCAACATAGCACCCACGTTAGCTGCCTCTTCTCCAACAGAAAAGTGCGTCATTCCTGGCACTTTCCCTTTCTTTACTAATTGCGCAATTTTTAAGTCCATACGACGGATTTCTTCCATCTTACGGAACATTTCTAGCAAAAGATTTTTATCTAAAGTTGACATCTTCTTGCCTTTCTAACTTTCTTCTTACCTTACTATTTTACCGTTTTTGGAAAATACTGTCAAAGTTTTTCTCGAGGAAATTTCACAAAATAAAAAAGAAAACCCAATGAGAACAAGGGATTTTCTCATTAAGAATATTTTTTCACAAACTTTTTATCGTTTAGATTTTGCTAAAGATTCAAATCTCTTCATAATCACAGTTAGACGCCATCGGTAAAGCGCCCCACTCACTATCAGACTAATAATCAAACCGATCCAGTAAGAATAAGCTCCAAAATCTGTTAGGGAATCAAATAGCATAGCCACTGGAATTGCTACGCCCCAATAACCAAGCAAACCAAGGTAAAAAGGAATAACTGTATCCTTATAGCCCCGTAAAATTCCCTGAAGCGGTGCCGCAAAGGTATCTGCTAACTGGAAGAAAAGACTATAAGTCAAAAAGCGCGCTGTCAAATCGATAAATTCTGGGTCGTTACCATAAAGACTGGCCACATTTCCCCTAAAAATGTAAAGGAAAGATAAGGTGAAGGCCGCAAAAATAAGGGCAGTCCATCTTCCTAGACCAATATAGGTTTTCGCATCATCAAATCTCTTGGCTCCCACTTCATAGGAAACGACAATAGCCATAGCCGATGAGATACTCATAGGAAAGGCGTACATAAGACTTGAAAAGTTCATGGCTGACTGGTGACTAGCAATAATCAAGGATGAGAACTTCGCCATAATCAAACCAACCACGGAAAAGATAGCCACTTCCGCAAAGACAGTTCCTCCAATAGGAAGACCTAAACGAACTCCTTCCTTGATTTTATCCATATTAAATGGAATTCGTCTTTCAAGATGTAGGGCTTTAAGCTTCTCCTGTTTAAATAAAACCAGAACAGAAATTCCCAGCAAGACCCAATAAGCCAAGGAAGTACCTAAACCAGAACCAGCACCTCCCAGTTCTGGAACACCAAAGGCTCCGAAAATCAAGAGATAGTTAAATCCACTATTGAGAGGAAGTAACAAAAGCATGAGGTACATGGACAGTTTGGTCAACCCCAGTGAATCCAGCAAGGAACGAATGACACTAAAAAGCAATAAGGGGATAATTCCGATAGATAAAAACCAGAGATAGCGAACCGCTACTGCTGCCACTGGTGCCTCTAACCCAATATGATTCAAGATTAGTGGTGCCAAGAAAAGTACCATCCCCAGTAAGAGCACAGATAGGCTCAAAGCCAGATAGATGAACTGGTAAAAATCAGATGCAACTTCTTCCTTTTTGCCTCGACCAAGATGGTGACCAATGATGGGCACCAGGGCTGACACAATCCCTGTTAGAAAGGTAAAGAAGGGATTCCAGATACTGGTTGCCATAGACACACCAGCCAAGTCCATGGTATTGTATTGACCTGTCATAGTCGTATCAACAAAGGAGGCAGAATAATTGGCAAATTGATAAATCAGAATAGGGAAAAATATCTTTAAAAATAAGATAAACTTGTCTTTGAAATGATGGGTTTGGTACATATAGGCTCTCTATTCTTTTTATTTACAGAGCAGACTCCCACCTAGTTTTGATAGACGATTTGTCCCTTACAGATGGTATATTTGACCTGCCCTTTTAAGGTTTCACCGATGAATGGTGAATTAGCTGCTTTGGAAGCAAAATGGGAATCCACAAAGCGGTCAGCCTTAGCGTCAAAAATAGTGATATCCGCTGGACCATTCTCAGCCAAGTAACCTGCTTCAAAGTTGTAAAGCTTGGCTGGGTTGTAGGTCATCTTTTCTAGTAATTCCATCAAGCTTAACTCTCCAGCTTCCACCAAATAGGTCAAGCCGAGAGACAGGGATGTTTCCAAGCCAGTCATACCAGATGGTGCTTTAGTAATATCCTCAACATTTTTTTCATCCGCATGGTGAGGCGCATGGTCAGTCGCGATAACTGTGATGACGCCTGATTTAAGACCTTCGATAACAGCACGACGGTCTGATTCCAAGCGAAGCGGTGGATTCATCTTAGCATTGCTACCTTGAGTCAAAAGAAGTGCTTCTGTCTTAGAGAAATGCTGTGGCGCTACTTCTGCTGTGACTTGCGCACCCAAACCTTGAGCAAACTCAACTACTTTAACACTTTCTTCCTTAGACAAATGCTGAATATGAACATGGGCCTTGGTTGCATAGGCAATCATGACATCACGCGCCATCATAGCATACTCAGCCATCCCAGTCGCACCGCAGATATGGAAATGCTCTTTAGCAATATTTTCATTAAACCCAAGAACACCGTTCAATCCTGGATCTTCCTCATGAAGACTAATAAAGGTATTAAGCTTTTTGGCTTCTTCCATGGCTTCCTTGACAACTTTACTACTTTCAAGTGGGATACCGTCGTCTGAGAAACCAACCGCACCTGATTCTAAGAGTGCCTTAAAGTCAGTCAAATCTTGACCATTAAAGTTTTTAGTAATGGTCGCAACCGTCTTAACATTAATCTTCTCTTTGGCAGCTGACTGGAGAACTTCTTGCAAAGTCTCTACATCAGAGATGGTTGGACTAGTGTTAGCCATCATGACGACAGTTGTAAAACCACCTGCGGCGGCTGCTAAGGCACCCGTATGAATATCTTCTTTATGAGTTTGACCAGGTTCACGGAAATGAACATGAATATCGACCAAGCCAGGAGCAACTACTAGACCTGTAGCATCAATCATCTCTGCTCCTTCTTCTTTAATCTCAGGCGCAATTTTGACAATTTTCCCATCTTGAACTAAGACATCACACACTTGATCCAAACCAGACTTGGGATCCATTACACGACCATTTTTGATTAGTAGCATCTGCTTTCTCCTTTATTCATAAAAATCAACTTGGGTATCCAACAATTTATCCCCATCATAAACAAACTTGGCTGAAAAGAAGGGTTTATCTTCTAAAAGCCACCCAACAAAGGTATGATCCCCTTCCCAAGTCGGCTTACTCAAAACCTCGTTATAGGGCACCCATTCTAGCGTTCCCTCATTGCAGTCAACCAAGTCACCCTCGAACTCCGTCACCTTAAAAACATAGGTGTACCAGTCTAAATCTGGCGTAAATTCAGGAAAAGTGATGACACCTTTTAGAACTGGCTGGGCTTTAAGCCCTGTTTCTTCAAGGATTTCACGCACCGCGCACTCCTGAGGTGTCTCTCCTCTCTCTAGCTTACCACCCACACCAATCCATTTACCCGCATGGACGTCATTTGGCTTTTTATTGCGATGAAGCATGAGTAGTTCTTTCCCGTTATCAATGTAGCAAATCGTCGCTAACTGAGGCATATTTTCTCCTTATCTAAGCCAATCAATTGGCTCTTGTCCTGTCTCTTTTAAGAATGTATTTACCTTGGAAAAAGGCTTGGAACCCCAAAATCCTCTGTAAACAGATAACGGACTGGGATGGGCTGATTCGATAATCAAGTGATGAGGATTGGTAACCAAGGCCTTCTTCTTGCGTGCATAGGCTCCCCAGAGTACAAAAACGACTGGTCTATCTAGATGATTGACCACCTGAATCACAGCATCTGTAAAAGGCTCCCATACCTGCCCAGCATGACCATTGGCCCGTCCAGCAGGAACCGTCAAACAAGCATTAAGAAGCAAGACTCCTTGCTCAGCCCAAGCTGTCAAATCATGGGACTTCTTGACTCCGATATCATCTGACAATTCTTTCAAGATATTTTGCAAGGATGGCGGAGCTGGGATAGAGTCAGGTACAGAAAAACTCAAGCCCTGCGCTTGACCTGGCCCGTGATAGGGGTCTTGCCCTAGAATCACCACCTTAACTTCTTCAAGCGGTGTAGTCAATAGAGCCTGAAAAACCTTTTCTTTGGGTGGATAAACAGTCCCCTGAGCATAGACCTGCTCCATAAACTGATTGATTTTCCCGAAATAACCTTCGGGTAATTGTTCCTTAATCAAATCATGCCAAGATGAGTGTTCCATAGCCGGCTCCTTCGTATTTACTGCCTCTATTATAGCAAAAAGTGGCTATCTAAACCACTTTTTACAGTTTATCTAAACAATCCAGCAAGTCTTTGTAAGAATGGACTTCGTAGGTTGGCTGGGCTTGTGTGTGATTTTCTAGGTGATGAGAGTTGTACCAGATAGTATCAATCCCCGCATTATTGCCGCCTTGAATGTCGGCGGTTAGAGAATCTCCAATCATCAGCGTCTTTTCTTTGCTAAAGCCTGTAATCTGCTGCCCGATTTTTTCATAGAAAAGAGCATCCGGTTTTTGTGTTTGCAACTGTTCAGAGATAAAGACTTGATTGAAATAAGGCGCTAGACCCGATTGAGCCAAACGCCCTGTCTGGATAGCAGTAATGCCATTTGTCGCAGCATACAAGTCATAATCACGACCGATGAGACTGTCCAAAAGTTCATGAGCGCCTGAAATCGTTTGTCCCTGTTGTGCGAGGTAAAATTGGTAACGCTGGGCTAGAAAACTACCGTCTTTTTCCTGTCCAAAATGAGAAAATAAACGAGAAAAGCGCGTGTTAACCAGCTCTTGTTTACTGATTTTCTTTTGCTCCAAGTCCTTCCAGAGAGCCTTGTTCATAGGAACATAGTAGTCTTTATAATCCTGAATATCTGCAACTCCTTCTTCTTTTAGGAGTTGCGTTAGAGCCACATCCTCAGCAGCATCAAAATCAAGAAGAGTGTGGTCAAGGTCGAAAAGTAGAAATTTGTAGGACAATTTGAGAGTTTTCCTTTCTAGGATAAACAACTTTCACTTCATTCGGTTGTTTAATGTAAAAACTTAAAAGTGGTAAAGTATAACAAAAATAATAGTTCCAATTGATTAACTAACCCATACTATTCTAGTGAATTATAGAAAAATCTTCTATAAATTCGAGCAATAGTTAAAATACCCACAAATATGACTCCCAAAATAGATAATACTATTTTCACAAAACTCATTTCAGAGCCTATTACATAGATATGAAAAAGAGGGGCTAGTCCTACACATAGAGACAATAGATAATTACTAAATCTTATCTCACCAATTCCTGCAAAAAAATGTTTCATTGTAAATATTCTAATTTTACCTTTCGTCTTAATAATCCACTAACAACTCTATTAACTTCTCTTTTTTTTGAAAAATCTTGATAGTAAATTTACTCCACTTAATGCCAATAAGATTTCAATGGGCAAAAAATAGTAATCCCATATCAAATGAGAAATCAGCAATGTTAGAAATAGTATACAGTCAATATAACTATTCTGAAAATACTCTGTAATTACATAATACAGAAATATCACAACCATCAAAATTAAAACAACCATCATAATACTATCCATCCTATCCTTAATTTATTGTCACTTTTTCCATCCCATTCATCAATAGCATTAAAAAATCCTACCAAGAAATGATTACCTACTCACGAATACTATTCCAAAATTTATTTTTTTGGAATAAGTAATGAAATTCCAATTAGTAATACACCTAATATAAATAAAATTATTTCCCAAAATTTATTCTCAGTTTTAATAAAAGGAATAAGATAAATGCTGACTAATATGGAACTCGCTCCTAAAATAGCAAATATTATTCTGGCTTTATCACTTAGTTTAAACATATTGGGTCTCCCATAAAATAAGCAATTGCTATGTTTACTGTAACATCGATCCGAAAAAAGAACTTCGTTATAGAGAGATAATTCTCCATTAATGTGGCTAAGATAGTGTCCTAACGATAGATAACTTCGTTTTTATCTCTTCGTCAGCTAGATAAGATATCCTTTCACTATTTAATTTTAAGGAGAAGTAAGATTTGACCCTATTTATCTCACGTCTTATTTTTAAATAATTCATACTCTTTTTCTCTTATAAAGGGAAGTGAAAAATTAGAAAAAATTAGTAGAATTGAAAACAGATATCCGTCTTTTTGAATTGCTAAAACATAGCCTAAAAATAAATAGACAATCAAATCTAGTACAAACAGAGAAAATACTCTCCTTTTAATTACATCACTTGTCTTAAAGATTCTGTTTAATAGAACCTTTATCGTAGTATCTACACACATTTCTATCAAAAAGATAAGAGTTAATACACGATTATCAACTGTACCATGAAGAATAAATGGAAATATAGTTAATATAAAACTAGAAATCTCTAAATATTTTATCCAAGGAGATTGAGACATCTTACTTTTAAACCGACTGATTTTCCTATACTCGCTAGCTAATCTAGTATCAAAATCTTTACCAATTTTATTAAAGATTAAGAACTCCAGGATAAAAATACTGATTAATACGATATAAGTAGAAACGTTTCCTGGGAAAAATTTATTGATTAAAATTGGGAAACTCATTAACAGGATCGAATTTATGGCTAGACAGATAGATACTATTTTATTTTTCACTGAATATATAGGGAGCGATACTATCGAATAGAGAAACGCTAAAAAAATAAGCAAGAAATACTCTGTGCTGCTAATTAGCGGCGCTCTTAATGATAAAAATAGATAGGCACCCCACACGATAATATGCGCTTTACGAATTGACTCTAGATTACTCATCTACCTACTCCTAATATGTAAAGGGAATCTATTTTTAGTTCCCATTCTCTTTCCAACAAGTCATAAGCGTTTTATGATATTTCCTTCTTCTACATTAGGTAAAGTTGAAATACATTTTTTGCAAGTGAAAATATAATTGTTATTTGGAGACCCAAAATATCTATCCCTCTTCTAGACACAAACCAAGTCAGATTAAAGATACAAATATAATGATAAGGCTTTCTTTTACTATAGACTACCATAAAACAAGGAACCTTTCAACAAAATTCATTGTCAATATACTATCCTATACAATTGACAGCTCAAATCTTTCAGAATAGAACAATCCTAACTATCGAATACCCTGGCTTCATAAATATCTATGCAAATCTAGGTTTAGAATTCCTATAAATTAAATGTTTTCGCACTCTTCTAAGCAATTGATTGTCTTAAATTTTAATTTTTGAAGGATTCTAAAGCTAGAATAGTTCCGTCACAATCAGTTTTGAATGATTCACAATTTAGAAACACTATAGCTTTACTCTTGTTAAAATAAAAAGGAACTGCCCAAAGCAATCCCTTTCTGATTTTGAAATTATTTACTTAAAATTTGATAGTTGAGATAATCAATAGCCCACCTATAGACGGAATGATAGGAAGATTCCTTATTTATTGATTTCAAGCTCCGCCAACTGTGTTTGAATAACTGACAGTTCTGCACCAGCCTGAAGAAGAGCAGCTGCAGTATATGCACCTTCTACAATTGGAACCCTGTTGATGACGATACTTTTATCACTGAAATCAGCCACCATTTCTAAGTTCATTTTAGCAGAACCTAGGTCAAAAAAGGCTAATAAAGTATCTGCTAGATTGTCGGAAACAACCCTATCTACTTGATCAAAACTCGTTCCAATTCCTCCATCTTCGGTTCCTCCAACATAAGTAATCGGAACATCTTTAGCTACTTCACTAATCAGTTCAACGACACCTTGTGCAATGTTTTTGGAATGTGAAACGATAACAAGACCAATACTTCCCATTAAACCACCCCAGTTTCTAAAAGAGCAGTAAAGAGTAATCCTGATGAGAATGATCCAGGATCAATATGTCCAAGAGAACGTTCTCCGACATAAGATGCCCTTCCTTTAGTTGCAAGTAAATCTTTGGTAGCATTCACTACCTTATCAATAGACTCTTGAGTCAATTGGTCAGCAGACAAGGCAGCAATAACAGGAGTCCAAACATCAACCATTGTCTTTTCTCCAACTTCTGCTTTCCCACGTTTGACAATCATATCCAAACCGCTTTGTAAGATTTCCTCTATTTTCGAATTAGAATCAGCCTTGGCCATGCCCATAAAAGCAGAGCCGTACAGAGGACCAGAAGCACCGCCTACCTTGCTCAGTAATTGCATTGAGACAAGTTTAAAAACATCACTGCTTGTTTCAAATTGCTTTCCTTCTAAGTTTTCCATAACTGCAGTCATGCCACGCGCCATATTTCCACCGTGGTCTCCATCTCCTATAGGAGTGTCTAACTCACTAAGGTAATCTTTCTGTTCTTGAATCTTTTCATTAAAAAGCTTCATCCATTCAAGAGCTTGTTCAACATTCATGCGACATTTCCTCCTTGAGTCTTACCAAGCTGGTGTACTAACAGGTGCATTTAGAGCATCCAACCATTCATCATCTGCCAATCGAATCAATGTTAATGACAAACCAGCCATATCGATTGATGTCATATAGTTTCCAATTTTCTTAAACGCCAACTCAACACCTTTTTCATGGAGTAATTTAGCCACATCATTTGCAAATACGTATTGTTCCATAAGAGGAGTGCTTCCTAAACCATTGATGAGAAGCCCATAGCGTTCACCGGCTTTAAGTTGGAAACCTTCAGATAGTTTTTCAACCAATTCTGAGGCCAATTGTGCTGAAGGTTGCATTTTCTCTTTTTTATATCCTGGCTCACCGTGAATACCAACTCCATATTCAAATTCATCATCTTCTAGAACAAAACCTGGTTTCCCAACCTCAGGAACGGTTGCTCCAGACAGGGCCAGCCCAATTGTTTTAATTTCTAAGACAAGTTTGTCGGACAAGTCCTTCATTTCAGATAATGATTTACCAGAACGAGCCGCATCACCCAAAATTTTATGGACTAATATAGTACCGGCAACACCTCGACGGCCTTGGGTATAGAGACTATTTTCAACCGCAATATCATCATCGACCACAACACTTGCTACATCAATACCTTCCATTTCAGCAAGTTCTTGTGCAATTTCAAAGTTCATAATGTCACCAGAATAGTTCTTGATGACCATGAAAACTCCAGCACCTTCATCAGCCGCCTTGATGGCTTCTAAAATTTGGTCCGGAGTAGGTGAAGTGAAGACTGCTCCACAAATGGCAGCAGATAACATTCCATCTCCTACAAATCCAGCATGACTTGGTTCATGTCCTGAACCTCCACCTGAAATGAGTCCAACTTTTCCTGTCTTTTCTGCCTTTCTAACGATGACATCAAAACCATCTAAGCGTTCTACCAAGTCATCATGCATGAATGACAACCCCTGCAACATTTCATCAACAACCTGTATCGGTTCATTTATAATTTTTTTCATGAGAAACTCCTTTCGGCATTTACCTTTGTTTTCGCTTTCATTATATATTTTTTATTGCTGGATGATAAGGGACAGATTCTATTATTTGTCCCCTTTTAAACCCGTTTAAAACATTTTTTTGGTAAAATGAAGTAAGTAAAAGAAAGGCTTCCTATGGCATCATCACTTATTACAAAAAAACGGATTGCCAAGGCATTTAGAGACCTATTAGCTACTAGAGAATTTGACAAAATCTCTATTGTAGATATCATGGAATCAGCTGGCATTCGTAGACAGACCTTTTATAATCACTTTCTTGACAAATATGAACTGCTAGACTGGATATTTGAAAATGACTTAACCGAGTATATCACCAATAACTTGGACTTCATTTCAGGCCAAAAACTATTACAAGAATTATTTTTTTATTTCGAACAAGAGCGTGACTTTTATATTCAACTTTTTGATATTCAAGGGCAAAATAACTTCTATGACCACTTTATCAGCTACTGTCGCTTGCTTGTATCAAAAATTTTAAGAGAATACGGTCAGATTGATATCGATTCATCTGCTTATACTTGTTTTTTGTTAGACTATCATTCACATGCTCTAGCAGAAATCGTGAAGGCTTACGTCAATAAAAAAAGTCCAGTTCCACAACCAGACTTTCTAATCATGACAATTATTGGAAAGAGACCACAATGACATTTATTTCAAATCATAAACAGAAAATTATTTCAAGTTACATTTCGGCAACTGTCAGCAGTCATCCTGAATTAGAAAAACATCCTACCTTACCATTAATCTATCAAAAAAATCGCAATCCTCATCAGGTTCCCATATTGTCGGGTGGAGGTTCTGGTCACGAACCTGCGCATATTGGATATGTGGGAGAAGGAATGCTTACTGCTGCTATCTATGGCCAATTATATACTCCTCCTACAAGAACTGAAATCTTAGAGTCCATTCGTTTTTTAAACAATGGTCACGGTGTCTTCATCATTGTAAAAAATTTCGAAGCAGACATCAAAGAATTTAGCTCGGCCATTAACACTGCTAGAAAAGAAGGAATTAAAGTCGGCTATAGTCTAGCACACGACGATATTTCTATTGAACCTCACAATAGATTTCAAATTAGAGGAAGAGGGCTTGCAGGTACAATCTTACTTCATAAAGTTCTAGGATATGCAGCTCAAAATGGTGCCGACATCGAGCAACTAACTGATTTAGGTCATGAACTTGCTCCAGAAATCGCAACAATTGGCTTTGCAACGAAAGCTGCTAGTCTCCCCCAAGCCACCCTTCCACTATTTAACTTGGAAGAAGGAAATATTTCTTATGGTATTGGGATACATGGCGAAGAAGGCTATCGTATCGTCCCATTCCAATCATCGGAAATCCTTGCAAATGAAATTATAAGTAAATTAAGATTACACTATCATTGGAAAAAGGGTGATCAATTTATATTGCTTGTAAATAATCTAGGCACTACCAGCAACTTAGAAATGGGCATATTTATCAATGATCTCCTTCAACTCTTAGAAATTGAAGGAGTCACTATTACTTTTATAAAATCAGGAACATTTATGACCAGCCTAGATATGGCAGGTATATCCGTAACTCTTTGCCCCGTAAAAAATAAACAGTGGTTAGAAGCGCTCAATGCTCCAACGACAGCTTTTGCATGGTAATTTGCTTGTATAACTCAAAAGGGCTACATCACTTGATAGCCCTTTGCTTTTATCTTACTTTTAAAAGAACTGATTCTTGCCATTTCAAATAGGCCATCTATTCCTGACAATTCTTCCGATGTGCTTTGAGTTTTTTGCTAGCCCAATCATAATGACCGGAGGTGTTACTGACAAAGTAAGAACCTAGACTTGTCCCACCCGTCCACTGATAGACACCTTTGGTAAAGAGTTCGTCATTGCTAAAAACTTCTATCAACTCTAAAACCTCTTTATGCGATTGCTCTAATAGTCTAGTCGCTTCTTCTAAAGAAGTTTTCTGGTGCTTCTTCCAAAAAGCGTCATTCATTTGTCCATAAGTTTTCCAATTATAAGACTCAGGGAGAAAAGGTCTTTCGTGACCTTCTTGATTAGAATGGACCCAAGTCAAAAGTAACTGCTGCCATTCATAAAGATGAATCAGGACATCTCTTAGATTCTTATCCCTTTTCCAGTGAGCTTCTTTTTTCTTTGAGTCTCTTGAGAAATCAAATGGAGTCTGTAGCTCATCTTCACCTAGTTGGGATATGAAACGATTGAGCTTTTCATAGTTTTCCTTAGAGGCCATCACTAGCTCCTATTTTGTTTTCGGTCTAGGCACAGGAGTACTCCCTTCATATTGTTAGTTATTATTAGAAATTTTTTATCCTTTAAATCTCTATAACTTATCCTTTAATTTCTCAACAAAGAGATAGGCTGCCGGACAGGTCAAAGTATTCTTAATCGTCAAATGGTTGATTTGATGGATCTTTTTGCGATCTGTATGGGGGAACTCTCGACAGGCCTTTGGACGAACTTCATAGATGGAACAGAGATTATCTCCTCCTAGAAAGGGACAAGGCATGGATTTAAAAACCTTATCACCATCTTCATCTACTTGCAAAAACTCTGCTTCAAAAGCAGGTAATTTCATCTTAAAGTACTTGGCGATTCGTGTAATATCCGCTTCTTTAAAGTCAGGCCCCAATGTCTTGCAACAGTTGGCACAGGCCGTACAATCAATCTCCGCAAAAACTTCTTGGTGAATCTGTTGGGCTATCTTATCCAGATTTTTTGGTGGTTTTTTCTTTAAATTGGCTAAAATTTTACGGTGCTCCTTTTGCTTTTGCAAGGCTAGCTGGTGGTAATACTCAATATCAATTTCTTTAGACATAATTTCTTTCTAATTCACGTATTTTTGTCTATTATACCATAAACACTGCCCCTTTTTTGCCCCCTGAATAGAAAAAAAGCCCTTCGGATAAAATCCGAGGGACTTCAAACGTTGTTAAATCAACGGCCGAACTTTTGAATTTCAAGGTTCGGGATAAAATAGTTCACTGAACTATTTTATTTTTTCAAGTTGTAGAATGATTTCAATCCACGGTATTCTGCTACTTCACCAAGTTGGTCTTCGATGCGAAGCAATTGGTTGTATTTAGCGATACGGTCTGTACGTGAAAGTGAACCAGTCTTGATTTGTCCTGCGTTAGTTGCAACTGCGATGTCAGCGATTGTTGAATCTTCAGTTTCACCTGAACGGTGTGATACAACGGCAGTGTAACCAGCTTCTTTAGCCATTTCGATAGCTTCAAAAGTTTCAGTAAGAGTACCGATTTGGTTAACTTTGATAAGGATTGAGTTAGCAGCACCTTCTTGAATACCACGTGCAAGGTAGTCAGTGTTTGTTACGAAGAAGTCGTCACCAACAAGTTGTACTTTCTTACCAAGACGTTCAGTAAGAGCTTTCCAACCATCCCAGTCGTTTTCATCCATACCATCTTCGATAGTGATGATTGGGTATTTGTTAACCAATTCTTCAAGGTAGTCGATTTGTTCTGCAGATGTACGAACAGCAGCGCCTTCACCTTCAAATTTAGTATAGTCGTAAACTTTACGTTCTTTATCGTAGAATTCTGATGAAGCACAGTCAAATCCGATAAATACGTCTTTACCTGGAACATATCCAGCAGCTTCGATCGCAGCAAGGATAGTTTCAACACCGTCTTCAGTTCCTTCGAAACGAGGAGCGAATCCACCTTCGTCACCTACGGCAGTTTCCAAACCACGTGATTTAAGGATTTTCTTAAGAGCGTGGAAGATTTCAGCACCGTAACGAAGAGCTTCTTTAAATGTTGGCGCACCAACTGGCAAGATCATGAACTCTTGGAAAGCGATTGGAGCGTCAGAGTGAGAACCACCGTTGATGATGTTCATCATTGGAGTTGGAAGAACTTTAGTGTTGAATCCACCAAGGTAGCTGTAAAGTGGGATTTCAAGGTAGTCAGCAGCAGCACGAGCTACAGCGATAGACACACCAAGGATTGCGTTTGCACCCAATTTACCTTTGTTAGGAGTACCGTCAAGAGCGATCATAGCACGGTCGATAGCTTGTTGATCACGTACATCGTAGCCAATGATAGCTTCAGCAATGATGTTGTTTACGTTGTCAACAGCTTTTTGTGTACCAAGACCACCGTAACGAGATTTGTCACCGTCGCGAAGTTCAACTGCTTCGTGTTCACCAGTAGAAGCTCCTGATGGAACCATACCACGTCCGAAAGCACCTGATTCAGTGTAAACTTCTACTTCAAGTGTTGGGTTACCGCGTGAGTCTAGGACTTCGCGAGCGTAAACATCAGTAATAATTGACATTTTTTACTCTCCTTATGAGTTAAATTTTTTACACCTCTATAATACCTTAAAACCCCTCCTTTTTCAAGAAAAAACGTTATCTTTGTGCAAATTTTCCTTAACTTTATAAAGTAATCGCTTTCTTTTGTCTGTTTTATTCTAACTTTTATGATATACTGTTTTCATGACAGATTTATCAAAACAATTACTTGAAAAAGCTCACGGTGGGCCAAAAATTAATCCGGATGAGCAAAGACGCTATCTTGGCACTTTTGAGGAAAGAGTTCTTGGATATGCAGATATTGACACAGCAAATAGTCCTCAGTTAGAAAAAGGCTTTTTATCCATTTTAGAAAACCTTCAGGAAAAAGCAGAGCCACTATTTGTGAAGATTTCACCAACTATCGAATTTGACAAACAAGTTTTCTACTTAAAAGAAGCAAAAGAAACTGATAGTCAAGCTACCATTGTATCTGAAGAGCATACTTCTTCTCCTTTTGGCCTGATTATCCATAGCAATGCACCAGTACAAGTAGAAGAAAAGGATCTTCGACTTGCTTTTCCAAAACTTTGGGAAGTTAAAAAGGAAGAACCAGCCAAAACATCCTTATGGAAGAAATGGTTTGGCTAAATCTTGCGCATATTTAATAAATTCCCTATATTGGCAGCCGTGTGCTCCAAATATAGACTGGCATTTTTCAAACTATCTTCTAGAGGTTCACTTTTCTCCAAAATTGAAAAAGCCGCTTGGATATTCTCAAATGGTAGGGAAGGTAAATCCTCAGCAATACTACCACAAATAGCAATGACAGGAACTCCGACAGGGGTTCTTTTTGCTACGCCTATCGGCGCTTTACCTGCTAAACTTTGACGATCTAGCCTTCCTTCTCCTACAACTACCAAATCAGCATCTGCAACTTTCTTATCAAAGTTGATTAGATCCAAGCAGGTATCTATTCCAGATACGATTCTTGCCTGAGCAAAGGCACACAAACCGGCAGCAATACCCCCACCAGCTCCTGTTCCTTTAATTTCTAATGTTGCAGGTGAAACTTTTTCATAAAAATCTTGGATTGCCTGATCTACGGCCTCAAACATAGTAGGATCTAGGCCTTTTTGTTTGCCAAAAATATAGGTCGCACCTTGAGGACCACATAAGGGACTCACGACATCTGCTAAAATACGAATTTGCACATCTTCAGGAATTTCATAGCGATTTTCTATTGAAACAGAAGCTAAGTTCAATAAGGATTGACCACAAGAGGGCAAGACATTTCCATTCTTATCATAAAATTGATAACCTAAACCAGCAGCCATCCCCAGTCCTCCATCATTACTGGCCGTGCCACCAACACCGATATAGATATCTTTAATCCCTTTAGCAATGAGATGGCAAATCAACTCTCCGATACCACGAGTTTGGATTTGCAGTGGATTTCGTTTCTCTATCGGAATCTTTCCAAGACCAACCAAGTCAGCTACTTCAAATAGTGCCAGTTCCCCTTTTTGAAAATAGCGCATGGCTTCTTTTGGTCCAAAAGGTCCTGTAACTTGGATCCATTTTTCTTCAAAGTCAATAGAATGTCTAATAGCATCAACGGTACCTTCTCCCCCATCACCAATAGGGCAGAGAAGACATTCTACATCTGCTATTGATTGTTGGAAGCCTCTTTTAATAGCTTCAGCCACCTCTTCAGCGGTCAAGCTTTCCTTAAATGAATCTGGTGCAATTACAATCTTCATATTTTACCCCATTCTAACCAGTCAATCAAAGGAAGAACTTCTAAAAAATCTCTCTTATCAACATAATTCGGTATTTCTTTTTTGAGCACTTCTTTGGCACAAAAGGCGATTCCTAGTCCTGCTGACTTCAACATTAATAAATCATTGGCTCCATCACCGATTGCAATTGTTCTATCTTTAGAAAGTTTTAGTTCCTCTCTCCATTGTTCTAGAGTCTCTTTTTTGATCTGGGGACTGATAATTTGTCCAACTAATTTTCCTGTTAAAAGACCGTCTTTGACTTCAAGTTGGTTGGCATAAAAATAGGCAATTCCAAGAGATTTTGCTAATCTCTCAACTATTGGTGTAAATCCACCGGACACCAGACCAACTAGGATGTCGTTCTTTTGGAGAATAGAGATAAATTTCTGGGCATTTGGCGTTAGATGAATAGTGTTGAAGACTTTATCAAAAACCGAAATAGGAAGACCTTCCAACAAGGACACTCTGTCTCGTAAACTTCTTTCAAAGTTCAACTCTCCTCTCATTGCCCGACTTGTAATCTGCGAAATTTCTTCCTCACGACCTGCCTCTCTTCCCAACAAATCAATCACTTCTTCTAGGATTAAGGTTCCATCAACATCCATAACACACAATCCTTTTACTTGAGACATCACTCCTCCTCTCTAAATAGCCCAAAAATCGTATGAAATCATCATACGATTTTATCTATTAATTAACTAAACTATGGTACAAGTCAAGGTATGACCTGCAGGCTGTATCCCATGAGAAATCACACTCCATAGCTTGTTTTTGTAGATTTCTCCAAACGTCAGGATGGTTTCTATACAAGTCCAATGCTGTTTGGAAAGTCCAATTCAACCAGTAAGGAGATAGATTGTCAAAGCTAAAGCCAGTACCGCTTCCTTCTATTGGATTGAAAGCGCGAACGGTATCTCGCAAGCCACCAACTTCATGGACCAATGGCAAGGTTCCGTAACGCATAGCCATCATTTGAGACAAGCCACACGGTTCAAAACGACTCGGCATGAGGAAGAGGTCACAGGCAGCATAGATTTCTTGAGCTAGTTTGACATCAAAAGTGATATTTGCTGATAGCTTGTCTGGATAGATTTGAGCAAACCATGAGAAGGCTCCTTCAAAGGCTGGGTCGCCAGTTCCCAAAAGAACAATCTGAACATCTTCTTGCAAGATCTGGTGCAGACTTTCGACCACTACATCAAAACCTTTTTGACGTGTCAAACGAGAAACAATTCCCACCAGAGGAACGTCAGCTCTAACTGGCAAGCCAACTCTCTCTTGTAATTTTGCCTTATTCTGTGCTTTTCCAGACAAATCGTCCTGATTAAAATGATAATCTAATAGGGCATCCGTCTGAGGATTATACAAATCATCATCAATCCCATTCACGATACCAGAAACTTTACCAGACTCCATTCGAAGAATCTGATCCAAGTTACATCCAAACTGACTAGTCATAATTTCATGGGCATAGCTAGGCGAAACGGTTGACACACGGTCTGCGTAAAGAATTCCAGCCTTCATCCAGTTCAGACAGTTGTTCCAGCGAAGGGTACCATCAGCATAACGTTCAAAGTCAACTCCAAATAGATCCCAAAGCATTCCTTCAGAAAACTGACCTTGGAACTCCAAGTTATGAATTGTTAAAACAGTTTTAATACTACGGTAAGCTTGAATCCAATTGTACTTTTCCTTTAACAAGAAAGGAACCATAGCTGTATGGTAGTCATGAACATGAAGAAGGTCAGGGATAAAGTCAATCCTTTCCATAGCCTCAATGGCAGCAAGTTGGAAGAAAGCAAAGCGTTCTCCGTCATCAAAATCACCGTAAACATGACCACGGAAGAAATAATACTGGTTGTCAATAAAGTAGAAGGTTACACCGTTTAAAACTGCTTTCTTAATTCCACAGTACTGGCTTCTCCACCCAACTCTGACCTCAAAATGGAGAACATCTTCAATCTGATCTCCAAACTTAGCTTCTACCATGTCATAGTAGGGTAAAATCACTGCAACTTCATGTCCCGCTTTTACCAGTGATTTAGGAAGAGCGCCAATGACGTCTCCCAAACCACCTGTTTTTGAAAAGGGTGCACCCTCAGCTGCTACAAATAAAATTTTCATGAATGAATATCCTCTGTTACTTTAGCACCTTTCTTAACGACGACTGGATGTTCTGCAGTTCCACGGATCACAACTCCATCTGCAACTTCCACACCCTTGTCCAAGATAGCATATTCTACCTGAGCACCTTCTCCAATAACAACACGAGGGAATAAGATGCTATCTTTAACCAAGCTATCCTTATGGACATGAATATTGCGTGATAGAACAGAATTAGCCACTTGACCTTCAATGATACTACCAGAAGCAAACTGAGATGTACTTACCTTAGATGTATTGGCGTAGTAAGTTGGCTCTTCGTTTTTAACCTTTGTATAAATCTTTTGATTTGGTGAGAAGAGAGAATAGAATTTTTGCGATTCAAGCATATCTTTGTTAGCTTGGTAATAAGACTCTACAGAGTGAATATTTGCAAGGTATCCTGTGTACTCGTAGGCAAAAGCCCCTTCTTTGGCAGCTAAATCCCGTAAAACATAGCGCAATTTCTCTGGATGTTCTTTCTTAGCTTCTTCTTCTAAGCGTTCAATCAACCAAGGTGTATCAACAACAAAGATATCTGTAGACATATTGTAAACTTCATCTGTTGACTTGCTATCAAAGAGTTTATGAGAACGAACATGGTCTGTTTCATCCACTTCCAAGATTGCATTTACTTCTGAAATGTCTTTCTTAGCTAGTTTTTTATAAACTACAGTGATAGGTCCTTTTGTTGTACTATGTAGGTGAAACACTTGGTTCAAATCAATATTAATCAAAACATCACAGTTGAGTGATACTGTTTGGTTTGACCCAGAGCGTTTTAAATAGGTGAGCAGCTGTTGGTAATATTCTTTTCCTACTGTGCTACTCTCAACGCGTGTATTATAAATTCCTAGATAATAGTGACTAAGAAGAGTGGACAAGCCCCACTCACGCCCTGAACGGATATGGTCAAAAACAGAACTAATATTATCCTGCTGAAAAATACCAAAAACACTGCGAACACCAGCATTGGCAAGACTTGAGAGCGGGAAGTCAATCAAACGATATTTACCGCCAAATGGCAAACTAGCTACTGGACGGTGGTCTGTCAATGTTGACATATCATGAAAACCAACTGTGTTTCCTAAAATGGCAGAATATTTATCAATCTTCATCTGTTGCTACCCCCACTACTTCATTATATCCTACAACTTGTACTTCTTCTGTTCCATCAATTTCGACACCATCAGAAATAACTGCACCTTCACCAATAATGGCACGTTTGATTTTAGCTCCGTGTCCAATAATGGCTCCACTCATGATAACTGAATCTACTACTTCTGCTCCTTCGCGAACTTGCGCCCCTGTTGAAAGGATAGAGTGTTTAACAGTTCCATCTACAAAACAGCCATCTACAACCAAGGAATCTTCCACATGAGCATTTGCCCCAAGGAAGTTTGGTGGTGAAATTAAGTTTCTTGAGTAAATCTTCCATTGACGGTTACGGCTGTCCAAGGCATTTTCTGGAGAAATGTACTCCATATTCGCTTCCCAAAGCGACTCAATAGTACCAACGTCTTTCCAATAACCATTAAATTCGTAGGCATAGACACTTTCACCTGACTCAAGGTAATTTGGAATGACATTTTTACCAAAGTCTGACATATCGACATTGCTCTTTTCAGCAGCGACTAACATATTGCGGAGACGTTGCCAATCAAAGATGTAAATCCCCATAGAGGCTTTGGTAGATTTAGGTTGGGCTGGTTTCTCTTCAAATTCAACAATGCGGTTATTGGCATCTGTATTCATGATACCAAAACGGCTAGCTTCTTTAAGAGGAACATCAAGAACTGCGACTGTCAAACTAGCATTATTATCCTTGTGAGACTGGAGCATAGCATCGTAGTCCATCTTATAGATATGGTCACCCGAAAGAATCAAAACATATTCAGGATTGACACTATCGATGTAGTCGATATTTTGATAAATAGCGTGACTAGTTCCTTCAAACCAACGATTTCCTTCACTTGCAGAATATGGTTGAAGGATAGAGACACCAGAATTAATACCATCTAGACCCCAACTTGAACCATTCCCAATATGGTTGTTGAGAGCAAGTGGTTGGTACTGTGTAATGACTCCAACATTGTTGATGCCTGAGTTGGCACAGTTTGAAAGAGCAAAGTCAATGATACGGTAGCGCCCACCAAATTGTACAGCTGGTTTAGCAATGCTTTGAGTGAGTTTACCGAGACGAGTTCCTTGCCCACCAGCAAGAATCAAAGCTAACATTTCATTCTTCATTTTCTACTCCTTTTTGGTTTTTACTTGTGACAGTTTTAGTAGGTTTCAAGCGACGTTTGATTTTCCAAACACTTGCTCCCATAGCAGGTAGGGTAAAGGTCAAGGTCTGCTCATAATCTTTCCATAGTCCTTCTTGCGTTTGAACAGTTTGATTATGTTCTTTCCAAACGCCTCCCCACTCTTCTAACTCAGTATTCCAGACTTCTTCGTAAATCCCTGCAACAGGAAGGCCGATTGTAAAATCTTTTCGTTCAACAGGTGCCATATTAAAGACACAGACTAACATATCGCCCTTTTTACCCTTACGGATGAAGGACAGAACACTTTGGTCTCGATTATCCGCATCGATGATTTCAATACCATCATAGCTGGTATCAATTTCCCACAGACAGCGGTGGTCTTTGTAAAACTGGTTTAGCTGAGAAGTGAAATACTTCATCTTAGCATTCATTGGATCTTCTAGGTTAGACCATTCCAACTGCTCTTCAGATTTCCATTCTAGAAATTGCCCATATTCACTACCCATGAAGAGCAATTTTTTACCTGGGTGACAAATTTGGTAAGTGTAGAGATTGCGCAAGCCTGCGAATTGATTATAGCGATCTCCCCACATCTTGTGCATCATACTCTTCTTGCCATGAACCACTTCATCGTGTGAGAATGGTAGGAGATAATTCTCCTTGAAGACATACATAAAGCTAAAAGTCACCAGGTTAAAGTCGTATTTACGATAAATCGGATCTTCTTCATAGAAACGGAGGATGTCATTCATCCAACCCATATTCCATTTGTAGTCGAAGCCAAGACCATCTGAATCCTTAGTGTCAGTAATCTGAGTAGCTGATGAACTTTCCTCAGCTATCATCATAACGTCTGGATGAGCTTGTTTAATAACATCATTCAAGCGTTGAAGGAAATAATATCCCTCGTAGTTGAGATTGCCCCCATCTTTATTAGGCGTCCATGGAGCATCGTCGTAGTCAAGATAGAGCATGTTGCTAACCGCATCCACGCGAATACCGTCCAAATGGTAAAAGTCAATCCAAAACTTAATACTAGAAATCAAGAAAGACTGGACTTCATTCTTTCCAAGGTCAAAATTGAGTGCTCCCCAACCATAGTTATGAGCCTTATTATGGTCTTGGTATTCAAAAGTCGGTGTTCCATCATAATAGGCCAAGGCATCATCATTGATAGTAAAGTGACCAGGTACCCAGTCTACAATAACGCCTATATTGTTTAAGTGACATTCCTCAACAAAATCTTGAAACTCTTCAGGGCGACCATAGGCATGCTCCAGAGCAAAGTAACCCATAAGCTGATAGCCCCAACTCAAACCTAGTGGGTGAGACATCAAAGGCATAAACTCAATGTGAGTATAGTTCATATCAACCAAGTAAGGAATGAGTTCATCTTTCAATTGAGCAAAACTATAGGGGCTGCCATCAGGATTTCTCTTCCAAGAGCCAGCATGAGCCTCGTAAATATTGACAGGACGCTCTTCAAAACTCAAGCGTTTTCTACGAGCTAACCAGAGACCATCCTTCCATTTTTTCTCTGGAATATCTGTTAAAATAGCCCCAGTCCCAGGTCGTGCCTCATATCGAATAGCCAAAGGGTCAATCTTCATCAGCTGATGACCATTTGCACGCGTGATATGGTACTTATAAATTTGGTCTTCTTGAGCAAGACTGGTAAAGACTTCCCAGACTCCAAATTCATTCCGTTCCATTGAAATTTGATTCTCTACCCAATTAGTGAAATCCCCTACCAAATGAACTGCCTGAGCATTGGGTGCCCAAACTCGGAAAGTATAGCCAGACACACCAGATTTTTCTTCCCTATGCGCTCCCAGATAATTCTGGAGGTGAAAATTTTTACCTGTTATAAAGGTTTCTAAAGCTTTTTTCTTATCCATACACCCTCCTGTTTCTGTAAGCGTTTTCTATAGATTTATTATACTACCTTTTTAGGGAAGATTCAAGTAAATTACGGAATTTGCTAAAAATTCTTTTGAAAGTCTTCAACAAATTCACTGATGTGTTCACTTGTAAATCAAGAAATTTTCAGAAACGCTTTGAAAACGAAATGTTTTTTTACAATACCATCATAAAGTTCGTTATTTTACTAACAAAAAAATAATTTTAAGTAAAAAAATAAACCAGGAAATGAATTTCCTGATTTTATTGTTTTTAAGAGATAAAGTACTGCAAATGAATTTAAATTGTAATTCTATTCTACAAAACTTTAAAGACGCTGGCACTGACGCCACCAACCATGTCTTTATCACTTAAATGGCTATTGGTCACCAATAATTCTAGATTTCCAGCATTTTCAAACTGGAAGTCTTGTCCTTTAGCATTAAATACAACCAGTAAATGTTCTTCCCCTTGAATCTCATAGACAATCCAACCACTATGTTCGTTGGCTGAATGAACAAAAACATGATGGTAAATCTCATCATAAGTTGGATAAGAAAAGGCACTGCTTTCTGTCTTCAATCGAATCATCTGACGGATAAACGCAATACTATCTTGACGCTCATTAATCAAGTCCCAGTTCACTTGATTGACGCTGTCAGGAGCATTATAGCTATTCATAGCACGTTCTCTATCATCATGTGTCAGCTCACCATTTTCACCAGTCGCAACCAGTTTGGTACGACCAAATTCTTGACCGATTTCCATAAAGGCCATCCCTTGCATGAGTAGATTCATAGCTGTGGCAGTTTCGACCTTACGCATGATTTGCTCTGAACTTTGGTCTGGATGTAGGGTTGCCAACAAATCGTGAAGATTGTAATTGTCATGGGCCTCCACGTAGTTGAGCACTTGGTTTGGATGTGTATAGGTTCCTAATTCACGACTGCCTAGGATTGCTTTGGCAAGAATTGGCTCTGTCGCAGCACCACTAACAAAACCTGACTTGATAGTACCATAAACTTCTCCACCTTTGACAGCATCACGCTGATTGTCATTAAAGAAACCAATGTTTGGCATCTGGTAGGCATTGTCCTTCTTAGCCTTATCATAAGGCGCAAGACCTGTTCCCATATCCCAGCCTTCTCCATAGAGGATAATGTTAGGATCAATTTCATCCAAGCTCTGACGAATCATCTGCATGGTCTTGACATCATGAATCCCCATTAAGTCAAAACGGAAGCCGTCAATATTGTATTCCTGCACCCAGTATAGGAGAGAATCAATCATGTACTTGCGGAACATTTCGTGTTCACTGGCTGTTTCATTTCCAACACCCGTTCCATTCTGGAAGGTACCGTCTGGATTCATACGATAATAATAATCAGGGACAGTTGTTTGGAAAGGTGCATCAACTACTGAGAAGGTATGATTATAGACCACATCCATAATGACACCAATACCCGCATCATGATAAGCTTGAACCATGGTCTTCAAATCACGAATAACCTGAGCTGGATCATCTGGATTGGTTGAAAGGCTCGTTTCTGGTGCATTATAGTTTTGTGGATCATAACCCCAGTTGTAGGTTACATTCCCATCCGCATCATATTCTTTGTGACGGTCTGCAATTGGTTGCAATTGAACATAATTGTAGCCTATCTTCTTGATGTAATCAAAAGCAGTTGACTGACCGTACTGGTTAACCGTTCCAGTCTGAGCAGCACCCAAGAAAGTTCCTCGAAGATGTTCATCCACACCTGAGGTCGATGATTTGGTCAAATCACGAATGTGCATTTCACAAATAACTGCCTTACATGGATTTGTCAAGCGCCAAGTAGCCTCTGAACCGTGCTTGACCTCGAAGTTTGCAACTTGCTTTTCTTCATGGCTCAGGATAGCTGATCGTTTGCCATCGGGACTGGTCGCAATTGTGTATGGGTCTCGTGTCAGTGTTTGGTGGTGAGGGAATTGAACTTGATACTGATAAGCCTTACCAGTCAAATCTTCCTCAACATCCAAACTCCAGACACCGATTGTATTGTCCTTATGATTATAGGAGTAGCTATTGCCTCTTTCCATATCAAATGTTTTCCAAACAGGAGCATCATTAGCAGCTGATTCATAAACGACAACCTGTACTTCTGTAGCTGTAGGAGCCCAAAGGGCAAAATGAGCCTGATTATCCTCTACACGGCAACCCAATTCACCTTGGTACCCCCAGTGGTGGTCGAAACTAGCACTATTGATAGCCTTGTCAAAGGCAAAAGGATTTTGATTCTTATAGAAAGGACTGGCAATAGCAGGATTTTCAGAATAATAAATCCTATCATCCCCTTCCAAAATCCAGACTTCTGTTAAAAGAGGATAGTGATTAAAACGGATAGCATACTCTTTACTAGTTTGGCCTGTATGAACCACAAAATTCAAGCTTTCTAGGGCATGAGCACTTGGGTGTTCAAAACTAAATAAGGCGCCAAAATAATCTTCTTTGTAGGTCAGCAAATCAATTCGTTGATCCTGACTTTTTACAAAAGAGCAAGTATCGTATTCTCCATTCTTACGATGGTAATGAATGCGCATAGGGTAGTTAAACATTTTTTATTTTTCCTCTTTACTTCTTGATTTGTTTCTATTTTACTAATAAATTCTTGACCGATTTTGTCCCGATTAACAAACTAGTTATACTGTCTAAACTCTGTTTTTAAACGTTCATTACAGACTTTCTAGCCAAGCTTCATCTCGAACTTCGATACCAAGTTCTTGTGCCTTTTGAAGTTTACTTCCAGCATCTACACCTGCCACAACGAGGTCGGTCTTTTTAGAAACACTGCCTGTTACCTTGGCACCAAGACTTTCGAGTTTACTTTTAGCTTCTGAGCGCTTGAGCCGTTCCAATTTTCCTGTCAATACAACGGTCAAGCCTGACAAGGCTGCATCCGCTACTACTGTCTGACCTTTATAATCCAGATTGACTCCAGCTTCTTTCAATTCTCTGAGGAGAATTTCAGAGCCTTCTGTCGCAAAGTAAGTCTGAAGACTCTTGGCAATCACGCCACCCAGACTTTCAATACTAGCCACTTCCTCTGGATCTGCCTGAGCCAGATTTTCGATTGAATGAAAATGTTGGAGTAAGAGCTGACTGGCCTTGCTTCCTACATGACGAATTCCCAGACCAAACAAGAGCTTCTCGGCAGAATTTTCCTTTGATGCTTGGATAGCCTGATACAGTTTAGAAGCGGACTTTTCCTTAACACCTTCTAAAAGGAGGAAATCTTCTTCTTTCAAACGGTAAATATCTGCCACATCCTTGACTAGATCTGCAGCAAAGAGTTTCTCAACAATAGATGGCCCAAGGCCTGTGATATTCATGGCATCTCGAGAGGCAAAGTGAATCAAACTTCCCATGATTTGTGCTGGGCAATCGGGGTTAACACAACGTAAGGCAACTTCATCTTCAAAATGAAGCAACTGACTATCACAACTTGGGCAATTTGATGGAATATCTAGTTTTTCTTCAGAAATCCGTTTGGATTCTACCACACGCAAGACGGCAGGGATAATATCTCCAGACTTACAGACGATAACCGTGTCGTCTTTACGGATATCTTTTTCAGCAATATAATCCACATTGTGCAGAGTCGCACGGCTAACAGTTGTACCAGCTAGTTGTACTGGTGTTAGATTGGCAGTTGGGGTTACAACACCCGTACGGCCAACTGTCCAGTCAACTGATAAGAGTTGAGCTTCTTTTTCTTCAGCTGGGAACTTGTAGGCCACTGCCCACTTTGGAGCCTTAACGGTAAAGCCAAGTTCTTCTTGACCTGCTAGGTCGTTGACCTTGATCACCACCCCATCGATATCATAAGGCAGATTGTCCCGTTCCTCTCCTACTTCTTGGATAAAATCCCAGATTTCATCTATGTTTTCAGCCAAGATTCGCTTAGGATTGACTACAAAACCTAGTTGTTCTAGGTGCTTCAAAACCTTTTCTTGACTATCTCGAGTTGAAGGGCTGGCTTCTTGATAGAGAAAGGTTGCAAGATTGCGCTTGGCTACTACTGCTGTATCCAGCTGACGCAGGGTTCCTGCTGCCGCATTACGAGGATTGGCAAATTCAGGCTCTCCATTTTCTTGGCGAGCTTGGTTGACCTGATCAAAAGAAGCGCGTGGCATGTAACACTCCCCACGAACTGTGATATCTAGTTCTTCTGGCAAGGTCAAAGGAATGTCCTTAACACGCTTGAGGTTTTCTGTGATATTTTCCCCAACAGAACCGTCTCCACGTGTTGCACCAACAACTAAAATCCCCTTTTCATAAGTCAGCGAGATAGACAAGCCATCGATTTTCAGCTCACAAATATAGGTTGGATGGGCTACTTCCTTACGAACACGCGCGTCAAAAGCTTCAAGCTCCTCACGTGAAAAAGCATCCTGCAAACTATAAAGAGGATACTGATGACTGTATTTTTCAAAACCATCTAAAACCTTACCACCAACACGATGGGTTGGACTGTCTGCTGACACTTGATCTGGATAGGCAGTTTCTAACTCAACCAACTCTCGGTAAAGGCGATCATACTCACTGTCAGAAACCGACGGATTATCGCTGGTATAGTACTCAGTCGCATAGCGATTGAGCAAGGCGACTAACTCATTCATTCTTTTATTCATAAAACCATTTTACCACAAAGTAAGCCCTCCTCACAAACGAGAAGGGCGGAAAAAACACTCAGATTGGAATTATTTTTGAAGTACAAGCAAACTTATGTCTCTTTTTCAAAATGAGTTCGCACATACACGAGGGATAGACAAGACAGGATGATAACCCCGCTTCCAATTATCAAGAAAGAAAAGAGATGTACACTTGGTAGCACTGTCATAAAACCTTTGGCAATAGGCATAAATAGAATGGCTAAGGTAAAAATTGTGCTTAATACTCTCCCCAAATATTCCCCCTCAACCTTGGTTTGCACCTGAGTAAAAAAGTGAATATTAAAAATTGTCATAAACAATTCACAAACTAAATTTCCAGAAAAGGAAAGCAAATTTGGAAGTGGTAATCCCATCATAAGAACTCCGACACCTGTCAAAGCCAGTAAAATCAAAAGATTATAAACATTAGCTTTAATTTTACTAGCTAGAAGAGCCCCAATGATGGAACCAATAGCCCCCATAGTTAAAATACTTGCATAGGCTCCTTCTACTCCGTAAAGCCTATTTGAAAAGGGGAGGAGAAATTCAAAAGCGGCAAAAAAGAAATTAACACTGGAAGCTACTAACAAAAGGAAAAAGATTTCTTTCTGGCTCCAAATATAGGCAAGTCCATCTTTCATATCAGCAAAAATGGCTTTCCAGCTGAAAGTCTTTTTCTCTTGTTCCTGAGTCTCTTTTTTAGGGAGAAAAGCTACCAAGGTAAATGCGATGAAAAAACTAATGGCATCTAAAACAAGCGTCGTATGGAGACTGGCAAATTGTAAAACAAGGAAGGAAAGTACAGGAGAACTTACAGCTACAACCTGCAAGGCTAACTCTAAGCGAGCATTGTAGGTCACAATCTCGTCTTTCTCAACAACCTCAGTTATAATGGCTTTATTGGCTGTACGAGAAAATGCAAATGCAACCGCCTGAACAATATTGGCAAAAATCAAAGCCCCAATCATCCAGCTGTCATTCCTTATGAAAGAAATAGCCAGACAAAGAATCCCACAAACAAGGTCTGTCGCCATTAAAATCCTACGACGAGAAAAACGGTCTGAAATAACTCCACCAAAAGGATTGACGAGAATAGATGTGACGAGTTCAGAAATCTGATACATTCCTAAAACAGTCTGCCCGATAGTACCCATGGACGCCAACCAGACACTATTTCCATAATCATAGAGCATATTCCCTATCTTGTTAACAGCTCCGCGGCTAATCAACTGTACTGCATAGCGATTCATATAAAAACTCCTCTCAAATTTTGAAACTATTGTATCAAAACTGAAAGGAGCTTTTTATTTTTTCCCTTATTTGGGAAAACTAATCTTTGACAAATTTCTCGTAGTGTTCCTGATAGTAGGCTACTTGCTCTGGAAGACCTAGTAGGTCAAAAATATGCATGGCTTCTTGCATCTGCTTACACCCTTCTTTACACTGTCCTTTTTGGTACAAGGAAAATCCTTTTAGATAATGGAAAATATTACGCTCATACAGTTTGATCCCTTTACCAATAATCTTCTCTATATAAGCCTCGAAATAACTAGCATTATCAAAAGAAAGATGCTCTAAACAATGTTGATAACAATTGAGGGCCAAAATCAACACCAATCTCTTATGGCGACCAATCTCTTGGTAAAATTCCTCCCTCTCCATAACTTCTCTACCAATCCGAGTGACATAGTCCACATCGTAGAAACTATAGAGGTTCCCGAAAAGAATCAACTCATACATGGTCCATTCTTCTGTTTTGAAGAGATAATCTGCTACCTTATCCAAATCATCCTGTTTCATCTCATAACTCGAATCTCTTTGACAAATCAGACCTTGTAACAAAATCCAATTCAGCTCAAAATAAAGGGGAGTCGTCGAACTCTTAGCTTTTTCAAGTTGTTCCCTTTGAAGCTTTTGAAAACCTGCAATATCATTTGAATAGTAAAGAGGCACAATTTGTCCCATCATGGCAACATGTTCATGATTATGAAAATTCCTTGCCTTGTCCATGAAATTTTCGATTGTAACATGAATGTTATCCAAAATCTCAAAGAAACGTGAGACTGCTAGGTCAGACTCCCCAAGCTCAAAGCGAGATAACTGGGAAGTTGAACAGGACTCCCCTGCCGCTTCCTTTAAAGAATAATTTCCACTTGTTCGAAATTCACGAAATACTTTTCCAAGATGTTCCATCTTTACACCTGCTCTGATAATTCTTCCCATTCAAGCATAGCTTCTTCCTGACGATGGCTGATTTTGTCCAGCTCAGCCTGTAATTCCATGAGTTTACCTGCTTCGTTGGTTTCCAACATTTGTTCAGAAATGGCTTGGCTTTGACTTTCTAGTTCTTCAATTTCAGCTTCTAGAGTTTCGATTTGTCGCATGAGTTTGCGAACTTCTTTTTGACTTTCTTTCTGAGCCTGATAGTCATTGACTGGACTTGCTTCCTTTGCTTGATTGCTAGTTGAAGCTTCCTCAGTCTGACTCATTTCTACTTCTGCTTTCTTCTCGACATAGTAGTCGTAATCACCCAAGTAAAGAGTCGAGCCATTCTCAGACAATTCCAATACATGAGTTGCCACACGATTGATAAAGTAACGGTCGTGGCTGACAAAAAGCAAGGTTCCATCAAAGTCAATCAAGGCATTTTCTAGCACTTCCTTGCTATCAATATCCAAGTGGTTGGTTGGCTCATCCAGAATCAAGAAGTTATTGTTTTCCATAGACAATTTAGCTAAAAGCAAACGAGCTTTTTCGCCACCTGACAGCATACCGACTGATTTTTTAACATCATCTCCTGAGAAAAGGAAGGCACCTAGACGGTTGCGGATTTCAACTTCTGGTGTCAGTTTAAAATCATTCCAGAGTTCATCCAATACAGTATTACTTGGTGTCAGCTTGCTTTGGCTTTGGTCATAGTAACCAACCTCAACATTAGCCCCAAAGCGCTTTTCACCCTTGATAAAAGGAATCTGATCCACGATTGATTTGATAAAGGTTGACTTGCCAATACCATTGGGACCAACGATGGCAATAGCATTCATCTTACGAAGGTCTAGGTTAATAGGCTCTGACAATACTTCCCCATCATAGCCAATAGCCGCATTTTCAACAGTCAGAACAACATTACCCGAGGTTTTCTCAGACTGGAAGGTCATATTGGCTGATTTCTTACCAGCTTCAGGCTTGTCTAAGCGGTTCATTTTTTCTAGTTGTTTACGACGAGATTGGGCACGTTTGGTCGTTGAAGCTCGGACTAGATTGCGATTGACAAAGTCTTCCAGAGCAGCAATTTCCTTCTGTTGCTTTTCATAGTTTTTTGCCTCAGTTGCTAGTTTTTGCTCCTTCAACTCGACAAAACGAGAGTAATTGCCCACATAACGATCCAAGGAATGCTTGGTCAAATCTAGCGTAATTGTCGCAACCTTGTCTAAGAAATAACGGTCGTGGCTGACAATAATGAGAGCACCGCTATAATTTATCAAGTAATGCTCTAGCCAAGCAATAGTTTCAATATCCAAGTGGTTGGTTGGCTCGTCCAAGACCAAGAGATTAGGTTTTTCAAGGAGCATTTTGGCTAGAGCCAAGCGAGTATTTTGACCACCAGAAAGATCTGCAATTTTCATCTGCCACATAGATTCGTCAAACTTGAATCCATTCAAAATCGCTCGAATATCAGCTTCATAGGTAAAGCCACCTGCCTGACGAAAATTCTCAGATAAGCGGTCGTAATCTGACATCAGCTTATCCAAATCCTCACCAGACTTTTCACCCATCTCCAACTCCATCTGACGAAGTTGTTTCTCCGTTCGACGCAAGTCATCAAAGACATGAAGCATCTCGTCGTAGATGGTATTTTCAGACTCAAAACGGCTATCTTGGGCTAGGTAAGACAGAGAAATATCTTTTTTCTTATTGATTTCTCCACTAGTTGGCTCCTCTTCTCCAACCAAAATCTTCAAAAGAGTAGACTTACCTGCACCATTTTTCCCAACAAGGGCAATCCGATCTCGTTCATCAACCTGCAGGTTGATATTATCAAAAAGAACCTCTCCTGCAAAAGAACGTTCAATTTTATTAGCTTGTAAAATAATCATACAAACAGTATAGCATGTTTCCCTAAGGCATTCAAGACTTGATAAACCAGCATATAACACCACTTTTATGAAATTTATGCTGCCGTTTTACTAAAATGCTAAAAAGTGCTATAATGTGAACGGTTAAAACAATTTACAAAAAGGAGAATGTTAATGTCTTACCAAGAAAATTACCAGAAATGGGTTGATTTTGCGGAGCTTCCTGACTACCTTCGTCAAGATTTGGAAAATATGGATGAAAAAACGAAGGAAGATGCCTTCTATACAAACCTTGAATTTGGTACTGCAGGTATGCGTGGCTTGATTGGTGCTGGGACAAACCGTATCAACATCTACGTTGTTCGCCAAGCTACTGAAGGATTGGCTCGTTTGATCGAGTCAAAAGGTGGAAATGAAAAAGAACGTGGTGTGGCAATTGCCTACGATAGCCGTCACTTCTCACCTGAGTTTGCCTTTGAGTCTGCGGCAGTTCTTGCTAAACACGGCATCAAATCTTACGTATTTGAAAGCCTCCGTCCAACTCCAGAACTATCATTTGCAGTTCGTCATCTCAACTGTTTCGCAGGTATCATGGTCACAGCCAGCCACAATCCTGCTCCATTTAACGGTTACAAGGTTTACGGTGAAGACGGTGGACAAATGCCTCCACACGACGCGGACGCTTTGACTACTTATATCCGTGCAATCGAAAATCCATTTGCAGTTGAAGTTGCTGATGTGGAAGCTGAAAAAGCTTCTGGCTTGATTGAAGTTATCGGCGAAGCTGTCGATGTGGAATACCTCAAAGAAGTCAAGGACGTTAACATCAACCCATCCTTGATTGAAGAATTTGGTAAAGACATGAAGATTGTCTATACACCACTTCATGGTACTGGTGAAATGTTAGCTCGTCGTGCCCTTGCCCAAGCAGGATTTGATTCTGTTCAAGTCGTTGAAGCGCAAGCAACTGCCGACCCAGACTTCTCAACTGTAAAATCTCCAAACCCAGAAAGCCAAGCAGCCTTTGCTCTTGCTGAAGAACTTGGTCGTCAAGTTGGTGCAGATGTTCTTGTGGCAACTGACCCTGACGCTGACCGTGTTGGTGTTGAAGTTCTTCAAAAAGATGGTAGCTACCTTAACCTATCAGGTAACCAAATCGGTGCTATCATGGCTAAATACATCTTGGAAGCCCATAAAAATGCTGGAACTCTTCCTGAAAATGCAGCCCTTTGCAAATCTATCGTATCAACTGACTTGGTAACGAAGATTGCTGAAAGCTACGGCGCAACTATGTTCAATGTTTTGACAGGTTTCAAATTTATCGCTGAAAAAATCCAAGAGTTCGAAGAAAAACACAATCACACATACATGATGGGATTTGAAGAAAGCTTCGGTTACTTGATTAAACCATTCGTACGTGATAAAGATGCTATCCAAGCCGTTCTAGTCGTTGCTGAACTTGCTGCCTACTACCGTTCACGTGGTTTGACCCTTGCTGACGGTATCGAAGAAATCTATAAAGAATATGGCTACTACGCAGAAAAGACTATCTCTGTTACCCTTTCTGGCGTCGATGGTGCAGAACAAATCAAAGCGATTATGGCTAAATTCCGCAATAATGCTCCAAAAGAATGGAACGCAACAGCTATCACTGTCGTAGAAGACTTTAAAGCTCAAACTGCTACTGCTGCTGACGGTACTGTTACAAACTTGACAACTCCTCCAAGTGATGTGTTGAAATACACACTTGCTGATGGATCATGGATTGCTGTTCGCCCTTCAGGTACAGAACCAAAAATCAAGTTCTACATTGCAGTTGTAGGTGAAACTAACGAAGAATCACAAGCTAAGATTGCTAATATCGAAGCAGAAATCAATGCTTTTGTAAAATAAAGCCCTATAAAAGATGAGACCAACCAATTTCATCTTTTTTCGTATCAAATCTAAGCAATTTTAGAAACTTTATGGCATACTAGACATATCAATGAAAGCGAGGTAATCTCATGGAACAATTTTTAGATAACATCAAAGACCTTGAAGTCACTACAGTTGCGCGTGCGCAAGAAGCTCTTGATAAAAAAGAAACTGCAACCTTCTTTATCGGTCGCAAAACTTGCCCTTACTGCCGTAAATTTGCTGGTACCTTGGCAGGTGTCGTAGCTGAAACTAAAGCTCACATCTACTTCATCAATAGTGAAGAACCAAGCCAACTCAATGAGTTACAAGCATTCCGCTCACGCTATGGTATCCCAACTGTACCAGGTTTTGTTCACATTTCAGATGGACAAATCAATGTCCGTTGCGACTCTTCAATGTCAGCACAAGAAATCAAAGAATTTGCAGGATTGTAAAATATATTAAAAAGAAGGCACTCGCCTTCTTTTTATATATCTGTCAATGGTGTTGCGGTATCTGGTGAGGTATCATAAACCTTAAAGTCTACTCCTACACCTAAATCAGCTTGGGCTAGCTGGTTGACCATGGTCATGTGAGCCAGCTCCTTGATATTGTTTTCCTTAGATAAATGCCCAAGGTAGATTTTCTTAGTGCGATTTCCTAGGGTCCGAATCATAGCTTCAGCACCGTCCTCGTTAGAAAGGTGACCCAGATCCGATAGGATTCGTTGTTTGAGTCGCCAAGCGTAAGAGCCAGCTCGCAAAATCTCTACATCATGATTGGACTCGATAAGATAACCATCTGCATTTTCGACAATCCCTGCCATACGGTCACTAACATAGCCTGTATCTGTCAAAAGGACAAAACTCTTATCATCCTTCATAAAGCGATAGAACTGCGGTGCGACTGCATCATGGCTAACACCAAAACTCTCGATGTCTATATCTCCAAAGGTTTTGGTTTTACCCATCTCAAAGATATGCTTTTGCGAAGAATCCACCTTGCCAAGATACTTACTATTTTCCATAGCCTGCCAGGTCTTTTCATTGGCATACAAATCCATACCATACTTGCGAGCCAAAACTCCCACTCCGTGGATATGGTCTGAATGCTCATGTGTAATCAAGATGGCATCCAAATCTTCTGGCTTACGATTAATTTCAGCAAGTAAGCTGGTGATTTTCTTACCAGACAAGCCTGCATCTACTAAAAGCTTCTTTTTTGGGGTTTCCAGATAAAAGGAATTTCCACTGGAACCCGACGCTAAAATACTGTATTTAAAGCCTATTTCACTCATTCTATTCTTCTATTTCGTCCTCCCAGACTTCTTCTTTCACTGCATCCTTATCATAAGGGAGCACAATGGTAAAGGTTGATCCCTTACCATATTCACTCTTGGCCCAAATAAAGCCCTTATGTTGTTTGATAATCTCTTTAGCGATAGCTAGTCCTAAACCAGTACCACCTTGGGCACGACTTCTAGCACGATCCACACGATAAAAACGGTCAAAGATAAGTGGCAAATCTTGTTTAGGAATACCCAATCCTTGGTCTGAAATGGATAAAATCATCTGATCATCAGTTGTCTTCATGGTCACTGTGATTTTCCCACCATCTGGAGAATATTTAATGGCATTGTTGAGAATATTATCAATCACCTGTGTCATCTTGTCTGTATCAATTTCAATCCAGACTGAGGTAATTGGATAATCTCTCACCAGTTCATATTTCTTCTCTTCATCCTGCCCTCTTATCTGATCAAAACGGTTGAGGATAAAGGTAATAAAGGCAGTGAAATTGATCAATTCCACATCTAGGTGACTGGTTGCATTATCAATCCGTGAAAGATGGAGGAGATCCGTCACCATCCTCATCATACGGTTGGTTTCATCTAGAGACACCTTGATAAAGTCTGGTGCGACAGGTTCTGACAAGGCCCCCTCATCCAAGGCTTCAAGATAGGATTTCACACTAGTTAGAGGAGTACGTAGTTCATGACTAACGTTCGAAACAAAGAGTCTCCGTTCGCGCTCCTCCTTCTCCTGCTCTGTCGTATCGTGTAAAACAGCAACTAAACCTGAGATAAAACCAGACTCACGACGGACCAAGGCGAAGCGTACACGAAGGCTCAGATATTCACCATTGGCATCCTGAGAATCAATCATAAGCTCAGGAACTTGGGTAATCAAATCACGAAGTTCATACTCATCTTCAATCTTAAGCAATTCTAGAATACTTTTATTAAGAATCTCTTCCTTCTGAACGCCTAGCTGTTTCTTAGCCATGTCATTAATCATAGTAATCTTGCCACGACGATTGGTCGCAAGGACTCCGTCTGTCATGTAAGAGAGGATACTGTGCAATCGTTTACTCTCTTGTTCCAGATTTTCTTGAGTCAAGCGGATTACTTCTGATAAATCATTGAGATTATTGGTAATATTAGTGATTTCAGAGCTTCCCTGCATATCCAATACCTGAGAATAATCTCCTGCAATCAGGTCTTTAACTTTTTGGTTAATTTGCTTCAACCGAATATTATCTCGACGATTTTCTAGTAAGAGCAAGGTCACCACTAAAATAAAGCCAAGTAAAATGAGGATAAAGATAAAATCACTGGTTAAAACTGTATCTTTAATTAGTTTAATCATTATTTCTCATATAATAACCAACACCGCGACGTGTTAGAATATACTCAGGACGACTTGGTGTGTCTTCAATCTTCTCACGCAAACGTCTGATAGTTACGTCAACAGTCCGAACATCTCCGAAATAATCATAACCCCAGACCGTTTCAAGCAAGTGTTCACGCGTAATCACTTGACCGATATGAGAGGCCAAGTGGTACAAGAGTTCAAATTCGCGGTGGGTTAAGTCTAGTTCTTCACCGTATTTCTTAGCCACATAGGCATCTGGCACAATCTCCAAGTCCCCAATTTGCAAGGGCTGGGTTTTCTTTTCATCTGATTCTTGATTATCTACAGAAGCCAAGTCCGTGCGACGGAGAAGAGCTTTGACACGCGCCTGCAACTCACGATTTGAGAAGGGTTTTGTCACATAGTCATCTGCTCCAAGCTCTAAACCGATAACCTTATCAAATTCGCTATCTTTAGCAGAAAGCATGATAATAGGCACACTACTAGTCTTACGAATTGTCTTAGCAACTTCTAAACCATCAATTTCTGGAAGCATCAAATCCAGAATAATAATATCTGGTTGCTCTGCTTCAAATTGTTCTAGCGCTTCACGACCATTAAAAGCAGTTACAACTTCGTAACCTTCCTTGGTCATATTAAACTTGATAATATCCGAGATTGGTTTTTCATCATCTACAATTAATATTTTTTTCATTTGTTCACCTTTTTCTCTACTATTATATCAAAAAATAACAAGAAGACACAATAGCTAGTCTTTGCTACTGTCTAAGTTGGCTTTTGCATAAGCCTGCCAGATTTTTTGTTGGGGTTTAGCAAGTGGAACATCCTTGAATTCTTCTGGTGAAAGCCAGCGAACTTCCCTATCTGAAAAATCATGGAAATCACTTACCTGACCTGCTACAATCTGTACATGCCACTTACGATGGCTAAAAACATGATTGACAGTCTCAAAATAAACATCAAGCCAGTCAACATCTAGGTCATAGTCCTGCTGAAAACTCTCTTCTGGACTGGGACCAAAGTTCACATTTTCTTCTGCAACCTGATGAAAGAGGTCAAACTGCTCTTCTTGCGAAAAGTTATCAACTTCTATCAAGGGGAAATGCCAAAAGCCTGCCAATAGCTTTTCGCTTTCATTTTTTTCAAGTAAAAATTGTCCCTGAGTATTTTTGACCACCAAGGCTGTAAGGTAAATAGGAATCGGCTTTTTCTTGGGAGCCTTGATTGGATAACGGTCCATTGTGCCATTCTGATATGCCGCACTAAAGTCCTTAACTGGGCTTTCTTCTGGTCTGGGATTTACAGGCGCCTCAATATTAGATCCTAAGTCCATCAAGGCTTGATTAAAGTCACCTGGCCGTTCTGGGTCAATCAGGATTTCCATCATTGCCTGAAAAATTTTTCGATTACTTGGAATCCCAATATCGTGGTTGACTTCAAATAGACGGGCCAAAACTCGCATGACATTACCATCTACAGCTGGCTCAGGCAAGTTAAAAGCAATACTGGAAATGGCTCCTGCTGTGTAAGGACCAATCCCTTTCAAGCTAGAAATTCCTTCATAGGTATTTGGAAATTGACCACCAAAGTCAGTCATAATCTGCTGGGCAGCAGCCTGCATATTGCGAACTCGAGAATAATAACCCAAACCTTCCCAAGCCTTCAGTAAACGCTCTTCAGGCGCAGTTGCCAAACTTTCCACTGTCGGAAACAAGTCCAAGAATCGTTCGTAGTAAGGAATAACCGTATCCACCCTGGTTTGCTGAAGCATAATTTCAGACACCCAGATATGATAAGGATTTTTACTTCTCCTCCAAGGTAAATCTCTTTTGTTTTCATCATACCAGGCAAGAAGTTTCTCACGGAAAGAAACAATCTTCTCATCCGGCCACATGACGATACCGTATTCTTTCAAATCTAACATATCTCTAGTATAACACAGAAGACTCTAACTGTCCTTTTCCTAGTATTAAAAAGCCTCTTCCCAAAGGAAAGAGGACTAAATATTATTTATGAACTGCTTGAGCTGCTGTGATAAGGGTTAACTTGTAAACATCATCAGCATTGCATCCACGAGAAAGGTCGTTAACTGGCTTGTTCAAACCTTGCAAAACAGGTCCAACAGCCGCAAAACCGCCAAGACGTTCTGCCATCTTGTAACCGATATTTCCTGCCTCGATACCTGGGAAGATGAAGACATTTGCTTGACCAGCTACTGTACTTCCAGGAGCTTTCAGAGCTGCAGTTTCTGGAACGAAGGCTGCATCAAATTGCAATTCCCCATCGATTTCAAGGTCAGGACGCAAGTCGTGAGCAATTTTAGTTGCCTCAACAACCTTATCAACGCTTTCTCCAAATCCTGAACCTTTAGTAGAATAGCTTAGCATAGCAATTTTAGGCTCGATTCCAAACATCTTAGCTGTAATTGCTGAGTTGATGGCAATTTCAGCCAAAGCTTCCGCGTCTGGATTGATATTGATGGCACAGTCCCCAAAGAGGTAACGCTCCGTACCACGAACCATGAGGAAGGCACCTGAAGTACGAGTTACATTTGGACGAGTTTTAATGATTTGCAGGGCTGGACGTACTGTTGAAGCTGTTGAGTGAATAGCTCCAGACACCATTCCATCAACCAAGCCCAAGTAAACCAACATAACACCAAAATAGTTGACATCTTCAACCAAAACCTTGCGTGCATCTTCTTCAGACATTTTGCCCTTGCGACGTTCTACCAAGGCAGCAACCATTTCTTCAAATTTATCGTAGTGTTGAGGATCAATGACTTCATAACCGTCCTCGATACCTTCGATTTCAAGATAAATTTTAATTTTTTCAGGATTTCCAAGCAAAACAGGAATCACTTCTGTTTCTTTTACCAGGCGTTTAGTCGCTTGAAGAATACGAGGTTCTTCCCCTTCAGGGAGAACGATACGAGCATTTTTACCAACTAAGTTGGCTTTGAGACTTTCAAAAACTTCCATGAGTTTTCTCCTTTAAGATAATAATTATACTCTGAAACAATTTTTATAGAGTATTAGTTGATAACTGGGTAATAAGGTTACTGAAATCATCCGGCAAGGGACTTTCTAACTGCAAGTCTTGCTCTAGAAAAGGATGATAAAAGGATAGGTAATGGCAATGTAGGGCTTGGCGCTGAATTCCATCATCTAGACTACCACCGTACAAGTCATCTCCCAACAAAGGAAAACCAATATGAGAAAAGTGGACTCGGATTTGGTGGGTTCGCCCAGTGTGCAGGCGAATATCGACCAAGTGAATATTTCCATAAGAAGCTACAATCTTGTAAGAAGTATGAGCATACTTTCCACCTTTAGCTACACGTCTGGTAATAATGGAGTCTTCATCACGCGCAATCGGGGCAATAATTTCCCCCTCTGACTCCAAGTATCCTTCACCTTTAACCAAAGCAAAGTAGCGTTTCTCGATAGATTTTTTCTGCAACTGCTTGTCTAGTCGTGCATGGGCATAGCCGTGCTTGGCAAAGAGCATCAAGCCAGAAGTGTCCCTATCGAGCCTAGTCACAATGTGAACCTGCTGATTTTCATAGTTTTGCTTGACATAGTAACCCTTAATAAAATTGGCAATGGTATTGGAGTGATTGACACTAGGAATAGAAGCAACTCCATAGGGTTTATTCAAGACTAGAAAATGGTCATCCTCATAGAGAATGTCTAATGGTCTCTCGATAGCTTCTAGAGTTTCAAAGCCTTCCTCAGCGGGAATATCAATGGTAACGCGGTCTCCAATATCCAATAGATAGGTTGCATTTTGCGGTTGGTCATTGACCAGTATAGCTCCGCCTCGAAACTTAATCTTAGCCAGCAGCCCCTTAGAAACCTCATGCTTTTTTAAGAAGGTCTTAACCTTGACATGCTCATCTGCGATAAATTCAAACCTCATTCGTCCACCTCGCCGATAAATGCATCCTTAACACGATTCCAAAAACTGGTATGGCTAGGTGATGCTACAAAGTGAATCTTATGATGGTCGATTTGATACTCAATTCGCTCAATATTGCGGAAAGAATAAACGCTATTGTCAACAGAAATGGTATGGTAATCGTTTCTCGTTGGAATGAGTTCAATCTTATCCTTTTTAGGAACAATAATGGACGAACCCAGCGTTCGATAAACACGATTGTTAAGGCTTGCAATTTCCGTTAATTGCAAAGCTTCAATGGTTGGGTGTAAAACAGCTCCACCAAGCGACTTGTTATAGGCTGTACTACCAGTCGGTGTCGAAACTGTTAGCCCATCTCCACGAAAACGTTCAAAGTGAACACCATTAATCACAACGTCCGCCACCATGGTTCGATCAGACCTGCGGATACTGGCTTCATTTAGTGCTCTAAAAATCTTCACTTCACCATTTTCAAGAAAGACCTTCACATTTAGAACAGGGTATGATACCTTTGCACCAGTATCTAGCTGCAAATTAGTCACTAGCTTATCCAACTCAAAATCACGGTAGTCCGTATAGAAGCCCAAATGTCCAGTGTGAACACCAATGAAGCGGACCTTGTCAAGCTGGTTTTCGTACTTATGAAAGGCCGACAAGAGCATACCATCCCCACCAATGGAGATGACAATGTCCGGATTGGTATCATTGAGTATAAACTGGTTTCTCTTCAAACGATCTCGCAATTCATACAAAACCCTTTGACTTTGCGGTTTTCTATTAGCTATCAGGTCAATTCGTTTACCTGTATTCTTCATCTGTATCGTCACTGTTTCCTACACCGTCATTTAATTTTCTACTCAAAGGATCAAAAAGAGCCTGGGCTTCCTGGATATCATCTCGAATTTTACCCATTTCTTCATCCAACTGATGGGCAATTTTGGCAGTAATTTCCAGTCTCTTTTTAATTTCCTCTGGGAAATCCCCTTGGTACTTGTAGTTGAGAGAATGTTCTATCGTTGCCCAGAAATTCATGGCCAAAGTACGAATTTGAATTTCCGCCAAAATGGTCTTGGCTCCATTGATGGTGTCAACCATATATTCTACTACCACATGATAGGAACGGTAGCCTGAAGCCTTTCGATGAGTAATGTAATCTCGCTCTTGTACAATCCGCATATCCTGACGCTTGCGCAAAATAGCCACAACTTCTTGGACATCATCTACAAACTGGACCATCACACGCAAACCAGCAATATCCTGTAAATCGTGTTCCAAGGTCGCATAAGTAATACCACGTCGAGGCATTTTTTCCTTGATACTTTCAATTGGCTTGACTCGACCAGTCACAAACTCAATCGGAGAATGCTTATTTTGCTTACGATATTGCTTACGAATACCACGTAGTTTAATCTTTAACTCACCAACAGCTTGAATGTAAGGATCTAGAAATTCTTCCCATTCTAAGGTCATATATTCTCCCTTGTTCCCATATTATCCTTCAAAATATCTTTGATTTTTTCTCCAGATTCATATACAATAAATACAAAGCTATTATATCATATAATCCGCTTTCATAGATAAAGAAAAGGTAAGAAAATTGAAACATTTAGAAATTGAATTGAAAACACTCTTGAAAAAAGATGAATATGATCGTCTAAAAGACCAATTCACAGGTGTCACTCCTGTCCGTCAAAAAAATTACTACATCGACACACCTGATTTTGAACTTCGAGAAAAGAAAGTTGCTATGCGCATTCGCACTTTTGAAGACTGGGCAGAATTGACACTCAAAGTCCCACAGAGTGTTGGAAACATGGAATACAATCAAAAATTGCAACTAAAAGATGCGGAAAACTATCTGGCTAAGCAAGAACTTCCTCAGGGGCTAGTACTGGATGAATTAGCCAAACATGGTATCCAAAGCAAGAACTGGCAGGTACTAGGTTGTCTAACAACATTTCGCTATGAAATGCAAACATCTATTGGTCTCATGGCACTGGATGAGAGTCAGTATTTTGATATAATAGATTACGAATTAGAACTTGAAGTGGAAAATCACGAGCAAGGCAAACAGGATTTCCAGCAATTTTTAGAGGAAAATCATATTTCTTATCAAAAAGCTTCTTCAAAATTGGTTCGATTTGTCAAAAGCATGAAAAATAGCTGAAATAATCTCCAATTTTTGGTAAAATAGAAAAGATAAAAATACACAAATCCCAGTTCATATATGTAAGGTAAATATAACTAGGATTTATAAAGTTTACAGAGGATGGTCCATAATGTCAGATAGAAAAAATATGAAACTTTTCACACTCAACTCTAACCAAGAGATTGCACAGAAAATTGCACAAGCTGTTGGTGTCCCACTTGGAAAACTGTCATCACGTCAATTTTCAGACGGAGAAATCCAAGTGAATATTGAAGAAAGTGTCCGTGGTTATGATGTTTACATCATCCAATCAACAAGTTTCCCTGTTAATAACCACCTAATGGAATTGTTAATCATGGTTGATGCTTGTGTGCGTGCAAGTGCCAATACTATTAACGTTGTCCTTCCATATTTTGGCTATGCACGCCAAGACCGCATTGCTTCACCTCGTGAGCCACTTACAGCTAAACTAGTCGCTAACATGCTGGTTAAGGCTGGAGTTGACCGTATACTTACGCTTGATTTACATGCTGTTCAGGTTCAAGGATTCTTTGACATTCCTGTTGATAACCTCTTCACAGTTCCTCTATTTGCAAAACATTACTGCGATAAGGGCCTACTTGGTTCGGACGTAGTTGTCGTTAGCCCTAAAAATTCAGGTGTCAAACGTGCTCGTAGCCTAGCTGAATACCTTGATGCTCCTATCGCTATTATCGACTATCCTCAAGACGATGCAGGCCGCAACGAAGGTTATATTATCGGTGATGTCGAAGGCAAAAAAGCTATCTTGATTGACGATATTTTAAATACTGGACGTACCTTCTCTGAAGCTGCAAAAATCGTTGAACGTGAAGGAGCTACAGAAATTTATGCTGTTTCTAGCCACGGTCTCTTCGTTGAAGGAGCTGCTGAACTTCTTGACAATACAAATATTAAAGAAATTCTTGTGACTGATTCAGTGGCAACAAAAGAAAAAACTCCTAAAAACGTACGCTACATCACTGCTAGTGAGTTAATTGGTAATGCCATCGTCTGTATCCACGAAAGAAAACCAGTCAGCCCACTCTTTGCCTACAACAAAAAGAAATAAGGTGATTCTTTGATTTATTTGGACAACGCTGCAACGACTCCCATGTCAGCAGTTGCTATTTCAGCTACGACCAAGGTTATGCAAGAAACCTATGGAAATCCTTCTAGTATTCATGGGCATGGTCGTCAAGCTGGCAAACTCTTGCGAGAAGCCCGTCAGGAACTAGCTCAGTTACTGGGAACAAAACCTCAACATATCTTTTTCACTTCTGGTGGGACTGAAGGAAATAATACTGCTATCATTGGATACTGCCTTCGTCATCAAGAACAAGGAAAACATATCATCACAACTGCCATTGAGCACCATGCTGTCCTTGAAACCATTGATTACTTGGTTCAACACTTTGGTTTTGAAGCAACCATTATCCAGCCAGAAAATCAAGAAATTACAGCTCAACAAATTCAAAAGGCTTTACGCAACGATACAATCTTGGTTTCTACCATGTTTGCCAATAATGAGACAGGAAACCTACTGCCCATTGCTGAAATTGGCCAAATACTCAAGCAACATCCTGCCGCCTATCATGTTGATGCAGTTCAAGCTATTGGTAAAATCCCTATTCATCCAGAAGAATTGGGCATTGATTTTCTCACTGCTTCTGCCCATAAATTCCATGGTCCTAAGGGAATCGGCTTTCTCTACGCATCTAGCATGGACTTTGATTCCTATCTACATGGCGGAGACCAAGAACAGAAAAAACGTGCAGGAACTGAAAATCTAGCTGCCATAGTGGCTATGGTTGCAGCCCTAAAAGAAGACCTAGAAAAACAAGAAGAACATTTTCAACATGTACAAAATCTAGAAACTGCCTTTCTGGCAGAGCTAGAGGGAGTTCAGTATTACCTGAATAGAGGCGAACACCATCTCCCTTATGTTCTCAATATTGGATTTCCTGAACAGAAAAACGACCTCTTGCTCCTTCGGCTAGATTTAGCTGGAATTTCTATCTCTACTGGCTCAGCCTGTACTGCAGGCATTGTTCAATCGAGCCATGTTCTTGAAGCTATGTACGGAGCAAATTCAGAACGCTTGAAGGAATCCGTTCGTATCAGTTGGTCGCCACAAAATACTGTTGAAGACCTACAAACCCTCGCAAAAACCTTAAAAGAAATTATCGGAGGTTAGCCATATGGCATTTGAAAAAACCATTCAGTTAAAAAATTGTCGTTACGACTACACTCTTAGTCCTTCTGTTAAGAAATTCACCCTCAAGGATAACACATTTTTTGAGACAAAAGTTGGTAACTATGAATTGACTCGCCTTTTGGAAAAAGTTCCGAACAGCGGTGAGGGATTCCAACTCAAAATCATCATTAACAAGGAACTTACAGGTGCTAAAATCAATATCACTGACAAGTTTGGGCTACGTCTAGTTGATATTTTCAAATCAGAAGACCACCACATTCATCAGGAAAAATTCTACTTCCTCATGGATAGCTTGGTAGAACGTGGTGTCTTTACAAAATCGGAAAGATAGAGCCAAAATGTTTGAACTGACCTATAAGGACAGCTATCATGTAGAGCGGACTCTCAAGTATGAGGATTACGAAGCTCTCATGCTGGCTCTGTCAGGATGTGTAACCCTACCAGATACACTTTATGTGACTTCTTTGACTTTTAAGGGGCAGGAAGTTTATCAAGGACTGGTCGGAGACCTCTACCGTTTTCTATCACATGCAGATTTTTTACATCAAAACTAAGATTTTTCTTAGTTTTTTCTTGTTTTTGTTGATTTTTTCACAATGTTTCTATAAAATAGAAGAATAGAAAGGTTGTGATTTTGTGAAAGATAAACAGTCTGCTATTCCAAAAGCTACAGCGAAAAGACTCTCTCTCTACTATCGAATTTTTAAGAGATTTCATGCAGAAAAGATTGAACGTGCCAACTCTAAACAAATTGCAGAGGCCATTGGTATTGATTCAGCGACAGTTCGTCGTGATTTTTCCTATTTTGGTGAACTAGGTCGTCGTGGTTTTGGCTATGATGTCAAAAAACTGATGACGTTTTTTGCCGATTTGCTCAATGATAACTCCATCACCAATGTCATGCTTGTGGGTATTGGAAATATGGGCCATGCCCTTCTCCACTACCGCTTCCACGAGCGTAACAAGATGAAAATTATCATGGCCTTTGACCTAGATGACCATCCTGAGGTCGGTACCCAAACTCCTGACGGGATTCCCATTTACGGGATTTCTCAAATCAAGGAAAAAATCAAGGATGCTGATGTGAAGACTGCAATCCTGACCGTTCCCAGCGTTAAGTCACAAGAGGTTGCTAATCTCTTGGTTGATGCTGGCGTGAAAGGAATTCTCAGTTTTTCACCAGTCCATCTGCATTTACCAAAAGACGTGGTCGTTCAGTATGTCGATTTGACAAGTGAACTCCAAACCCTCCTCTACTTCATGCGAAAAGAGGATTAGAAAGCGAAAATCATTTTATGAAAAAACCAGTTATTGGGATTACAGGAAACGAAAAAACTCATCCAGATGATGACATCATGATGAGCTACGCAGCAAAAGGCTTTGTTGAAGGCGTTAAAGACGCTGGAGGGATTCCCATCATCCTACCGATTGGTGATCAAGAAATGGCCTGCCACTATATCAGTATGATTGACAAGCTCATCTTAACGGGTGGGCAAAATGTTGATCCAAAATTCTATGGCGAACCGAAAACCATTGATAGCGATGACTACCACCTTCAAAGAGATATCTTCGAACTGGCCCTCATCAAAGAAGCTATTAACCAGAAAAAGCCTATTTTCTCCGTCTGTCGTGGGACTCAACTCTTTAACGTTGCCATGGGTGGCACTTTGCATCAAGATATTGAAGACCACTGGCAGGATTGTTCGGCTGAATACACAACTCAACGCTTGGTGACAGAACCAGATACCGTTCTCCGAGAAATCTATGGAGAAATTTCCCATATCAACTCCTTCCACCACCAGAGCATCAAGGATTTAGCACCAAATTTAAAGATTGCGGCTCATGATCCTAAAGATGGTATCATTGAAGCTGTCATGAGTACGGATGATTTCTCCTTTCTCGGTGTCCAATGGCACCCAGAATTTCTTTTTGAAAATCGTCCCAAAGATAAAAACCTCTTTGACTATGTCGTTAATGAACTTTAAATTAAATCTGTCTTTTCACGGTAACTAAAGTAATTAGAATGAGAGACAATCAAATGGTCCAAGAGGACAATCCCCATTAGGTCGCAGGCTTTTTTGACAAGTTTAGTGACATGATCATCATTACGACTAGGGGCTACCGCTCCTGAAGGATGATTGTGGACCAAGATGAGAGAGGTCGCCATATGCTTGATGGCATAGTGAAGGATCTCTCGCGGTTCAGCGATACTACGAGTTGCAGAACCGATAAAAATGGTCTGTTGATGGATGATTTGATTTTGAGTATTGAGATAGAGCGCCACCAGGTGCTCTTGTTTTTTATGTCCCAACTCCTGTTGCATCTTCTTGGCTAACTTTTGGCTACTAAGAATACTTTCCATCTCAATAGTCTCATGTTTATGAACACGATGCCCCAGTTCAATCATAGCTTGTAATTCTATAGCCTTAACACGACCGATACCAGACAGACTCTGCAATTCTTGCAGGGTCATTTTTTTCAAATCTGTTAGGCTTGAAAGATTGTTCAAAACTTTCTGGGCAATTTCAAAAACGCTGGCTTGACGTGTTCCTGTCCTGAGTAAAATAGCTAGCAACTCTTGATTACTGAGCGCTTCAACTCCTTCTTTTGCCAGCCTTTCTCTTGGTAATAGTGAATCTTCTTGAAATGAAATACTGTACATAAAAATCCTCCTCACTTTATTATTCGTGAGAAGGATGGAAAATTATATTTTTTTCTCAATTGGAGCTACACTAGCTAAAAGTTTTTTCAAACCTACTTCTGGGAAATTGATTTTTAATTCCTGCGTAGCACCGCTTCCTGAAACTTCCAGAACAGTTCCCTCTCCCCATTTCTTGTGGAGAGCAATGTCACCAATGGACCAATTTGCCTCGCTAGACCCTGATTTTGCTCCAGCTGTAAATTGACCAAACGGAAGACCGCTTGACTGGATAGATTTTGGGGCAGCACTGCGTTTACGGTCTTGAAGAGCCTGGGCAAGACTCATACCTTGACCAAAGGCAAGACCACCACTGCTATAAGATGCCTTAAAGCTTGAATTTGAAGGACGAGACAGACCTTGATACTCAAGCAAGTCTGAACTGATTTCGTTAATAAATCGAGTAGGACGGTTGTAGTTGGTGCGACCGAAAAGCAGACGCGAGTTGGCGTTGGTCAGATAGAGAATTTTCTCTGCACGCGTAATTCCTACATAGGCCAGACGGCGTTCTTCTTCTAATTCATCTTGATCTTCAGCTGCACGGCTAAGCGGAAAGAGATTTTCTTCCATCCCAATCAAAAAGACAACTGGAAACTCGAGACCTTTGGCAGCATGCAGAGTCATTAGGGTAACTTCTGATGTCTCCTGACTACCTGAATCTGTGTCCGCAATCAAGGCTAAATCATTTAAGAAGCGACTCAGTTTGTCCAGACCAGTTTCTTCTTCTGGCCCATCAGATGTGTCATCAAAGTTTTTCGTCACAGAAAGGAACTCTTCAATATTTTCAACCCTAGCCTTGCTTTCTAAAGTCGCTTGGGCATTAAGAATATCGATGTAACCTGTTTTTTCTAGAACCGCCTCAACCAACTCAGTAATGCTTAACTGGTCCAGTTGCTCCCTCAAATCCAAAATCATATTGGCAAAATCCCAGATAGACTGGGCTGCTTTACCCTTGATACCAGACAACATGATATTAGCAGAAGCATCTAGCATGGACATGTTTTGCATATTCGCAAAGTCACGGATTTTTTCAACGGTTCCTGGCCCAATTCCACGTTTAGGCTCGTTGATAATACGCTCAAAACTAATATTGTCACTCAAATTAGCAATGAGGTTGAGATAAGCGATAATATCGCGAATTTCCTTACGGCTGTAGAACTTGGTTCCACCTACCATAGTATAAGGAATGTTTGACTTGAGCAGGGCTTCCTCAATAGTACGAGACTGGGCGTTTGTCCGATAGAGAACGGCAAAATCCTTGTGAAGGAAGTTTTGACTCCGACCAAGTTCATCTATAGTTCTGGCTACAAATACAGCCTCATCTAGCTCATCATTGGCACGATAGTAAACGATTTGTTCTCCATCCGCATTCTGGGTCCAGAGATTTTTAGGGAGACGGTTTTTATTGTTTTTAATAACTTCATTGGCCGCTTGGAGAATGGTTTTAGTTGAACGATAATTCTCCTCCAACAAAACAACCTTGGCTTGGGGGTAATCCTTTTCAAAGTCCAAGATATTCTGCATATCAGCACCACGCCAACCGTAAATAGACTGGTCCGCATCTCCAACCACACAAATATTTTTAAAACGGGATGCCAAGAGTTTGACCAATTGGTACTGAGCATGGTTGGTATCTTGGTACTCATCAACGTGGATGTACTGGAATTTCTGTTGATAGTAAGTCAAAACATCAGGATTTTGATCAAAGAGACGCAGGGTCAGCATAATCAAATCATCAAAGTCAACCGACTCCGACTGACGAAGCTCTTTTTGATAAGCAGTGTAACACTGGGCCACGATTTGCGTATACATATCTCCAGCTTGGGAAGCATAAGCTACATCATCAATCAAATCATTCTTAGCATTGGAAATGGTTCCTAAGATGCTTCGTTCATTCCATTTTTTAGGATCCAAGTTTAACTGCTTGAGAATGCGTTTCATGAGAGTTCGTTGTTCACCAGGATCCACAATAGTAAAATTACGGTTGTAGCCAATATGGTCCGCATCCCGACGCAAAATACGAACACACATGGAGTGGAAGGTCGCAATCAGACAGTCCTGAGTGGATGGATTGAGGCTATAAGCACGCTCCTTCATCTCACGCGCAGCCTTGTTAGTAAAGGTAATGGCCAAGATATTCCAAGGATTGACCATCTTTTCATCAATCAAATAAGCGATACGGTGGGTCAAAACACGAGTCTTTCCAGAACCAGCCCCTGCCATGATTAACAAGGGACCTTCTGTCGTTTGCACCGCCTCAGCCTGACGGTCATTCATTCCATTTAATAATGCGTTCATCTTCTCTTCCTTACTCTTGAAGTCAATATTTCTATTATATCAGAATTCAGGGAAAATATCTTTACCTAGACTGATTGCGTCTAGAAGGCAACTTCTTATATCTAGATAAAAAATGAGCTTGGATATTATTTCCAAACTCATTTAAAATCAATTGCAATATACTAGAACAAGCCTAATACTGTTCCATCGCTTTCAACATCCATGTTGAGAGCAGCTGGTCGTTTTGGAAGTCCTGGCATGGTCATGACATCACCAGTTAAGGCAACGATAAAGCCTGCACCTAATTTTGGAACCAATTCACGAATGGTAATTTCAAAGTTTTCAGGTGCTCCAAGTGCATTCGGATTGTCTGAGAAACTATATTGAGTTTTAGCCATACAGATTGGCAATTTGTCCCAACCGTTTTGAACAATTTGAGCGATTTGTGTTTGAGCTTTCTTTTCAAAGTTAACTTTGCTACCACGGTAGATTTCAGTAACAATCTTTTCAATCTTTTCTTGAACAGAAAGGTCATTGTCATACAAACGTTTGTAGTTAGCTGGGTTTTCAGCGATAGTCTTAACAACCGTTTCAGCAAGAGCTACACCACCTTCGGCACCATCAGCCCAGACACTTGCTAGTTCAACTGGCACATCAATAGAAGCACAGAGTTCTTTTAAGGCTGCGATTTCTGCTTCAGTATCAGAGACAAATTCATTGATTGCTACAACTGCAGGTACACCAAATTTACGGATATTTTCAACATGGCGTTTCAAGTTGGCAAAACCGACACGAACAGCTTCTACATTTTCTTCAGTCAGAGCGTCTTTAGCCACGCCACCATTCATCTTAAGGGCGCGAAGGGTTGCAACAATAACTACTGCATCTGGAGATGTTGGCAAGTTCGGTGTCTTAATATCAAGGAATTTCTCGGCACCAAGGTCTGCACCAAAACCAGCTTCAGTAACTGTGTAATCAGCCAAGTGAAGGGCTGTGCTTGTTGCCAAAACTGAATTACATCCATGAGCAATATTGGCAAATGGACCACCGTGTACAAAGGCAGGAGTTCCGTAAATTGTCTGAACCAAGTTTGGCTTAATAGCATCCTTCAAGATCAATGCTAAAGCACCTTCAACCTGCAAATCACCTACTGAAACAGGGGTACGGTCATAACGATATCCGATAACGATATTAGCCAATCGACGCTTCAAGTCCTCAATGTCTGTAGCCAAGCAAAGAATTGCCATGATTTCTGAAGCAACGGTAATGTCAAAGCCATCCTCACGTGGAATACCATTTAGAGGACCACCAAGTCCAACGGTCACATGGCGAAGAGCACGGTCATTCAAGTCAACGACACGTTTCCAGAGGATACGACGTTGGTCAATTCCCTGCTCATTCCCTTGGTGCAAGTGGTTGTCAATCAAGGCTGAAAGAGCATTGTTGGCAGTCGTAATGGCATGCATGTCCCCAGTAAAGTGAAGGTTGATGTCTTCCATTGGTAGAACTTGGGAATAACCACCACCAGCCGCACCACCCTTAATACCCATTACTGGACCAAGAGATGGTTCGCGAATAGCAATCATGGTTTTCTTACCGATTTTGTTTAAGGCATCCGCAAGACCAATGGTAATGGTTGATTTTCCTTCACCTGCAGGTGTTGGGTTGATAGCAGTAACCAAAATCAATTTCCCAACTGGATTGCTCTCAACTGCACGAATTTTATCAAAGCTGAGCTTAGCCTTGTACTTTCCATACAACTCCAAATCGTCGTAAGAAATTCCAAGTTTCTCTACAACATCAACGATTGGTTCCAACTCAATACTCTGTGCAATTTCAATATCTGTTTTCATTCAAAACTCCTCTAACCTCTTATATGATAATTCATTATAACACAAAAAACAGATTTTTAACAGAAAGGAACTCTGTTAACGTTCGTAAAATTTGTGTTTTTAAAGGATTTTAGTCTTCTTTCTTAATTTTTATATGGATTTATAGTTTGCAACTATACGCTTTTCTTTTACCAAAATTTTATCACTTTCATTTTACTTACCGTTTATTTTTGTGTACAATAGTGCTATGAAAATTTTAGTTACATCGGGCGGTACCAGTGAAGCTATCGATAGAGTCCGCTCTATCACTAACCATTCTACAGGTCGCTTGGGGAAAATCATCGCAGAAACCTTGCTTGCTGCAGGGCATGAAGTTTGTTTGATAACAACAAAACGAGCTCTGAAGCCAGAAGCTCATCCCAACCTAAGCATTCTAGAAATTAAAGACACGAATAACCTTCTTCATGAACTGCAAGAACGTATTAAGGATTATCAGGTCTTGATTCACTCAATGGCCGTGTCTGACTACACTCCCGTTTATATGACGGGGCTTGAGGAAGTTCAGGCTAGCTCCAATCTAGAAGAATTTTTAAGCAGGCAAAATCATCAAGCTAAGATTTCTTCAACTGATGAGGTTCAGGTTTTGTTTCTAAAAAAGACACCCAAAATCATCTCTCTAGTCAAGGAATGGAATCCTGCTATTCATCTGATTGGTTTCAAACTGCTGGTTGATGTTTCCGAAGACCATCTGGTTGACATTGCTAGAGAAAGTCTTATCAAGAACCAAGCTGACTTAATCATTGCGAATGATCTCACTCAAATCTCAGCAGTTCAGCACCGCGCAATCTTTGTTGAAAAAGAACAGCTTCAAACAGCCCAGACTAAAGAAGAAATTGCAGAACTCCTCCTTGAAAAAATTCAAGTCTATCATTCGTAGAAAGGAAAGCTATGGCAAACATTCTCTTGGCTGTAACGGGCTCAATCGCCTCTTACAAGTCGGCAGATTTAGTCAGTTCTCTAAAAAAACAAGGTCATCAAGTCACGGTTTTAATGACTCAGGCCGCTACAGAGTTTATCCAACCTTTGACACTACAGGTCTTATCACAGAATCCTGTCCACCTTGATGTCATGAAGGAACCCTATCCTAATCAGATTAATCATATCGAACTTGGAAAAAAGGCAGATTTATTTATCGTAGCCCCTGCAACAGCTAACACTATTGCAAAACTAGCCCACGGATTTGCTGACAACATGGTAACTTGTATGGCTCTAGCCTTGCCAAGTCATATTCCCAAACTCATCGCACCAGCTATGAATACAAAAATGTATGACCATCCAGCAACTCAGGCTAATCTGAAAACATTAGAAACCTACGGCTATCAGCTGATTGCTCCAAAGGAATCCCTACTAGCTTGCGGAGACCACGGACGAGGAGCTTTAGCCGACCTCACAATTATTTTAGAAAGAATAAAGGAAACTCTCGATGAAAAAACGCTCTAATATTGCACCTATTGCTATCTTTTTTGCAACCATGCTCGTGATACACTTTCTGAGCTCGCTTGTCTTTAACCTTTTTCCATTTCCAATCAAACCGACCATTGTTCATATTCCTGTCATTATTGCCAGCATTATCTACGGTCCACGCGTTGGGGTTACACTTGGGTTTTTGATGGGGCTACTTAGCTTGACGGTTAACACAATTACAATTCTACCGACAAGCTACCTCTTCTCTCCCTTTGTACCAAATGGGAACATCTACTCAGCTATCATTGCCATCGTCCCACGTATTTTGATTGGTTTAACTCCTTATCTAGTCTATAAACTGATGAAAAACAAGACTGGTCTGATTTTAGCTGGTGCCCTTGGTTCACTGACCAACACAGTCTTTGTACTTGGTGGAATTTTCTACCTTTTTGGAAATGTTTTTGATGGTAATATCCAAAAACTCCTAGCAACTGTTATCTCAACAAATTCGATTGCCGAATTAGTCATTTCCGCAGTTCTAACCCTAGCCATTGTTCCAAGACTACAGACTTTGAAAAAATAAAAACAATCTCCACTTCCAAACCTGAAAGTGGAGATTTTGTTTGAAGTAGTTCCTTTTTTGTGAAATCTTTATCAATATTTATACTCAATGAAAATCAAAGTGCAAACTAGGAGGCAAGCTGCAGGTTGCTCAAAACACTGTTTTAAGGTTGCAAATGGAAGCTGACATGGTTTGAAGAGATTTTCGAAGATTATTAACTTAAAAACGACCTATAAACCCAAGTAAATCCTTGCTTTATTGTCTTCTTTATAGTACTATACTAGTGTATATACAGTTAAAAAGGAGATTCTTATGAACACACGGAAAAAGACACAATTTATGACAATGACTGCCCTCTTAACGGCTATTGCGATTTTGATTCCAATTGTTATGCCTTTCAAGATTGTCATTCCACCTGCTTCTTATACTTTAGGAAGCCACATCGCTATTTTTATCGCTATGTTCTTGTCGCCCTTGATGGCAATTTTTGTCATCATAGCCTCTAGTTTTGGATTTTTGATGGCTGGCTATCCCATGGTTATTGTTTTTCGAGCTTTTTCCCATATCTTTTTTGGAACTTTGGGGGCTCTTTACCTACAAAAATTCCCCGATACCCTAGATAAACCAAAAGCTTCCTGGATTTTCAACTTTGTGTTAGCGCTTGTCCATGCCCTTGCTGAAGTATTGGCCTGTGTCGTTTTTTATGCAACTTCGGGTACCAATGTAGAAAATATGTTTTATGTTCTATTTATACTAGTTGGATTTGGCACAATTATCCATAGTATGGTAGACTATACATTAGCACTAGCTGTCTATAAAGTGCTTCGAAAACGCCGTTAAAAGGAAAAGCTATGACAAAAGATCGCAAACAAGCCCTGCTCCAACTCTTGAAAGAAACTCCTAAAGCCCTCAATGGCCAAAGTTTAGCTGAACATTTTCATGTTACACGCCAGGTCATTGTACAGGACATTGCAATTTTAAGAGCCGATGGCGCTCCTATCCTATCCACCAATCGTGGCTACGTCTATAAGCAAATTGAAACCAACCCTTATGTTCACAAACTTTTCAAAGTGAAACATGAAGTTGAAGAAATCGGTCAAGAACTCCTTGCTATCGTTGATAATGGTGGACGTGTTCAAAATACCTTGATTGACCATCCCGTTTATGGAGAAATCGAAACCTTGCTGAAACTGTCTTGTCGCAGAGATGTGCAACATTTTCTAGAACAAGTCGAGCATTCAGATTTTAGACCTCTGTCTGAATTGACAGATGGCATCCATTACCACCTAGTCGAAGCTGAAACACAGCAAGACCTCCGCTATATCGAGGAGGCCTTGGATCAGCTAGGTTATTTAGTAAAAGACTAGAAGATTTTCTTCTCCCAATCATCTTCTGTACGGCGAGGGTAGAAAAACTCTGATTTGTCAGGAGCTTCCATCATCTCCATCAAGGGTAACATATCATAGGCCAGATCCAAGTTTGGAATCTGGTCTTTTTGCACCCAAGAAACTTCTCCTTCATCTGAAGAGCGAAGGCTACCAGAGAACTCAGTCGCCTTATAACAAATGACAATATAGCGCCCACCTGTATCTAGTGGCCAATTTTTAATGCCGACAAGTTGAGGATTTTGGATAGTCAATCCTGTTTCTTCGTAGATTTCACGAATGACAGACTCCGCAAAAGCCTCACCATTTTCAACATGACCTCCAGGAAAGGCATAACCAGACCAGCGATTTGTTTCAGGAGAGCGATACTGCATAACCACGCGCTGAGTTTCGGGGTCTTCAATCAGACAAATGTTTGTTAAAATTGTTAATTGTGCTCGAGACATAAATTTACTCACTTTCTAATTTATTAAATTTTTAGACTTGATACCAGTACCATTAGCTTCTACTTTTTAAAATTATTTAGAATAGAATACCATCCGTTTTTCCTTTATGGGCTTTCCAAGTTCAAGTATCTTTTCTTGTTCATCAAAAGTAAAGCCCATTTTTTGATAGAAAGCAATTGCGCGCTTATTATCTTTCAATACCCATAATAAAATTTCAGAAAAATGATTAAGAGCAATCAAAGCTGCTTTTATTAACTTTTGTGCAATACCTTTTCCATAATAGTCTTTTAAAACATATAAGGCAATAATTTCGCCAGCTTTAATAGTCTCATCACGAAAGTTTCCATAACTGATAAAACCAACTACCTTCATGCCATCCATCGCGATCAATGTATTTTCTGGATATTTTTGACTAAAGAATCGACATCTTTCTAGTGTCATCGTCTCCTGAAATTCTGCAGGTAAAAGGTCATCATAAGCCTCTCTCCACGTCTGCCAGTGAACGAGGGACTTACCTTCTATTTCTTCAGGAGTTTCCATTGATTTGATAATAACCGTCATTTATTTTCTTCTCCTTAATTCAACACCCTGACTTCCTTTGCTACTTTTTGTAGAAATTTTTGTCTTGTTGAACTTGTATTTACTTCACGGCCTAACTCTCCCAAGATTGAAACCCTCTTTGTTTTTATGCCACAGTGATTCAATACAGCATTCTTTAATACTGATATTCCATAACTGTCTGGAATGTTAATCGGACCTGAAAATACTTTGTACCACCAAGTTGGTGCCATGGAGGTTGCATAGATACTAGCTGTTTTTCCTTTTAGTAATTTTTTGAACTGTTTACCTCTCAAGTAGTTCAAAATAAAGCTTCCACGATTATTTGCGGAGTATGCAATGCCTGGCGTAAAAACACGATCAATCCACCCCTTCAATAGACTAGGCATACTACTCCACCAAATAGGATAAACAAAAATGAAATGATCTGCCCACTGGATTAATTCTTGAGAGCGTAGAATAAACGGATTGTCCTCCATTCTTTGTCGATAACCATAACGTAAAACAGGATCAAACTCTTCCTCATTAAGATTAATCACTTCAAGTTCATGTCTATTTGAGTCTATACTTTCTACAATCGTTTGAAAAATTGCTTGGCAGTAACTTTCTTTATCAGGATGTCCATTGATAACTAAAATATTCATAAAATTCCCCTAATCCAAGGCTTTGACTTCCAACATCATATCACGAATCTGAGCTGCTAGTTCAAAGTCAAGCACTTCGACGGCTTCTTGCATTTGTTTTTCTAGTTTCTTGACAAGTTCTTTGCGTTCTTGTTTGTTGAGGCTATTGATATCGACTTCCTTGTCTTCTTCCTTAGCAACTGCCTTGGTCACAGCAATCAGGTCACGGATTTCTTTCTTGATTGTCTGAGGCACGATACCATGCTCTTCATTATAAGCCATCTGGATTTTACGACGACGGGCCGTTTCATCTATAGCACGTTGCATAGACTGAGTCACAGTGTCCGCATACATGATAACATGCCCTTCGCTGTTACGGGCAGCACGTCCAATGGTCTGGATGAGACCACGCTCGTTACGAAGGAAACCTTCCTTGTCAGCATCGAGAATAGCTACGAGGCTCACTTCAGGAACGTCAATTCCTTCACGGAGCAGGTTGATTCCGACCAAAACATCAAAGACACCCAAGCGCAGGTCACGGATAATCTCTGTCCGCTCTAAAGTCTTGATATCTGAGTGCATGTACTTGACCTTAATGCCCATTTCTTTAAAGTAGTCTGTTAAATCCTCTGCCATTTTCTTAGTCAAAGTGGTGATAAAGGTTCGTTCATTCTTTTCAACACGGGCATTAATTTCACCTAAGAGGTCATCAATCTGTCCCATAGTCGGACGGACTTCAACCTCAGGGTCCAAAAGCCCTGTCGGTCGAATGATTTGCTCGATCACTGTCCCAGTCTGTTCATTTTCATAATCACCTGGTGTCGCTGAAACGTAGACAATCTGATGGACATGGCTTTCAAACTCTTCACGGCGTAAAGGACGATTGTCCAGAGCAGACGGCAAACGGAAACCATAATTAACCAGCATTTCCTTACGCGAACGGTCTCCATTGTACATGCCCTTGATTTGTCCCATAGTCATGTGACTCTCGTCAATCATAATCAAGAAATCATCTGGGAAGAAGTCGAGAAGCGTATAAGGAGGCTCTCCTTCGCTACGACCATCCATGTGGCGAGAATAGTTTTCAACCCCGTTGGTATAGCCCATCTCACGCAACATTTCGATATCATACTCTGTCCGCTGTTTCAAACGTTGGGCTTCAAGCAATTTGCCTTCCTTCTCAAAGACAGTTAACTGCTCCTCCAACTCGGCCTGAATCTTGGCAATGGCAACTTCCATATGGTCGTCATTGGTCACAAAGTGTGTCGCAGGGAAAATCGCCAAATGATCCACTTCTCCCAACACCTGACCTGTCAGAGCCTCAACTTCACGAATACGGTCAATTTCGTCTCCAAAAAATTCAACTCGAAAGGCATGCTCATCACGAGAGGCTGGGAAAATCTCCACCACATCCCCACGAACACGAAATCTCCCCCGTTGGAAATCAATATCATTGCGTTCAAACTGAATATCGACCAAGTCATTCAGAAGTTTATCACGGGAAATTTCAAGACCTGGACGGAGACTAACGACACTATCAGCGTATTCCTTGGGCGAACCCAAACCATAGATACAAGAGACAGAGGCAACGACAATAACATCATTACGCTCCAAAAGAGCCGAAGTCGCTGAGTGACGAAGCTTGTCAATCTCATCATTGACAGAGCTATCCTTTTCAATATAGGTATCACTAGAAGGCACATAGGCCTCTGGTTGGTAATAGTCATAGTAGGATACAAAATACTCAACAGCATTTTCAGGGAAAAATTCCTTAAACTCCCCATAGAGCTGACCTGCTAGAGTCTTATTATGGGCAATGACCAGAGTTGGTTTATTGACTTTGGAAATAACCTGACTCATGGTATAGGTCTTCCCAGTTCCAGTCGCCCCCATCAGAATCTGAGCTTTTTCTCCCCCCTCGATATTATCAACCAACTGCTCAATAGCTTGAGGTTGGTCTCCTGAAGGTTCATATTTTGATACTAGTTTAAATTGATTGTCTGTAATGCGATTGATCATAAGAATCCTCTCTCGATGTGCTATTCCTATTTTAGCATACTTGTAGCATTTTCACGAAGAAAAGGACGGACCTGAGTCACATCCTTTCATTTTCTTTCTTTAATTGATGAGCGAGATAGAAAATCAAAAGTAACAAGACTAAACTTGTCATGATAGAACCTTCTATCCCAAAAGCCCCACCTGATAGCCAGCCTTGATCGCCTTGTGGTAAAAAGGTCATCAGCGATGTCCCAGACGGCTGACCGCTAACCAAAATCCCAAAGAGATTGCCCTGAGCAAAATTCCAGGCGCCATGAATACCTGCTACACCCCAAACTGTATCTGTTTTGAGAAGGTAAAGTGACATGGCAACTCCGAATAAAAAGAGATTCACTAGAGATAGAGGGGTGAGACCAGAATTGCCCATATGAAGCAGGGTAAAAAATAGGCTAGATATAAGAACAGCTAATTTTAGATTGGTTCTTAAGGCCAATTGAGGAAGGAGCCAAGCACGGGCCACCACTTCTTCTGTTGTCCCCTGTAAAATCCAAAATGGGATAGTAAAGACAACAAAAGTAAGTGAATAAGGATTCAATCGAATGGACTCCAAACGATATTGCCCTAAGGCTACTAAAACTAACAAGGTCAGAAGAAAAAGTGCCAGGCCTAGGCCAAATCCTTTAAAAAGATTGCTTAGGAAATTCTCTCTATAAAATCCTAAAGTTCGAATAGGTCTTTTCTCAACTTTTCTAGTCCATCTAAACACAGTGTTGAGTATGAAACCAAAGGCCAGCAATTCTAAAATTAAACGAAAATCACTTGTTTTATCCATCAATCTCTGCTGCAAGGTCTGCAAGTAGGTAGCAAAAGCTTGACCAGCCTCTCCAAAATTTCTAGCAAGTCCGATGAGAGCTAACAAACTAATACCGTACAGAGTATAAGCCACAAACTCTCCTATGAAGACAAAAGCAAAGGCTAACAAGGGGCTTGTGTAAATGTTTAAACTCATTTTTGAAGCTTGGAAGTCTTTAAATATTCTTTTGTTCTTCATATCCCTGTCCTCTTTTCTTCTATTATATATTATTATAGCACTTTATAGTAGCAATTCAAGAAAGAAAAGAAATAACCTATGTTACATTTTCTGACACAAAAATATAAAAATTTGCCTTTTTTTACTTTTTCTGATATAATGGGAAAATATTCGGAAAAGGAGACTAAAAATGAAGAAAAAATTTCTAGCATTTTTGCTAATTTTATTCCCAATTTTCTCATTAGGTATTGTGAAGGCAGAAACGATTAAGATTGTGTCTGATACCGCCTATGCACCTTTTGAGTTTAAAGATTCAGATCAAACTTATAAAGGAATTGATGTTGACATTATCAACAAAGTCGCTGAGATTAAAGGATGGAACATTCAGATGTCCTATCCTGGATTTGACGCAGCGGTCAATGCGGTTCAAGCTGGTCAAGCTGACGCTATCATGGCAGGGATGACAAAGACGAAAGAACGTGAAAAAGTCTTCACCATGTCTGATACTTACTATGATACAAAAGTTGTCATTGCAACTACAAAGGCACACAAGATTAGTCAGTACGACCAATTAAAAGGTAAAACTGTTGGTGTTAAAAACGGAACTGCCGCTCAACGTTTCCTTGAAAGTATTAAGGACAAATACGGCTTTACCATTAAAACATTTGACACTGGTGATTTGATGAACAACAGCTTAAGTGCTGGTGCCATCGATGCCATGATGGATGATAAACCTGTTATCGAGTATGCCATCAACCAAGGTCAAGACCTCCATATTGAAATGGATGGTGAAGCTGTAGGAAGTTTTGCTTTCGGTGTTAAAAAAGGTAGCAAATACGAGCACTTGGTTACTGAATTTAACCAAGCCTTGGCTAAAATGAAACAAGATGGTAGTCTTGATAAAATCATCAAGAAATGGACTGCTTCATCATCTTCAGCAGTGCCAACTACAACTACTCTTGCAGGCTTAAAAGCTATTCCTGTTAAAGCTAAATACATCATTGCCAGCGATTCTTCTTTTGCACCTTTTGTTTTCCAAAATTCAAGCAACCAATTTACTGGTATTGATATGGAATTGATTAAGGCCATCGCTAAAGACCAAGGTTTTGAAATTGAAATCACCAACCCTGGTTTTGATGCTGCGATCAGTGCTGTCCAAGCTGGTCAAGCAGATGGTATCATTGCTGGTATGTCTGTCACAGATGCTCGTAAGGCGACTTTTGATTTCTCAGAATCCTACTACACTGCCAATACTATCCTTGGTGTCAAAGAATCAAGTACCATTGCTTCTTATGAAGACTTGAAAGGGAAGACAGTTGGTGTTAAAAACGGAACGGCTTCTCAAACCTTCCTAACAGAAAATCAAAGCAAATACGGTTACAAAATCAAAACCTTCGCTGATGGTTCATCAATGTATGACAGTTTAAACACTGGTGCCATTGATGCCGTTATGGATGATGAGCCTGTCCTCAAATATTCTATCAGCCAAGGGAAAAAATTGAAAACACCAATCGCTGGAACTCCAATCGGTGAAACAGCCTTTGCCGTTAAAAAAGGAGCAAATCCCGAATTGATTGAAATGTTCAATAACGGACTTGCAAACCTTAAAGCAAACGGAGAATTCCAAAAGATTCTTGACAAATACCTAGCTAGCGAATCTTCATCTACTTCAACAAGCACTGTTGATGAAACAACTATCTGGGGTTTGCTTCAAAACAACTACAAACAACTCCTTAGCGGGCTTGGTATCACTCTTGCTCTAGCTCTTATCTCATTTGCTATTGCCATTGTTATCGGAATTATCTTCGGTATGTTTAGCGTTAGCCCATACAAATCTCTTCGTGTGATTTCTGAGATTTTCGTTGACGTTATCCGTGGTATTCCATTGATGATTCTTGCAGCCTTCATCTTCTGGGGAATTCCAAACTTCATCGAGTCTATCACAGGCCAACAAAGCCCAATTAACGACTTTGTAGCTGGTACTATTGCCCTCTCACTCAATGCAGCGGCTTATATCGCTGAAATCGTTCGTGGTGGTATTCAGGCCGTTCCAGTTGGCCAAATGGAAGCCAGCCGAAGCTTGGGTATCTCTTATGGAAAAACCATGCGTAAGATTATCTTGCCACAAGCAACTAAATTGATGTTGCCAAACTTTGTTAACCAATTCGTTATCGCTCTTAAAGATACAACTATCGTATCTGCTATCGGTTTGGTTGAACTCTTCCAAACTGGTAAGATTATCATTGCCCGTAACTACCAAAGTTTCAAGATGTATGCAATCCTTGCTATCTTCTATCTTGTAATTATCACACTTTTGACTAGACTAGCGAAACGCTTAGAAAAGAGGATTCGTTAATGGCAAAATTAAAAATTGATGTAAATGATTTACATAAGTATTATGGCAAAAATGAGGTTTTAAAAGGAATTACAACTAAGTTCTATGAAGGAGATGTTGTCTGTATAATCGGTCCTTCAGGTTCTGGTAAGTCAACTTTCCTCCGTAGCCTCAATCTTCTAGAAGAAGTTACTAGCGGTCACATAACTGTGAACGGTTATGACTTAACTGAAAAAACTACCAACGTTGACCACGTCCGTGAAAATATCGGAATGGTTTTCCAACACTTCAACCTCTTCCCACACATGTCTGTATTGGACAACATTACCTTTGCTCCTATTGAGCACAAATTGATGACTAAGGAAGAAGCTGAGAAATTGGGAATGGAGTTGCTTGACAAAGTTGGGCTAGCAGACAAAGCTAATGCTAACCCAGATAGCCTATCAGGTGGTCAAAAACAACGTGTGGCCATCGCTCGTGGACTAGCAATGAATCCAGACATCATGCTATTTGATGAACCAACTTCTGCCCTTGACCCTGAGATGGTTGGAGACGTACTAAACGTTATGAAAGAATTGGCTGAGCAAGGCATGACCATGATTATCGTAACCCATGAGATGGGATTTGCTCGTCAGGTTGCCAACCGCGTTATCTTTACTGCAGATGGTGAATTCCTTGAAGACGGAACACCTGATCAAATCTTTGATAACCCACAACACCCACGTCTGAAAGATTTCTTGGACAAGGTCTTAAACGTCTAAACTCAAACTGTAAGGATTTCCTTGCAGTTTTTTTCAATCTCGTATTGGATTTTTTGATTTTTCGGAAAATTATGTTAGAATTAAATTTATGAAATGAGATTTCCTCATACCTAGCAAGACTAGGAATAAAAATAGAAATTAGGTAGCTAGATGTCATCTAAGGTTATTGTTACAATTTTCGGTGCGAGTGGAGACCTGGCTAAACGCAAGCTCTACCCTTCCCTTTTTAGACTTTATAAATCCGGCAATCTTTCCAAGCACTTTGCAGTTATTGGAACTGCCCGTCGTCCTTGGAGCAAGGAATATTTTGAATCTGTTGTAGTCGAATCGATCCTTGATTTGGCAGATAGTACCGAACAGGCTCAAGAATTCGCTAGCCACTTCTACTATCAAAGTCATGATGTCAATGATACAGAGCACTACATTGCTTTACGTCAATTGCAGGCTGAACTAAATGACAAGTACCAAGCTGAACACAACAAGCTCTTCTTCTTGTCTATGGCACCTCAGTTCTTTGGAACCATTGCCAAACACCTTAAGTCTGAAAACATTGTAGATGGTAAAGGTTTTGAACGTTTAATCGTTGAAAAACCATTTGGTACAGATTACGCAAGCGCAAGCAAGTTGAATGACGAGCTCCTAGCAACATTTGACGAAGAACAAATTTTCCGTATCGACCATTATCTTGGTAAGGAAATGATCCAAAGCATCTTTGCAGTTCGCTTTGCAAACTTGATTTTTGAAAACGTTTGGAACAAGGACTTTATCGACAATGTTCAAATTACCTTTGCGGAGCGCTTGGGTGTAGAAGAACGCGGTGGCTACTATGATGAGTCTGGTGCTCTCCGTGACATGGTACAGAACCACACTTTGCAACTTCTTTCTCTCCTTGCCATGGACAAGCCAGCAAGCTTCACAAAAGACGAGATTCGTGCCGAAAAGATTAAGGTCTTTAAAAACCTCTATCATCCAACTGATGAAGAACTTAAAGAACACTTTATCCGTGGTCAATACCGTTCAGGTAAGATTGATGGCATGAAATATATCTCTTATCGCAGCGAGCCAAATGTGAATCCAGAATCTACAACTGAAACCTTTGCATCTGGTGCCTTCTTTGTAAACAGCGATCGCTTCCGTGGTGTTCCTTTCTTCTTCCGTACTGGTAAACGACTGACTGAAAAAGGAACTCATGTCAACATCGTCTTTAAACAAATGGATTCTATCTTTGGAGAACCACTTGCTCCAAACATTTTGACCATCTATATCCAACCAACAGAAGGCTTCTCTCTTAGCCTAAATGGGAAGCAGGTAGGAGAAGAATTCAACTTAGCTCCGAACTCACTTGATTACCGTACAGATGCGACCGCAACTGGTGCCTCTCCAGAACCATACGAAAAATTGATTTATGATGTCCTAAATAATAACTCAACTAACTTTAGCCACTGGGATGAAGTTGGTGCATCATGGAAGTTGATTGACCGTATCGAAGAGCTTTGGGCTGAAAATGGTGCCCCACTTCATGACTATAAAGCTGGAAGCATGGGACCTCAAGCAAGCTTTGACTTACTTGAAAAATTCGGTGCCAAATGGACTTGGCAACCAGATATCGCCTATCGTCAAGATGGTCGCTTAGAATAAAAAAAATCCTGCAAGTTTGTAGCTTGCAGGATTTTTGCTTCTGATTAGATTAAGCCTTCCAAGAGACCCTTCATAAAGTTTTCTGAGTTAAACTCTCCAATATCATCGATTTTTTCACCAAAACCAATCAATTTTACAGGAATATTGAGTTCTTCTCGAATAGCTAGAACAACACCACCTCGAGCAGTTCCATCAATCTTAGTCAAGACTATTCCTGTCAAAGGTGTAATTTTTGAAAATTCTTTGGCCTGTACTAGGGCATTTTGACCTGTTGATGCATCAAGTGCCAAGAAGGTTTCATGCGGTGCTTCTGGTACAACACGTTTGATGATACGACCAATCTTTTCCAACTCAGCCATGAGGTTATCTTTGTTTTGCAGACGACCAGCGGTGTCAATCATAAGAATATCGATACCTTCAGCTACGGCAAGTTCCATTCCATCAAAGACTACACTGGCTGGGTCAGCTTTTTCAGGTCCAGTTACAACTGGAACGTCAACACGACGACCCCATTCAGCAAGCTGGGCTACTGCCCCCGCACGGAAGGTATCTGCCGCAACCAACATAACCTTCTTACCAGCTTGTTTATAACGGTGAGCTAGTTTCCCGATAGAAGTTGTTTTCCCGACACCATTAACACCGACAAAGAGCATGACTGTCAAGCCATCTTGGAAGTGGATACTTTCATCATAGTTGCCATCCTTTTCATAAAGCTCAACCAATTTCTCAATGATGACACGGCGAAGTGCATCAGGTTTCTTGGCGTTTTCAAGCTTGGCTTCGTAGCGTAACTCCTCTGTTAAGTTAGAAGCTACCTGTACACCAACGTCGCTCATGATCAGCAGTTCTTCCAGTTCCTCGAAAAATTCTTCGTCAACAGAGCGAAAGTTAGCAAAGAAGGCATTCAAGCGAGCTCCGAAGCCCGTACGAGTTTTCTTAAGACTACGGTCATATTTCTCCTGAACAGTTTCTATGAACTCAGGATTCTCTTCCTCTGGGACTTCTTCTTGAGGAACTTCTACAACTTGCTCTGAATCAATACTTTCTTCAACTGGGTATTGGATTTTCTCTTCTTGGAGCTCAGCTTGTTCAACAATTTCAACTTCTGCTTCTTCTTGAGGAACTACCTCATTTTCTGCAAGAGCAGGCTCAACATCTTCAGACAAATCAAGATTTTCTAAAGCTTCTTTTACAACTTCTTCGATTTTAGGTTCTTCTTTTTTTCCGAATAGACGGTCAAACAATCCCATATCTTAGTTCTCCTTTAGCACGTATTCTTCGATAGCCCAAGCAACAGCTTCTTCATCATTGGTCATTGGAGTCACCACATTTGCGACGGCCTTGACTTCAGGAACAGCGTTTTGCATGGCAACACCGAGCCCTGCCCATTCAATCATAGAAAGGTCATTGGCTTCGTCACCACAGGCCATGACTTGGCTTTGATCGATTCCCAGATGGCTAATTAGTTTAGCCAAACCTGTTGCTTTGTGAACATTCTTTGGTGACCACTCTAGCAACATTTCACGTGATTTAAAGATTTCATATTGGTCGAACAATTCTGGAGAAATCTTCTGAATAGCTGCATCCAAGGGTTCTTGAGCAAAGGCAGTCACGCACTTATTGTAGGTCATCTGACTAGATAAGTCTTCAAAGTCCACTGGAACAAAAGTCAATGCTGGATTGAATTTGGCATAAAGACTTTCTTGGTCCGATTGGATTTGATAAACAGTTCCTTCTGAGATTGCATCAAGAGGCAGTGATAATTTCTCTGTTTCTTCATACAAGCGTGCCACATCATCATATGAAAAGACTGTTTTATCAAGGATTTCACCTGTATTTTTCTGAACTAAACCTCCATTAAAGGTAATCGTATACTCATCTTCATGGCCGTCAGTCCCTAGCTCATGGAGAAAGAAATCCATAGCTTTTAAAGGGCGACCAGTTGTCAATACGATCTTGATACCACGATCACGCGCAGCTTTCAAGGTTGCCTTGGTGCGATCCGTCAGCCTTTTATCAGTAGTCAGCAAGGTACCGTCCAAGTCCAATGCAATCAATTTTATATCTGCCATTATAAGCCCTCCATATAAGCTATAACCGACTGGTCCTTATGGTGACCAATCACTGTCTCTGCTAATTCTAAAATTTCAGGTCGTGCATTTTCAGGAGCTACAGGATGTCCTACAACCTGCATCATATGCAAGTCATTTAGATTGTCTCCAAAAGCCATAACCTGATCCATTGTGATACCAAGTTTTTTAGCTAATTCAACAATAGCCACTCCCTTATCGACATAGTCCAGAACAATATCAATGGATTCAAAACCAGTTGTCATAGCCTTAACACCAGGTACATGTTCATTGACCCAAGCCTCTCCAGCTTCCAGAGTTTCTTCTGTGAAGTTGGTTGTAAATTTGAAAATGTCATCTGTGATATCTTCCAGACCGGCTACTTTTTGGATATTTTCATTATAATGCTGACTCTCTTTCAAATAGGTTTCATCAACCGTATCTAGTACATAAGAACCCTTCTTACCTGTCAAAAGTAATTTATTGACATCTACATAAGGTGACGTTTGTAGCTTTTCAAAAGTCGTCAAATAAAACTCACGAGACATAGTCGCTTCATACAAGTCTTGACCTTGATACTCTACTAAACTGCCATTTTCAGCGATGAAAATAATGTCATCACGAACATCAGCAAATAATTTTTCTAAGGATAGAAATCCTCGACCCGAAGCCACTGCAAAGTAAATCCCTTTTTCCTTGTAGGAAGCTAAGAGAGACTTGAGGCGGTCCATATCAAAGCGTCCATTCCCATCTAGGAAGGTTCCGTCCATATCCGTTGCTACTAGTTTAATCATAAAATCTTTCTTACTCCGATTAGTAAATCTACCTCCTATTATACCATAGATAACTAGAAAAAGGACTAGTCTATCAGCTTTGCTTCTCTTTTATCCTTCTCTACTAGCTAGTCGTGTTTCTAACTTTTAAAAAAGCTCGTAAAATTAAAATCGTGCAACTTTTTTCAGATACTTTTAAAAGATTGATTTCATTATCTGTTTCCTTTATACTGGATAAAAAGGAGATTAGTATGTCAGAAACAAATCACGAAATTGATTCAAATTTTGCAGGTCGTTTAAATATCCTGCGTGCGGGTGTTCTTGGTGCTAATGATGGAATTATTTCCATTGCTGGTGTGGTTATCGGGGTTGCCAGTGCTACGAGCAATATCTGGATTATCTTTTTATCAGGATTTGCGGCTATCTTAGCAGGTGCCTTTTCAATGGCTGGCGGAGAATATGTATCCGTTTCAACTCAAAAAGATACTGAGGAAGCAGCTGTTGCGCGAGAAAAACTCTTGCTAGACCAAGATTTGGAGCTAGCCAAAAAGTCCCTCTATGCTGCCTATATCCAAAATGGAGAATGCGAAACCTCTGCCCAGCTCTTGACAAATAAGGCCTTTCTTAAAAATCCACTCAAGGCTTTGGTAGAGGAAAAATATGGAATTGAGTATGAAGAATTTACCAATCCTTGGCACGCTGCCATTTCTAGCTTCGTTGCCTTTTTCCTTGGAAGTTTGCCTCCAATGCTCTCAGTAACCATTTTCCCAAGTGAATACCGCATCCCTGCTACTGTTCTGATTGTAGGAGTTTCACTCTTGATGACTGGCTACACAAGCGCCAAACTTGGAAAAGCCCCAACTAAAACAGCTATGATTCGGAACCTTGCTATTGGTCTTTTAACCATGGGAGTTACCTTTCTGCTAGGACAACTTTTCAGCATTTAGAATACAAGAAATACCTCGATTTTGAAGTCGAGGTATCTTTTTTACATTTGGACAATTTTACGATAACTTCTAGAGGTAATCATGAAAATCAGCACATAGGCGATGAGGAAGATAGCGCAGATAGACAAGGTCACAATCAACATCATAGTCGTATCCAGTACACCAATCACTTTTAGAATCAGACTAAGCATATGGTAGGCAAAGGCTAAATGTATGAAGGCAAAAAGCAAAGGAAGGAAGAAAACAGTTAAAACCTGTTTGTTAATGGTTTGCTTGATTTGCTTTTGATCTAAACCAACTTTCTGCAAGATAATAAAGCGCTCACGGTCTTCATATCCTTCAGAAATTTGTTTGTAGTAGATGACCAGAACGGTTCCGACCATAAAGATAATGGATAGGAAAATACCAATAAAGAAGACACCGCCAAAGAGGACACTCATTTGAGCACCAGCATCTGCTAGAGTGCTACCATACACATAGTTACCTTCAGTGTTTAATTGAGCATTAAACTTTTGTAAGTATTTTTCATATTCTTCAGCGACTTTGAGTTGCTCTTCTTCACTGATACTTACATTCATACCACCGTAAAACTGATTATAGATATCAGAATCTGGGAATTGGTCCAAAAAGGCTTGTAAATTAGGTACAACAAGGTAATTGTAATCAGAAGTCAAAATATTAAACTGGTTTGGAACATGGTTTACAATGAAATCTTTAGTAAATTCTTCTTTTACAGAAAATTGATGATCATTTAGAGTTAGAGCTTTTTGTTCTTTAACTCCCTCATTCTTTGCAAAGAGTCCGACCTCATTGCCTGATAGAGAAAGTTTTTGACCAGTCATAGTTTCATAATCTTTTTGGTCAAATACCATAAAAACTGTTTTGACTTGGACACGGTTTTGTCCTTTTTCAAAAATGGTTAACTTGCTACCTTCTTGGTTTGCAACACCAAAGTAAGCGTAACGAAGAACTTCTTTCTCTTTAATCTTATAACCTTTATCACTTGCAAACTGGCTCAAGAGTTTGTCCAAGTCTTCTTTTTCAACATTTTGTCCAGTAATGCCAAAGTCATGAGGATTTAGAACTTTTTTAAAACTTTCTGAGGCATTGAAAATACTAGTCGCTGCTGACATGGTTACCAAAACCATTGTTGACAAAATCGCGATAGTTGCTAGTCCAACCGCATTTTTCTTCATACGGAAAATCAAATTAGACACTGAGATAAGATTATTTGGTTGGTAATAGTATTGTTTGTTTTTCTTTAAAATTTGTAGGAAAACGGTAATCCCTGCATTGAACAAAAGATAAGTACCAAAGATAACAAGTAAAACAGCTAAGAAGAAGGTTGTTAGGGCTGTAAGAGGATCTTTTACTGTAAGAGAAAGATAATAGCCAATCCCTAAACTAATGGAACCAAGAATAGTTTGGAGAGGTAGGAAACGACCTTTTTTCTCTCCGCTTGCTTTCTCACGCGAGAGCTGGAGGGCATTCATACGGGCGATTCGAATAGCATTCAGGAACATGAGACCTAGGAAAATCAAACCAAAGACAACAAGTACTGTAATGACAACTTTCATCTGGAAGGTAGCAACTAGTTCAACCTTCAATTTCATCAGTTTGAGCAAGAAGGCGAAAATCAACTTGTCAAACAAGGCTCCAATACCGATTCCCGCTCCAACAGTTAGAATCCCAAATACCACCAACTCCTTAAAGGTCATACTGATCAGATGGCGTTTCTCCAAACCCAGCATGCCATAAATCCCTAGTTCCTTGGAACGGTTTTTCATGACAAAACTATTGGCATAGAGGACGATAATGGCTGACGCAAGGGTGACGACAAACATACCAAATCCTAGAGTAGCTTGAATTGTTTCACCTCCACGGATTTCCGCAATCTTGGGATTAAAGGTTAGGGAATAAAAGAGATAGGTGACGGTGACTGCCAAAAGAACAGCCAGCGCAAAAGGATAGTAGAGTTTGCGGTTTTTAATCAAGTTCGATACCGCTAACTTATTAGTTAATCGAAACATACTAATTCACCTCGCTTGCCATGACAGTCAAGGTATCAGAGATTTCTTGGAACATCTGACGCTCTGTCTTCTCTCCACGGTAGATTTGATTGTAAAGAATGCCGTCTTTGATAAAGAGTACACGTTTAGCTCTGCTAGCTGCTGCTGTTGAGTGGGTTACCATGAGAATGGTTTGGCCGCGCTCATTGATTTCATCAAAGACATCAAGTAAGGCTGCAGATGATTTGGAGTCAAGGGCTCCTGTTGGCTCATCCGCAAGGAGAATTTCAGGTTCTGTGATGATGGCACGGGCTACTGCTACACGCTGTTTTTGCCCACCAGAAATCTCGTAAGGGTACTTCTCTTGCAATTGGTTGATGCCTAGATTCTCAGCTGTCACCACCAATTTTTTCATCATTTCCGTAATAGGTCTTCTTGACAAGACAAGCGGAAGTAAGATATTGTCTTTAACAGATAGAGTATCTAGCAAGTTAAAGTCTTGGAAGACAAAGCCCAACTTTTCACGACGGAAGCTAGAAGCCTGTGAATTTTTAATGGTTGCGGTATCAGTTCCATTCAAGTAAACCTGACCACGACTTGGTTTATCCAGCATAGCTAGGATATTGAGAAGAGTTGATTTACCAGAACCAGACTCACCCATGATGGCAACGTAGTCACCTTTTTCTACGGTAAAGTGAATATCCTTGAGGGCCTCTACTTGGTTGCCCTGAAAACGAGTTTTATAAATTTTTTGAACGTGTTTTACATCTAAAAGTGTCATGAGAATCTCCTTTCTTAATATCCCATCAAATGAAATGTCGCTTGCATCATAGCGCATCCCAGTTGAACACGCTCGATTTCTTTGTGGCTTGGTTTTCTTGTTTTCTTATGTAAGATTTGTTTCATGATGTTACTCCTTTGTTCTTTATGAGTCTAGTTTACATCAAAAAAAGACCTCTTGCCATAACCTAACCTTACAAAAGAGACTTTAATCTTACATTTTTGTAAGATTGGGGGAAATGTAGGCATTTTATTAAAAATATTTTACCATAAAAACAAAGTAAGAAGAAAACCCTTGCAGATACAAGGGTTCAGATTCGTAAATTGACTGCAACGGTCAATAATACATTCATAAACAGTTTGAAGATTCATTCTTTCGTTTGATTATAAATCTATGTCACTAGAACGATTTTCATCTAAACAAAAATCATCTTTAATCAACAAAGTTAATTCTTTTAAATTCACATCTTCACTTTGGTTAAGTCGGACAGCTTGATTCATTATTAAATCTTCATATAGATTTCGAACAAAGCGACCGTTAGAAAAATTGGTGAGATTACTTTCTAACTTTTCATTAAAATAATTTAATAATACTTCTTTCAGCTTGTCATCTATATGGTAGTCGTCTTTTCTTGCTAATGTTTCAAAAATATCTAACAATTCTGTAGAAGAATAATTTTCAAAATTAATAAAATAATTAAATCGAGATTTCAAACCAGGATTTGATTCAAAGAAGTGGTTCATTGGTTCGGTATAACCAGCCACAATAACAATTAAATCATCTCGTGAATCTTCTAAAGCCTTTGTAAGTTCTGTTAAACATTCTCGCCCGTATGAATCAGTATTTTCATTTTCAGTAATACTATACGCCTCATCAATAAAGAGAACTCCACCTTTTGCCTTTTCTATGACATTTTTAACTTTCAGTGCAGTTTGTCCTTGGTAACCTGCAATTAAATCTGTTCTGGAGACTTCTAAAAAATGTCCTTTGGATAAAAGTCCCAATTGGTAGTACATTCTTCCAATAATTCTAGCAACAGTTGTTTTTCCTGTTCCTGGATTTCCCATAAAAGCCATGTGTAAAGTTCTTTTGGGAATATTTAAGCCAGACTCTTTCCTTTTTGACTGAACTTTTTGATAAATAATTAAACGACTAACTTCTTTTTTTACCCTCTCTAAACCTACTAACTGATTTAGTTCCGCCAAAAGGTCATTTAAAGATGATTTCTTTTGTTGACCTAACTCTTTTTCCAAAGTATCAAATAGGTAAGTATATCCAAGAAAGCTAGCTAGATTATCAGATAAATCTTTCAATAAAGGTGTAAGCTTGTTTCGTTTGTTAGCTTGTTGTAATAAAAAAATAGATTTATACAATTCTGCTACTGATTTTGTATCAGTATGATTTGCTATAATATTATTTACTTTATCAAGATAATTATTTTCTTTTCCAAAATAGAAGTCTAATTTCTTTGCACTACAAATTAATTTATCTCGAGAAGTTGACATACCTTACCTCAATAATATGAAAAGCAAGGCAATCACTAACATACCAATAGAAATTCCAGAAACAATAAAGACTGTTAGAAGGCGATTTGAAATAAATTGAATTTGTTGTTTACTTTCGTTCAATTCTCTCCTAAGTTGATCAATTTCACCAGTATTTGAAACCGGTTCTGCAGGAAGAGTACTTGCGAATTGTTCTAGATTTACAAGTCTATCATTAAATTTAGAAAGTATTACCTCATGTTTTTCGATAGAGTTTTTGCTATTTTCTTCGTTAAATTTCTCTTTAAATTGCTTAAGAGCTACTAGAGTTGCTTTTTGTTTCTCAATGGTTTTATCAATACGAGATTGTTCTTTCAGAATTTTCTTGTTGGTATGTTCAATGGCAACTACAGAAGAGAGGATTGCTTGAATATAATCTTTATCCAGAGCCTCTAAAGCTTTATAAACTTGACCAAATTCTTCAATAAGTTTTTGTTGATTATCATAAAATTTTGAAATGTAATTTTGAGTTTGTTCAACTAAAGTATTAAACTCTTTACCTGTAACCCCGTGTTCAGCAAATTCAAAACCAAAGAAATCTTCATGAGTTCTAACTGTATCAAAATACAATTCATCTTGACTTTGTTCAGCAAACTCTTTCAGATGCTCTTTCGCTTCATCGAAATCATGGTTACTAATGTTTATCTCAATTGTTTCTTGTTCTTGCTCAAATACTTCTTGTTCCATATTTTTCTCCTTAATCTAATAATTCTTGTAATAAAGTATCAATCTCATCAAAGTCACTTTTATCGTCTCTTGTAGATTCTGCAAAAATATCTGACAGCTTTTCTTTCATCATTGAAGCAGCCATATCATGTCTTTCCTTAATAGTATTGATAACAGAATCTTTTTCAACTTGTAACTTTATACTCTTAACATCTAATAATTGATCTTGGATTACTAACATTTCATTATTTTGATCAATTTTCTTAGAATTTAGCTCGGAAATTTGTTTATTGACAATTTGCTGATCAATCATTTTTAGTACGAAAGCGCCAATAATTCCTGATAAAGTTGCTCCCATAAATGTTCCAATGACGCTACCGATTGTTCCCAAAAGTGGTATTGAAATAGCCAAAACTGGAAAACTTGCAGTGAGGGATGCTCCTAAAACTTCCCCAACTACAATTGCACCTGTAGCTGTTAAACCCCCAACAATAATTTTTCCAACCTCTAACATCATAATATCAAGGCTTTTATCTTTATTTTCAGGATTATTTATATAATCTATTGCTTCTTTCAAAGATTTCCAACCTTGGTGTATAAAGGTCCAGGCTTTAAGAACTGTATTAATTACAGGTCCAACTATTGCAGACGCAATCATCGTAACTACAGATTTACCGACATTTAATACATGATTTGCTAAGTTATTTACAAAAGATATGATAGCCTCTTTTATTTTATCAATAAAAGTCGATAAGTTTCTTTCTGTATCTTTTAGCCAAGAGATAAATTTAGAAATCAATTCTCGCAAAAATTCTGATAATAACTGTAAAAGCGCTGCTTTCAAAGCTTTTCCGGAAATTTTTAACGCTTCATCACGACGTGATTTTTTACCTGATTTTATAGCTCGCTTCTCAGCCTCATCTCTCACTCTGTCGTATTCCGTGCGTGCCTCTTTATCTTTCTCTCTTAACTGTTTCTCTTCTTTTGAACTAATATTATGGACTTCTCTAGCATATTGTCCCTTAGAGTTTGGATTATCGAATAATTCTGATGTAGATAAATCTCCCTTCGCTTGATTAACTTCACTCCTAATTTCGTTAAGATTAGCTTTACTATTTGCAAAAGCAATCTGCTCTTCTTTTGTCAAAAAAGCATTTGCTTTTGGATCACGTATAATCTCTCCAGCAGAAACTGTATGATCCATTTGGGTTCCTTTTTCTTTTGAACCTGTTGGCCTTCCGGTGTCAAATGGTTTTCTCGCTTCTTTGGTTAAAGTATTTACAATTTTACCTGAACGAGTTGAGTGTGTTTGAATATTCCCTAAGTCGTCTTTAGCAAAATTATTTTGCCAAGTGTCGTATCTTTCTTGAAAATTAACATCTCTATTATGAGTCGCAAGTTTCCCTTTTTCAAAATTTTCAGCAGTTTGTATATGTGCTTCTTTTCGTAAGTCTAGGGTTTGTCCCTGATTCTCATTTATAAACTCTTCACCTATCTGAGCGGCAAGTTGAAGTTGTACTTGCTCCCAGACTATATTTTCAATAGATTCTTGAAGGTATTCATTATTTTGTAATTTTTCCCTATCTAAATCAATTTTTTCTATATCTTTAATAAGATCTTTGAGATTATTTTCTAGAGAATTTTCTAAATTAAGCAATTCGTCGTATTTAATCTCAATATCTGATGATCGTAATGCGAGTAACTCATTTTCATTAGCCATAATCCATTTCCTGTCAAATTATTTTTATACGCTTATTATACCATTTAGCCATAGATTCTGACAAGATGAAAAAAAGCCTTGTCTTTTATAATACAAAGCTTATTTTCTTATTTAACTCACCAAAACCAGCCTTCATTATCGTCAATGGCTTGGGCTTCTTTGCGTTTACGTGGGCCTGTTCCGTACATTTCTGCTTCGATTTCTTCCTTGGTTGGCATGATAGAAGCTAGGATGATATATATAATCACGCCAAGTCCAAAGTTTGCGACTGTAAAAATAGCAAATAGAAAACGAACAAGGGTAACATCAAAGTTCCACTTGTCTGACAGACCCGCCAGAACTCCTGAAATCATGCGATTTCGTCTCATTTTATAAAATTTACTGTTCATGATATTTCCTCTTTCTGCTAGGTTAGACATAGTATATCACGGGTAGGCTCGGCTTTCATCAGTCCTCAGGCTGATTTATTAGTAGCAATTTACCTCTACAAACTCCACAGCGATAGCGTTTGGTATCAATCCTTCGCTTGCGCTGATAAGTTTGCCGGCAGGATTGGCAACGATAGAGCTTGAGTGGTTTGGAGTTGCTATTTGTCAAGGAAGGCACAAAGCGTAATCCATCCACTGCTTTCAACAGTTCCTTAAAATCCCGATCCTTGTGTTGATAGCCCTTCCCTTGAAAATAGAGGTGATAATGACAGAGTTCATGTCGGACAATTTTCCTAAAAATGTCCAACCCCAGTTCCTGATAAACCTTAGGGTTAAAATCCAAATGCCCATCTTTTGGGAAAAATCGCCCACCTGTCGAACGTAGACGCCTATTCCACTGGGCATGATGGATAAAAGGTCTGCCGAAGTCTTCTAGTGAAACCTGCTTGACGTAATCAGTCAGTCTCATTTGGAGCTAGAAGCGACAGATTGACTTTTTCACGTTCAGTATCAATTTTCTTAACCCAAACGGTCACCAAATCTCCAACTGACACTACTTGGCTAGGATGTTTGATAAATTTGCGACTCATGTGGGAAATATGGATGAGACCGTCCTCATGAATTCCGATGTCAACAAAGGCACCGAAATCAACGACATTACGCACCACACCTTCTAGCTTCTGACCAACCACTAAGTCCTTGATATCTAGGACATCTTGGCGAAGCACAGGTGCATCAAAAGAATCACGGAAATCTCGACCTGGTTTGAGAAGATCTGCAATGATATCTTTAAGAGTTTCTGGACCAAGATCCAGTTCTTGTGCCATCTCCTTAACTGAAAGCGACTTGAGTTTGCTTTGGGCTTCTTCATTCAGATCCTTGATGTCTAAGCGTTTGAAGAGTTCCTTAACGGCAGAATAGTTTTCTGGGTGAACTCCTGTATTATCAAGGATATTGCTACTTTCAGGGATACGAAGGAAACCAGCTGCCTGCTCAAAGGCCTTGGCCCCCAGACGCGGAACCTTCTTAATTTGAGCTCGTGAAGTGATTTTTCCTTCCTCCTCACGGTATTTGACAATATTTTCAGAAATGGTTTTATTGAGTCCAGCTACGTGTGAAAGAAGAGCAGGACTGGCTGTATTGACATTGACACCGACTTGGTTTACCACTGTATCGACAACAAAGTCCAGACTCTCAGATAGTTTCTTCTGACTGACATCGTGTTGGTATTGACCGACACCGATTGACTTAGGATCGATTTTAACCAACTCTGCAAGAGGATCTTGCAAACGACGGGCGATAGAGATGGCTGAGCGTTTTTCAACAGTCAAGTCTGGAAACTCCTGACGGGCAAGTTCACTGGCAGAATAGACCGAAGCACCACTTTCATTGACAATGACATAGCTGACTTCAGGAAAATCTTTCAGAACTTCCGCCACAAAGGCTTCACTTTCACGACTGGCCGTTCCATTTCCGATGGCAATAATTTCCACACTGTATTGACCAATCAAGTCTGCCAAATCTTTCTTGGCTTCTTCGATTTGACGAGCTGATGCTGGTTTAACAGGATAAATAACTTGAGTTGTCAGCATTTTACCAGTTGCATCTACGACAGCTAGCTTGGCACCTGTACGAAAGGCAGGGTCAAATCCAAGAACCACGCGCCCTTTCAGCGGAGCAACCAAGAGGAGATTGCGTAGGTTGTCAGAAAAGAGTTGGATAGCTCCTTCTTCTGCTTTCTCAGTTAATTCTGTCCGAATTCGTCGTTCGATAGCAGGCAAGACTTTTTTCTTAACTGACTGTTGGACAACTTCATCTATATAGGCGTTTTTAACCTTGAAACGAGCAGCAAAGAAGGCAAGAATACGGTCCGTTGCATGTTCAAAACCGACCTTCAAGACACCTAGCTTCTCCCCACGGTTGAGAGCCAAGGTACGATAGCCCTGCATGTTGCCAACTGTCTCTGAGAATTCGTAATAAATCTGAAAAACTTGTTTTTCATCGAGACTTTCATCCTTGACTTGCGAAGTGATTTTAGAGTGTCTCAGCACTTCCTGATAGGTCAGTGAACGCAAAGTCACATCTTCGGATAAGGCTTCGACCAAAATATCAACCGCACCCGCTAAGGTCTCTTGACCAGTCTCAAATCCTTCACAGACATACTTCTCAGCCTCTTTCTCTAAGTCAGTTACGTTTTGTAAAATCAAGCGCGCAAGAGGAAAGAGTCCAGCTTCACGGGCAATGGTTGCCTTGGTCCGACGCTTTTCCTTGTATGGAAGATAGAGCTCTTCAACATCTGCTAGTTTTTCGGCTGCTAAGATTGCTTCTTCCAACTCCTTTGTCAACTTGCCTTGTTCTTGAATCTTAGCTAAAACAGCTTCCTTACGGTCGTTTAGATTGGTCAGACTTTTATCCAAGTCGATAATGGCCTTAATCGCCACCTCATCCAGACTACCAGTCATATCCTTGCGATAACGCGCTATGAAGGGAATTGTCGCACCTTCAGCTGTCAAACTTAGAACGGTATCGATTTGCTTTAACGTCACTCCCAAATCCTGAGAGATTTTTTCATATTTTTTATCCATAAATCTATTATACCACAAGCTAATATTATTCAAATTATCTCCTACAATATTTAACAACAAGATGTGGGGAATAGATTTATATTCTATAGCGCAATAACTTGTACTTAGAGAGCATTACTTCCTTTTTTTAACCAAGCCATGACATCAAAATTATTTAATGGATCAGACATAATAGCCAGTTCTGGGACCCATATAGTTGAGAAGGTTGCAATTTAATTCTAATAGTTTACAAAAGGATCCGTGATTAATTGCACTGTTTTTATTTTTTACAAAACGCTTTATAAAGCTATTTGTTGAAGTTAACGAATCAATTTTCAGTTCAAATAAAAAACCGTAAGTCTGAGCCTGCGGTGAGTGTAATCTATTTTGAAATTTTAAATAAAAAAAGGAGCATTTAAGCCCCTCCTTTGAAATAACGGACAATTGGCTGGTCGGTGTACCCAGCATCTCAGATACCTTTTTCAAGGTGCGGCAGGAACCTTTCTGCCCTCAAATGTCTTTCGTTAATATTATTCTAGCACTATCTACTTTTTTTGTCAAGTTTTCTCAATCTACCAGACTTAATACGACTTTGTAACTTATAATCTTGTAAACGATACATGGTCGGAACATAAAAGAAATCACCACTTTTATGTAACTTAATCGCAACAAGAACATTATTATCAAATCTTTTTACATATTCAAAACTGGCGCCTTTCTCTCGAGGATTGACCCCAACGAAATCTGGATTACTTAGTATAAGTTCCAGATCTTCGATATGATGAATCACATCATTATGATGCCGTTTCAACATATGACTTCTTAAACCTTCTTTGTTAACTTTGATATCACTAGCTTCAAGAACAATATTAAAAATTTCTTTTATTTCGTCAGTAACCTGACCGATCTTTTTATGTTCCATCATTTCCTCCGTTATTCACAATTATTATATCACAATCATAGTGTATATTAGGATATATCACGCTCTATTATTCGTTAGATACTCAATTTTAACTTTTCCCTTTTCCTTAAAATAATAGTATAATAGAGGTAGAATTTAGAATCGAGGTACACCAATGGCTGTAAAATTTACAAAACGAGACGACTTGGACAAGATGTTTGAAGAATTTGCGAAACTCCCTGATTTGAAACAAGTCACTTTCACTGATGACAAAGAGAAAAAAGCCAAAGCAGAAAAGAAAAACTAGATGACTGCTTTCCAACAACTCCCATCTAGTGTGCTTCAGGCTGGAGCCATTTTTCTCTCCATTATCATTGAAGCCCTACCCTTCGTTCTGATAGGAAGTATTGTCTCAGGACTGATTGAGGTTTATATCACACCTGACAAGGTTTATCATTTTCTCCCTCGAAATCGTTGGGGGAGAATCTTTTTTGGCACCTTCGTTGGGATACTTTTCCCTTCTTGTGAATGTGGAATCGTCCCCATTATCAATCGTTTTCTGGAAAAGAAGGTTCCCAGTTACACAGCAGTTCCCTTTCTCGTAACAGCGCCTGTTATCAATCCTATTGTTCTCTTTGCGACCTATTCTGCCTTTGGCAACTCCTTCCACGTCGCCTTGTTACGAGCTCTTGGTTCCATTCTTGTAGCTGTGATACTTGGGATTTTTCTAGGATTTTTCTGGCAAGAACCGATTCAAAAAGAAAATCGTTTTTCCTGTCATGAGCACGATTTTTCTCATTTGAGTCCTGCAAAAAAAGTTTTTCAGGTCTTTGTGCAAGCAATTGATGAATTTTTTGATACGGGACGTTATTTGGTATTCGGCTGTCTCTTTGCCTCTGTTATACAGGTCTATGTTCCGACACGGATTCTGACCTCTATCAGTGCGACTCCTCTTTTTGCCATCCTACTCTTGATGCTTTTGGCCTTTCTTCTCTCTCTCTGCAGTGAGGCGGATGCCTTTATCGGTGCTTCTCTTCTCTCAAGTTTCGGCTTGGCACCAGTTCTGGCCTTTCTCGTCATTGGTCCAATGCTGGATATCAAAAATATTCTCATGATGAAAAATTACTTGAAAGCACGATTTATCAGTCACTTCATAACGATTGTGACTCTTGTCGTATTAGTGTATTCTCTCTGGATTGGAGTCATCCTATGATTCGATTTTTAGTTTTAGCTGGCTATTTTGAACTGACCATTTATCTCCATCTGTCGGGCAAGTTAAACCAGTACATCAACATGCACTATTCCTATCTGGCCTATATTTCCATGGTGCTTTCATTTGCTTTGGCAATCGTTCAATTGTATATCTGGATGAAGCAAGTCAAAACCCATAGTCATCTGAACAGCCGATTCGCGAAGGTAACGAGTATTGCTCTTCTGGCTATTCCTATTGTCGTCGGCTTAACTTTTCCAACTGTTAGCTTGGATTCTCAGACCGTTTCTGCCAAAGGATATCATTTCCCTTTATCAGAGGGCACGGATCAAGCCATTCAGACAAGCGAAGGGACGACAAGCCAATATTTGAAACCAGATACCAGTTCTTATTTTTCAAAATCAGCTTATGAAAAGGAAATGAGAACTGCAGCGGATAAATACTTGTCCCAAGATAATATTCAGATCACTAATGAAAACTATATGGAAGTCATGGAAGCTATCTACGACTATCCAGATGAATTTGAGGGCAAGACAGTCCAGTTCACAGGCTTTGTCTATAACGACCCCAGTCATGCCAATAGCCAATTTCTGTTCCGCTTCGGCATTATTCACTGTATCGCGGATTCAGGTGTCTATGGATTGCTGACCAAGGGAAATACCCGTCAATATGAAAATAATACTTGGATAACAGCCAAGGGAAAACTCGTCAATCACTATCATAAAGAACTCAAACAAAACCTCCCAACCTTGGAAATTGACAGCTTTACCAAAGTCGATAAACCAGAAAATCCCTATGTGTATCGAGTGTTTTAAAAAAGTAGCCTGGAAAGGGCTACTTTTTCTATTTAGAAATAAGAATCTAAAGTATGGGTAATTTTATATAAAACTCCGATTTCCTACTCAGCATCCTTCCAATTCCGAGCAATTTCTTCATCTTTCTGGAGTTGATCTACCAGTTCTTCAACAGAGTCAAATTTGACCATTTCACGGACACGATCTAGCCAGTAGACAATGACTGTCTCACCGTAAATGTCATCTGAAAAATCAAAAATATTGACTTCAAAACGTGGCTCTTCTCCATCGAAAGTAACATTTTTCCCTACACTCGCCATTCCACGATATCTTTTACGCTGCACTTCAATATCGACTACGTAAACACCATCTGCTGGCATATAGGTTCGATCTCTTAAAACTAAGTTTGCTGTTGGGTAACCGATAGTCCGTCCACGAGCATTCCCATGAACAACCATTCCACGTGACGGTAGAGGAGTGCCAAGTAAATGACCAGCTTCTCTGACATCTCCATCAAGAATAGCTTGACGAATACGAGTAGAACTAATTTTCCCCTTTTCATCCTCAACAGGAGGAACAATGATGATTTCTCCATCAAAATAGTCCTTCAAATCATCCGCAGTTTTCTTATCAGAACCAAAGGTGTAATCAAATCCCGCTACAATAATCGCTGGTTTTAATGCTCTAACATAGGTATCAAAGAACTCTTGACCCGTTAAACTAGCAAATTTACTACTAAAGTCAAGTAAGAAAAGAGCCTCTACTCCATGCCATTTCATCTTATGTTCTCGTTCTTCATGGCTAACAATATGGAGCATTAATTCTGGCTTGTACGGTTGCAAAGCAAGCTTAGGGGACTCTGTAAAGGTCATCACGACAACTGGTAGATAATCTTTCATAGAAGCCTTGCTAGCTACTTCAAAAAGCTTCTGATGTCCTTTATGAATACCGTCAAAATAGCCTAATACAAGAACTGTTTTATCAGGTACTGCGATGTCTTTTTCATTTTTTATAGGTACTGTTGTAATCATGAAACTATTATATCATAGAGAAAGCCTTTTCGCTAAAAGGAAAGCCCAAATGTCGTTTTTTGCCCCTGAACTGACCTTAAAAAATTATTCAAGATGTTAGTTTTAAAAAATAGCATCCCCTAAGAGATGCTATCGTTTGGTAACTAATCTACTGTTTCTTCCAAATCTTTTAACTTCACCGAAACAATTTTTGAGACACCTGATTCTTGCATGGTCACTCCATAGATGGAATCAGCCGCTGCCATGGTTCCTTTACGGTGGGTTACGACGATGAACTGGCTGTCCTTGTCAAATCGATTGAGGTAATCCCCAAAACGTTTAACATTGGCTTCATCCAGCGCAGCTTCCACCTCATCCAAGATGACAAATGGAATGGTCTTGACACGAATAATGGAGAAAAGCAAAGCAAGAGCTGATAAGGCTTTTTCACCACCACTCATCAGATTAAGAGACTGGATTTTCTTACCTGGAGGTTGAACAGAAATCTCAACACCAGCTGTCAGCAAGTCTCCCTCAGTCAAAATGAGGTCCGCCTGACCTCCACCAAACATCTGCTTGAAGGTCACTTTAAAGGACTCACGTATAGCCTCAAAGGTTAATTTAAAGCGTTCCTTGACCTCATCATTCATCTCTGTAATGGTTTCAAGCAGCAAGTTTTTCGCTGATAAAATGTCATCACGTTGGCTATTTAGGAAATCCAGACGATTGTGAACTTCTTCGTACTGTTCAATAGCATCCAAGTTGACAGGACCCAGCGAGCGAATAGCCTTCTCTAAATCTTTAACCTCTTGCTCTGCCAGATTGAGATTTTTCAATTCATGTGCCTTTTCTAGTGCTTCAGTATAGCTAATCTGATACTGGTCTGTTAATTGACTTTGTAGATAGCGCAAGCGCTCGCTGACCTTTTCTTTCTTAGCTTCAGCACGTGTTTGCTTGCGAATCCACTCCTCATTCTGCTGGCGAGCCTGATCCAAATGACTAGCAATATCATCCAGCTGACCTTCTATATCATCCAACTCAAACTGCTCGCGAATCAAACCTTGTTGGAGATTTGTTTTCTGGTTTTTGGCTTCTTCAGCCTGTTGACTGAGCAATTCTGTATCAACCTTCTCAATATTATCAACCTTTTCTTGAAGAAGGCGTTGGATTTCTTCTTGCTCAATATCCAGATTATCCAATTCCTTGCCTAAACGTTCAATATCCGCAACTTCGTAACGTTTTTGCCCTTGCAGTTCTGTCTTAAGCAGGCGAGCTTGCGCTACCTCTTCCTGAAAGTTTTGATAGCGTTCTTGGATGGCGTTTTTGTTAGACTTAATTTCTTCAATCTCAGCTTCCAGATTTTGCTTTTCACTGGCAATGGCAGCAAGTCGCTCTTGGCATTTTTCCTTGTCTACTTGCCAATCTCCCTCAGAAAGACGATTTAATTCCTCTTCTTGAAGTTTCCAAAGAGTTTCCAGTTCCTCAACTTGCTGACTGGTCTGCTGATAAGCGAGGGACAAGCCTTGCTCCTGAATACGAGTCTGCTCACCCTGAGATTTGATAATTTCTAATCTTTCTGTCAATCTAGCCATCTCATCTTGCAAGGTCTTCAAAGTCGCCTCTTCTGAACGCAAGATTGCTTCTTCTTCAGCAATTTCTTTTTGTAATTGCTCCAGTTCTGGCTTGATAAAAATACTGTTGTTCTGGCGATTGGCTCCACCTGCGTAAGAACCACCTGTGCGCAACTCTGTACCGTCCAAAGTCACCATACGAACCTGATAACGAACCTGGCGAGCTGCTACACACGCGTGTTCTACAGTATCAAAAATTGCTGTCATAGCTAACAAATTCTTAAAAATAGCTTCCAGTCTAGTATCGAATTTCACCAACTCATCTGCCATCCCAAGGAAACCTGGACTTGCAGCGATAGCATCTTGGTTCTGACTAGAAATCGTACGCGCCTTAATAGTGGTCAAAGGAAGGAAGGTTGCACGACCTGCTCTGTTTCGTTTGAGGAAATCAATCGCCTTGGTTGCTGCCTCTTCATCTTCTACGATGATATGCTGACTGCTGGCTCCAAGCGCAATCTCTAGGGCAGTTTGATATTGCACATCAAAGGTCAGGTGCTCACTGACTGCACCAATAATTCCACCAAGGCGGGCTTTTTCTTGGAGAACACTCTTAACACCTGCATAAAAGTTACTGTGATTTCTAAGAATATTTTCCAAACTTTGGGCTCTAGCCTGCTTGTTTTTGAGATTATCCAGACGGTCAAAGAGTTGACTTTGTTGAGCTTGATAGGAAGTTTTCTGTTCCTCTTGCTCCTTGGCACAGACTTGATAGTCAGCCAATAATTTCCGAACCTGCTCCTTGGCAGTTTCAAGCTCAGCCTCTTGCTGACTCGCCTTTTCTTTAGCTGTAGCCAGCTGTTCTTTGAGTTTTTGTAGTTGATCTGCTTGTTTTTGAGAAAGCTGACGACTATTTTCCAACTCGTTTTCGATACGGGTCAGCTGGTTTGAGACATCTGCTTCTTCTTGTAAAAGAGCTACAAAGCGTTCGCGTAAGAGCTCAATCATTTGATCAGGATCATCTGAAAAAGCTAGCAATTCAGCTTCTAAACGATTGAGTTTTTGATTATTTTGGACTAGATTTTCCTCTAAAAGTGCTAAAGAGCTTTCCTTATCAGATTTTTCTTTGCTGAGTGAATCTCTCTTATCCTCTAAAGCCGCCAAACGGGCTTGTGCTTCCTGTTGATTCAGAGCTACTTGCTCAGATTCCAGTTTCGATAGGGCTAATTTTCTCTCTAAATCACTAATCAGACTGGTCAAATCCATCAAACTGACTTGGTCTTTGGCCATTTCAGCCTGTAAATCTTGGCGTTGCTTCTTGAGATTCTGATTTTCTTCTTCTAATTTCTCACGCTTTTGATAATAACTAGTCAAGAGTTCCTGAACCTGTGCCAACTCTTCTTCTGTCGATTCTAGTTCAGCCTTATTTTCCTTGATTTGGGCAACCAGTACATCCAAGTAAATAGCTTTGCGTTGAACTTCCAAGTCTAGAAACTTACGAGCATTTTCAGCTTGCTTCTCAAGAGGCTTGATTTGATTATCCAACTCGTAGATAATGTCCTCTAAGCGGTCTAGATTATCCTGAGTTTGTTGCAATTTGCTCTCTGTCTCTTTTCTACGAGTCTTGTATTTCAAAACTCCTGCAGCTTCTTCGAAAATGGCACGGCGTTCTTCAGGCTTAGAATTAAAAATCTCCTCAACCTTCCCTTGGGAAATGATGGAGAAGGAATCTCGTCCCAAACCTGTATCCAAGAAAAGGTCATGAATATCACGTAGACGGACTTTCTTACCGTCAATCTTGTATTCGCTATCTCCACTACGATAAATATGACGTTCCACCCTGATCTCTTGACCAGCGTCCTTGATAAATCCGTCATGATTATCCAGAGTCACAACTACAGAAGCGTAATTGAGCGGTTTACGACTTTCGGTCCCGGCAAAGATGACATCTGGCATCTTGCCACCACGGAGACTCTTAACACTTGACTCCCCCAAGGCCCAACGCAAACTTTCTGTAATATTCGACTTTCCAGATCCATTTGGTCCAACGACTGCCGTCACACCTTGGTCAAAGACGACATTAGTCTTATCAGCAAAAGACTTGAATCCCTGAATTTCGATTTCCTTTAAATACATGAATCCAGCCCTTTCTCAACGGCATTTTTGGCAGCTTCCTGCTCTGCTAATTTCTTAGAACGACCTTGACCTTGACCAATGCTCTTACCTTCAACCAGAACTTCTACATCAAAAACCTTATCATGGGCAGGCCCCGTTTCAGAAATCACTTGATAACGAATAGCCACATCCCCATTGACCTGAAGTAACTCTTGGAGATAGGTTTTGTAGTCTGTAATCATCTCAAATTCTCCTGCTTCAACCTTAGGAATCATGACTTGATAGATAAATTCCTTAACCTTGGCCACATCCTTATCCAAAAGGAGGGCACCAAGAAAGGCTTCAAAGGCATCCCCAAGAATGGTGTCACGATTGCGACCACCAGATTTTTCTTCCCCTTTACCCAACTTGATAAATTGATCAAACTGGCAATCACGCGCAAAACCAGCCAAACTCTCCTCGCGGACAATCATGGCACGGAGTTTGGACAAGTCACCCTCAGGCTTTTTAGGATATTTTTTATACAGATATTCTGAAATCAATAACTGTAGAACAGCGTCTCCTAAAAATTCCAAGCGTTCATTGTGTGAAATTTTTAAGAGGCGATGCTCATTAGCATAACTCGTATGAGTAAAGGCAGTTTCCAGTAAATTTTTGTCTGCAAATTCGATTGCAAAATGGTTCTTTAGTACAGTTTGTAATTCTTTCATACCAACCTCTTTCTAACTGATAACAGTCCTTTTTATTATATCAAAAAAAGCCTCCTGAGTCACTCTAAAACAGGACTGGAGAGCCTTTGGGAATTCTTTAAAATAAGATTTTCAGTTTTAAGGGCCAATTTAGGGCTGTGTAAAAAAAAAGCCCTATTAAAGGCTTTTTAGGATGTTTACATCCACCCTGAGGGAATCGAACCCCCATCTCAAGAACCGGAATCTTACGTGATATCCATTACACTAAGGGTGGAAACTTGTTTTATTATAACAGAAATTTGCTCTAATAACAAGTTTTTTTCTAGACAGATAGCCCGTCTTAGTGGGAAGCATCCCCATTCCAGATTGAGTTTTTCACGATAACATAATCAACGTGTTTAAGGTCAGCAACCTGACGTCCACCTGCATAAGAAATAGCACTTTGAAGGTCTTGTTCCATCTCAGTTAAAGTGTCTTGCAGATGACCTTTTGCAGGAAGTAAGATACGTTTTCCTTCCACATTCTTATAAGCTCCTTTTTGGTATTGGGAAGCTGAACCGTAGTATTCTTTGAACTGTTCGCCATCGACTTCAATCGTTTTCCCTGGACTTTCAATATGTCCTGCAAAGAGGGAACCAATCATGACCATGCTAGCACCGAAGCGGATAGACTTGGCAATATCACCGTGAGTACGAATCCCACCATCAGCGATAATCGGTTTACGTGCAGCCTTAGCACACCAGCGTAGAGCAGCCAACTGCCAACCGCCTGTACCAAAACCAGTCTTAACCTTGGTAATACAAACCTTACCTGGACCAATTCCGACCTTAGTAGCATCCGCACCAGCATTTTCCAATTCACGCACAGCTTCTGGTGTTCCCACATTTCCAGCAATAACAAAAGTATCTGGCAATTCTTTCTTGATGTGTTGAATCATAGAAATCACGCTATCCGCATGACCGTGGGCAATGTCAATCGTGATGTACTCAGGAGCATCAGCCTTGAGCTGGCTAACGAAATCATACTCATAGTCCTTAACACCGACAGAAATAGAAGCAATGAGACCTTGATCATGCATACGCTTAATAAAAGGAATACGGCCTGCCTCATCAAAACGGTGCATAATGTAGAAGTAACCACCTTTAGCTAGTTGCTCTGCTACATTTTCATCTAAAATAGTCTGCATATTAGCTGGCACAACAGGTAGTTTAAAGGTGTGATTTCCCAGAGTGACACTTGTATCCGCTTCTGCACGGCTTTTAATCACACATTTATTTGGAATCAATTGAATATCTTCGTAATCAAAAATTGGAAATTCATTTAACATATCGATGTCTCGTTTCTTTTGTAATGGCCTACCTATGCTCTTGCATCCCTACGTCTTTTCCGACGTTTCCTTAATTTATTATAAACTAAAGTACAGTTTTTGTCAAATTATTTTATAAATTAAAATATGTCGTTCGGATTTTACTTGAACAAATAGAAAGAATAGGAGAGATTATTTTTGCATCAATGATCTTTTTAGTGGATACATTTCTAATATACATTAAAGAGTCCATTTTGTTACAGAAAAATGTTCAATAAAACATATGATAAAAAACTGCGTAACAACTCATCAGAAAAAATTATAAAAACAATTACATTATTATTTCTATCAATTTTTCCCTTTTTTTACTCTCAAAATAAAGTTCCTAAAGAATCGTTAGGTCTCATTGAATAAAATCTAAAGCAGATTCAAGATTTTTTTCAAACCTCCTTTAAAACAATGCTCAAGAATAAAGAAAAAATCTTTTAACGGTCTTCATTTAGCGTAGTCTAATACAAATTAAAAAAATTTAACAATATCATTAAGTATCTCGAAAGCTTTAAATTTGGTTTGAAAAACTTTGATAACTATGAAAAAAGTATTTTCAATGCTCCCAACACAAAAAAGAAAGGACTAAATTTGGTCCTTTCTAGATGTTAGTTTTTTTCAATCCACTGTAATAGATAAAGGGAATGGTTATCCTCAGTCTGAAGAAAACAACTATTCTATCCCTTTTACTTGCGTTTCTTCTTCGCTTTTTTCATTTTGTTAGCCATGCGTTTCATAGACTGTTTCATGGCAAATTCACCGATTTTACCTTTTAGTCCACCACCAAACATCTGACTCATATCTGGCATTCCTGCTCCTCCGAGAGCTGACAGGTCAGGCATACCGCCTTGTCCCATCATTCCTTCAAGGGCAGACATATCCATTCCTCCCATATTTGGCATATTTTTAGGAAGGTTGTTTGGATTGATTCCCATTTGCTTCATCATTTTGTTCATATCCCCAGACATGACACCCTGCATGAGTTGTTTAGCCTGGTTAAAGTCTTTGATGAATTTATTGACTTCGACAAATGTATTTCCAGAACCTGCGGCAATACGACGGCGACGGCTTGGATTTAACAAATCTGGGTTTTCACGTTCTTCAGGTGTCATGGAAGACACAATGGCACGTTTGCGAGCAATCTGGCGTTCATCCACCTTCATGTTTTGAAGTGCTGGGTTGTTGGCCATACCTGGAATCATCTTGAGCAAGTCTTCCATAGGCCCCATGTTTTGTACCTGATCCAACTGATCAATGAAATCATTGAAATCAAAGGTGTTTTCACGCATCTTCTCAGCCATTTCAAGGGCTTTTTGCTCATCGTATTCTTGAGAAGCTTTCTCAATCAAAGTGAGCATATCCCCCATACCAAGAATACGGCTTGACATACGGTCTGGGTGGAAGGTTTCAATGTCCGTAATCTTTTCACCTGTACCAGTAAACTTGATTGGTTTTCCAGTAATGTGTCGAACAGATAGGGCAGCACCACCACGAGTATCGCCATCAATCTTAGTAAGGATAACCCCAGTCACTTCCAACTGAGCATTAAACTCACGCGCAACATTGGCCGCTTCTTGACCAATCATGGCATCAACGACGAGCAGAATTTCATTTGGTTGGGCCAATGCTTTCACATCACGAAGCTCGTTCATAAGGAGCTCGTCAATCTGCAAACGACCTGCCGTATCAATCAAGACATAGTCATTATGATTGGCTTGGGCTTGTTCCAAACCTTGACGTACAATCTCAACAGCTGGAACCTCTGTCCCAAGAGAGAAGACAGGAACATCAATCTGTTGTCCCAAGGTCTTAAGCTGATCAATGGCAGCAGGACGGTAAATATCCGCCGCAATCATCAAAGGACGGGCATTTTCTTCCTTCTTGAGTTTGTTGGCCAATTTACCTGCAAAGGTTGTTTTACCAGCTCCCTGCAAACCAACCATCATGATAATCGTCGGAATTTTAGGAGACTTGATAATCTCAGCCGTATCAGAACCTAAAACGGCTGTCAATTCCTCATCAACGATTTTAATAATTTGTTGCGCAGGATTAAGGGTATCAATGACCTCATGCCCGACCGCACGCTCACGAACTTTCTTGATAAAGTCCTTTACAACAGGCAAGGCAACATCGGCCTCAAGCAAGGCCAAGCGAATTTCTTTGGTTGCCTCTTGGACATCAGCTTCAGAGATTTTTCCTTTTTTACGTAGATTTTTAAAGACGTTCTGCAAACGTTCTGTTAAACTTTCAAATGCCATTTTTCTTCCTCTTATTCTCTATTATCAATGCTTGTTAAAATTTCTATCTGCTCCTGCAGAAAGTTATCCTTGGGATAACGCTCCAAGATCTGGTCAAAAATTTGACTGCGGACAATGTAGTCCGAGTACATGTGCAATTTCATCTCATAATCTTCCAGAATCTTTTCTGTCCGCTTGATATTATCATAGACAGCCTGACGACTGACACCAAATTCCTCGGCAATTTCAGCAAGGCTGTAATCATCAGCGTAGTAGAGCTCTATGTAATTCATTTGCTTATCTGTCAAAAGCGCCGCATAAAATTCAAAGAGCGCATTCATACGATTGGTTTTTTCAATTTCCATAACTTTTATTATACCAAAAAATCTATTATATCGCTATAGCAGAAAGGCTCCTAACACAGTTCGAGTACAAAAAAAGAACCTTGCAAAGCAAGATTCTTTTAGTGTCTGACTTAAATAATTGTTCTTCTGGGAACTAAATCGAATTAAGCTTCGATTTCTGTAACCATACCTGAACCAACAGTACGTCCACCCTCACGGATAGAGAATGTAGTACCTTGTTCTACGGCGATTGGGTGGATCAACTCAACGTCGATTGTCACGTTATCACCAGGCATTACCATTTCAGTACCTGCTGGAAGTTCGATTGAACCTGTAACGTCAGTAGTACGGAAGTAGAATTGTGGACGGTAGTTGTTGAAGAATGGAGTGTGACGTCCACCTTCTTCTTTAGTAAGGATGTAGACTTCACCTTTGAATTTAGTGTGTGGGTTGATTGAACCTGGTTTAGCGATAACTTGTCCACGTTCAATTTCATCACGTTGAACACCACGAAGAAGGACACCTACGTTATCTCCGGCAAGACCTTCGTCAAGTTGTTTACGGAACATTTCAACACCAGTAACAACTGCTTTTTGAGTTTCTTCTTTGATACCAACGATTTCGATTTCGTCGTTGACTTTAACGATACCACGGTCGATACGTCCTGAAGCAACTGTACCACGTCCAGTGATTGAGAATACGTCTTCGACTGGAAGAAGCAATGGTTTGTCAGTGTCACGTTCTGGTTCTGGGATGTACTCATCAACTGTGTTCATCAATTCCATAACGATGTCTTCGTATTTAGAGTCACCTTCAAGGGCTTTAAGAGCTGAACCTTGGATAACTGGAAGATCGTCACCTGGGAAGTCGTATTCTGACAATAGGTCACGGATTTCCATTTCAACCAATTCAAGTAATTCTTCATCGTCAACCAAGTCAACTTTGTTCATGAAGACGATAAGGTGTTTAACACCAACCTGACGTGAAAGAAGGATGTGCTCACGAGTTTGTGGCATTGGTCCGTCAGTTGAAGCTACTACAAGGATAGCACCGTCCATTTGAGCAGCACCAGTGATCATGTTTTTAACGTAGTCCGCGTGTCCTGGAGCGTCGATGTGAGCGTAGTGACGTTTTTCAGTTTCGTACTCAACGTGCGCAGTGTTGATTGTGATACCGCGTTCGCGTTCTTCTGGAGCAGCATCGATAGACGCATAGTCTTTAGGTTGGTTAACTGATGAAGGCAAGCGACGTGCCAAAACAGTTGTGATAGCTGCAGTTAGGGTAGTTTTACCGTGGTCAACGTGTCCGATAGTACCAATGTTAACGTGTGGTTTACTACGATCGTATTTTTCTTTTGCCATTTGAGTAAAAGCCTCCAATAAAATATATTTTATAGATAGACAGTAGGCAATACAGTCTAACTTTCCTTACTATTTTATCAAATTTCAGCTAAATTGCAAGTGTTTTACAAAGTTTTTGTGAATTATTCTTAATCTACTAATCTAAACGACACTTCTGCTCCTATCACTTAGCTAAACAAAAAGAAAAATCAGGAATTCCTGACTTTTACTTAGCTAATTCTCTTTCTCGTTCTTTCATTATTTTATGATTTTCATACAAACGTGATAAGAACTTAGAAATTTCTTTTAAGATAGAATAAGTTGGTACAGCGACAATCATACCAATGACACCATAGATATTACTTGATAACAAAAGTAATACTAAAATCGTAATTGGGTGAACCTTCATCACACCACCAACGATTCGAGGGTAGAGGATATTTCCATCCACTTGTTGAATGATTAGCATGTAAACAACTGCAATCAGCATTCTATGGGGATCAGTAAAGACATTGGCGATAATCATTGGAATCAAGCCAATACTTGGTCCCACATAAGGAATGAGATTGGCTAACCCTGAAAAGATAGCGAAGACCAAAGCGTATTTTAAACCAATCACGCTATATCCGATAAAGGCCAAACAACCAATAATAATCGCATCAATTGCGACTCCACTAATATAGCGAGCAATTGTCGCATTCAAATTCTTTAATAGGCCTGCAATATGTAGCTTATCTCTCTTTAAAACAGTACGTTCAAGCATCGGTAAAAATTTGTGACCATCTAACAAAAAATAAACCAAAAATACAGGTGTCATGATAATAATTAAAACAGTACTAAAAAGAGCTGATAGGATACTTCCGACACTATTCGTCACACTATTTAGTATATTTTGTAAAATATCTACATAAGAAAGATTTAATTGTTGAATATTCGCTTGAATATCCAAATTTTGAAAGGCTGGATAAGTAGATAAATCCACAATCAAATCTTGTAAACGACTGTAGATAGTCTGGCTAGTCGCAATCAAGCTGGTCAACTGATTGACCAAAATCGGTAAGAGATAGACTACCCCAATAACTAGCCCCCAAACCAAGGCACACAAAGTTAGTAGAATACCAATAATACGATTAATTTTGAAATACTTTTGTAAAAAACTAACAAAGGGATTTGTTAAATAATATAAAAAACTACCTAGAAGAAAGGGAATCATTATGGTGTTTGCGACACTTACAAAAGGCGTTATAATCCCACCCATCTGTCTCCATAAATAAAAGATGATGGTTAATAGTAAAATCTCACTGGTCCAAAAAAATAATTTATTCTTACGAAACATGGGGTACCTCCACTCATCTATTTTACCACACTTTCAAAAAAGCTTCTTTCTTCTATCATGAAACTGGGAATATTTTTTTCTTTATGTTAGAATAAACTTACTATGAAAAAAATAATTTTAACTCTACTAAGCTTATCTGTGATTGGGTCAGCATCTACTGTTGCTGCTCAGGATTTTAATATTACTGCAAAACATGCCATTGCTGTTGAGGCAAATACTGGTAAAATTCTCTATGAGAAAGATGCAACCCAGCCAGTTGAAATTGCTTCAATCACAAAGTTAATTACTGTTTATCTTGTCTATGAAGCCTTGGAAAACGGCAGTATTACACTATCAACTCCTGTAGATATTTCTGATTATCCTTACAGATTAACGACAAATTCCGAAGCAAGTAATGTTCCTATGGAAGCTCGTAATTATACCGTCGAACAACTACTTGAAGCAACCCTAGTATCTAGTGCTAACAGTGCAGCTATTGCCCTAGCTGAGAAAATTGCTGGCTCAGAAAAAGATTTCGTCGATATGATGCGGGCAAAGCTCTTGGAATGGGGAATTCAGGATGCCACTGTTGTCAATACGACGGGTCTTAATAATGAGACTCTAGGGGATAACATTTACCCAGGCTCTAAAAAAGATGAGGAAAATAAGCTCAGTGCTTATGATGTTGCTATCGTTGCTCGCAATCTCATCAAAAAGTACCCACAAGTCTTGGAAATCACCAAAAAACCCTCTTCTACTTTTGCTGGAATGACAATCACTTCGACTAACTACATGTTAGAAGGCATGCCTGCTCATCGCGGTGGTTTTGACGGACTCAAGACAGGAACAACAGACAAAGCCGGTGAATCTTTTGTGGGTACTACTGTCGAAAAAGGGATGAGGGTTATCACAGTTGTTTTAAATGCAGAGCATCAAGACAATAATCCTTACGCTCGTTTTACAGCTACATCTTCACTAATGGATTATATTTCTTCTACATTCACACTTCGCAAAATCGTTCAAAAAGGGGATGCCTACCAAGATAGCAAAGCTCCTGTACAAGATGGAAAAGAAGATACAGTCACTGCCGTTGCCAAAGATGATATCTCTTTAATTGAACGTGTTGGAAGTCAATCTTCCCAATCTGTTCAATTCACACCTGATTCTAAAGCAATCCCAGCACCACTTGAAGCCGGAACAGTGGTTGGACATTTGACTTATGAAGACAAGGACTTGATTGGTCAAGGTTACATTACCACAGAACGTCCTAGTTTCGAAATGGTAGCGGAAAAGAAAGTTGAAAAAGCTTTCTTCTTAAAAGTTTGGTGGAATCAGTTTATCCGATTTATAAACGACAAACTATAATATAGTAAACTTATCAAAGCTAAAAAATAAATAGTATGTTTAAAGAAAGAACAGAGTTCTGTATTATGCAGTTCTCCGTTCTTTTTCTTTATGCTTAATTTATTGACATCAAAAAACCCCTAAATCTTAGATTAACACTATCTAAAATCTAGGGGATTGATTATATAAATATTATTTTAAAATCTTGATTCTAGTTCATTTCTTTAAAGGCTGCTTCTGCATCTTCATTACTTATGACACCAAATTGAATCTTTCCAATCTTTCCTTGACTGTCAATTAGGTATTCTGTAGGAATGCTTCGAATTTGATAAGCTTGGAAAGTTGTTGCTTTAGTATCATAAAGTACTGGGATATCCTTATAACCTTGATCTTGGAACCATTGTGGGAATTGCTCAACAGTTTTTTCACCTTGAATTCCCGGTGCAATAACAGTAAGAATTTCAAAGTCACGATCTTCTTTTTCAGCTAATTTCATCAACTCAGGCATACTTTTTTTACATGGACCGCACCATGAAGCCCAAAACTTCAAATAGACTTTTTTCCCCTTAAAATCAGATAACTTAACTTCTTTGCCATCCATTGATTGCAAGGTGAAATCTGGAGCCTCTTTTCCAACAGCAATTTGTTGTACAGTCTTTTGTTGCTGTTGTTTGGGAGATTGTTCTGGTTCTTGAGTCTGTTTAGTCTCTTTCTCACCACAGGCCATCAATACAACTACTGACAAGAGGCTTAAGCCAGCAAACATTACTTTTTTCATTTGTTCTCCTTTATTCAAAAATTCCAGCTAGAACATTTACTTGTCCTAATAGTAACAAAATTCCCATTAAAATAATAAGGAAACCACCAATTTTCTTTAGTAGCATCATATGACGTTTGATTTTACTAAAATAAGGCATCACTACACCAGAAGCTAGAGCCAAAACCAAGAAAGGAATAGCCATCCCCATAGTGTAAACAAGAGTATAGATAGCTCCTTGCCAGGCACCATCGCCTCCAGAAGCCGCAAGTGCTAAAACAGAACTTAAAACTGGACCAATACAAGGCGTCCAACCAAAGCTGAAGGTAATACCAAGTAAAAAAGCTGACCAATAACGATTAGAATCTGATTTTTTAAAGGTAAAGCTTTTTTGAACCTCTAATTTCTTAAAATGAAAAATTTCCATCTGGTGTAAACCTAAAATGATAATAATCGTCCCCATGGTATAGCGAAACCAATTCGCATAGAGAATATTACCAAGGTAACCAGCACCAAATCCTAAGATAAAGAAAATGAGAGAGATACCTGCAATAAAGCAAAGTGTTCGAATCAAACCTGACCAAGCGACTTTTCTTCCAAAAAGAGAGAAGCTTTTTGCACTTTCCTGATCATCCAATAAAATTCCAGCATAAACTGGTAACAGAGGAAAAATACAGGGGGAAAAAAAGGACAAGACGCCTGCTAAAAAAACGGAGATTGAAAATAATATCGTTTCCAATAAAGAACCAACTTTCTTAATAATTCATATCCTATTGTACTATAAATGTTAAAATTTGTATCAAGTTTGCTACGGTTAGCTGTATATACTATGATGTTAGAAAAAAGAAAAAGATTGAAGAAAGTTATCCAAGTCAACTTTTTCTTCAATCTGCCTTTAGTTATTTTAATAAGTCCCTTCTTCACCTTGACTAGTCAAGATAACAGGACCATCTTTAGTAATCACAAATTGGTGTTCATACTGACATGACAATCCACCGTCAATGGTCTTATGCGCCCAGCCAGTTTTCATATCTGTATCAATTTCCCAGTCACCTGTATTGATCATCGGTTCAATAGTCAATACCATTCCTTCACGGAGACGAAGCCCACGACCAGCAATACCATAGTTAGGAACCATTGGTTCTTCATGCATAGTTGGACCAACACCATGACCAACCAAATCACGCACTACACCGTATCCACGACTTTCAGCATATTCTTGAATAGCTGCTCCAATATCACCGATACGATTTCCAACAACAGCTTGCTCAATACCCTTGTACATAGCTTCTTTAGTTACATCCATCAAGTTTTTCACTTCTTCGGACGGTGTACCGACAGCATAAGCCCAACATGAGTCTGCAAGACCACCAGAATAGCTCCGAGTGTATTTTTTCATTTGTTCCACATTGTTGAAGTTTAATTTTGAGACATTCAGGTCAGATTTAGCAATTGGACCTCCCAAAACCATATCAACTTTGAGCAAATCACCATCTTTCAAGATATAGTGACGAGGGAAAGCATGAGCTACTTCATCATTAAGAGAGCAACAGGTAGCATAAGGATAGTCCATCATTGCACCGTCAACTCCAATCTGAAGCGGAAGGAAATTTTCTTCCTTACAACGACGGCGAACGTATTCTTCAACTTCCCACATATCTACGCCAGGCTTAATCAAATCACGCAAGCCAATATGGATACTTGCTAAAAAATCACCGGCCTTATCCATAGCTTCGATTTCACGAGCTGATTTTAATGTTATCATTTTTTCTCCTAGTTTCTAATTAATTTTAACGGTTACATTTGCCTTTGAAACAATCTGATGACCATGATAAATATCGTAGTCAATAATAGCTGACCGTCTAGTATGGTGGATAATGCGTGCCTGAATACGCAATATATCATCTATCTGAACTGCTTGCAAAAAGTAGATCAACATCTGCTCAATAATGAGATTTCGACCACTATTAACAACTAAATCTTGTGTCATATGAGTCAGTATCTCCGCCAATACACCATTAGCCAAAACTCCGTTTTTCTCAAGCATAAAGGGTTCCACTGTAATCACTACTTCATCGTGATGATAAGACAGTTTTTGACCAATCTGCTCAGAAAAAGTAGGCAGAGCAGAAACTTGGGAACGACTCATCTTCTCCATGACATCTCGTCTGGTTACAACTCCAAGCAAGGTTTGATTATTTCGAACAACCGGTACCATTTCAAAGTCTTCAGCAATCATCCGTTGACTCACATTGGCAATATTTGTCGATAATCCAACCAAAAATAGACTACGAGACATGACCTTATCAATTGTCGTACTTGGTGACTTATCACCAGCATCTCTCATGGTAACAACTCCCACCACAACCTGATGTTGATTGATAACTGGGAAACGACTGCTACGATTCTTACGTACCAAATCTAAATAATCTTTAACAGTGTCGGTCTCTCTCAGAAAACCATATTCGTGACAAGGGCGATAAAGTTTCTCAACTGTCAAAATATCTGTTTTAATTTGAACATTTGACAAGGCTTTATTGATCATGGTCGCGACGGTGAATGTGTCATGCTTACTTCTCAGAACTGGAATTCCTTTTTGATTGGCCAGTTTAAGCACATCATCATGGACCTGAAATCCACCTGTAACTAGAACTGCATTTTCATTTTCCAAGGCTAACAACTGAATACGGGTTCGATCTCCGACAATCAAGAGTCCCCCATCATGGAGATAAGATAAGATATTTTGCTCAGTCATGGCACCGATTGAAAACTTACTAAATTCTCTCTCTAAACCTTCTTGCCCAGCCAAAACCTCAGAAGAAGTCACTTCTGCAATTTCTGCAAATGTTAATCTTTCGATAGCAACTTTCTGAGATTTAACACGGATAGTACCACTTCTTGGACGAGTCTCTACAATTCCACGATTTTCAGCTTCTTTAATGGCCCGATAAGCCGTTCCATCACTGACTCCTAGATGGTTGGAAATACTTCGAACACTGACTCTTTTACCAACGGGTAATTCTTCCAAATAGCTTAGAATTTCTTGGTGTTTACTCATTAATTTCTCCCTTTACAAAGCGAAACTCAAGATAATCACGCATTTTCTTTGTATAGCGATCACTTCCTTTAAACTGACGAATCAATCGAAATCCAGACTTAAGAGCAACCCGTTGGCTAGCTTCATTTTCAAGGTGGGTAATGATGGATAATTGTTTTAAACCAAATTCCCCAAAAGAAAGTTGGCAAAGTTTTTTAACAACTTCTGTCATAAAACCTTTAGACCATGAATCTTTTCTCAAAAAATAACCAAGTTCTGCTTCTTTTTTTATTTCATCTAGCTTTTCAAACTTAATTGAACCAATCATTTTTTCAGTTTTCTTATCACAAATAGCCCATACCCCTAAAGGAGCCTTCATAAAATAATTGGCCAGTGCATATTGACTTTCTTCTGGACTAGCTTGACTTGGAAAAATGAATTGTAAATTTTCTGGATTTGAAGCTATCTCATGGAAGTCCTTACTATCACTAAAAAAGAAAGGACGCAAATACAAGCGATCCGTTTCAAAAAAAGAAAACATTGCTAATTTGGTCCAAATATTCATAAACACCTCTACGGTTTATTCTTCAACAAGTGTAATATCCGCTCCTAGATTACGTAATTTTTCAATAATATCAGAATAACCACGTAAGATGAACTCAATATTTGTAATTTCAGTTTTACCTTCAGCCATCAAACCAGCAATGACAAGTGCGGCCCCAGCTCTAAGGTCAGTAGCTTTTACATTTGCTCCACGTAAACTACGTCCACCAGTATATATGATATGGTCGTTTGTAGTCGTAATATCTGCATCCATCTTTGCTAGTTCAAAAACATGGTTTACTCGTTTTTCATAAATGGTATCAATAATGGTACCACGCCCCTCCGCTGTTAACAAGAGTGGAGTAATTGGTTGTTGCAAGTCAGTAGCAAAACCAGGATAAGGTGCTGTCTTAATATTGATTGCTTTCAAATTAGACTGTTCTTCGACAAAAATACTGTCTTCAGATACAGTCATTCTCACACCCATCTCTTCCAACTTAGCGATGAATCCTTCTAAGTGTTCGTATAATACATTGTTGATACGAATTCCCTTACCGACTGCAGCAGCTAAGGAAATGTATGTTCCCGCTTCAATACGGTCTGGAATCACCTGATGACGAGTTCCATGTAATCTTTCAACACCATCAATAATGATGATATTGGTCCCAGCACCACGGATATGGGCTCCCATATTATTCAAAAGTGTCGCAACGTCAATAATCTCAGGTTCACGGGCTGCATTTTCAATAATCGTACGACCATTTGCTTTAACAGCAGCAATCATCGTATTTATCGTCGCACCCACGCTAACCGTATCCATGTAAATACTTGCTCCATGAAGTCCTGTATCTTTAGCAGATAACTTCATGTTATCTCCCTCGTAGCTAACAGTGGCACCCATAGCTTCAAAAGCCTTAAGGTGTAAATCAATAGGACGAGGGCCCAAATCACATCCACCAGGTAAGCCAACAGTGGCTTCACCAAAGCGACCTAAAAGACTTCCATAAAAATAATAAGATGCACGAAGACTATTGATCTTTCCATATGGCATTGGAATATTTTGAACACCTCTTGGATCAATCTCTAACACATCGTCATATCTCTTAACAGTAGCCCCCATTAACTCCATAATTTCGACAAGACTAGCAACATCGGAAATATCTGGTACACAATCCAAAGTCACAACATCATCTGCCAAGATAATAGCTGGAATCAAAGCTACAACACTATTTTTTGCACCACTAATGGTAATCTCACCTTGCAGGGACAAGCCACCATTGATAACAATTTTTCTCATTTTTAATTTTTAATACTCTTTCAAAATTTCTAAAAAGGTCTTTCCAGTCTATTATACCATAAATTTTAATATTTTCCCATTGCTCTTATTAAAATCATCCCCTTTTTGCCCCCTAATACAAAAAAGACCTATCACACAAGCTATAAAACTTGATATGATAGGCTTTTTAATGTCAGATTAACGTACAGTGCGGATACGCATTGTGTTTGTACGAACAGCTTCTCCAACTGGTACACCAGCTACGATAACGATATCGTCACCAGATTGTACAAGACCTGCTTCAACTGCTTTACGTTCAGCAATTTCGAACATATCGTCAGTTGATGATGGAGCATCTGTCAACATTGGGATAACACCCCAGTTCAACATCAATCCACGTTCTGTCAATTCGTCGAATGTCAATGCCAAGATGTCAGCATTTGGACGGTATTTAGAGATCAAACGTGCAGTGTGTCCAGTCTTAGTAAGTGTTACAACCAATTTAATGTCCATTGAGTTAGTAGCATCTTTAACAGCTGAAGCCATTACTTCTGTCTTAGAGTTACGTTCGAATGAATCTGAGTTCAAACGGCCGTATTCGTTAAGAAGAGTTTGAGCGTTCTTGTCAATTGTAGCCATTGTAGTTACTGACTCAAGTGGGTATTTACCATTTGCAGACTCACCTGAAAGCATTGTAGCGTCAGTTCCATCAATAACAGCGTTGAAAACGTCTGATACTTCTGAACGAGTTGCACGTGGTTTTTCAGTCATTGTTTCAAGCATGTTTGTTGCAGTGATAACAACTTTACCTGCAGCATTGACTTTCTTGATGATCATTTTTTGGTAAACTGGAACCATTTCGAATGGTACTTCGATACCCATGTCACCACGAGCGATCATGATACCGTCAGCAGCTTCAATGATTTCATCCAAGTTGTCGATACCTTGTTGGTTTTCGATTTTAGCGAACAATTGAACGTGTCCGTTTCCAGTTTCTTTACAGATTGCACGAACTTCTTCAACGTCTTTTGCAGTACGTACAAATGAAATCGCAATAAAGTTGATACCTTGTTCAAGACCAAAGCGGATGTCATCATTATCACGTTCAGCAAGAGCTGGGAAAGGAATTTTAGTGTTAGGGATATTAACACCTTTTTGTTTAGCGATTACACCGTCATTTTCAACTTCAACTTCAAATTCACGAGTCGCATCATCTTTAGCCACTACACGAAGACCAAGTTTACCATCGTCAATTAATACTTGACGTCCAACTTCAACATCGTCATAGATATCAAGTGAACCAGCAACGTTCAATGCAATTACTTCACGAGTTGATTGAATTCCTTGTTTAGTTGCAACACGAATTTTTTCACCAGTTGTGTAAGAGTATTCTTTTGCATCTCCTTCGAACAATTCTGTACGGATTTCTGGTCCTTTAGTATCAAGAAGGAAACCAACTTTTTTACCTGCAAGTTTTTCAGCAAGTTTAACAGTTGCCATACGGTCACCTTGTTCTTGGTGGTCACCGTGTGAGAAGTTGAAACGGAATGTATTAGCACCAGCTTCAATCAATTTAGCAATGTTTTTAGCTGAAGCTTCAACATCCAGTTTTCCACTCCAGTATCCATCTTCACCATATTTTTTACCACCACGGATTTCAACCGCAGGACCCAAAGTTGCAACGATTTTTACACGTTTGTTCATGATTTTGTGACTCCTTTATATAAATGACCTTTTTGGTCTTATTAACTAATTTTTTAATTATGACAAGTTCTTATTCAAGTTAGATAGCTCAAGGTCTGCTTTATGAGGATTGTTAACCACAATCTTACCATCTGCAGTGAGGCTAAACAATGCTCCCTCTTCTGCCGTACCAAGAATTGGGTTTTCAACCATTTTCTCATTACGGATACCAACCGCAACACCACCGATACCTTCTTTAAGAAGTTTAACAGCATGCGCACCCATACGTGACGCCAATACACGATCACGCGCAGTTGGAGAACCACCACGTTGAATATGTCCAAGTTCTGTTACACGAAGATCGCTTGTATCCCCTGCTTCTTTCAGTTTTTGACCAAATTCAGCTGCTGACATCACACCTTCTGCCAAGACGATGATATTGTGTTTTTTACCACACTCATAACCACATTTAATGCTCTCTACGATATCTTCAATCTTGAATCCTTCTTCAGGAATGATGATTTCATCAGCACCTGTTGCAATACCAGCCCAAAGAGCGATATCACCAGCGTTACGTCCCATAACTTCGATAACAAAAGTACGACGGTGACTTGATGATGTATCACGAATCTTATCGATAGCATCCATAGCAGTTGTAACCGCTGTGTCAAAACCGATTGTGAAGTCAGTACCAACGATATCGTTATCGATTGTACCTGGAAGACCGATAGCTGGGAAGCCATGTTCAGTCAAACGCATAGCACCGTGGTAAGATCCGTCACCACCGATAACAACTACACCTTCAATCCCGTGTTTTTTCAATTGCTCAATTCCTTTAAGTTGCCCTTCAAGTTGAGCGAACTCTGGGTAACGAGCAGAGTGAAGGAATGTACCACCACGAGAAATGATGTCTCCTACTGAAGCAGCATCTAGGGGATGAATTTCACCAGCAACCATTCCAGCATATCCATCATAGATACCAAAAACTTCCATTCCTTCTGAAATTGCTTGACGAACAACTGCGCGGATGGCAGCGTTCATACCAGGGGCGTCTCCACCACTAGTCAAAACAGCAATACGTTTCATTTAGTTTATGCTCCTTTTTCTTTTAACATTCCTACTGATTATATCACATTTAAATGGAAAATTCTTCTATTTTCCGTAATTTTAGTGATAAATCGTTTTCATAGCAATTTTATCCAATTTCGCTTCTAATTCATTGGATTTAGTCACAAAATATTGGGAAGAAACAATTGTTTTCTGTTCCTCTTCATACCTGATGATGACTGGGATTGAGCCTTTATACTGGTCTAGGATATTTGAAATTTCTTTATCATATTCATGATTTTTAACCTGAATCCAGAATCGTTCAGCCACTGCTTCTTTCAAATCTTGTGCAATCATTTGCAGACGGTCATCTCTTGATTGAATCTTACCGTTGATGTAGTAGAATTTTCCTTCAGATAGGAGAGAGGCAAATTTTCGATACTGGTCTGAAAATACTGTAACATCCATCCGAGACTTACTGTCGTGAACCTGTAGAAAGGCCATATTCTCGCCTTTTTTAGTTCGAATAACTTTTATTTTTTGCACTTCAACTAGAAGAGTTGCATTTGCTCCCTCAATAAGATTAGCAATTGGGGTTGTCGGATATAGGGCTTGTTTAGCGAGAGTTTGTAGAGGATGTGCACTGATACCTACCCCAATCAGTTCTTGTTCCTTGTAAAACTTCTCTGCCTCTGTTAAATCATCAGCCTCAGTCCAACTATAATTTGTATCTGCAAAGAGCCCACCCAACTCCTCAACGAAAACAAATAAGTTAGGTAGGTTCACTAAAATCTTCTGACGATTTTTGTCAAATTCATCAAAGAGCCCCAATTCAACTAAAGGCGTCAAAAGTGAGAGTTTCTTGTAATTCTTAGGAAGACGCGTGACGAAATCTTCAATACTTGAGAAAGGACGGTTTTCAATAATCCAATAAGAAAAATCTCTTGGCATCCCCTTAATCGCTTTCAAACCTAGGTAAATTTTCTTTTGAACAATCTTATCATGAAAGGGAATACTATTAATCGCTAAAGGTGCCACTTCAAATCCCATCTGCAATGCATCTACAATATAATCACTACTTGAATAATTCAACATGACTTGAAAGAAAATAGCAGGATAGTGCGTCTTGAAATAAGCAAGTTGGAATGCCAGTGCTGAGTAAGCATAGGCATGGGATCTATTAAATCCATAACCCGCAAACTTTTCCATCACTGCAAAAACTTGGTTGGCTTTCTCTTTTGAATGACCGAGTTTAACTGCACCAGTGATAAAATCTTCCTTCATCAAATGCATCTCTTTAGCATTTTTCTTACCCATGGCACGTCTGAGAATGTCGGCTTTACCAAGACTGAATCTTCCAAAGCGCTGAGCTACCTGCATAACTTGCTCTTGATAGAGCATGATACCGTAAGTTGATGACAGGATGTCCTCCAAGGAAGGATCTAGTACCGTCACTTTTTCTTTGCCATGCTTGCGAGCCACAAAATTATCAATATAATCACTAGCACCTGGTCTGTTAAGGGATGTTGTTGCCACCACTTCTTCGAAGACTTGTGGTTTGACCCGTTTCAAGAGTCGAATGGCTCCAGATTGTTCAAATTGGAAAATCCCTTTCGTATTTCCAGCTGCAAAGAGAGCCAAGGTTTCTTTATCTTCCAGATCAATCTCTTCGATTTTGAGATGAACACCCTCTGACTCCGCAAGTAATTCTTGCATTTTTTGTACGAAAGTCAGGTTACGTAAACCAAGAAAATCCATTTTTAGAAGTCCATTAGCTTCAATACCATGAGCATCATACTGGGTGATGAGCATATCCTCACCATATTTTAGAGGAATATAGTCTGTCAAGTCTTGGTCACTCATAACGACTCCTGCCGCATGGATAGAGGTCTGACGAGGATAACCTTCAATCTTTCGAGCAATATCAAAAGCTTTTTGGTACTCAATCTTACTATTTATGACCTGTCTAAATTGCAAATTCTTTTCATAGGCCATCGTTAGCGTATCTCGAAAACTGATTTTTTTCGTAATATTTGTTAATTCGTACTCTGGAACACCATAGCGTTTGAAAACATCACGAATTGCCTGTTTTGCTCCAAAGGTCGAATAAGTGACAATCTGCGCCACGTGTTGACTGCCATACCGATCACGAACATAACGAATGAACTCTGGTCTATAAAGGTCTGGAATATCAATATCAATATCAGGCATGGTATATCGTTCACGATTGAGGAAACGTTCAAAAATCAGATTTTTCTCTACTGGGTCAATCCCTGTGATATCAAGTGAGTAGGCGACCAAACTACCCACAGCAGAACCGCGTCCCATTCCCATATAATAGCCTTGGGAACGTCCAAAACGCAATAAATCCCAAACAACTAGGAAATAGTCATCAAAGCCCATATCATGAATCACAGCCAACTCTTCATTTAAACGCTTTTGATAAAGAACTGAGGTTAGCCCCTTGACTATCAGTCCCTGCTCAGCCCTCTCTCTAAGTTCTTCTACTGCAGGCTTTTCAGGGTTAAAGCGAGGGAGTTTTAAACTTGGATCAAGTTGGTAGCTAACATTCCCTATCAAACCTTGGAGATTGGCAAGCGCCTGAGGGAAGCGATTTTTAAACCGAGCTTCTAAATCTGAGGCAGGTAAAAAAATCCCTGGTTGTGAATGCACATCCACTTCTCTCAGACTGATATTATCCTTGACTGCCGACAAGATTTGCAAAACTTGTATATCTTCTTTCTCAAAAGAGTTGACCTGATACAGTGGAAGAATGGGTTTGGTAAAGACTTCTTGGTGAGTATCGGGACTAACCCCAATAAAATAATCATGACCCAAATCCAGCTGATCGATTCCATCAAAATAAGAAACAATAACAGCAACATCCTCAAGGTGACTGGTAAAGTCAGACCAATTTTTTCGTCCCGTCATTTTTAAAGTGGATAACTTCATCAACTCTTGGTAACCTTTAGTAGATAGAGCTAGAAAACGAAAAGAGATCTCCTTCTCGTCTATAATCAAGGTCATTTCAAGACCAATTAGAGGTTGGATTCCATATTTTCGAGTCACTTCTAAAAAATGATAGGCTCCATAGAGATTATCCACATCCATAATAGCAAGGTGAGAATAACCATAGTTTTTAGCTATTTGTACATATTTTTCAATCGAAACTACACTTCCCATAAAACTATAAACTGTTTTGGTGTCAAGTTGTGCAATCATGAACTCACCTCTCCTATTTTGATATATTTCTATTATACCATTTTACACCCCATATTTCTTAATCAGTCCATTAAGTACAAACTGATTATCCTTATCCAATTCTAAACAGTAGTATAAAACAGATTCTGCAAAGATTAACCTATTTTTATATTATTATGTTTTAAATAAAAATTCAAAACATTTTTATACTATATAAAGAATAATAAGACAAACATATATATTCTTTTGTTCTTTGTAAATCTTTAAACATGACTATATTTTATATTTTATTTACTGTAAATTATCATAAGTAACAGTAAATCTATACTATATTTTGAAATTTATTTCATTAGGGTTTATTTATTCCATTTTTCCCATTTTTTTGATATAATAAATTTAGTGTTTTTTCAAAGGAGAATACTATGCATTTTAATCAATTCAGCTATCTAGCATTTTCTAGTTCGCAATTGTTAAATGAATTGGAAAAGCTAGGGCTAAATCTAACACCACATCTGCCTTCAAAAAAGCAGTTTGAACACTTCATTCGTTGGAGTTTTTTTACTTACTCCAATACCGACTATGCTCTATCTACAATCTCGATAGATAAGGACACTGACTTTCTGACTTTTTGTCAGTCAGACAGAGAGTTGACTGCAGATATTTTCTATACTGTAGCCTTTCAACTCTTAGGTTTTTCTTACTTGGTTGACTTTGAAGACAGTGATGTTTTCCGTAAAGAAACAGGTTTTCCCATCGTATATGGTGATTTGATTGAAAATCTCTATCAGTTACTCAATACTCGTACCAAAAAGGGAAATCTCCTGATTGATCAACTGGTAAGTAATGGTCTCATTCCTGAAGATAATACCTACCACTACTTTAACGGTAAGAGCTTGGCTACTTTTTCTAGCCATGATGTCATTCGTGAAGTCGTTTACGTTGAGTCTCGTGTCGATACTGACCAAAAAGGACTTCCAGACTTAGTCAAGGTCAGCATTATTCGTCCTCGTTATGAGGGACAAATCCCTGCTATCATGACAGCCAGTCCCTATCATCAGGGAACAAATGACAAGGCTAGCGACAAGGCTCTCTACAAGATGGAGGGTGAGCTTGAGGTCAAACCTGCTCACAAGATTGAGCTAGAAGAACCTCAACTAAATCTCGTCCAAACTCATGGTCAAGCTGAGCTTGTGTCAGAAGCTGAGGAAAAGCTAACGCACATTAACGCTAGCTATACACTCAACGACTACTTCCTTCCACGAGGCTTTGCTAATCTCTATGTCTCAGGTGTTGGTACCAAAGACTCTACTGGTTTCATGACTAATGGGGACTACCAGCAAATCGAGGCTTATAAAAATGTTATTGATTGGCTCAACGGTCGTTGCCGTGCCTTTACTGACCACACGCGCCAACATCAAGTCAAGGCTGACTGGTCAAACGGGAAAGTAGCCACAACTGGACTTTCCTATCTAGGTACCATGTCAAACGGCCTTGCCACTACTGGTGTAGATGGCTTAGAAGTTATCATTGCCGAGGCTGGTATTTCCTCATGGTACAACTACTATCGTGAAAATGGTTTAGTGACTAGCCCAGGTGGTTATCCAGGTGAGGACTTTGACTCCCTTGCTGAGTTAACCTACTCTCGTAATCTCTTGGCTGGTGATTATATTCGTGGGAATGAAGCTCACCAAGTTGATTTGGAAAAGGTAAAAGAACATCTGGATCGCAAGACTGGCGACTACAATCAGTTTTGGCATGACCGCAACTATCTTCTCAATGCCCATAAGGTAAAAGCAGAGGTTGTCTTTACTCATGGTTCTCAGGATTGGAATGTCAAACCACTTCATGTTTACCAAATGTTTCATGCCCTTCCAGCTCATATCAATAAGCATCTCTTTTTCCATAATGGTGCCCATGTTTATATGAACAACTGGCAGTCCATTGACTTCCGTGAATCCATGAATGCTTTATTGACTAAGAAATTACTGGGACAGGAAACGGATTACCAACTTCCTACTGTTATCTGGCAGGACAATACTGCTCCTCAGACTTGGTTATCTCTTGATAACTTTGGTGAGCAAGAACACCTTGAAACCTTCTCACTTGGTCAAGAAGAGCAGGTTATTCAAAACCACTACTCAGATAAGGATTTTGAGCGTTATGGTAAGACATACCAGACCTTCAATACGGAACTCTATCAAGGGAAAGCCAATCAAATTACTATTGACCTGCCTGTTACTAAAGATCTCCACCTGAACGGTCGCGCTCAGCTTAATCTTCGTATCAAATCTAGTACAAACAAGGGGCTCTTATCTGCCCAACTGCTAGAATTTGGACAAAAGAAATACCTACAACCTTATCCAGCTGTTTTAAGTGCTAGAACCATTGACAACGGTCGCTACCACATGTTGGAAAATCTTAACGAATTGCCTTTTCGTGAAAATGCACAACGCGTCGTGACAAAAGGCTATCTCAATTTGCAAAATAGAAATGATTTACTGTTAGTAGAGGATATTACTGCAGATGAATGGATGGATATCCAGTTTGAACTGCAACCAACTATTTACAAGCTAAAAGAAGGAGATACTCTTCGTTTAGTCCTCTATACTACTGACTTTGAAATCACCATACGTGACAATTCTGCTTACCACCTGACTGTTGATCTTGAACAGTCTACGCTTATCTTACCTTGTCAAAAGGTATAATGTAACAGACATTCAGTATGGAAAGATTTCCACTTGAATAGTCTAACGAAACATAAACTTGGTATCAAATCCACTCTCAAAGAAGGACTTATGATAAGCTCATAACTGGAGTTTGGACAAAAGATACTAACACCCCTGACCAACATGTGTAACCCTCTATCATACACGCTACCACACCACATGTTGGACAATCTCTGTGAATTGCCATTTAGCGTGAATTCACAAAAAGCCGTGACAAAATGCTACTATAATTAAATGATTCACTGTCATTAAAGAATATCAATGCAGATGAAGGGATAGACAGTCAATTCTCTGCACCCAACGAGTGACAAGTTAAAAGAGGGAGATGCTCTCCATCTAGTTCTTTAGGCTACTGACTTTGAAATCATCATACGTGACAATACCGCTTACCACTCGACTGACAATTTCGATCAGTCCACGCTTTCTGTACTTTGTACAAGGAGTTAAATTATTATGAATAAATCTGAACACCGACACCAACTCATACGCGCTCTTGTTGCAAAAAACAAGATTCATACACAGGCTGAGTTGCAAGCCCTTCTTGCTGATAACGACATTCAAGTCACCCAGGCAACTCTCTCACGCGACATCAAAAATATGAACCTGTCAAAAGTTCGAGAAGAGGATAACTCTTACTACGTGCTTAATACAGGTTCCATCTCAAAATGGGAAAAACGCTTAGAGACTTATATGGAGGATGCTCTTGTACTGATGCGTCCTGTTCAACATCAAGTACTTTTGAAAACTCTTCCTGGTCTGGCTCAATCATTTGGTTCTATTATTGATGCTTTGAGTTTTCCTGACGCTATCGCTACCCTCTGTGGTGACGATGTCTGTCTTGTCATCTGTGAAGATGCAGAGGCTGCACAACATTGCTTTGAAGAATTGAAAAAATTTACACCACCATTTTTCTTTGGTGAATAACAAAATTCCGTGTCTAATTAGGCACGGAATTTTTTATCTTCTTTACTGAGATGGATTTTCATTTTTGGTTCGTGCCAATCTCAGGGCACGATTTGGATTGAGACGATTAAATAGTTCTTCCAATTTCTTTTCATTCCAAAGGTCTGCGGCGGAAACGAAATTACCATCCGCATCTCGGAAAGATATCGGTTTATCTCCCATACCAGTCTCCTAGTCTACAAATTCAAACTCAAATTTACCAATGCGAACCAAGTCCCCATCCTTAGCACCACGCGCACGAAGGGCTTCATCAACCCCCATACCACGAAGCTGGCGGGCAAATTTCATGACTGATTCGTCACGATCAAAGTTGGTCATGTTAAAGAGTTTCATGAGTTTTTCACCAGAAAGTAGCCATGTTGCATCGTCATCACGGCTAATTTCAAAGGCTTTTTCTTCCTCATCAAATCCATAGTAAGCTTCTTCTTCCATATCTGACTCGTCGTAGAGCAAGAATTCTGGTGTCTTGTCTAACAATTCAGCTGTAGCATCCAAGAGCGTTGCCAAACCTTGCTTGGTCAAACCAGAAATTGGGAAAATAGCTGGTAACTCTTCAAATTCATCGTAGTTTTCAGCTAATTTTTTCTTGAATTCTGCAAGATTTTCTTGACTCTCAGGCATGTCCATCTTATTTGCGACGATAATCTGTGGACGCTCCATGAGACGAAGATTGTATGACTCCAACTCCTTGTTAATAGCAAGATAATCCTCATAAGGATCACGTCCTTCGCTAGCTGACATATCAATAATATGAAGGATGACACGGGTACGCTCAATGTGGCGGAGGAACTGAGTTCCCAAACCGACACCCTGACTAGCCCCTTCAATCAAACCTGGTAAATCAGCTACTGCAAAGGATTCACCTGATTGGGTACGAACCATACCTAGATTTGGCACAATGGTCGTAAAGTGGTAGGCACCAATTTTAGGTTTAGCTGAGGTAATAACACTTAAAAGTGTTGATTTCCCAACAGATGGGAATCCAACTAAACCAACATCAGCCAAGATTTTTAGTTCCAATTGTAACTCACGTTCCTGACCTGGTTCTCCATTTTCAGAGATTTCCGGTGCAGGATTTTTTGGTGTCGCAAAGCGGATATTTCCACGACCACCACGACCACCGTGGGCTACAATAAATTCTTGACCGTGTTCAATCAAATCTGTCAAGACCTTGCCTGTCTCCGCATCACGCACTGTCGTACCTTGTGGCACTCGAACTCTAAGGTCCTCAGCTCCACGACCATGCATCCCTTTGGTCATTCCTTTTTCACCAGAATCAGCCTTGAAATGACGATTGTAGCGGAAATCCATGAGAGTACGTAGACCTTCGTCTACAACGAAGACGACATTACCTCCACGACCACCGTCACCACCCCAAGGACCGCCATTAGGGACATATTTTTCACGGCGAAAGGCAACCATACCATCGCCACCATTACCAGCCTTGACCTTGATCTTGGCTGTATCTAAAAACATACTCATTTTTTCTTCTCACTTTAAAAAAGGGCTGGGAAATCCCAGTCACAAAATTTTCTTGAATCTATTTTATAGATTACTGAGGGCACCAATTGCAGTTGCAAAAATACCCAAAATACTTGCTACTAACATGATAAGTACGATAAGCAAGGTTAATTTCTCAAACATAGTTTTTTTACGTTTTCCATTATCTCCAAATGCCATTTTTATCTCCTTCGTTACATTCTATTTTCTATTATCTTAGCATGAATTTAGCTAGTTTTCAATAGTCACTTGCTACCGGCGCAATAATCCATAAAATGATATAAGCTACAATTCCTGCCCCATAACAAAATGCAAGAACACCCCATATTACACGAACAATAGTCGGATCAATATCAAAATAATTTGCGACCCCAGCACATACTCCAGCAATTTTTTGATCACTACCACTTCTCATCAATTGTTTTTTCATAGCTATTCCTCTTTCTATTCTTCATGGTCTTTCCAATAATCTCTGATGCTGATTAACTGTGTTTTTGAAGCCCTCAGCATTCGTCTAGAGCCTTTTACAGGCACAGCAACCACCTGTTGCGGTAGATACAAAACTGTCTTAAAGATACGCTGACTGACCGTATCATCTTTTGCTAAATCTTTCTGGAAGTTATTTGAAATAATGGCATCCAGATAAAACTCATGCACTCGTTTTCCAAAGTTCTCAGCTGAAATCTCGTACAATTTCTCTGATAAGGTATGCTCATCCATATCTGGAGTTGCAATCAGGGCTTCCAAAATAGCTCCAGCCAAATCATGTTCCCCATAGTACAAGGTTCCAAACATTTTATCACTGATAAGATTATCCAGATAAGGATTTCCATGAGCAATGACAGGCGTTCCACTGGCTAAGCTTTCCAAGTATGTCAAACCTTGCGTTTCACTTGTCGATGCCGAGATGAAGAAATCCGCCGCCTTATAGTAAAGAGCCGTCTCACTAGGAGCAATCATGCCTGTAAAGATAACAGAATCTTGAATCTCTAGTTTCTTGGCTTGCTCTTTGAGGTCATCTAGATAAGGACCATCCCCAGCTACCACCAGTTTAACCTTGTCTTCCTCTTTCAGAACATCAGCAAAGGCTGCTAATACTGCTTGAATATTTTTTTCATAGGAAATTCTGGAAAGACTAAGCAACATCTTTTCATCATCTTGAATCCCTAGTTTACTACGCAGTTCTGTCAAATTTTCCTGCTCTATTTCCGGACGCTCAAACTTAGCTAATTCAATCCCAGTAGGAATGACCCGCTTTTCAACCTTGACCTTATAGTCAGATAGCAAGTCACGAACAATCTCACTCGGACAAATAACCCCATCCACGTCATGAAGAAAACCTCTGACCAGATATTTGACCATACTAGGACGAATCAGCATTCCCTTAGCAATATAATGCACATAGTCTTCATACTGGGTATGATAGGTATGAATGACTGGAATCTTCAATTCACGCGCAATCCAAATACCCAACAAGCCCAGAGAAAATTCTGTCTGAGTATGGATAATATCTAGCTGATACTGTTTGGCAATTTCAAGCGCCTTGCTAAAACCTCGATAGGCAAAGCGGCGATCCTTAAAAGCAAAGAAAGGAACACTTGGAATGCGGATGATTTGCCAATCTTCATAACGATTGACATCCTTATCTGTCGTCGTAAAGATAAAAACAGCATGTCCCTGCTTTTCAAGTTCTGTTTTCAAGGTTCGAATACTGGTTGCAACACCTGAAACCTGAGGAAAATAGGTATCTGTAAATAAACCAATTCGCATAGATTACCTCACTTTTTACTTTCTCCCTAAAGCGGCTTGTTTCTCATAAAAGTCCAACCAGATTTGTAACAGATGCTCTTCAGAATACTCTCTGGAAATATTCTTAGCTTTTTCTTTGAGATCTTTTAAGGCAGCAGGATTTGCTTGATATTCTAAAATAGCCTCTTTCATCTCTTCTCTATCTGCTGTCGCCCGATAATCTCCCTCCAAAATTACCTTATAAAGATCTAAATCACGCAACATAATCGGAGCTTCACAACTGGCAGCCTCTAAAATCGTCATCGGAAAGAGCTCATTATAACTAGGCAACAAGAAAAGATCCGCTAGGGCATACAATTCGCGCATCCGCTCTGGCGATACAATACCTGGAAAAATCAAATTTTTAGGGGGATTCTCCATGATTTTCTTATAACGTTCATAACCATCTGTCATACCACCAAAAGAGAAACCACCCGCCCATATAAAGGTAATCTGAGGCAATTCCTCAGCCAGACGGATAAAGTCATCAATTCCTTTACGTTTCTGAACTTGACCAGCACCCACTACGATAAACTGATTGTCACTAAGACCTAGTTCTGTTCGCAGTTTCGCTACCTCTTCTTGTGGAAGAGGATGCCATTTTTCCTTGTTAACAAAGTTAGGAATATAGGTCACTTTTTCACGTGGAATACCAGCTGCCACCAAATCCTCGATAAACATAGGATTGACCACAACCAAGTGCTCCATCCGATTGTAAAAAGAAAATACATAGCGTTTAACAATTCCCTTTAAGAAAAATGGAATCTTCAAACTCCCCTCAAGTGTATCAGGTAAGAAATGCACATAGCCAATTTTTCTCCCTGAGCGTTTCTTTTGAAATGTTGATAAATAATAGGGGAAATCAATTGTATGAAAGTGAGTCACATCTGCCTCGATAGGAAGATTTTCCGTAACAATCAATTGGTCCTTGGCATCACGGTGAAGAAGACGAACTAATTCACGGTAGGCACCTGAAACTCCTTGTCCTGCTACTTTCTCACTTGAACTCAACATATTGATGCGTAATTTCTTTTTTTCCATAACTACTATTATATCATTTTCTTTGAATAAAATCAGCAAAATAAAGGAGAGACTAGAGGAAAAGAGGGGAAATTTCCTCGCTTTTCCAACGTTCTCTCACATGCTTTTATCTATTTACTTAATGCCTAGGGCAATGCGTGCATAACGACTCATTTTTTCAACGGTCCAGGCTGGATACCAAACCAATTTGACCTCAGTATCCGTTACTTCTGGCACCTCGGTCATAGCATCATAAATCTGGTCCGTCAAAAGGTCTGCCAGGGGACAACCCATAGTTGTCAAAGTCATATCAATCTCTGTTTGCCCTGTATCACCGTCAAAACGAATCTCATAAATCAAACCAAGATTGACAATATCGATTCCCAACTCAGGGTCGATAACTTCTTCCAAGGCTGTTAAAATGCGTGTTTTGATGTTTTCGATTTGCTCTTCTGTATAAGCCATATTTATCCTCACTCTTAGTCTTCAATAAAATCACGAAGCGGTTTGCTGCGACTTGGTTGACGTAGTTTTCTCAAAGCCTTGGCTTCAATCTGACGGATACGCTCACGAGTCACGTTAAAGACTTTACCTACATCTTCAAGGGTGCGCATTTTACCATCATCTAGTCCGAAGCGCAAACGCAAAACGTTTTCTTCACGGTCTGTAAGAGTATCCAAGACCTCATCCAGCTGCTCACGCAAGACGATACGAGTTGTGTAGTCTACTGGATTTTCAATCACTTCGTCTTCGATAAAGTCCCCAAGATGGCTATCGTCCTCTTCACCAATCGGTGTTTCAAGCGATACAGGCTCTTGGGCGATTTTCAAGATTTCACGGACCTTGTCAGGAGTCATATCCATACGTTCAGCGATTTGCTCTGGCGTTGGATCTTGTCCCAATTCTTGAAGGAGGTTACGTTGTTCACGAACCAATTTATTGATGGTTTCAACCATGTGGACTGGGATACGGATGGTACGAGCTTGATCCGCAATAGCACGAGTGATAGCCTGACGAATCCACCAAGTTGCGTAAGTTGAGAACTTGAATCCTTTAGAATAGTCAAACTTGTCAACTGCCTTCATCAAGCCCATGTTTCCTTCTTGAATCAAGTCAAGGAACTGCATACCACGGCCGACATAGCGTTTGGCAATAGAAACAACCAAACGAAGGTTGGCTTCAGCAAGACGTTGTTTGGCTTCGATATCACCTGCTTCAACTGCTAGTGCCAATTCTTTCTCCTCTTCATTGGTCAAAAGAGGTACGACCCCGATTTCTTTCAAGTACATACGAACAGGGTCATTAACCTTAGCCGAAGTTGATCCAATTAAATCCTCATCACTGAGTTCTGGTTCTTCTTCTGCACTAAGCACACGCGCACTTGGGTTTCCTTCATTATCTGTGATTGAAATCCCTGCATCCTGAATTCGTTGCAAGAGATCTTCAATCCCATCAGCGTCCAAGGTAAAAGGAATAACCAGACTAGCATTGATTTCATCATCTGTTGCTGTCCCTTTTTGCTTATGATTACGGATAAATTCTGCTACTTGTACGTCAAATGTTGTTACTTCTTTTTGTTTTGTTGCCATTATTACTCCATTCTTCTCTTTTGGGAAATTAAACGTTCCAATTCTTCTAGGGCTGTGTCGGTATCTCCTACATGGCTAGCTTCCTGCACCTTCTTTTTGATTCTCATATTGTCCTGATTCAAGAGAGCCTTGTTTCGAGTCATCTCTACTTCGCTTAGTTCCTGGGGTGACATCTCAGCAGGCAAATCCTGAGCTAAGACTTGGTACCAAGCTCTTTCAACTTCCTCTGTCTGTTCTGATAAAACTTCTGGAGGAAGATTGCCATACTGACCAAGCAAGTCATATAAGACCTGAAATTCAGGCGTGTCAAATGCAAAATCTTCTCGCAAACGGTAATCATTCAAAACAAGAGGGGATTCCATCATCCGATAGAGTAGATGGGCTTCTGCTCTCATAATAGCTGATAACTGCTTGGTGACAGGCATAGTGATTTGCGTCGGTCTGGAAATCCCTTCCATGCGATTCTGCCTTTGTGCCTGTCGACTCTCATTAACAATCTGCTCAATCTGGGCATAATCAAAGGACGCCAGACTATCAGCTAAAATATGAATATAACTGTTTTGAGCAGTGATAGACTTTTCTTGAACAATCAAGGGAGCTATTTTTTCAATAAACTCAATCTGAGCCTGCAGATTTTCACTATTTTCAGGCTTGTACTGGTGAATGTAAAACTCAATCGGACTAATACGAGTTTTTGTTAATAGATAGGCCAAATCTTCTGGACCATTTTTTTGTAGATACTCATCTGGATCCAAGTTATCAGGCATACTAACGATTTGCACAGGCATATCGCCAATTTCATCCAAGGCTTTCAATGTCGCAGCTTGCCCAGCCTTATCGCCATCGTAAACAAGAACCAACTTCTTGGTTAACCTTTTCAGATGCTCAACATGCTCACGACTCAAGGCCGTTCCCATAGACGCCACAGCATTTTCGATTCCAGCCCGATAGGCTGCAATGACATCCATAAACCCTTCCATGAGGTAAATCTCACTGGCTTTACCAGAAGATTTTTTTGCCCTATCCATATGATATAATTCGTAACTTTTGTTAAAAATTGCAGTCGATCGACTATTTTTATACTTAGAAGTTTGTGAATCCGTTTTCTGCCAGATACGACCTGAGAAGGCAATAACCTTTCCCTGATCATTGGTCAAGGGAAACATAATTCGATTGTGAAAGGTGTCTACAAATTGATTAGCATCCGAGAGATAAAACAGTCCTGAATCCAGGAAATCCTCTTCACGATACTGACCAGACAAACGTTGATAGAGATAGTTTCGTTCTGGAGGTGCTAAACCAATCCGAAAATGCTTGAGCACTTCATCTGTCAAACCACGCTGATAGAGGTAGTTTCTAGCCTCTTCCCCCATGGTCGTTGTCATGAGAATAGCATGATAAAATTTGGCAGCATCTTCGTGCATATCATAAAGAGCTTGGTGGGGCGAAGCTGGCTTCTGCTCACTATAAAGCGGTTTCTCCACCTCTATCCCAACACGCTGACCTAAGATTTGGACAGCCTCCATAAAGGGAACCCCTTGGTACTCCTCGATGAACTTAAAGACATCACCTGAGCGACCACAACCAAAACAGTGATAAAACTGCTTGTCCTCTACAACGTTGAAAGAAGGTGTTTTTTCACCATGAAAAGGACAGAGCCCTAGATAGTTCCGTCCTGCCTTTTGTAAAGAAATCACATCTCCTATGACTTCCACAATGTTGGCATTGTTTTTGATTTCTTCAATGACTTGTTTGTCAACCATACACAATACCTCCATGTTATCATAGTTTACTTTATATAGTATACTTTATTTCAGAAAAAAAGTAAACCATTTCATACACTTTCCGCAATTCTCTTTGCCTCATTTTTTAGATTGCAAGAGAAGATAAAAAACTCAGAAACACTTCCATGCCTCTAAGTTTTGCTTCACAGTTTTTGATGAAAATAGAGCTTATCTATTCAAACAATTGATAGTAGTCTGATATTTTCATTTTTGCTTTTTCTTCTTGTTTCAAATCTTGGATAATTCGTCCTTCTTTCATGACAATCAAGCGATTGCCATATTTGAGAGCATCTTCCATATGATGAGTAATCATAAGGGCTGTCAACTGATCCTTCTTGACAAAGTCATCTGTCAATTCCATCAAGGCCACACTGGTCTTTGGATCAAGGGCTGCAGTATGCTCATCTAACAAGAGTAATTCAGGACGCTTCAAGGTTGCCATCAAGAGACTCAAGGCCTGTCTTTGTCCACCTGATAAGAACTCAATTGGTGTATTCAAGTGTTTCTCAAGACCATTTCCTACTTTATCAATTGTTTTCTGAAATTCATCCTTATAACTAGTCAAGCGTCTTGGAAAGAGGCCACGTTTTTCACCACGAAACTTAGCAATCAAAAGATTTTCAGCCACTGTCATACGAGGAGCTGTCCCCATCTTGGGATCTTGGAAAACACGAGACAGATACTTGGCTCTCTTCTCTGGTGAAAACTTGGTAACATCTTCACCTAAAATACGGATGGTTCCACTGGTTAGTGATAAGGTTCCTGCAATAGTGTTAAAGAGAGTTGATTTACCAGCACCATTTCCACCTAATATCGTGATAAAATCCTGTTCAAAAATTTCTAAGGAAACATCATTTAAAATAATCTTTTCTTCATCAAAGCCATTTTTAACGACTTTGGTTGCATTTTTTAATTCTACAATTGCTGTCATTTACTTAACTTGGCTCCTTTCAAGATTGTTTGCTTAAATGTTGGAATCATGAGGCAGACTGCTAAAATCACTGCACTATATAGACGAAGGTAACTTGTGTTAAAGCCAAGCGCGATAACTGCCCATACTAAGAATTGATAGGCGATAGAACCGACAACGATAGTAACCAAACGCTCTGCCAAGCTCAAACTCTTGAAGATAACTTCTCCAATAATCAAACTTGCAAGCCCCACAACGATAACCCCGATTCCTCGAGACACATCGGCATAACCTTCTTGCTGGGCAATGAGAGCTCCTGCAAGGGCAATCACACCATTTGATAAGACCAAGCCCATAAGCTCCATGCGTCCAGTATGAATACCGAAACTTCTAGCCATATCAGGATTGTCACCTGTAGCAATATAAGCCTGTCCAAGTTTGGTGTCCAAGAAAAAGAGCATGAGAGCAATGACAATACTCACAAAGATGAGACCTGTCAAGAGTTGGTTCATGTCTGAAGCAAAAGGCAAAACATCCGGAATTTGCTTGGTTCCAAGCAGGCCTAAATTGGCGCGTCCCATAAGCAAGAGCATAATCGAATGACAAGAAGTCATTACTAAGATACCTGACAACAAAGTCGGAATCTTACCCTTTGTATAGAGAAGTCCGGCTGCCATTCCTGCCAAACAACCAGCTCCAACAGCAATAAGAGTCGCGAGAAAAGGATTAACTCCTTTTGTAATCAAGGTTACTGCTACTGCTCCACCAAGTGGGAAAGAGCCCTCTGTTGTCATATCTGGAAAGTTTAAGATTCTAAAGGTCATAAAGATTCCCAAGCCTAAAATAGCCCAGACAAAACCCTGAGAAACAATGGATACTATCATAATTTTTCACTCATTCCTTTCGTAAAAATGGGAGGAGATGTCCCCAACTCCTCCTTTTATCTTATTCAATCACTTGTCCTGCTTCTTTTAAGATAGATTCTGGAATAGTGATACCAAGTTCTTTGGCTAATTTTTTGTTAACAACAGACTTACCAGTTGAGAAAACATTAACTGGTGTATCAGCTGGTTTTGCCCCTTTCAAAACTTGGGCAATCATTTTACCTGTAGCCACTCCAAGATCACGTTGATCAACAACCACTGATGCCAAACCACCAGCTTCTACCATGGCTGTTGCACTTGGGTAAATTGGTTTTTTAGCTGTTTGATTGCTAGATACAACTGTTGGAAAAGCTGACGCAATAGTATTGTCAATTGGAACCCAGATAGCGTCTACTTTGCTTGTCATAACATTAACAGTGGAAGCAATTTCATTTGTTGAAGGTACTGCAAATGTTTCTACCTTAAAGCCTGCTTTCTCAGCGTATTCTTTAAATTCTTTTACCTGTGTTTTTGAGTTATCTTCACTACTTGAATAAAGAGCTCCAATTGTTTTAACATCAGGTGTTAGAGCTTTAATTAGTTCAACTTGCTGTTGAGCAGGATTATGGTCAGAAACACCTGTAATATTTCCACCAGGATTTTTCAAATCTTTAACCAAGTTAGCTCCGATTGGATCTGTAATGGCTGCCATAATAACAGGTAAATCTTTTGTTACACTAGCTAATCCTTGAGCAGCTGGAGTTGCAATACCTACTACAATATCGTTGCCATTTGAAACCAATTGCTTACTCATTGTAGCAACTTTACTTTGATCCCCTTCTGAGTTCATAAAGTCAAGCTTCAATTGGTCATCTTTGTAACCTTCTTCTGCTAATCCCTCTTGAATCCCTTTATAAATCAAATCAAGAGACGGATGGCTTACAAACTGAAGCACACCAACTTTGGCAACTTTCTTCTCATTCTTAGCTTCTGGTTTATTCATTGAAGAGTAAATCAAGCTTCCTGCTACTAAGACTGCTAATGCAGCGATAATTCCAATTAATCGTTTATTTTTCATTCTATTTCTCCTTTTTATTTCCTTTAAAATGCTTCACTTATCTAAACAAGCGACGCCATCGTTTTCTTTCCATACTAACCTCCATCAAAAAAGTCCTCACACAAAAAACTTGTGTGAGGACGTCGATGCGCGGTACCACCTCAATTATAGGGAATTTCCCTATCGCTCTGTCTCGCAATAACGAGATGCACTGTAAGGTGTGCTCACCGAATTTTTATGATTTCAAATTCTAAATAACATCCAGCCCAATTTTCATCATCACCACTTATCTGTTTTCAGCTACCACAGACTCTCTAAAAAGTTTATATGATTACTTTTCTGAATGGTTAAATTATATCATTTTTCAACTACTTGTCAAGACTCTTTTAGCATTTTTTTGAAATATTCAAAAACTTCCCCTATGAAAAAGAGGAAGTTTGATAGGTATCAGCCTGAATTACGCAATCCGGTCGCAATTCCGTTGATGGTTGTATGGATTAATTTTTCTTGATCGCTTGATAATTCTCCTCGGCGTTGACGTTTAATCAACTCCAACTGGATATAGTTAAGGATATTAAAGTAAGGCATACGGTAATCCAAACTTGCTTTTAGATATGGATTTTCAGCTAATAATTCGTCATAGCCTTCAATCTCTAGGATAACATTTTTCGTTAATTGCCATTCGTCTAAAATAGTATCATAAATAGCCTTCACTTGATCATCTTCACATAACTTAGCATATTCAAAAGCAATATTCATGTTGGATTTAGATAAGACCATATCGACATTTGAAAGGAGAGATTGGAAGAAAGGCCAATTTTGGTACATATCTCGTAAGACAGCGATATTCTCTGGATTTTTATCGATAAACTCCTTGAAGCTTGATCCGACACCATACCAGCCAGGGAACATGACACGACTTTGTGACCATGAGAAGACCCAAGGAATAGCACGCAAACCACCGATTTCAGTAATAGTCTTACGAGCAGCTGGACGAGAACCAATATTAAAGCTGGAAATAGCCTTGATTGGACTTGACTCAAAGAAATAATCATAAAAATGGTCATTCCCAAAGACTAAGTCTCGATAAATATCATAACTACGGTCCACTACTTGGTCCATAATGGCTTCATAGCGATTTGAGGTATTTGTATCACTCTTCCATTGAGTAATCATACGGTTAATGGCTGCTGAAACCAACATTTCAAGGTTATAGTAAGCTGCATCTTTATTACCGTATTTATTGCCAATTACTTCACCCTGCTCCGTCAAACGAATACGGTCCTTGATAGACTTGAGCGGTTGAGAGGTAATAGCTTCATAAGTTGGTCCACCACCACGACCGACAGTCCCACCACGACCGTGGAAGAAGGTAACCTTAACACCAAATTCATCTCCAATAGCAGTCAATTGTTGTTGAGCCTTGTAGAGGGTCCAACATGATGATAAGTAACCACCATCTTTATTACTATCAGAATAGCCAAGCATGATTTCTTGGTAATTATTGCGCGAAGCTATCCATTTCTTAGCTAGACCAAGAGAAAGGTATTCTCTCATGGTTTCTTCTGAGTGGTCCAAGTCCTCAATTGTTTCAAAAAGAGGAACGATTTGGACACGAGCTCTTTCTTTATCCACTAGTCCTACTTCTTTTAGCAAGATAGCCAATTCCAGCATATCTGATACGCTGGTTGCATGTGAAATAATGGTCTGACGAATAACGTCATCACCCAACTTATCTTTCAAATTACGGGCAGCCTTAAAGATAGCCAATTCTTTTTCAAGTAACTCTGATTTTTCAACATGAGTGGCAGAAAGAATACGTGGATCTTCTTCTAATTCTTTTAAGAGAAGCTGGCATTTTTCCTCTTCACTTAGTTCGCTGTAACGAGAATGGATTCCTGCTGATTTCAAGAGTTCGGCCACACAAGATTCATGAACACTAGAATCTTGACGCATGTCAATAGATGCCAAATAGAAACCAAAAATTTCAACTGCCTGAATCAGCTCAACAAAATCACCAGAAATTAGTGCTTCACCCTTATTTTCCAAGAGGGAATCACGGATGGTAATTAAGTCCTTATAAAAATCATTAGCTGTTTCATAGCGAGCTCCAACTTCCTTATCTTCAATCAGATAGGTTTTTGTTGCTTGGATTTTTGATTGAATATCAAACAAGGCACGACGGTAAAGTTCTTTTTCACGATAAATCGAGTTGTCCTTGGATTGACGAGCCATTTCTCTAACTTGCTTGCTTACATTGACAATACTGGTTGAGAGAGAGAATTCACGATAAAGTTGGTAAATCTTTTCATCATAGTAGTTCATGATGACTTCACACTGAGTCATAGCAGATTGTTTCAAGGTATCTGCTGTAACAAAAGGATTCCCATCACGGTCGCCACCAATCCACATTCCCATGGTAATTGGTTTAGGATGTTTTAATTCTAATCCGTGTTTTTTTGCTAAGCGCTTGTATTCCGCTGTCAAATGAGGGACAGCCTTCAAGAAAGAACTGTTGTAATATTCCATAACATTCGTGATTTCATTGGTCACTTTCAATTTCTTTTCACGAATCATATCTGTCTGCATGATAATCTCAATATAACGACGGAGATCATTATGCCATTTTTCCTTATTAATCAAGCCTAATTTTACATCACGATACTTACGCAAGAGGGTATGTATATGGTTGGTCAAATCCAACATACTCTTACGTTGCACTTGTGTTGGATGGGCTGTCAAAACAGGGACAACATTCAAATGTTCTAAAATTTCAACCGCATTTTCTTTTTCTGCAACCATTTTAATCGTTGCTGATAATTTACCAAGATAATCTTGATCGATATTATTTTGATGGTTGATTTCATAGGCCAAATCCACGTCTTCTGAAATATTAATCAAAAGAGGCAAGATAGAGAAATAGCGTGAAATATAAGCCATTTCATCATTTGTCAGACTAGTAACTAATTGGTTCAAACCTTGATAATCTTCTTGAGTTGATAATTCTTTCAACTGCATGATTTTATCAAAAGTCTCTGGGGCAAGCATGTTTTTAGTGATATCTTCTAACAATTCTGTTAAAATCAATACTTCTTCTTGCACAACAGCTTTATTACTATAGTTTTCTAATTTTTGAAGAGACATAAACTTTCCTTTCTATACAATCCTTATAATATTTCAGAAGATTGATTTTCATACTCCCTAATAAGTTTAGCACGTTTCTCACTTGCATCAATATTTAATACAAAAGCAATTGCGACAGATAATACCAAGAGGCTATTCCCACCTTGCGATAGAAAAGGGAATGTTACTCCAGTTGAAGGAATAAGACCAGAAATTCCACCGATATTAACAAAGACCTGCACCAAAAGCATGCCTCCTACCCCAATAGCCACCATTGAATTAAATGGATTCTTAGCACGAATCCCCACCAAAATAATTCGCAAAATTAAGAAAAAGAGAAGTGATAAAATCAAACTAGCTCCAACAAATCCAAATTCTTCTATAACAATAGAGAACACAAAATCTGTATGAGCTTCTGGTAGATAACCCCGTTTCTCGATTGAATTTCCTAATCCTAGACCAAACCACCCACCATTTACCATAGCATAGTAAGAATTTGCGAGTTGGTGTCCTGCACCTGCTAGGTCATTAAACGGATTGAAAAATGCGCTAAAACGTTTGGCAACATAACCAAAGACCGGAATACGAGAGAAATTTTCAACCCCAACAAAACGAATTACAGACAGGGATAACATTGAACCACCTGTAAGCAGAAGTAGAAAAGTCGTGAACCAGCGATAAGCAATCCCACTAAGTGTATACATAATCAAGGCTACCAAAGCAAGGATAGTGGCATTTCCTAAATCTGGGAAAATTCCTAAGCTTCCAATTAATACGATTATAACGAAACGCCAGTCATTAAAAGCCCGAGGAATCCATTGGTTTTGGGTTAAAATCTGAAAATCGTAAATAGCGATTTCTTCTTGTTGTTTGGAAAAACGATGAGCCAAATACCAAATAATAATAATTTTTAGATACTCTGCTGGTTGAATTGTTACAGGTCCTACTGAAATCCAACCGTAGGCTCCATTAACCGGAACTCCTATTAAACGTGCCAAAGCTAGTAAAATTATCTCTATGAACATAACGATAATAATCAGTCGTTCATTCCTTAAGAAACCTAGTTTTAACTTATATATTAAGGCGATCAAAATTAAACTAACTATCCAGAAAACACCTTGGTTTCGGACCAATTGAAGAGCACTTTTCCCTTCTTCAATCAGGGTTGCACTCGTCGTCGAATATACTACGATTAGCCCTAATACAGACAAAAGAAGATAAGGTATCAAAATGGAATAGTTTAACAGGTGCCTTTTACTAATTTTCATATCACACCACTCTAATAGGAACAAAGAAATTTGTTCCCAATTCCGTTTTATTTTCTAGTTTTGATTGCTATTATACCACTTTTTCAGAAAGAAAAAAACCCTTACCCTTAAGATATAAGATTTTCCCATAAGAAAAAGAGCGCTTGGCTCTTTTCTGTTTTATTCTTTTGAAGAACTGCTTGAGCTTGAATCTCCACCACCAATGTATTGAGTAAAGATATTTTGGAAAGCTTGATCTTTAACTTTAATATTTGCAGTTTGCAACTCTTTTCCGATAATACTTTGAACAAATGATGAATCATTTTGTTTTTGAGTAAGAATAAGCGTCTTCAATTTTTCTTTATAGTCATCAATATTAGATGACTTTTCTGTTTTCTTAGTGAGTTTTACAATGTAATATTGACTGCTGTATGCCTGAGTACCAGTAGCTGTAATGACATCAGAAATGCCGTTAACATCCAAGGCAAAAGCTGCTTTCTTAACTTGATCTGGTACCTCTGTTGAAGCTGAATCAAAAGTGATTTCACCACCGTTAGCTTTGGTTTTCTCATCAGTTGAGTTATCTTTAGCTAATTGAGCGAAATCTGCGCCACTTGCCTTAGCTTTTTCGAGGACTTCTTTCGCTTTATCCTCATTATCAAGACGAATGATTTGAGCCGTTACATCTGGAGTGTATTCATCAAAGGCCTTCTTATAAGCATCATCTGTCAATTCAGCTTCTGCTGCCTTCTTAACTGCTAATTCAACCAATTTACTAGTACGGATTTGAGCTTTACGTGTCTCAAGTGTCATTCCGGCACGTGAGAGTACATTTTGATAGCTGTCCCCATATTTCTTTTGTTCTTCAGCAATTGCATCTTCTACTTCTTTGTCAGTTACTTCTGACCCATATTGTTTTTCAAAAACATTTTGAATGGTCATGTTAAGCAAAACTTGTTGAGCTGCTTGATTATTCTTTACTTCCTCGAAGAACTGATGTTCAGTGATAACATCTCCTTTCATGCTGATAAGATCTGCTCCTTCTGAACCTTTCGAACAAGCTGCTAAAGTTGCTACTGATAATAGTGTAATGGCACCTGCCAATAGTTTTTTCTTCATGTCTACTCCTTTGAGATAAGTGTTACCCTATCTATTTTACTATATTTTCTTAAATTATTCTGAAAATCATTCGCTAACAGGCAATTGAACGTCTGCTACATTTTTACGAAGCATGAGAATGCCGTCCCCTAAAGGTACTAATGTTGCAGTGAGTCCTGGATTATCTAAGGTTGCATCAAATAATCTTTGAAGGCCACGATAAATGGTTCGCTGGCCACGACGAACCTCCATAATGTCCTTGGCAACATCACCACCTTGGAAAATATCATCCAAGACAACCACGCCTCCAACGTCCAAGTGTTTGAGGATTTCTGGCAGAAAGACGATATATTTAGACTTGGCAGAATCCATAAAGACAAAATCATAGGACTCTGTTAGGGTCGATAAGACATCTACCGCATCTCCTTCTAGGAGCGTAATTTGCTTACGACTGTCAAACTGGGCGAAATTTTCCTTGGCAAATCCAATCATCTCTGGATTGCGGTCAATGGTTGTAATCTTGGCCTTTGGTGCATGTTCAGCCATCAAGAGAGCTGAAAAACCGATAGCCGTCCCAATTTCCAGAATGTTTTTAGGTTGCATGGTTTCCATGAGAAAACGGAAATAAGCAACCGTTTCATGGGGAATAATGGGAATATTTTCCTTGCGAGCAAATTCTTCCAATTCTTTCAAATCGCCTGTGACTTGCTTTTGACGCTGACGCATCAAGTCCACAATTTCTTCCTTGACGACAGGGCGACGCATGTTATGGTTGGCATTTTTACTATATGATTCAACCATCTTATGCCAATCCCAATTTTTCAACAAGGGCTTCAAACTCATTCAAACGACGTTCGAAGACTGCAAAGGCATCGTTGAGATAGTCTTCCTTCTCCATATCAACACCAGCTTTTCTCATGACATTAAGTGGATAGTCAGATTTACCTGCCTTAAGGTAGTCGATATAGCGGTCACGGTCTTCTTGACTACCATGGACAATTTTTTCAGCCAAGGCTGAGGCTGCTGCAAAACCTGTTGAATATTGGTATACATAGTAGTTATAGTAGAAGTGTGGAATGCGAGCCCACTCGTATTGGATTTCAGGATTGTCTTCCTTACTCAAACCATAATACTCTTGGTTCAAGTCTGCGTAGAGTTTATTTAGGAAATCGCTTGTCAAGACTTCACCATTTTGGTCTGCTTGATGAATCGCGTGTTCAAACTCAGCGAATTGAGTTTGACGAAAAACTGTTCCACGGAAACCGTCTAGGAAGTTATTGAGAATAGTAAAGCGTGTTGCGTCGTCTTCCACTTCTTCCAATAATTTCTCCGTCAAGATATTTTCATTGGTAGTTGAAGCGATCTCAGCCAAGAAGATAGAGTAATCTCCGTAAACATAAGGCTGACTTTCACGAGTATAGCTTGAGTGCATACTGTGACCTGTTTCATGAACAAGAGTAAAGAGATTGTCCAGATTGTCCTGCCAGTTAAGGAGCATAAAGGCATTAGTATCATAAGAACCACCAGAATAGGCTCCTGAACGCTTGCCTTGGTTTTCGTAAACATCAATCCAGCGCTCACTGAAGGCACGTTTAACACGGCTCAAATAATCCTCACCCAAAACTGCCAAGGCATCTTCGGCTTTTTTCAAGGCTTCTTGGTAGGTAAAACTATATTCGACAGACGAAAGTGGTGTGTAGACATCGTACATCTTGAGGTCTGAAATCCCCAAAATCTTTGAACGAAGCTCAAGGTATCGATGCAAGAGTGGCAAATGCTTGCGAACTGCTGCTACCAAATTGTCATAAACACTCTCTGGAACAAAATTGGCTGCTAGGGCTGCATGACGAGCACTCTTGTAGTTGCGAACTTTTGCACGATAGTTTTGAACCTTAACATTTGTTTGCAAGGTTTTAGCATAAGTATGTTGGAATTGCTCATAAGTTGCATAAAGGGCTTGATAGGCACCACGGCGAACTTCACGGTTTTTAGACTCCATCAAACGCATATAAACGCCATGTGATAATTGTACTTCGTTACCATCTTCATCTTTAACAAATGGAAAGACGATATCTGCATTATCTAAAATAGCAAAGGTTTCACTTGCCGAACCAAAGATTTCTCCAGCTCCAGCCAATAATTCTTCTTCACGTTGTGAAAGAACGTGTTCCTTGCCTTGTAAAAGCTTGTCAAAATAGTGTTGATAAACCTGCAATTTTGGTTGAACTTCTAAAAAGTCAGCATACTGCTTTTCGCTAATATCCATAAATTCAGGTTCATAGAATGAAAAAGCTTGGTCTAGCTGGCTATAGAGAGCCATTGCCTTAGCATAGTACTCTTGGTACTTGGCTTCACGTGTATCCTGGTCATTCTTCATATGAGCATAAACGTAAAGCTTCTCCATCTGGCGTTCCATTTCAAGAGAAAATTCAGTGATTTCTAGAAGGCTATCCGCACTATCCAAGAGATGGCCTTCATACTGGGCTACTGTCTCCAATTGTTCTGTTAAATCTTTTAAGGCTTCTTCCCAAGCCTGGTCAGTTGGGTAAATCGTTGATAGATCCCATGTATATTTTTCATTTATTTCATTTCTTTGTAATACCATTAGATTCCTCCATCCTTTCTATTTTACCATATTTTTCAAGAAATATTGCTGATAAAAGGCTGGTGGATAGAGCTTTTGCCAATCATTTTGAGGGTTTTTTTGGTAATAGGTTTGAAAATGCTGATAATAGCGAGTCAAATCTTGCTCAATTTGGCAAAAATCACCTACTAGTGGTCGAATTTGTGGATACCATTCTTTTAGCCCATAAGTCAGGAGATTTTCTCCCTTCTGATAGGCTTCTGCTTGTTCTTTCATCCAAATAGGATTTTGATAATAGAGTTGTTGCTTAATATAGCTACAGATGTCCTTATCCTCAGAAACTGTAAAATGAGATATTTTTTGTTTCTTATAGGGAAAACGTAATATCTCCAGTAGACTATCTTGGCCATAGGGAAATTCCTTGATTTGATAATGGAGTTTGCCTCGAAGATCCTGGTGTATGAGATATTTAAGCCTTAAAAGCTGTTTTTCCTTGTCTACTTCCCAAACATAAAAGCCCATGTTTTGACTGAAATAAAGAAAACCTTGTTGCAGACGGGTCAAACGCTCCTTGAGCCACAGTTTTTGACCCAGCAACCACAGTACTTGGTAACCCTGACTACGATAACCCTCGCTACGCTCTTTAAGAACTTTTTGTGGCAAGGGACTACACTGAACTTCTAGAGCAAGATGACCATTTACAAATACATCCGCAATCTGTTTAAGCTCTGGGAGAGGGTATTCTAATTGCACCTCTGAATCTCTTTTCAACCAGTGATAAAGGGATTCCTTATTTGCCAGATGTTCTGGACTTTCATTTTCAGAGGAAAAATCACAGTCTTTTAAGGTTTTGTGAGCAAAATGGGTCCGGACACTTGGTCCTTGCCGCAAATGGAGCTGACCTCCACAAGCTGGGCAGGTGTAGGCTTGCTTCTCAAGCTTATCCTCTAACACATTTACCAATTCTCCCCTAGCATCTATCGCAACAAACATGATTTTCCTCCTTTTCTATATTATTCGTAAAAATTAATAATCGTATTTTTAATTATAGAAGAAAAGTATAGTAAATCGAAATAAAATATAGGCAAATTGATTGGGAAATTATAGTGAGTTGAAATAAGATATGAACAAATTTATTAGGGAAATCAAATTAATTTCTAGAAATACTTTAGCAGAAGTTATATACTATACTGGTTTCAGTCTACTTATAAAATCAAATTTCTAACAATGATTAAGAATTTATGTCGTACTATTCCCGTTTCATTTTACTATACCATAATTAACAAATAATCTCCTAGCAATCAATGGACTACTAGGAGATTTTTTAAGAAATTCTATATAAGCTATAAAATCAAATACAGATTTTACTAAAAGATTAGATTAACTCATATATAAATTATGCTTCTTCGTCTTCTTTACGACGACGGCCTGCAAGACCAAGACCAAGTACTGCACTTGCTGCAGCTGCTACCATAGCTACTGTAGAGTCTGCTGTACCAGTATTTGGAAGTTGTCTATCTTTATTTATTGTAGTTTCAGATACTGGAGTTCCATCTGACATTTCATTAGCACTGCCGTCCTTATGTGGCTGAGCTGGCATTTCTTCTGAAATACCGTTCACACTTCCTGTATAGGCTGGTACTTCTACAGTTGGTGGTGTAATGACATTACCTTCGCCATCTGTACTACTTGTACCTACTGGATCTGTATAGACTGGTACTTCTGCAATTGGTGGCGTAATGACATTACCTTCACCATCTGTACTGCTTGTGCCTACTGGATCTGTATAGGCTGGTACTTCTGCAGTTGGTGGTGTAATGACATTACCTTCGCCATCTGTACTGCTTGTACCTACTGCATCTGTGTAAGCTGGCACTTCTACAGTTGGCGGAGTTAGCAAGTTACCTTCGCCATCCGTACTGCTTGAACCTACTGCATCTGTGTAAGCTGGTACTTCCACAGTCGGTGGAGTTATGACATTGCCTTCGCCATCCGTACCGCTTGTGCCTACTTCATCTGTGTAAGCTGGTACTTCCACAGTCGGTGGAGTTATGACATTACCTTCGCCTGCTTTACTAGTTGTTCCTACTGGAGTTACTGCTTCAATTGCTTTAACTCCTGTAGTTTGAGCGGCATCTACACCATCTTGATCTTTCGCTTCATTGATAGCATTTACGGCTGCGATGGCTGCTTTCGCTACTTCGGCTTTCGCTGCTGCTTTTTCATCGTCTGACAATTTAGCGTTCTTATCAATTGACGCAATCTTAGCTTCTGATGCTGTTTGGATGGCTTCTAGGGCTTTCTCTTTACCTACTGGAGTTACTGCTTCAATTGCTTTAACTCCTGTAGTTTGAGCGGCATCTACACCATCTTGATCTTTCGCTTCATTGATAGCATTTACGGCTGCGATGGCTGCTTTCGCTACTTCGGCTTTCG
>NZ_SWFJ01000054.1 GCF_005144795.1 Streptococcus mitis | reverse complement strand
ATGATTGATTGATTCAACATCAATAACAGCCTTGTAACCACTGGTTTTAAGCTTATTATCTATTTCAATATCAATCATGTTATCAACTACATACCATTTTCTGATTTTTTTCAGGAGTTCTATTGAATCAGGGTGTAATAAGATCTTTTTACCTTGCTTCTTAGTATTTAGAAAAGCTTGATGTTTTTGAATATATCTTCTTACAGTTGGAGCAGGTGTATCAATAACTTTTGAAATCTCATTAATATTCATCCAATCCATCATACAAACTCACTCCTTAATTAATCAGTCGAATTAATTAATTGATTACTAATCACTCATTAAGAAACTATGTACATTTTCGTCGAATGTTTGAGAAATTCCTATCTAATCAATTGATAAATGATTAATTAATTTGATGTTTGACTTCGTTTTGGGGTGGAGTGCTGGCTAGGGGTTTGGGGACTAGTCCCCTTTTACGTTATTTAAAATTTAAGGTAAGAGATATTTTAGGACGATTG
>NZ_SWFJ01000053.1 GCF_005144795.1 Streptococcus mitis | reverse complement strand
AAGATTAGGTCGAAACTGTGACAGTAATGTGACTGCCGGTGAAGGTAACGTGACAGCTTCCTTACTTGATGAAAGAATTCATCGTGAAGTTAGCATTAAATGTGAGGAATTAGGGGAAGATGCCAGCACAAAGCCCCTTCCGCTGCTGAAACTAGCGTAGGAGAAAAGCGCCGCCCATGCAGCGCTTTTCTGCGGGATGCGTTACGCGGTCGCCTGTTCGACAACGCGGGCGATGTCTTGCGCGTGGCGCACGGCGGCGTCATGTTGACTCGCCTCGACCATGACGCGCAGCACGGGCTCGGTGCCCGAGGCCCGGATCAGCACGCGCCCGCTACCGTCCAACGCCCGCTCTGCGTCGGCCACCGCTTGCTTGATCGCCGCACTGCCCTTCCAATCGGCGCCTGCGCGCATCCGCACGTTGATGAGCTTTTGCGGAAACAGGGTGACGCCTTCGAGCAGTTCGGCCAGCGTGCGGCCGCTGCGCTTGATCGCCGCCAGCACGAG
>NZ_SWFJ01000052.1 GCF_005144795.1 Streptococcus mitis | reverse complement strand
AAGACGAAATAACGGAGATCCAGAAACACAACCAACGAGAAGGAAAAGTTAAAATAAGAGGTTAAGAGGGAATTAGATAGTGAGTATAAAGCTCATATAAGCCATATAAGCAATGATTCGTTAATTGAGAATAAATATACATAAAAAAATAAAAAAGAGCCGTGTGCAGGTAAATAAGAGTTATGAGCAAGAATTTGAGCGAGAATAAATCATTTATGATATAATGCCCGTTCATCAGCATATTCAATTTGAAGATATGAAGGTACTCTCTTTCAAAGAGAGTACCTTTTTACGTATAGTGAATAAATTCTTCACCTGTTAATGAAAATAGGAGGTTTTCTTATATGGACTACACATTTTTTCCGGTGGTTATTTCATTAGTTGCTTTAACATTTGCAATGCAAGCGCAGTTAGAAAATAAAAAATTAAGGCAACAAATTAGAGAGCTAGAAAGAAAACAGATTTAAGGTAACCTTATTAACAAAATAAAAAGCTACCTCGCTTCCACTGGCGAGGTAG
>NZ_SWFJ01000051.1 GCF_005144795.1 Streptococcus mitis | reverse complement strand
GAGCTACCGAGCTGCTCCATCCCGCGTTAATACAAAAGGAGGATGTGGGATTCGAACCCACGCACGCTTTTACACGCCTGACGGTTTTCAAGACCGTTCCCTTCAGCCGGACTTGGGTAATCCTCCAAAATAGTCCGTACGGGATTCGAACCCGTGTTACCGCCGTGAAAAGGCGGTGTCTTAACCCCTTGACCAACGGACCAAACTTTATGGGCACGAGTGGACTCGAACCACCGACCTCACGCTTATCAGGCGTGCGCTCTAACCACCTGAGCTACGCGCCCAAGTTAAAAACTTGGTATTTTGAACAAAGTTCAAAGCGGGTGACGAGAATCGAACTCGCGACAACAGCTTGGAAGGCTGTAGTTTTACCACTAAACTACACCCGCTTAAATGGGAGTTAACGGGATCGAACCGCTGACCCTCTGCTTGTAAGGCAGATGCTCTCCCAGCTGAGCTAAACTCCCTAGAGCTAAGCGACTTCCATATCTCACAGGGGGCAACCCCCAACTACTTCCGG
>NZ_SWFJ01000050.1 GCF_005144795.1 Streptococcus mitis | reverse complement strand
ACATCAGCAAGTACGTCAGCTTCAACGAGCGCAAGCACATCGGCTAGCACGTCAGCTTCAACAAGTGCAAGCACATCAGCAAGTACATCGGCTTCAACAAGTGCAAGCACATCAGCAAGTACGTCAGAAAGTACATCAGCTTCAACAAGTGCAAGCACATCAGCAAGTACGTCAGCTTCAACAAGTGCAAGTACGTCAGCAAGTACATCAGCTTCAACAAGCGCAAGCACATCAGCAAGTACGTCAGCTTCAACAAGTGCAAGTACATCAGCAAGCACGTCAGCAAGTACATCGGCTAGCACGTCAGCAAGTACGTCGGCTTCAACAAGCGCAAGCACGTCAGCAAGTACATCAGCTTCAACAAGCGTAAGCACGTCAGCAAGTACATCAGCATCAACAAGTGCAAGTACGTCAGCAAGTACATCAGCTTCAACAAGTGCAAGCACATCAGCAAGTACGTCAGCTTCAACAAGTGCAAGTACGTCAGCAAGTACATCTGCTAGCACGTCAGCATCAACAAGTGCAAGCA
>NZ_SWFJ01000004.1 GCF_005144795.1 Streptococcus mitis | reverse complement strand
ATAACTTTCTCATGAATCAGGTCAAGAACTTGGACAACTCGATCATCCAGTATGAAAGTAATCATGCGAGTCAGGATTTGGTTGCCTTTAAGGAACTCTTGTCGGCGACCAAGGCCTTGATCGCAGAACATGCAGGGAAGACACGGACTGTAGGGACTTATCAGTCGGGTGATTTCGCTAAACTCCAGTCTGTCCAACGCTTTGCGATGGCCTACCAACAGGCGACCAAGCAGATGGAGAGTCGTGTTGAGCGCGTACAAGCTGCCCAGGAGAGAGACAAGGCTCGTTTTGAGGCCTTGGCTGCGGAGGATCGAGCCAAGAACGGTTGGAAAGACCTGGCAATTGGTGTGATGACCGTTGCGTTTAGTATTCTTGCGATTGTAGGAAGCATGGGTTTTGCGACACCCTTGGTTGTTGGGGCTGGCTTAACCGCAGGACTGGGGTCGTTTGCTTATGGGGCGTCTAATGCAGCGGAAGGGATTCATAACATCCAACTTGGAAATGCAGGGGATGCCCATACGAAATCCTATAATCTCATCCGAGATACGCTTTTCATGGGGAATGACAAGCTGTATCATGATGTTGGAAATGTCTTTGTGACGGCGAGTGCCATCATGATTCCCATAGGGCAGACCCAGAGCGTTGTCAAGGGCTTGACCCAGTTTGCGATAGGGGAAGCAGGTGCCTATACAGCAGGTCAGGTTGCCTATCATGGGACCAAGCTCCTAGGTGGAAGTGAGGAAGATGCCCAAACCGCAAACTTTATCGGGAATATCGTAGGAGGTTATACGGTCTCCTCAGCAGCCAGCAAGTTTAGTCTCAATAAGGTGAAAAATAACTTATCTGAACAAAATTTTTCTAATTATAGAGAGTTTTCAACTAGAAAGATTGGTAACTTCAAGACAAATTTCAAAGATGTTGAAACGAAAATAACTGTTGAGACTCGTAATGCGGCAGGTGAAATTCAGCGTATCCAATTAAAAGCGGTCGGTGTAGATAAAACTGGAAAAATTCGGATTCCGGATTATACAACTGCAAAAGATGGTTTATCCATTAAACGCCAAACAATCCTTGATAATATCGAAAGAAATGGCGGAGTCATTGTTGGTAAGGGGAATGGTAAATTTGTTGGTAGTGTAGAAATTCCAAAGAGAACTCGGATTGATGTAATTAATAGTAGCAACTCAAAAATTAAAAACTTTAAGATGGAGCTGGAAAAAATACAGCGAGCAGATATGTCTAGAAAAATCGTAGATGGTTTGATTAGTACAGAAAAGGGTCAACGTTTAGATCCTTCCAGATATCTTTCACACCAAGAGATAGAGACACATCTAAATATGTTTAAGGATGGAGTTGTAAAGGTTATCAGTAAAGAAGGATTTAATAAATCTGTAATGGAATTTGGTGGGAATATTGGACCAGAAAAGGGACATTATGTAATGCCAAAATTTATATATGATAAAGCTGTATTGGCATCAGATGGGAATCCGAGAGTATTAGAGGAATTACTAGGCTTAGATAGAGGGTATTTAGGTGATTCACCTCTTACTATTAATGTTAAACACCCTAAAAATTTACGTATGCCATCAGGCAATGAGCCAGGTGCTTGGCAAGGCCTTTGGGAACCAGGAGGTTTTACAAAGGGAGGTATACCAGAGGCAGTTGTAGATCAATTTAAACCAGGTGATTATACAATAGGAAAGATATTTGAATAGGTGTTTGTATGACAACAGAAATTCAGCAATACAAAAATTGTACGATATTAAAAAACAATAATGATTATCAGATTTTGTGGAGTAGAGGAAAAGAAGTGCTTAACTTTCCCATTAGCCAGGAATTAGCAGAACGTGTTTCAAAATCAGACAAAGATTCTTTAGAAGTAATGTTTTATTGTGAAAATCAACGTTGGCCAAAGAAAGATGAGTTAGAAGATTATAATCAATCGGATACGATTGTACATAGAGGCAATGGATTTATTGTATATGAGACAGACGGCTATTACGAAATTAGCTTCTTTAAAGAAATTGGCGGAGCCATGGGTCCAGAAGTTCGCTATCCTATTACTAAAGAACTGATGGATAAAGCATTTGAATCTTCTAGGGGAGCATATGAAGTCATGATTTATGCTGAAACAGGGCACTGGCCCCTAAAGCAAGACGATATTGATAGAAACTACATACGTAATCACCCTGAAGCTGTTCTACTAAATATAGAAGATAAACGTGAGTTATTTGATGTTAAAGAGTTTAAATCTCTTGTACAAAAGGCTATATCTTCGAAATTAAAGCCAACTGAACTTGATGCAATTGGTACAGTTGATAATCATTTGGAACTTCTTCTAGTAGACCCTCTCGAGTAGCAGGAAGAAATTGAAGCAGTTCATTTGGAACTTCTGCAGGAAAAAATGAACAACTATATCTACTTCCTCGAAAGCAAGCAGTATGTGGCACGATACGGTGATAAGTTTGACAAAAAAGTCATCCATATTACCTTCCAATATTCTCCATCGGATAATGGACTAGCCTTTCTTGCTGCGGTTCAGAAGGTATTACAACTGACGGATATGAGCTTGAAGATAGAATTACCGGAGTAGTAAAGGGAGCGGAAACGCTCTCTTTTTGTGGTATAATTTGACTAGGTTACGAAGGCTTTTGTTAAATAGGTAAAAGTAGCGAACTATTTATGCCAACGATTGACACAAAAGGGCATTCATATGACGATTTTTTTATACGCTATTAAGAAACAGGGAGATTATGAGATAAAAGATCTATGTGTATGAACTGGACTGTACCCCGAAAGTTAGGCATAAAGGATATAACACTTGGGGAATTTCATAATTTAGTTTAATAAAGATGAGGTAACTTAGCAATTTGAGAAAAATTTAGGCCTTGAGTACAGTAAATGAGAATACTTTCACTCTTGTTTATGGTAGAATGATGGTAGCTCATAAAACTTTTTTGGTAACTAGTTCGTTCAATTCTATTTTATTAGAAAATTTTATGAGTTTTTATTGTGCAATTAGATTGTATAATCAAGATAGAAAAAGTCATTAGAGCAAAAGATGGAAAGAAATAAGAGATTATGGTATAATAAAACGATATAAAAAAGGAGTATTTATGGACATTTCAGAAATTCGTCAAAAAATTGACGCAAATCGTGAAAAATTAGCTTCTTTCAGGGGGTCTCTTTGACCTCGAAGGTTTAGAGGAAGAGATTGCCATCTTGGAAAACAAGATGACAGAACCTGATTTTTGGAACGATAATATCGCGGCCCAAAAAACGTCGCAAGAATTAAATGAATTAAAAAACACCTACAATACCTTCCACAAAATGGAAGAGTTGCAGGATGAAGTTGAAATTTTATTAGACTTTTTAGCTGAAGATGAGTCGGTGCATGAAGAACTGGTAACGCAGTTATCAGAACTTGACAAGATGATGACCAGCTATGAGCTGACCCTTCTCTTGTCAGAACCTTATGACCATAACAATGCCATCTTGGAAATCCATCCAGGATCTGGTGGTACAGAGGCTCAAGACTGGGGTGATATGTTACTTCGTATGTACACTCGCTATGGAAATGCTAAAGGCTTTAAAGTGGAAGTGTTGGATTACCAAGCAGGAGATGAAGCTGGTATCAAGTCAGTAACCTTATCATTTGAAGGACCTAATGCCTATGGTCTTCTCAAGTCAGAAATGGGTGTTCACCGTTTGGTCCGTATTTCACCATTTGACTCTGCTAAACGTCGCCACACCTCTTTCACATCTGTAGAAGTGATGCCTGAGCTGGATGATACCATTGAAGTGGAAATCCGTGAAGATGACATTAAGATGGATACCTTCCGTTCAGGTGGTGCTGGTGGACAAAACGTCAACAAGGTTTCAACAGGTGTGCGTTTGACACACATTCCTACGGGAACTGTTGTCCAATCAACAGTGGATCGTACCCAATATGGAAATAGAGATCGTGCCATGAAGATGTTGCAGGCTAAGCTCTATCAAATGGAGCAAGAAAAGAAAGCTGCGGAGGTTGATTCCCTCAAGGGTGAGAAAAAGGAAATCACATGGGGAAGTCAAATTCGTTCTTATGTTTTCACGCCATATACTATGGTAAAAGATCATCGAACTAGCTTTGAAGTTGCACAAGTAGATAAGGTTATGGATGGAGACCTAGATGGTTTTATTGATGCCTATCTCAAGTGGAGAATCAGCTAAGATAGAAAGGAACTCACATGTCAATTATTGAAATGAGAGATGTCGTCAAAAAATACGACAACGGAACGACTGCCCTACGTGGTGTTTCGGTAAGCGTTCAACCAGGGGAATTTGTTTACATCGTAGGACCTTCAGGAGCAGGAAAGTCAACATTTATTAGATCTTTGTACCGAGAAGTCAAAATCGAAAAAGGAAGTTTAACAGTAGCAGATTTTAATCTAGTTAAAATCAAGAAGAAAGATATTCCGCTTCTACGTCGTAGTGTTGGGGTGGTCTTTCAAGACTATAAACTCTTGCCAAAGAAAACCGTTTATGAAAATATTGCCTATGCAATGGAAGTTATTGGTGAGAGTCGCCGTAATATCAAAAAACGTGTTATGGAAGTTTTAGACTTGGTTGGATTGAAGCATAAGGTTCGTTCTTTTCCAAATGAACTTTCAGGAGGAGAACAACAACGGATTGCGATTGCGCGTGCTATTGTAAACAATCCCAAAGTATTGATTGCGGACGAACCAACAGGAAACTTGGACCCGGATAATTCATGGGAGATCATGAATTTGTTGGAACGCATCAATCTCCAAGGTACAACTGTCTTGATGGCTACCCACAACAGTCAGATTGTAAATACCTTGCGCCACCGTGTCATTGCCATTGAAAATGGCCGTGTCGTTCGTGACGAAGCTAAAGGAGAATATGGATACGATGATTAGTAGATTTTTTCGTCATTTATTTGAATCATTAAAAAGTTTGAAACGAAATGGCTGGATGACAGTAGCAGCTGTCAGTTCGGTTATGATTACTTTGACACTTGTTGCCTTGTTTGCATCTGTTATCTTTAACACTGCAAAATTGGCTACCGATATTGAAAACAATGTCCGAGTGATGGTATACATTCGTAAGGATGTAGCCGACAATAGTGAGACTATTGTAAAAGAAGGTCAAACAGTAACCAATAATGATTACCATAAGGTATATGATGCTTTGAAAGCTATGCCCACTGTTAAAAGTGTTACCTTCTCAAGTAAAGAAGAGCAGTACCAGAAATTAACTGAAACGATGGGCGATGATTGGAAAGTTTTTGAAGGGGATGCCAATCCACTCTACGATGCTTACGTAGTAGATACAAATACCCCAAGTGATGTCCAAAAAGTAGCTGAAGAGGCTAAAAAAATTGAAGGTGTGTCAGAAGTTCAAGATGGCGGTGCAAATACCCAGCGTCTTTTCCAACTTGCTTCCTTCATCCGTGTTTGGGGATTAGTTATAGCTGGTCTGTTGATCTTTATAGCAGTGTTCTTAATTTCCAACACTATTCGTATTACAATCATTTCACGTAGTCGTGAAATTCAAATCATGCGTTTGGTGGGGGCTAAAAATGGTTATATCAGAGGTCCATTCTTATTAGAAGGTGCCTTTATCGGTTTGTTTGGTGCTGCAATCCCATCAGTTTTAGTTTTCTTTGTTTACAATATGGTTTATCAATCTGTAAATAAATCATTGATTGGACAAAACTTGTCAATGATTACACCAGATATATTTATACCTCTCATGATTGCACTTCTTTTTGTTATCGGTATCTTTATTGGTTCAATTGGATCTGGTATATCAATGAGACGTTTCCTAAAGATTTAATACTATATTTCTTGAAATACTAGAATAATAATGTAAATATAAAAGAGGAAGTGTAAAAACTTTCTCTTTTTTCTCCATTTTTTTTATAAAAGCCTTTACAAAAAAAATTAAAGTGGTATAATTAATACATAGTTAAGTGCAAACGTTTTCGTAAAACGTTTGCCTAAATAAAAATAAAGGAGATTTGAATGATGAAAGATACATTCAAAAATGTCTTGTCTTTCGAGTTTTGGCAAAAATTCGGTAAGGCTTTGATGGTGGTTATCGCGGTTATGCCGGCTGCTGGTTTGATGATTTCAATCGGTAAGTCTATCGTAATGATTAACCCAACTTTTGCACCACTTGTAGTTACCGGTGGAATTCTTGAGCAAATTGGTTGGGGGGTTATCGGTAACCTTCACATTTTGTTTGCCCTAGCAATTGGAGGAAGCTGGGCTAAAGAACGTGCTGGTGGTGCTTTCGCCGCTGGTCTTGCCTTCATCTTGATTAACCGTATCACTGGTACAATCTTTGGCGTATCAGGAGATATGTTGAAAAATCCAGAAGCTATGGTAACAACTCTCTTTGGTGGATCAATCAAAGTTGCTGATTACTTCATTAGTGTTATGGAAGCCCCAGCACTTAACATGGGTGTCTTCGTAGGGATCATCTCAGGTTTTGTAGGGGCAACTGCTTACAACAAATACTACAACTTCCGTAAACTTCCTGATGCACTTTCATTCTTCAACGGGAAACGTTTCGTACCATTTGTAGTTATTCTTCGTTCAGCAATCGCTGCAATTCTACTTGCTGCCTTTTGGCCAGTAGTTCAAACAGGTATCAATAGCTTTGGTATCTGGATTGCCAACTCACAAGAAACTGCTCCAATCCTTGCACCATTCTTGTATGGTACTTTGGAACGTTTGCTCTTGCCATTTGGTCTCCACCACATGTTGACAATCCCAATGAACTACACAGCTCTTGGTGGTACTTATGAGATTTTGACGGGTGCAGCTAAAGGTACTCAAGTATTTGGTCAAGACCCACTATGGCTTGCATGGGTAACAGACCTTGTTAACCTTAAAGGTGCAGATGCAAGTCACTACCAACAATTGTTAGATACTGTTCACCCAGCTCGTTTCAAAGTTGGACAAATGATCGGTTCATTCGGTATCTTGATGGGTGTGATCGTGGCTATCTACCGTAATGTCGATGCTGATAAGAAACATCAATATAAAGGTATGATGATTGCGACAGCTCTTGCAACATTCTTGACAGGGGTTACTGAACCAATCGAATACATGTTCATGTTTGTAGCAACACCTATGTATCTTGTTTACTCACTTGTTCAAGGTGCGGCCTTCGCTATGGCTGACGTAGTAAACCTACGTATGCACTCATTCGGTTCAATCGAGTTCTTGACTCGTACACCTATTGCGATTAGCGCTGGTATCGGTATGGATATCGTTAACTTCGTTTGGGTAACTGTTCTCTTTGCTGTAATCATGTACTTTATCGCAAACTTCATGATTCAAAAATTCAACTACGCAACTCCAGGACGTAACGGAAACTACGAAACTGCTGAAGGCTCAGAAGAAGCTAGCAGCGAAGTGAAAGTTGCAGCAGGTTCTCAAGCTGTAAACATTATCAACCTTCTTGGTGGACGTGCAAACATCGTTGATGTTGATGCATGTATGACTCGTCTTCGTGTAACTGTAAAAGATGCTGACAAAGTCGGTGATGCAGAACAATGGAAAGCAGAAGGAGCTATGGGTCTTGTCATGAAAGGACAAGGAGTTCAAGCTATCTACGGTCCAAAAGCAGACGTATTGAAATCTGATATCCAAGATATCCTTGATTCAGGTGAAATCATTCCTGAAACTCTTCCAAGTCAAATGACAGAAGCGCAACAAAACACTGTTCAATTCAAAGGTCTTACTGAGGAAGTTTACTCAGTAGCAGACGGTCAAGTTGTTGCTTTGGAACAAGTAAAAGATCCAGTATTTGCTCAAAAAATGATGGGCGACGGATTTGCTGTAGAACCTGCAAATGGAAACATTGTATCTCCAGTTTCAGGTACTGTATCAAGCATCTTCCCTACAAAACATGCTCTTGGTCTTGTGACTGAAGCAGGTCTTGAAGTATTGGTTCATATTGGTTTGGACACAGTAAGTCTTGAAGGAAAACCATTTACTGTTCATGTAGCTGAAGGACAAAAAGTTGTAGCAGGTGATCTTCTTGTCACAGCTGACTTGGATGCTATCCGTGCAGCAGATCGTGAAACTTCAACAGTGGTTGTCTTCACAAATGCTGAAGCTATTAAATCAGTTAAATTAGAACAAACAGGTTCTCTTGCAGCTAAAACAGCAGTTGCTAAAGTAGAATTGTAATACACTTGAGGTTGGAAGCTGTTTTCCAACCTCTTGTTTTAGGAGAAAAGCATGAAATTTTTAACACTCAATACTCATAGCTGGATGGAAAAAGAAGCTGAGAAAAAATTCCAGCTCTTGCTTGAAGATATTCTTGATAAAGATTATGATTTGATTTGTTTCCAAGAAATCAATCAGGAGATTACTTCGCCAGAGGTGGAGGTTAATGACCTTTATCAAGCTTTGCCAGCAGCTGAGCCTATTCACCAAGACCATTATGTTAGACTTTTGGTTGAAAAGTTGTCAAAGCAAGGAAAAAATTACTATTGGACTTGGGCCTATAACCATATTGGTTATGACCGCTACCATGAAGGTGTGGCTATCTTGTCTAAAACACCTATTGAAGCAAGAGAAATTTTGGTTTCAGATGTGGATGATCCAACAGACTATCATACTCGCCGTGTCGCCCTGGCCGAAACTGTAGTCGATGGCAAGGATCTTGCAGTTGCCAGTGTCCATCTTTCTTGGTGGGATAAAGGGTTCCAAGAAGAATGGGCACGATTTGAAGCTGTCTTGAAGAAATTGAACAAGTCACTTTTGCTTGCTGGAGATTTCAACAACCCAGCTGGTCAGGAAGGTTACCAAGCTATTTTAGCTAGTCCATTAGGCTTACAAGACGCATTTGAAGTTGCTCAAGAGAAAAGTGGTAGCTATACTGTTCCACCAGAAATTGATGGCTGGAAGGGGAACACAGAACCCCTTCGAATCGACTATGTTTTTACTACCAAAGAGTTAGCGGTGGAAAATTTATATGTCGTATTTGATGGTAACAAGAGTCCACAAGTTAGTGATCACTATGGCTTGAATGCTATTTTAAACTGGAAATAAGGACTGAAAAGAGGTTGGGATTCACAAATTCCAGCCTTTTTCTGATTAGATGAACTACTGAAAGTAAGCTCTATGAGTGAGACTACTGAAATGGAATAAAATATGATATAATTGATAAGATAGATAGAATCGAGGATATTATGTCATTTACGAAATTTCAATTTAAAAAATATATTAGTGAAGCCTTGGAGGAGTTGAAATTTACAACTCCAACAGAGGTGCAAGACAAGTTGATTCCTATTGTTTTGGCAGGTCGTGACCTAGTCGGTGAATCAAAAACAGGTTCAGGTAAGACTCATACTTTCTTGTTGCCGATTTTCCAGCAATTAGATGAAACTAGTGATAGTGTACAGGCAGTGATTACTGCATCGAGCCGTGAGTTGGCTACTCAGATTTACCAAGCAGCTCGTCAGATTGCAACTCACTCAGAGGTGGAAGTTCGTGTAGTTAATTATGTGGGTGGTACAGATAAGGCTCGCCAGATTGACAAATTGGCAAGTAACCAGCCTCATATTGTTATCGGAACGCCAGGTCGTATCTATGACTTAGTTAAGTCTGGTGATCTAGCTATTCACAAGGCTAAGACCTTTGTGGTCGATGAGGCAGACATGACCTTGGATATGGGATTCTTAGAAACGGTTGATAAGATTGCTGGAAGCCTTCCAAAAGACCTGCAATTCATGGTCTTCTCAGCGACTATTCCACAAAAACTGCAACCATTCTTGAAAAAATACTTATCAAATCCTGTTATGGAGAAAATCAAGACCAAAACGGTTATTTCTGATACTATTGATAATTGGTTGATTTCTACTAAGGGACGTGATAAGAATGCTCAAATTTATCAGTTGACTCAGTTGATGCAACCGTATTTGGCAATGATTTTTGTTAACACTAAAACGCGTGCTGATGAGTTACATTCATACCTGACTGCTCAAGGTTTGAAGGTGGCAAAGGTTCATGGGGATATTGCCCCTCGTGAGCGCAAACGTATTATGAACCAGGTGAAAAATCTGGATTTTGAGTATATTGTCGCAACAGATTTGGCAGCGCGTGGAATTGACATTGAAGGTGTCAGCCATGTCATCAATGATGCCATTCCGCAAGACTTATCCTTCTTTGTTCATCGAGTTGGTCGTACTGGAAGAAATGGCCTACCAGGTACAGCTATTACCCTTTATCAGCCAAGTGATGACTCGGATATCCGTGAGTTGGAGAAATTGGGAATCAAGTTTACTCCTAAGATGGTCAAAGACGGGGAATTTCAAGATACTTATGACCGTGATCGTCGTGCCAACCGTGAGAAAAAACAAGATAAACTTGATATCGAAATGATTGGTTTGGTTAAAAAGAAAAAGAAAAAAGTCAAACCGGGTTATAAGAAGAAAATTCAATGGGCAGTGGATGAAAAACGCCGCAAGACTAAGCGTGCTGAAAATCGTGCTCGCGGTCGTGCAGAGCGTAAAGCAAAACGCCAAACATTTTAATAGTAATTGTTGGAGTACTGAGCTCCAACTTTTTGCTTTATGAGAACGAAATATCTACATTAAAACACTACATTAAAGACTGCAAATTGCGCTTAAAAATGGTATAATGATAAAGTTATATAGTCCCGATAAGATGGTAGGCATTTATCACTAATAGTTTTCCTATCAGTACTTTGTAACTCTATAACACTATTTTTAAGGGGGGACATTTTTATGTCAGAACGTAAATTATTCACGTCTGAATCTGTATCTGAGGGGCATCCAGATAAGATTGCAGACCAAATTTCAGATGCGATTTTGGATGCTATTTTAGCTAAAGATCCAGAGGCGCACGTTGCTGCGGAGACAGCTGTATATACTGGTTCAGTCCATGTTTTTGGTGAAATATCTACAAATGCCTATGTGGATATTAACCGTGTGGTTCGTGATACCATTGCAGAGATTGGCTACACCAATACAGAATATGGTTTCTCTGCTGAGACTGTAGGAGTACATCCATCTTTGGTAGAACAATCTCCTGATATTGCCCAAGGTGTTAACGAAGCCTTGGAGGTACGTGGGAATGCAGACCAAGATCCGCTTGACTTGATTGGTGCTGGTGACCAAGGGCTCATGTTTGGATTTGCAGTGGATGAAACAGAAGAGCTCATGCCATTGCCAATCTCACTCAGTCATAAATTGGTTCGTCGTCTGGCAGAACTTCGTAAGTCTGGTGAAATCAGCTATCTTCGTCCTGATGCTAAATCACAAGTTACAGTTGAGTATGATGAAAATGACCGTCCAGTACGTGTGGATACAGTCGTTATTTCCACTCAGCACGACCCAGAAATTAGCAATGAACAAATTCACAATGATGTGATTAGCAAGGTTATCAAGGAAGTTATTCCAGCTTCTTACTTGGATGAGCAAACCAAATTCTTCATCAATCCAACTGGTCGCTTTGTAATCGGTGGACCTCAAGGGGATTCAGGTTTGACTGGTCGTAAGATCATCGTGGATACCTATGGTGGCTACTCTCGTCATGGTGGAGGTGCCTTCTCTGGTAAGGATGCGACTAAAGTGGACCGTTCAGCTTCTTATGCGGCTCGCTACATTGCCAAGAACATCGTTGCAGCAGGTCTTGCTAAGAAGGCAGAAGTGCAATTGGCCTATGCCATCGGTGTGGCCCAACCAGTTTCCGTTCGTATCGATACTTTCGGTACAGGAACAGTAGCTGAAAGCAAGCTTGAAAAAGCGGCTCGTCAAATCTTTGACCTTCGCCCTGCAGGGATTATCAAAATGCTGGACCTCAAGCGTCCAATTTACCGTCAAACAGCGGCTTACGGACACATGGGACGTACAGATATTGACCTTCCATGGGAACGTTTGGATAAGGTAGATGCTTTGAAAGAAGCTGTAAAATAGATAAGAAAACCAACGTTTTGAACGTTGGTTTTTATAAATATAAGTTATCCTTATTTAAATAGGATTTGTAAATTGCTAGTCTGTTATAATTTATTTATTGTTTTTAAAAATACCCAGTTACCAATTGATTTTGATCCGTATTCTAAGTCCATATGGTCCAGTAATACATAATCGTTTTTTTCGTAGAATGAGGCGTTTCTAGCTGTACTAGTTATGAGACATAAGTTCTTACAGCCTTTTGATTTAATATAGGGTTCAATCCCTTGTGTCAGAAAAGTACTGCCTATTCCCTGCCCCTTTCTTGCTGTATTAACAGCTAAAGCCATCAAATACCAATCAAACTCTCCTGCTTGTTCTAAATGATTTTTGGAACGTTTTACAAAGTCAAAGTATTTAAAAAGATTTCGTGGTCGAATGTAGCGAAAAATGTTTGTTCCGCCATTTTGTAGATAGGATAGTATACAGAAATCCTTTTGTTGCAAAAGGGCGACTTCTAGTAATTCTCCATCTTGTTCTGCAACCAAACAGTTTCCTTTTTTAATATAGACTCTAGTGAGCAATGTTTGTAATGTTTCTACAAAATTAGGATAATAATCAGGTTTCTTTAAATCATCAGTTATAATCGTTAAAAAGGGATAGTCAAGAAAGGAATTGGCTAATAGTTTTCCAATTTTTTCGTATTCTTCAAGTCTTGCCTCTCGATATATCATGTCTCCCATGCTTGTCTCCTTTGTTACCTATAAAATTGTGTATGATAGGATTTCAAGATAAAAAATTGGAGATGATTTAAAAAGCTAAATAAACCCAATTTTGTTCCATAAGGTTTAAAAGACTTTTTAATCTCTCCAAGATTTTATTTGGTCGGAATTGAAATTCCAATTAATTTTTCTGAATAGAGGGTTTTGATATTGGCCTCATCAATAGAGTCCTTATCAATTTTACGTTTCAAGAAAAATTCTTGAATAGCTTCGATTTCAGGTTCGCGAATAGCACGGTGTTTGTTTGAGATGAGGATTTCATAGTGAAGCGGAGCTTGGGTAAAAATAACATCTGTATTACCTGCAGAATAAACCTCAACAAGGGTTGCATCTGTACTTTCTAGCTGGCTTTTTACAAGTTGCGAGTGTGAGTTTGTCGTATTGATAAGCTTCATAACATTTCCTCCGATTTTCTAATTCTATTATAGCATTTTTTGAATAAAGTAGCTTGATTTAGTCAATCTTATGCTGTTTTTTCCAAGATTGAATTGCCCATTTATGACTACCACGTTTGAGATTTTCAATAGCCTCGTCAATAGGGAACCAGGCAATATGATTAAAGTCCTCTAGTGGTTTTTGTACTTCTTTGAAAGAAGTCGCTTCATAGAGGTAGGCAGGATTGTAGTAGTAGGTGTCACGATGACGAGAATAGAAATATTCATCAGCTTGTCCGTAATAGGCACCAATTTCAGCTGTGAAGCCAAGCTCTTCAATCAATTCACGTTTTAGGGCTTCTTGATGATTTTCACCTGCTTCAATTTCGCCACCTGGTAAGAACCAAGCGCCATTAGGTGCTTGAACAAGAACAATGTGTTTTTGTTCAGTATCAGGGATAACAGCATATACGCCATAACGAGCAACATAGTCTGTATTCGCCTTTTTTTCTCCGAAAGTTGGATTTGCCATTGCATTTTCCTCATTATCTATTGTCTTTATTATTATCTTAATGGACAAAGGCCAAGCTGTCAAGAATTTATAGTGACTTTTGTAAAAAGGAGCAGAAAATTTTCATTTTCTACTCCTTTTCTATAGGATTTATACTTCTTTATCAGAAGTTTTTACTTCAGCTTTTTTGGCAGATTTGATTTGAATGTTGCCCTTGCTGGTCATAACTGCCTTGAGGTATTTTTCGCTTGGATTTTCAAGGTAGTAGTCAGTGATTGCGTCCTCAATATAGTCTTGAATAGTACGACGAAGTGGACGTGCTCCCATTTTTGGATCATAACCGAGGTCAACTAATTTTTCTTTGACCTTTTCAGTTACATTTAAATGAATGTTGTTGCTAGAAAGGCGCTTGTTAACATCTGCTAGCATAAGTTCGACAATCTGAAGGAGGTTCTCCTTGCTGAGAGCCTTAAATTCGATAATACCATCAAAACGGTTCATAAACTCTGGGCTAAAGAAGTTACCGAGTTCACCGAGAACAGAATTGGTACGTCCTTCTCTAGCAGCACCAAATCCAACGCTGGCTTCGGCTTTACCAGTACCAGCATTTGAAGTCATGATGATGATTGCGTCCTTGAAGCTAACAGTGCGTCCTTGCCCATCTGTCAAACGACCATCGTCTAAGACCTGGAGGAACATATGCATGACATCTGGATGAGCTTTCTCTACTTCATCTAAGAGAATAAGAGAGTAGGGATTGCGACGAACTTTTTCAGTTAATTGCCCAGCCTCATCGTAGCCAACATAACCTGGAGGGGCACCAACTAATTTAGCTACACTGTGTTTTTCCATGTATTCGCTCATGTCAAAGCGAATCATGCTGTCAGCAGAACCAAAGAGTTCGATAGCTAGTTGTTTGGAAAGTTCTGTTTTACCGACACCAGTTGGTCCGACAAAAAGGAAGCTTCCAATTGGACGGTTAGGCGTACCGAGACCGACACGATTACGGCGAATAGCCTTGGCAATCTTATAGACTGCATCATCTTGGCCAATAACATGAGACTTGAGATCTTCGGCTAGATGGATGAGTTGAGATTGTTCTTTCTCTTTCAAATCACCAACAGGAATATTGGTTTTCTGCTCGATAATATGCTCAATAGTTTTCTCGCTGATGATAGGAATATCTTGATCCGTAACCTTTTTCTTTTGCATTTCCTTATACTTAGCAATCTGGTCGCGGAAGTAGGCAGCCTTCTCAAAATCTTCCTCTCGTGTAGCTTGAGACTTGAGATTTTCAGCCTCAATCAAGCGCTGATCAATCACTTTAGGATCCACAAAATTCAAGGTCAAGTTCATCTTAGAACCAGCTTCATCCAGGAGGTCGATGGCCTTGTCAGGCAAGAAGCGATCTTGGATGTAGCGATTGGAAAGAGTTGCAGCTGCTTCAATTGCAGCATCGGTATACTGAACGTGGTGGTAGTCTTCGTATTTCTTTTGAATTCCTTTGAGGATGGTGATTGTTTCTTCCACTGTTGGTTCATCGACCTTAACAGGTTGCATACGACGCTCTAGGGCTGCATCCTTTTCAATGATACGGTATTCATTGAGGGTAGTAGCACCGACCAATTGCAGTTCTCCACGAGCAAGGGCGGGCTTGAGGATATTTCCTGCATCCATATTGCCATCGCCTGCAGAACCAGCACCGACAATTTCATGGATTTCATCGATAAAGAGGATAATATCCTCACGTTTGCGAATTTCTTCCATGAGTTTTTGAATGCGTTCTTCAAATTGTCCTCGAATACCCGTTCCTTGAACCAAGCTAACCACATCCAGACGGATGACTTGTTTGCCTTGGAGTTTATGCGGAACATCTCCATCAACGATTTTCTGAGCTAGACCTTCGACAACGGCAGTTTTTCCGACACCTGGTTCACCGATAAGAACAGGATTATTCTTGGTTCTGCGATTGAGAATTTCTATGACACGGATAATCTCATCGTCGCGCCCAATAACGGGGTCAATATCTCCACGACGGGCAATTTCAGTTACGTTGATACCAAATTCTTCCAGCAGGCCTTTTTCTTGGCTTGGTGGAGGAGTTTGAGCAGGTCCACGATTTTGGGAACCATAACCGCCATTTCCACCGTAACCTCCACCTGATTGGGTTGGGGGAGTCGGAGGAGTATTGCTAGAAGGTCTAAAATTATTTAGGTCATTGAAGAAATCACCGAAAGGATCAAAGTCACGATTGTTCAGATCAGTTATACCTTTAAAGAGGCTATTGTTAGGATCTGTCTTGATAATCTTATAGCAGTTTTGACAGAGGTCAATTTGTTTTTGCTTTCCATTGAGATTGGTATAAAGATGAATTGTTGAGTCATTGATTTTACAGTTTTGACAAAGCATACATCTACCTCATTTCTTTCTTTAGCTTGACCTGTCCAAAGGTCAATAATAGTCAAATTTCTATACTCTCATTATAACAGGATTGGGGTGTAAAGCAAGTAAAAAGATTGAGGCTTTGAGAAGTTGTTATAATGAAAATATTTGTGGATTTGGACTATAAAAAAATCCTATTTGTGAGACAAAAAGGATTTTGGTTAGACATGCAGGGTGTAATCCCAGCTTGTTTTGTGTTAGTAAAGGAGTTCGTAAATCTCCATTGCAATCAAGTCAATGCTGTCAAACGTATAAGTTTCGCGAGCTTCGACATCACGAAGGGTAAAGATTGAGCCGTTTTCTTCGTCGTGGCTGTATGCAACTTCTGCAACAACAACTCCTTCGCGTTCAAAATTACGTTTTAAATTTCCGCCGTCTTTTGCCATTGCTTCAAGGCGGTTGATGATTCTAACCAAATGTGATTCCATTTTGATTCTCCTTCATTTCTTATCGTTACTATTTTACCATAAAGGAGCTCAACTTGCCTAGAAAAAACTAAGATTTCTCGCTAATTCTACCATCTTAAAGTTTTTTTGAATAAATTAGACAAAAGATTTGAATTTTAATTCAATTTATATTATAATCATACAGTATTCTATTTTAGAAAGCAGTGTGACTATGAATTTTTCTTTTTTACCTAAGTATTTACCTTATTTTAACTATGGGGCTGTCGTGACGGTTCTCATTTCTATTTGTGTTGTCTTTTTGGGAACCATTTTGGGTGTTGTATTGGCTTTTGGGCAACGTTCAAAGTTTAAGCCGCTTGTTTGGCTTGCCAACTTATACGTTTGGATTTTCCGTGGGACACCGATGATGGTTCAGATTATGATTGCCTTTGCTCTAATGCATATCAATGCTCCGACTATTCAGGTTGGGATTTTGGGTGTTGATCTTTCTCGTCTGATTCCAGGGATTTTGATTATTTCTATGAACAGTGGTGCTTATGTTTCTGAGACTGTTCGTGCTGGGATTAATGCGGTTCCAAAAGGTCAGCTAGAGGCGGCCTATTCTTTAGGGATTCGTCCTAAAAATGCGATGCGCTATGTGATTTTGCCACAAGCTATCAAAAATATTTTGCCAGCATTGGGAAACGAATTTATCACTATTATCAAAGATAGTTCCCTCTTATCAGCTATTGGTGTCATGGAGTTGTGGAATGGAGCTACAACAGTTTCCACAACAACCTATCTACCTTTAACACCACTTTTATTTGCAGCCTTTTATTACTTGATTATGACCTCTATTTTGACAGTAGCCTTGAAAGCTTTTGAAAAACGTATGGGACAAGGAGATAAAAAATAATGACAGAAACCTTGATAAAAATTGAAAATTTACATAAATCCTTTGGAAAGAATGAAGTATTGAAGGGCATCAACCTCGAGATTAAAAGAGGAGAAGTTGTCGTTATCATCGGTCCTTCAGGGAGCGGGAAATCTACCTTGCTTCGTTCTATGAATTTGTTGGAAGAAGCGACCAAGGGGAAGGTTATCTTTGAGGGGGTCGATATTACGGACAAGAAGAATGACCTCTTTGCCATGCGTGAGAAGATGGGTATGGTTTTTCAACAATTCAATCTCTTTCCTAATATGACTGTGATGGAAAATATCACCTTGTCTCCTATCAAGACCAAAGGTGAAAGTAAGGAAGTTGCAGAGAAGAGAGCTCAGGAACTTTTGGAAAAAGTTGGTTTACCAGATAAGGCAACTGCTTATCCACAGAGTTTGTCAGGTGGTCAGCAACAGCGGATTGCTATTGCGCGTGGTTTAGCTATGGAACCAGATGTTTTGCTCTTTGACGAGCCAACTTCAGCCCTGGACCCTGAAATGGTAGGTGAAGTGTTGGCTGTTATGCAAGACTTAGCCAAGTCAGGAATGACTATGGTTATCGTAACACATGAAATGGGATTTGCCCGTGAGGTGGCAGATCGTGTCATCTTTATGGCAGACGGTGTGGTTGTTGAAGACGGAACACCTGAACAGATTTTTGAACAAACCCAAGAACAACGAACTAAGGATTTCTTGAGTAAGGTTTTATAAGTTAGCTTTGCTGAGCTGTTTGTAATCAGTTTTAAACTTTCACGAAAAGATTAGTGAAAAGCTCGACCAGAGCTTTTTCTTATAGTTTGAAACTATAGGGTAGCCTAGGAAAGAAGTGTTAGAGGGGAGCAGTAGTTTTTGGTATAATGGAAGATATTTGAAAGAAAAGAGAAGTGATATGACACAGATTATTGATGGGAAGGCTCTAGCAGCTAAGTTACAAGGACAGCTGGCTGAAAAGACTGCAAGATTAAAGGAAGAAACGGGGCTAGTACCTGGTTTGGTAGTGATTTTGGTTGGGGACAACCCTGCCAGCCAAGTCTATGTTCGGAACAAGGAGAGGTCAGCCCTTGCGGCTGGTTTCCGTAGCGAAGTATTGCGAGTTCCAGAGACTATTAGTCAAGCGGAGTTGTTAGATTTGATTGTTGAATACAATCAAGATCCGGCTTGGCATGGGATATTGGTACAGTTACCATTACCAAAACATATTGATGAGGAGGCAGTTCTATTGGCTATTGACCCAGAAAAGGATGTGGATGGTTTCCATCCTCTAAATATGGGACGTCTTTGGTCTGGTCATCCAGTCATGATTCCTTCGACACCTGCAGGAATTATGGAAATGTTTCATGAATATGGGGTTGACTTGGAAGGTAAAAATGCGGTCGTCATCGGTCGTTCCAATATCGTTGGAAAACCTATGGCCCAGCTTCTTTTGGCCAAGAATGCTACAGTGACTTTGACACACTCACGGACTCATAATCTTGCCAAGGTGGCTGCTAAAGCAGATATTCTGGTGGTAGCAATCGGTCGTGCCAAGTTTGTGACTGCTGACTTTGTCAAACCTGGTGCGGTTGTCATTGATGTCGGGATGAACCGCGATGAAAATGGGAAGCTCTGTGGGGATGTTGATTATGAGGCGGTTGCCCCACTTGCTAGCCACATTACGCCAGTCCCTGGAGGTGTCGGTCCTATGACCATTACTATGCTGATGGATCAAACTTATCAAGCAGCACTTAGGACATTGGATATAAAATAGGAAAAAAGAAGGTAGAATAATGTTTTACCTTCTTTTTATGTAGTGTATGTAAATGAATGCAGTCTATAATGATATGAGTCCATAAACTATAAATTTGAAGTATGAAAATGCTATTAATGGAATGAAATTTGTATTGGAAAGAGTCTAGAATAGAAAGCTACTTTCATTGCACCTATTTCTTTTGAATGAACTTATCTTGCATACCATTTTATTAGGTTAAATTGATGGAAAATGATTGCAATTTTAGGTGTGTTTTGATATATTCAATATATAAAATATATTATCGAACTTGGTACTTGTTTGTGTATTCAGAAGGAGGTTATTTTTTAAATAAAGTAAACGCTTACTTTGTATCAAGAAAAAGAAATGAGGATTTTAATGAACAAAAGACTTTTTGATAAACGTTGTCATTATAGCATTCGTAAATTTGCAATAGGTGCGGCATCTGTAATGATTGGGGCTAGTATATTTGGTATTTCAGCTGTACAAGCTGAGGAAGTGGCTTCATCCAATACTCAAACAGAAGAAACAACTGTTCATCAACCTCAGCCTTTAGATAAGCTTCCCGATGATGTGGCAGCTGCTATCGCAAAGGCTGATGAGAATGGCGGGCGTGAGTTTGTAAAACCCAAAGCTGAGTCGACAGAAGATAAAGTGACTAAGGATACAGAAACTACTAGACCTGCTAACGATGGTAGTCATGAATTGGCTAGTCCTAAAGTGGAAACTCCAAATAAAGTAGAAGAAAGAACCAAAACTGAGGACAAACAGAAATCTGAAGAGACAAATCCAAAGCCTGTTGAATCTGCAGTAACAGCTGGAACAGAAGTAAAAGAGGATTCTAAAAAAACTTCTGAAAAGGACCAAGTGAAAGCAGACACTGAGATCAAACCTTCTTCTGAAAAATCGCAAGCACTATCTGGAGAGTCAAACAAAGCTGAAGTTGAAAAGGAAAAACAGCTATTATCGGATCGAAAACAAGATTTTAATAAAGATTGGTATTTTAAACTAAATGCTCAAGGCGATTTTTCAAAAAAAGATGTGGATGTTCATGATTGGTCTAAATTGAATCTTCCTCATGATTGGAGTATTTATTTTGACTTTGATCACAAGTCTCTCGCGCGTAATGAAGGTGGCCAGTTAAATGGTGGGACAGCTTGGTATCGTAAGACTTTCACATTAAATGAAGCAGACAAGAATAAGGATGTTCGTATCAATTTTGATGGGGTTTACATGGATTCAAAGGTCTATGTAAATGGTAAATTTGTAGGACATTATCCAAGTGGCTATAATCATTTTTCATATGATATCACAGAATTTTTAAACAAGGATGGTAGTGAAAATTCAATTACTGTTCAAGTGACCAATAAGCAACCAAGTAGTCGTTGGTATTCAGGAAGTGGGATTTATCGTGATGTAACTCTCAGTTATCGTGATAAAGTCCATGTTGCCGAAAATGGTAATCATATCACTACTCCAAAACTTGCTGAGCAAAAAGAAGGAAATGTTGAAACACAGGTTCAAAGTAAGATTAAAAATACGGATAAGAAGGCTGCTAAAGTCTTTGTGGAACAACAAATCTTTACTAAGGAAGGAAAGGTTGTATCAGAATTAGTTCGCTCTGAAACGAAGAATTTAGCAGAAAATGAAGTTGCAGATTTCAGACAAACAATCCTAGTTAATAAACCAACTCTTTGGACGACAAAAAGTTATCATCCTCAACTGTATGTGCTGAAAACAAAGGTTTATAAAGAAGGTCAACTAGTTGATGTAACAGAAGATACATTTGGTTACCGTTATTTCAATTGGACTGCTAAGGATGGTTTCTCTCTGAATGGTGAACGCATGAAATTCCACGGAGTAAGTATTCACCATGACAATGGAGCCTTGGGTGCAGAAGAGAATTATAAGGCTACCTATCGTAAATTAAAACTCTTGAAAGATATGGGGGTAAACTCTATTCGAACAACCCACAATCCAGCTAGTCCTCAGTTGCTTGATGCTGCAGCTAGTTTAGGTCTTTTGGTGCAAGAGGAAGCTTTTGATACTTGGTATGGTGGCAAGAAGACTTACGACTATGGACGGTTCTTTGATCAAGATGCAACTCATCCTGAAGCTAAGAAGGGGGAGAAGTGGTCTGATTTTGATCTTAGAACAATGGTAGAACGTGATAAGAATAATCCGTCTATCGTCATGTGGTCTCTTGGAAATGAAGTAGAAGAGGCAAATGGTAGTCCTCGTTCTATCGAAACTGCTAAACGTTTGAAGGCTGTCATTAAAGCGATTGATACCGAACGTTATGTTACCATGGGTGAGAATAAATTTAGTCGTGCAGCAACAGGTGATTTCTTAAAAGTTGCAGAAATCATGGATGCTGTCGGTATGAACTATGGTGAACGTTTTTATGATGCGGTTCGTAGAGCGCATCCAGACTGGCTCATTTATGGTTCTGAAACCTCTTCAGCTACTAGAACGCGTGATTCTTATTACAATCCTGCTCAAATCCTTGGACACGATAACCGTCCAAATCGTCACTATGAACAATCTGATTATGGTAATGACCGTGTTGGATGGGGAAGAACAGCTACTGAGTCATGGACTTTTGATCGTGATCGTGCTGGCTATGCTGGACAATTTATCTGGACAGGAATTGACTATATCGGTGAACCAACTCCATGGCATAACCAAGATAATACACCTGTAAAAAGTTCTTACTTTGGTATTATCGATACGGCTGGCTTACCGAAGAATGATTTTTACCTTTACCGTAGTGAATGGTATAGTGCTAAAGAAAAGCCAACTGTCCGAATTTTACCGCATTGGAACTGGACTGAAGAGACTCTTAAGGATCGCAAGATGCTGGTCGATGGAAAGGTTCCAGTTCGTACCTTCTCAAATGCTGCAAGTGTCGAATTGTTCTTAAATGGTGAGTCGCTTGGTAAAAAGGAATTTACTAAGAAAACGACAGAAGATGGACGTCCATATCATGAGGGGGCTAAACCAAATGAATTGTATCTTGAGTGGCTTGTAAAATACCAACCAGGTACACTGACTGCGATTGCTCGAGATGAAAAAGGCAACGAAATTGCGCGTGATAGTGTGACAACTGCTGGGGAGCCAGCAAGGGTTCGTCTGACTAAAGAAGAGCATGTTATCACAGCAGATGGTAAAGATTTATCTTACATCCATTACGAAATTGTTGATGGCGATGGGAATGTGGTTCCGACAGCTAACAATCTTGTTCATTTCAATCTTCATGGTCAGGGACAGATTGTTGGTGTGGATAATGGAGAACAAGCTAGCCGTGAGCGCTACAAAGCTCAAGCAGATGGAACATGGCAAAGACGTGCTTTCAATGGTAAAGGAGTTGTCATTGTAAAATCAACAGAAAAAGAAGGAAAATTTACTCTTTATGCAGATTCTGCTGGTTTAACTTCTGATAGCGCAACGGTCGCAACTGTGTCTGGTAAGAAAGAAAACCGTCATTTTGTAGCCTTTGCTCCTGTAAAAGCAACAACTGATGTGACTACTAATCCTGAATTGCCTCAAACAGTAACAGCTATTTATAGCGACGGTAGTGTTGAGGAAAAGACTGTAACATGGGATGTGCCAGCTGATTTGCTTACAAGTGCAGGTGAGAAAAAAGTATCTGGACGTGTAGAAGGTTTGGAAACCAAAGCTGAGGCACTTGTAAAAGTTGTTGCCTTAGATAGATGGTTACCAAAAGTTGCTACAGTACCAGTTGGTACAACTGTAGCTGATTTGGATAAAACAGTCACAGCTGTTCTGACAGATGGTAGCTTGATTGATACTGATGTTGTTTCTTGGACCTTGAAAGATCCTGCTGCTTTGAACAAGGAAGGGGGACGTACGGAGGCTACTGGTAAATTGGTAGATGACGACCGTGAAGTGACGGCAACCTTTATCGCAAGCAGTAAGGAAACAACAAGTAGCATTACAGGACTTACTGTTGGGGATAAAGCTCTTGAGAACTTCGAGTCTGGCAAGACTTATTACCGTGTATCCCTTCCTTACACTGGAACAATTCCAAGTGTTGGGGCTCAGACTACTGGTTATCAAGTAACTGTTCAGCAAGCTTCTGCTGATAATGGTTATCAGGCCTCAGTCTTCTTGAGTAATCAAAAGGGTGACTTGGTTCAAACTTATTTAATTCAGTTTGTGAAGGAATCCCCTGCCTTGAAACGTTTGGAAGTAGTTGTGGAAGAAAAAGAAACTGCTACTGAAGATCAAGTCTTAACTTATCGTGTCATTGGTAGTTATGAGGATGGTTCTCAAACAGAATTTTCAGCTTCAGATATTCACCTAGAAGCTAAATCATCTGATGGTGGGCATCTTGAGGTGAATGGACAGAACTTGTTGCTCTATACTAAGGGAAGAGTGACTTTGACACCTCGAATCGATAATCAAACAGAGAAAACAGAATCTGTAACTACTGAAGTGGTGATTAAAGAAAATAAAGTCAGCAAGAAGATTGTGAAACTTCATCCTGTATCTATTTCTACAGACATTAATCAGCAACCGAATCTACCTAAAGAAGTTGGGGCAGAATTTGATAAGGGCTTGCCACGCAAAGTATCTGTAACTTGGGACAAGGTAGATGAAAAAGAATTGGGGCATTATCATAGATTTACGCTTAAAGGACATGTAGAAGGCACAGACATTGAAGCTCAAGCAACGGTGACAGTTGAAGGCTTACAAGTTGCAGAGGAAATCAGCCTCACAGTACCTAAGGGTGAGTCAGTTCAATTGCCAGCTAATGTTCGTGCTTACCATTCTAATGGAACAACTATCTATAAAGATGTAGTTTGGGATCAGGTTCCAGCCAACTTTAGTCAAACTGAAGGAGTCTATGAAATCAATGGTCGTTTAGTGGGTAGCAATCTGACCACTAAAGCTCATGTTCGAGTATCTAGTCAAGTTGTTGCTGGAAATAATATCTCTAAACAATGGACAGGTTCCCAATTGCCAGCTGCCATTGTATCCAATACAGGAGGAGATGACTCAGCTAATGCCTTGAACGACCTGACTGTGTCAAGAACGTCAACAGATGCTAAAAATAGATGGACTACTTGGAGAACAAATACTGATAATGATTGGGCTTCTATCTTGTTTGGTAATTCAGGAGACTTGACGAAACGTTTTGTCAATAATTTATCAGTTGATTTCTATACTGATGGAGCAATTGGTCTTCCAAAAGAATATGTAGTTGAATATTATGTAGGTAAAGAAATTCCTGATTTACCAAGTGATGTCAGTCATGCGCAACGAGATAGCAATCATCCATTTAATAATCCAGACAATTGGAAAGCAGTTGAAAATTTACATGCTCCAAGTCAGCTATCTGCAACTCAAACAAATCACTTCACATTTGACAAGGTAGAAACTTATGCTGTTCGTATTCGTATGAAGAAGGCTGATGGAACTTCAGGTGTTGGTCTGACAGAGCTAACTGTTCTTGGAAACAAGGTCTTAAGCTCTACAAGTTCAGAGATTTCTATCAAGGTAGATGGTAAGGATCTTGAACACTTTAATCCATCTAAGACTGATTACTATATTCCTCAATCTAGCAAAGAAATCACTGCAACCGCTAGCAATAATGGTTTGGTAACAGTTGTTCCGGCAACCAGTCCAAAAGGTGCAACACGTCTCATCTTAAAAGCAGAAGATGGTACGGTATTGAAAGAATATCGAATCTTCCGCAATGATGAGAGAGAAACTAGCCAACCTCTTGCTGCAGAAAATAGTGCTAAAATTTTGAATGTTGGAGATGCTCTTCAACTTCCTTCAGAAGTCACTGTTTATTACCCAACTTCAACTACTTGGACTACAGCTAAACTTGCAGTGAAGTGGGATGCTATTCCTGAACATGCGACAGAGCATGAGGGAACATTTGAAGTTACCGGTCATGTCATTGGTACAAATCTAACCACTAAAATGCAGGTGACAGTTGTTTCTAAAGGAAATCAAGTCATTTCAGAAAATCCAAGCAACAATGAAACGGATTCTAAAGCCTTTGCTTCGACAACGAACGATACACAAGTAGCTTCACATGATCGAATTTTCTATCTCAATGATGGAAAATACAATGAAGATGGACGTTGGACAAACTGGTCTCGTACTCCGAAAAATGAAGAAACTTCTGTCGGACTACTCTTTAAGAAGGACGGTAAAATTGCCTCTCAGTCTATTGGAAAAGTAGCCATTCAGTTCTTTAAAGATAGTGGAACAGATGCCCCAGAAAAAATGGTTCTAGAAAGATATATTGGTCCTGCCTTTACAGAACCAAGTACGATTTCTCGTTATGAAGAAAATGCTGACCACCCATTCAACAAGGCAGAAAATTGGGCACCAATTCCTTACAAAGCTTCTGGAGAATTAGTAGCTGGTAAACCAATCGAGTTTAACTTTGAACCGGTTCAAGCGACAGCTATTCGTGCTCGAATGACCCGTAAGTCTATTACTAACGGGCTAGCAGTAGTCGAATTTACAGCCTACTCTGCAGGCAAGGGAGCAGAAGTCGAAACACCGTCAGCGACTATTTCAATCGATGGAAAAGCATTGGAAAACTTTGATCCAAATGTGACAGAGTACACCCTAACAACAATGGGAACTAAACCAAAAGTCACTGCGACAACTAGTGGACATGGAGTAGTCACAGTAGTGGATCATGGAAATACAAATCTTCCAACACTTGTTCGTCTTGTTTCCAAAGATGGAAATCTGGTGAAAGAATATCGTTTACACTTTAAGTCTACCTTCCAAACAACACCGACAGAAGGCGTTAAGAACTTAGTTGCAGAAGCTCCAAGCTTGGAAATTGAAAAGACTCCACTTCCGTTTGAAGAAGTTATTCGTGAAACCCCTGAGCTTGCTCAAGGTCAACGTCGTGTAGTTTCTGAAGGACAAGCTGGAGAAAAAGTTGACTATATTCAAGTATCAGGAACTACTAGAACTCTTGTTCATTCTGAACAAAGAAAAGCTCAAAATCGTATTATTGAGGTAGGAGTAAAACCATCTATTTCAAATAGTAAGGGTGAGGAACCTGCGCCAGTAAACGAAGTTCCAGAATTCACAGGCAGTGCTAACTTTGTAGAAGCGGCAGTCAATGAAGTTCCAGAATTTAAAGGTGGTTCTAACTTTGTAGAAGCAGCAGTAAACAAAGTTCCAGAATTCAAAGGCGGTGCTAACTTTGTAGAAGCAGCAGTAAACGAAGTTTCAGAATTTAAAGGTGGTTCTAACTTTGTAGAAGCAGCAGTCAATGAAGTTCCAGAATACACAGGAATTCTAGCTACAGTAGGAGATCAAGCAGTACCAAGTGTTGAGAAACCTGAATTTAAGGGTGGTGTTAATGCTGTAATGGCTCTAGAACATAAACTTCCAGAGTACCGTGGTATTCTAGCTACAGTAGGTAATCAACCAGCACCGACAGTAGAAAAACCAGAGTTTAAACTAAATTCGTTAGAAAAAGCTCAGACTCCAGAAACACCAGTTCAAGTTGTCAAGGAAGACAAGAGATTGCCAGAAACTGGTGAAAAACAGTCAGAAACAGCTATTTTCTTGGCAGGTGTTACCTTGGCTTTGTCAGCAGCCTTATTAACTGCAAAACGTAAAGAGGATTAGTCTATGTTCCTAATACCATTCTATTTGTATAGATTGGTAGAAGATAAAAAATGAATCGATAAATGAGTCGAATAGATGGAGAGGACCAATTAGGCCTCTCCGTCTTTACTAGTAAAAATGGAATCGTTTACTTTCGTGTTTAGACGAAAAGAGAGTAGAGGGGCTTTGTTCCCTCTTTTTCTATATGAACGAAGAGATTTATATTTAAGATGCAAGGTGGATAGACTTTATAGTATAATGAATAGAGAGGAAAAACGATGAAAGTGATTGATCAAGACTTACTAGAAAAAGTCATTATTGAACGTTCTCGTACAAGTCATAAAGGAGACTATGGTCGCTTGCTTCTGTTAGGTGGAACTTATCCTTACGGTGGTGCTATCATCATGGCTGCTTTGGCAGCTGTTAAAAGCGGTGCAGGATTGGTGACTGTTGGAACAGATAGGGAAAATATCACAGCTTTACACAGTCATTTACCTGAGGCTATGGCCTTTTCTCTTCAAGACCAGCAATTGTTAAAAGAGCAATTGGAGAAGGCAGAAGTTGTCTTGCTGGGGCCTGGTTTACGAGACGTTGCTTTTGGAGAAGATCTAGTCAAACAGGTCTTTGCTGGCTTAAAACAGAATCAGATTTTGATTGTAGACGGAGGTGCTTTGACCATTCTTGCTAGAACAAGTTTGTCATTTCCGTCTAACCAGCTTATCCTAACTCCTCACCAAAAAGAATGGGAAAAATTATCTGGAATTACGATTGAAAAGCAAAAGGAAGATGCAACGGCTAGTGCCCTGACTTCCTTTCCTCAAGGAATAATTTTGGTGGAGAAAGGCCCAGCTACTCGTATTTGGGAAGTTGGCCAGTCTGATTATTACCAGTTACAGGTTGGTGGTCCCTATCAGGCGACTGGGGGAATGGGAGATACTCTGGCTGGAATAATTGCAGGATTTGCAGGTCAGTTTAAACAAGCCAGTCTCTACGAGCGTGTGGCAGTAGCAACCCATCTTCATTCAGTAATAGCCCAAGAATTATCTCAAGAACATTATGTGGTCTTGCCGACGGAAATCAGCAGTCATCTTCCCAAAGTAATGAAAAAAATATCTCAAAAAGGCACCTGATTGTTTCAGGCGCCTTTATATCTTTTAGAAAAATCCTTTAATCTTTCCAACGAGGCCATCTAGACCTTCAGAACCAGAAATCAACTGCTGAGCTTGAGAGAAGTATTCTCCAAGCTGTTCTTGATTTTCTGCAACAAATGTTTTAGCAGCTTCGAAATCTTTTGTTTCGATTAATTCTTTTACTTGGTTAAATAAATCTAATGGGTTCATCCTATTTCTCCTTTTCTGTATAATACTATTCAAACATTTTATAAAAATTTTTTCAAGCAAAGAGATTTTTCTATCGAAGTTGAGGGGTGTCAAACAGGGCTTTTTTTGATATAATTTTTAATGATGAATTCGAGAACTGAGCGGTATGTGGTTGTTGATTTAGAGGCCACTAGCACCGGAAGCAAGGCAAAAATTATTCAAGTGGGTATTGTGGTGATTGAAAATGGCGAAATCGTCGATCAGTATGGGACTGATGTCAATCCCCATGAGCCCTTGGATTCTCATATAAAAGAATTAACAGGTTTGACTGATCAACGGTTGGCAGTTGCTCCAGAGTTTTCACAGGTAGCTGGAAGGATTTTTGAACTGGTCAAGGATGGTGTTTTTGTTGCGCACAATGTACAGTTTGATGCAAATCTTCTGGCAGAGTATTTATTTTTTGAAGGTTATGAATTGAGAACTCCACGAGTGGATACCGTTGAGTTAGCACAGGTTTTGTACCCTCAGTTTGAAAAGTACAATCTCGGCATTCTCTGTCAAGAGTTAAGGATTAAGTTAGACCACGCCCACACCGCTCTCTCTGATGCACAAGCAACAGCAGAGCTTTTGCTTTTTATGCGTCAAAAACTTTTTCAGTTACCAAAAGAACTTTTAGAAACGTTGTTAAATCTTGCGGATAACCTCCTTTATGAAACTTATTTAGTGATTGAAGAAGTATATCAGCGACAGTCCCTCCTTTCTTCTCACGATTTGATGGAGTTCCATGGACTCTTTCTAAGAAAGAAAAGTCAGTCTTTAAAACCACGTAAGCTATCTAAGGATTTTACTAAAAATATTTCCTTATTAGACTTGGATGAACGTCCTCAGCAAGTTGAATTTGCAGAAAAAGTTGAGCAGTTATTAAAGGAACAGAAAACCGCATTTATTCAAGCCCAAACGGGACTTGGAAAGACTTATGGTTACCTACTGCCAGCTTTGAGCATGGAAAGTGAAAGTGGCATCCTTGTTAGTGTTCCTACCAAAATCCTTCAAAATCAAATTATGCAAGAAGAAGGAAGTCGATTAAAAGATACTTTTCATATTGATATTCATAGTCTTAAGGGACCTCAAAATTATTTGAAACTCGATAATTTTTATAAAGTACTTCATAGGCCAGAGTCTAACCGCCTATTCACACGCTTTAAAATGCAAGTATTGATTTGGTTAACAGAGACAGAAACAGGTGACTTAGATGAAATCGGGCAGCTGTATCGTTATCAACATTTTATACCTGAATTTGTACATGATGGAAAACTTTCAAAAAAAAGTTTATTTATTTCTGAGGACTTCTGGAAACGCAGTCAAGATAGGGCTAAATCGAGTCGCCTTTTGTTAACCAATCACGCTTATTTGGTAACACGTTTAGAGGACGATCCAGAGTTTGTCAACAATCGCTTGGTAATCATAGATGAAGCTCAAAAAATGCTGATTGCTCTTGAAAACCTCGCCCAAGAGTCTTATCTTCTCGATAATTTAGTAACACAAGTTGAAAAGTCCTTGGAAACAGAAAAAGATCTTATTCAGAGACGGTTGCTTGAGAGTATTGGGTTTGAATGTCGCTATTTGATAAATCAGTTTTACTCAGGACTTAAGAATGACAAGTGGTTGGATTCTCTTGAAAACTTACGCCAGCATTTTTCTGAGTTAAATCTTCCCGAGTATAGAGATATGACGCGCTTTTTTACATCGGACCGTGAATTTTGGCTGGCAACAGCTGAGAAGTCAAGTAAGGATGTTTTAATTTGTTCAAGTAAAAAAGGTCGCTTGCTACTAGCAGATTTATTGCCAGAAGATTGCAGAGTGCTTGGCGTATCTGCCACTCTTGAAATCAGTAATAGAGTTTCTTTAGCGGATTTATTAGGATTTACTGAAGCTCCACTTATTACAGTTGAATCTTTACAACAGAAGCAACAAGAAATTTTATTAGTAAATGATTTTCCGTTAGTAACTGAACATTCTCCTTTAGATTATGCAGAAGAGGTTACATCAGTTATCCATTCCTTACAGGCGTTTCAAGAGCCTTTGCTTGTTTTATTTACGTCTAAAGAATTACTGTTAGCAGTGTCAGATTTACTAGACCATCCTCATTTAGCCCAATATAAAAATGGAGAACCCAGTCAACTGAAGAAACGTTTTGAAAAAGGAGAGCGACAAATCTTACTTGGAACAGGAAGTTTCTGGGAGGGAGTTGATTTTTCTACCCATCCTTGTGTTATTCAAGTAATTCCTCGCTTGCCTTTCCAAAATCCCCAAGAACCTTTGACACGAAAATTAAATCATGAATTGCGTCAGGAAGGGAAGAATCCTTTCTATGATTATCAGTTGCCAATGGCCATTATTCGTCTCAAACAGGCTTTGGGTAGAACAATTAGAAAAGAGGAACAAGCTTCCATTGCTGTGATACTGGATAGTCGAGTTGTTCATAAACGATATGGTAAACAGATTAGACAAGCTTTAGCGAAGGAAAGAACTATCAGAGAGGTGAATAGGAAACAGATTACCTCTGCTGTTATTGATTTCCTCCAAAACAACAAAAATGAAAAATCTAAGAAAGAGAAAAGGTGAATATATGAAACGTTCTCTCGACTCTAGAGTCGATTATAGTTTGCTCCTGCCAGTATTTTTCCTACTGGTTATCGGTGTGGTGACTATTTATATAGCTGTTAGTCATGATTATCCGAACAATATTTTACCCATTTTAGGGCAGCAGGTTGCCTGGATTGCCTTGGGGCTTGTGATTGGTTTTGTGGTCATGCTCTTTAATACAGAATTTCTCTGGAAAATTACCCCTTATCTATATGTTCTTGGTTTAGCTTTGATGGTCTTACCACTGGTTTTTTATAATCCAAGTCTTGTAGCTTCAACTGGGGCTAAGAACTGGGTATCCATTGGGGGCGCAACACTCTTCCAACCTTCAGAGTTTATGAAAATTTCTTATATCTTGATTTTGGCAAGAATTATTGTCCAATTTACTCAAAAACATAAGGAATGGCGACGCACAATTCCTTTGGATTTTCTATTGATAGGCTGGATGATTGTTTTTACTATTCCGATTCTAGTTCTCTTAGCTCTTCAGAGTGACTTGGGTACAGCCTTGGTTTTTGTGGCTATCTTTTCAGGAATCGTTTTATTATCAGGAGTTTCTTGGAAAATTATTATCCCAGTTTTTGCAACAGGAGTTATTGGTGTAGTCGGCTTTCTTACAATTTTTTTGAGTAAGGATGGACGTGCCTTCTTACATCAGATTGGGATGCCAACCTATCAAATTAATCGAATTCTAGCTTGGCTTAATCCTTTTGACTTTGCCCAAACAACTACTTATCAGCAGGCTCAAGGGCAGATTGCGATTGGTAGTGGTGGTTTGTTTGGTCAAGGATTCAATGTATCGAATCTTCTGATTCCGGTTCGAGAGTCAGACATGATTTTCACTGTTATTGCTGAAGACTTTGGTTTTATCGGTTCTGTTTTTGTTATCGCTTTATATCTGCTTCTCATCTATCGTATGCTAAAGATAACACTAAAATCGAATAACCAGTTCTATACCTATATTTCGACTGGCTTTATCATGATGCTACTCTTTCATATCTTTGAAAATATCGGTGCTGTTACAGGCTTACTTCCCTTGACTGGGATTCCATTGCCTTTCATTTCTCAAGGGGGGTCGGCTATTATTAGTAACTTAATTGGCGTTGGCTTGCTTTTATCTATGAGTTACCAGACAAATTTAGCTGAAGAAAAGAGTGGAAATGTTCCATTCAAGCGAAAAAAAGTTGTATTAAAACGAATCAAATAAGGAGAAAATCATGGTTAAAGTAGCAGTTATGTTAGCTCAGGGTTTTGAGGAAATTGAAGCTTTGACAGTTGTAGATGTCTTGCGTCGTGCCAATATCACTTGTGATATGGTTGGTTTTGAAGAGCAAGTGATGGGTTCGCATGCAATCCAAGTAAGAGCAGATCGTGTCTTTGATGGAGATTTATCAGCCTATGATATGATTGTTCTCCCTGGAGGGATGCCTGGTTCTGCACATTTACGTGATAATCAGGCCTTGATGAAAGAATTGCAAAGCTTCGAACGAGAAGGGAAAAAACTGGCAGCCATTTGTGCTGCGCCAATTGCCCTCAATCAAGCAGGGCTATTGAAAAATAAGCAGTACACTTGCTATGACGGCGTTCAAGAGCAAATCCTTGATGGTCACTACGTCAAGGAAACAGTAGTGGTAGATGGTCATTTGACAACCAGTCGAGGCCCTTCAACAGCCCTTGCTTTTGCCTACGAGTTGGTGGAGCAATTAGGAGGAGACGCAGAGAGTTTACGAACAGGAATGCTCTATCGAGATGTATTTGGTAAAAAACAGTAAAACGGGAGTTGTTCTCTCGTTTTTTTACTTGGAAAAATCTAGGAAATCATCGCTTTTTTCATAAAAAAATGCTATAATGAAGGGTATGAAATATCACGATTACATCTGGGATTTAGGTGGAACTTTACTGGATAATTATGAAACTTCAACAGCTGCATTTGTTGAAACTTTAGCGCTGTATGGTATCACACAAGACCATGACAGTGTCTATCAGGCTTTAAAGGTTTCTACTGATTTTGCGATTGAGACATTCGCTCCCAACTTAGAGCATTTTTTAGAAAAGTACAAGGAAAATGAAGCCAGAGAGCTAGAACATCCGATTTTGTTTGATGGAGTTTCTGACTTATTGGAAGACATTTCAAATCAAGGTGGGCGTCATTTTTTAGTCTCTCATCGAAATGACCAGGTCTTGGAAATTTTAGAAAAAACCTCTATAGCGGTTTATTTTACAGAAGTGGTGACTTCTAACTCAGGCTTTAAGAGAAAACCAGATCCTGAGTCCATGATGTATTTAAGAGAAAATTATCAGATTAGCTCTGGTCTTGTAATTGGTGATCGACCGATTGATATCGAAGCCGGGCAAGCTGCAGGACTAGCTACCCATTTGTTTACTAGTATCGTGAATTTAAGACAAGTATTAGACATGTAAGAAAAAGGAATAAGATGACAGAAGAAATTAAAAATCTGCAGGCACAAGATTATGATGCCAGTCAAATTCAAGTTTTAGAGGGCCTAGAGGCTGTTCGTATGCGTCCAGGGATGTATATCGGATCAACCTCAAAAGAAGGTCTTCACCATCTAGTCTGGGAAATTGTTGATAACTCAATTGATGAGGCCTTGGCAGGATTTGCCAGCCATATTCAAGTCTTTATTGAGCCAGATGATTCGATTACTGTTGTAGATGATGGGCGTGGTATCCCAGTCGATATTCAGGAAAAAACAGGTCGGCCTGCCGTTGAGACTGTCTTTACTGTTCTTCACGCTGGAGGAAAGTTTGGCGGTGGCGGATATAAGGTCTCAGGTGGTCTTCACGGAGTAGGGTCCTCAGTTGTTAACGCCCTTTCAACTCAATTAGATGTTCATGTCCACAAAAATGGTAAGATTCATTACCAAGAATACCGTCGTGGTCATGTTGTCGCAGACCTTGAGGTGGTTGGAGATACGGATAAGACTGGAACAACAGTTCACTTCACACCGGACCCAGAAATCTTTACTGAAACAACAACCTTTGATTTCGATAAATTAAATAAACGGATTCAAGAGTTAGCCTTTCTAAATCGTGGTCTTCAAATCTCTATCACAGATAAGCGTGAAGGTTTGGAACAAACCAAGCATTACCATTATGAAGGTGGGATTGCTAGCTACGTTGAATATATCAACGAGAACAAGGATGTAATCTTTGATACACCAATCTATACAGACGGTGAGATGGATGATATCACAGTCGAAGTAGCCATGCAGTACACAACAGGTTACCATGAAAATGTCATGAGTTTCGCCAATAATATTCATACCCATGAAGGTGGAACGCATGAACAAGGTTTCCGTACAGCCTTGACACGTGTTATCAATGATTATGCTCGTAAGAGTAAGTTACTGAAAGACAATGAAGACAACTTAACAGGGGAAGATGTCCGCGAAGGATTAACTGCAGTTATCTCAGTTAAACACCCAAATCCACAGTTTGAAGGACAGACCAAGACAAAACTGGGGAATAGCGAAGTGGTCAAGATTACCAATCGTCTCTTCAGTGATGCCTTTTCTGATTTCCTCATGGAAAATCCACAGATTGCTAAACGTATCGTGGAAAAAGGTATTTTGGCTGCGAAGGCTCGTGTGGCTGCCAAGCGTGCGCGTGAAGTTACCCGTAAAAAATCTGGTTTGGAAATTTCTAACCTTCCAGGAAAACTGGCGGACTGTTCTTCTAACAATCCTGCAGAGACAGAACTCTTCATCGTCGAAGGAGACTCAGCTGGTGGGTCAGCCAAATCTGGTCGTAACCGTGAATTTCAGGCAATCCTTCCGATTCGCGGTAAGATTTTGAACGTTGAAAAGGCAAGTATGGATAAGATTCTAGCTAACGAAGAAATTCGCAGTCTTTTCACAGCGATGGGAACAGGATTTGGTGCAGAATTTGATGTTTCAAAAGCCCGTTACCAAAAACTCGTTTTGATGACCGATGCCGATGTCGATGGTGCTCACATTCGTACCCTTCTTTTAACCTTGATTTATCGTTATATGAAACCAATTCTAGAAGCTGGTTATGTTTATATCGCCCAACCACCAATCTATGGTGTCAAGGTTGGAAGCGAGATTAAAGAATATATCCAGCCAGGGGCAGATCAAGAAATTAAACTCCAAGAAGCCTTAGCACGCCACAGTGAGGGTCGTGCCAAACCAACCATTCAGCGTTATAAAGGTTTGGGTGAGATGGATGATCACCAGTTGTGGGAAACAACTATGGATCCCGAACACCGTTTGATGGCTAGAGTTTCTGTGGATGATGCTGCAGAAGCAGATAAAATCTTTGATATGTTGATGGGGGATCGAGTAGAGCCTCGTCGTGAGTTTATCGAAGAAAATGCTGTCTATAGTACACTTGACGTCTAAAAAATGGGAAATGGTTCCCATGGTTTAAAAAATATGATATAATCATTACGATTGTTTCTAGTATAAAAGGAGTTTAATATGTCTAATGGACAACTAATTTATCTAATGGTTGCGATTGCAGTCATTTTGATTCTGGCTTATGTGGCAGCTATTTTTCTACGCAAGCGAAACGTAAGTAGATTAACAGGTCTTGAAGAAAGAAAAGAACAGCTCTATAATCTTCCTGTTAATGATGAGGTCGAAGCAGTAAAAAATATGCATTTGATTGGTCAAAGCCAAGTGGCCTTTCGTGAATGGAATCAAAAATGGGTAGACTTATCTTTGAATTCGTTCGCTGATATTGAAAATAACATCTTCGAGGCAGAAAGTTATAATAATTCTTTCCGTTTCTTTAAAGCAACACATAAGATTGATCAAATTGAAAGTCAAATTGATTTGATTGAAGAAGATATTACATCAATTCGTAATGCCTTATCTGAACTTGAAAAACAAGAGTCTAAAAACAGTGGACGTGTTTTACATGCTTTAGATTTGTTTGAATCGCTTCAAAATACTGTCGAAGAAGATTCAGAGAAATATGGACAAGCTCTTCAAGAAATTGAGAAGCAATTGGAAAACATTCAATCTGAATTCTCTCAATTTGTTACCTTGAATTCTTCGGGAGACCCAGTTGAAGCAGCAGCTATTCTGGATGCTACTGAAAATCATATTCTTGCTTTAACACATATTGTTGACCGTGTTCCAGGTCTTGTAACAACTCTAACAAGTACTTTACCTGATCAGTTAGTGGATTTGGAAGAAGGTTACCGTAAATTATTAGATGCTAATTACCATTTCACAGAAACAGATATCGAGTCACGTTTCCAACTCTTGTATGAATCCTTGAAAAAGAATCAAGAAAATATTCGTCAATTGGAATTGGATAATGCAGAGTATGAAAATACTCAAATTCAAGAAGAAATTAATTCACTTTACGATATTTTTACTCGTGAAATTGCTGCTCAGAAAGTTGTTGAAAGTCTTCTTTCAACACTTCCAACCTATCTCAATCATGTAAAGGAAAATAATAAAGTCCTTGTTCAGGATCTTGAACGTTTGAGCCAGACTTATCTTCTGCCAGAAACAGATGCGAGTCATGTTCGTCGTATTCAAGCTGATTTATCTGCTCTTGAGACTGCAATTCTGGATGTTATTGAAGATCAGTCAGAACCAACTCAAGCATATTCTGTTTTGGAGGAGCAATTAGAAGCTCTCCAAAGCCAACTTAAAGAGATTGAAGATGAACAGATTTCTGTTAGCCAACGTCTTGCGCAGGTTGAAAAAGATGACATTAATGCTCGTCAAAAAGCAAATGTTTATGTGAATCGCTTGCATACGATCAAACGTTATATGGAAAAGAGAAATTTACCAGGGATTCCACAAAGTTTCTTGAAAATCTTCTTCACTGCGAGTCATAACACAGAAGAATTAATGTCAGAGTTAGAGCAAGAACTCGTTGATGTTGAATCAGTAAATCGAATTCTTGAAATTGCAACAAATGACATGGAAGCACTCGAAGCAGAAACATATAATATTGTTCAATATGCAACATTGACAGAACAATTGCTACAGTATTCGAACCGTTACCGCTCATTTGATGAACGAATTCAAGAAGCCTTTAATGAATCACTAGAAATTTTTGAAAAAGAATTTGATTATCATGCTTCATTTGATAAGATTTCGCAAGCTTTGGAAGTTGCAGAGCCTGGTGTTACAAACCGTTTTGTATCTTCTTATGAGAAAACACGTGAGACGATTCGTTTCTAAAAAGCTTAGTTCATTCTAAGCTTTTTTATCTGCTCAAAAGTCGTGAGATTGCTTGTTTATCATTGAAATTAATGCTTGGTTTTGATATCATGTAAATATGAAGAAAAATAGAACAAAGCGTAGTAGTCACGCTAAAAAGAGAAGTATTTTACTCGTTTTTGTAGGAATTTTGGGATTGGCGATGATTCTCCTAGGCGGTGCAATCGGCTATAAGATTTTCCAAAAATATACCTTTGACGAAACTATCCAAACCATTAAAAATGAAAAAGATCAACTTTTCAACGAAGGAAGTCAGAAGGAAAGCTTTAAAAAGGGCCAGGCTGAGATTATTGTTTATTATCCCCTCCAAGGAAATGAGCTTATTCCTTCAATAAAAGATAAGATTAATCAGGATATTAAAGATAAATTAGAAGATAAAGATAACCTTGTTTTTTATTATACAGAGAAACTAGATTCAGTTTTAAAGGGAATTATCACACACAGTATAAGCAAGCAAATCTATGATTTGTCTAATTCTAAGGTAGAGGAGACAGAGAAAACTTCTTTTGGAAAAGTATATTTGACTGAGGATGGTAAATTATTTACCCTGGATCAATTATTTTCAGATTCTAGTAAGGCAAAGGAAATATTGCTAAAAGAACTCACATCTTTCTTAAAGGATAAGAAATTAGAACAAGGAAAGATTGATCAGCTTGTTAAAAGCTTTTCTGATCAAGATTTGTCTGCATGGAATTTTGATTACAAGGATAGTCAAATTATCCTTTACCCAAGCCAGGCAGTGGAAAATATAGATGAGATTGCCTTGCCAGTATCCAGTTTCTTTGATGTAGTACAATCCTCTTATTTATTAGATAAGGATGCCGAACTTTATAAGGCTTATTATGAAAAGAAAAATCAAAAAGTAGTAGCTTTAACTTTTGATGATGGACCAAATCCTGCGACGACAAATCAAGCATTAGATACACTTTCTAAGTATGGTATCAAGGCAACTTTCTTTGTTTTAGGTAAGAATGTTTCTGGCAATGAAGAGATATTGAAACGCATGAAAGCAGATGGCCATGTCATTGGAAACCATAGTTGGAGTCATCCAGTGCTTTCAAAACTTTCGCTTGATGAAGCTAAAAAACAGATTACTGATACTGAAGATGCGCTAACTAAAGTGTTGGGGTCTAGCTCCAAACTTATGCGCCCCCCTTATGGAGCCATTACAGACGACATTCGCAATAGCCTCGATTTGAGCTTTATTATGTGGGATGTCGATAGTCTGGACTGGAAGAGTAAAAATGAAGCATCTATTTTGACAGAGATTCAACGTCAAGTTCGTAATGGTTCGATTATCTTAATGCATGATATTCATGCTGAAACAGTGAATGCTTTACCAAAGATTATAGATTATCTAAAAGAGCAAGGATATCACTTTGTCACAGTTCCTGAAATGCTTAATTCACGATTGAAATCACATGAACTATTCTATGATCGTGATCAGTAAGATTTTTGCTGAATAACTAATTCCATAGTAAGTATTTTTTCAATAAATAAATTTAGTCTTGTATTAATCGAGGCTAAATTTTTTTATGTTTAAATCTCATGATAGGATTGGTTAATATTACAATTTTGTTACAAAATAAGTTTTTGATAGAATTTTCTGATAATTTGGTATATAATACTTTTAATTTAAATAAAAAGGAGTGATTTTATGGGAGATTGCAAAGATTTTTGTCATAAAAAGTACCAAGTAGCAACGATTTTTCTGCTAACGGTCTTTGCATTCGGATTTGCTTTCGCACAGGTTAGTGCCGATGAGGGAAAATTTGAAGCATCCAATCAAGTTACACATGATGTAACGACTAATAAATTAGATGATTCAAATAAGCTCGCACCGCCAGTCACGGCTGACAAGAATGCTCTAAATTCTTCTTCGAAGGAAAAAACAGAAGTGACAGAGTCGTTAAAACAAGATGATTCTATAGAATATAGAGATAATAAGTCAGACAAGAATGTAACCACACAGAAAGAAACGACTGCTATAAAAAGTGAGGAGAAGAAGGAAGAATCAGCAGTGAAAAGTAATTCTTCTTCGGAAAGCATCCAATCACAGTCGTTATCTCAAGCTGGACAGAAAGAAAAGCCAAACAGTATCTCCAGTAATGAAATTATTACTGTCCCTAAAACCTGGGAAGCAGGACATAAAGGACAAGGAACTGTAGTCGCTGTTATAGATTCAGGTCTTGATTTGAATCATGAGGTTTTGCGTATTTCTGATCCGTCAAAGGCGAAATTTAAAAATCAGGATGATATCGAAAAAGCTAAAAAGGCTGCTGGTATTGACTATGGGAAATGGTACAGTGATAAAGTAGTATATGCTTATGATTACTTTGATGGAACTGATAATATAAAAGAGGCTGAAAAAGAGTCTCATGGAATGCATGTTACTGGGATTGTAGCTGGAAATCCTGTTAATAAAGCCCCAAATTCTGAGAAGGTTTATGGGGTGGCGCCAGAAGCTCAAATTATGTTTATGAGAGTTTTTTCAGACAGAAATAAAACTACAGCCTCTGCCCTCTATGTAAAAGCTATTGATGATGCTGTTGCATTAGGTGCAGATGTGATCAATATGAGTTTGGGTGCAGGTGCGGGTTCAACGGTAGATGCAGGTTCAGATATCATTGATGCAGTAAAAAGAGCACGTGCTAAAGGAGTATCTGTTGTTATTGCTGCTGGTAATAGTAATACTTTCGGTAGAGGTTTTTCACAACCATTGGCAGCAAATCCTGATTATGGTCTCGTCGGAAATCCCTCTACAGTGGAAGATTCAATTTCTGTTGCTTCGATTAATAATAAAATTCTAACTACTGAAGTCTTTGAAGTAAAAGGTTTAGAAAATGACGCTACCCTTGATTATGGTAAGTTTGATTTTAATAGACCTGAAACAGAAAAAGATTTTGAAAAAGGGAAAGAATACGAATATGTAGCAGCGGGTATTGGTCGTGAAGAAGATTTTGCTAATATTGATGTAAGAGGCAAGTTAGCACTGATTCAACGTGGTAAAATTCATTTTTCTGATAAGATTAAAAATGCTCTTAAACACGGTGCAGCTGGAGTTTTAATTTATAACAACGTTGAAGGTGCAAATGTTAGTATGTCTGTTACAGGTGATGCTAAGAAAATCCCATCTGTCTTTATTTCAAAACATTATGGTGAAATTCTTAAGTCTGGTCAGTATAAAATTGTCTTTAATCACAAGATGGATAATCGTAAATCAGACGTTGCAGACCAATTATCAGATTTTTCAAGTTGGGGAGTTACAACTGATGGACAATTGAAACCAGATGTTACTGCACCTGGTGGAAATATCTATTCATCATTTAACGATAATAGCTATGGAAGTATCAGTGGAACAAGTATGGCGGCCCCTCATGTAGCTGGTGTCGCAGCATTAGTCAAAGAATATTTAGCGAAAAAACATCCTGAATTATCAGCTAGTCAAATTTCAGAGATTGTAAAAGCTTTAATTATGTCTACTGCAAAACCACATTTTAATAAACAAACTGGAGCCTATACTTCTCCACGTCAGCAAGGTGCGGGCGTAGTTGACACGATGGCGGCAACAAGCACAGATTTATTTGTAACAGGTACAAATAACTATCCAAGTGTTACTTTTGGCAATGTTGGTGATAAATTTACCTTTGAAGTTACAATTCATAATATTTCGGATAAAGACCAAACATTGAAGATGATTGTAAATACAAATACGGACGAAGTTGCCGAAGGGAAATTCACTCTCCGTCCACGAAAACTAACTGAAACAGTTTGGCCTGAAGTAACTGTGAAAGCTCATAGTACGAAGACAGTAACAGTTAGTGTAGATACAAGTAAGTTTACTGAAGAACTTAGCAAAATAATGCCAAATGGATATTTTCTAGAAGGATTTGTTAGATTTGTCAATCCTGCAGATGATGGTTCTGTTATTGGTTTACCATTTATGGGATTTAAGGGAGAATTCCAGAATCTACCTGCAATTGAAAAACCAATTTATCAATTGATTAAGGAAGGAAACAGTGGATTTTACTCTGAAATTGATAAAGATAATCCAGGGATTTCACCTTCAGACGATGCAACTTATTTAACAAGTTCTGAAAATGATGTAAATGTTTTAAAAGCAGAGCGTCAAGGAAATCGAGTGACTGTACTCGGAGTGAAACAAGATGCTGAAGGAAAATACCATCTTCAATTAGATGAAAAGGGGAACATCCGCCTTGCTATCTCGCCAAATGAGGATGGTAATAAAGATTCTGTTCAATTTAAAACTCTTGTCTATAGAAATTTGGTAAATCTTCGTGCAACAGTTTATGATTCTTCGGATACAACACACAGTCAACCTATTTGGCAAAGTCGTCCAACAGACCTTGTAAAAAATTATTTTGATGGTGATACTAGAAATCCAAGAAGTTACATTGTAGATAAAACAGCTTGGGGAGGACAGGATTCTAATGGAAATCGAGTCTCTGATGGAATTTATGACTATGTTATTAGTTATAAGCCAGATGTCCCTGGAGCTGAGGAACAATACACAATATTTAAAATTCAAATCGACACACAAAAACCTCTGATTACTTCGGGATATATTCGTTCTCAAGAAGAACAAGAACAATTTATAGCTCGCAAACCTCAGGATGTAGGAAATGGTGGAATTCTTCTAGAAAAAGTCTTTTATATTCGTCCTTCTGAAAATAGAGAGGCGACAGATTCAGAAATCGAACAGTATCAAATTATCAAACAAAATGAAGATGGTAGTTATACACTTCCTAAGAACGTTGATAAATCGAAAATCTTCTATTATGTAGAAGACTTTGCGGGAAATGTAGATTTTATATCTCTCAAAGATCTTGTAGGTGAAGAAAATAGTGGTCGTGTAAAAATTGCTATACTAAACAATAAAACCAACGATGAGATTGATACAACTTATGTTTATCGCATTAAAAATAGCGAAGGACAATATGTAACTGTTGATAAGTCAAAAGATATTAATTTCTTGAAATTTGGGCATTATGTTGCGGAAATTTTTAGCTATGACCGTACAGAGTTGAAATTTGTGAGTGCTCTATCTAAGGAATTTGATTTAACGAAAGAAAATAGTTTTCAAACTATTACCTTCTTGGCTAACAAAATGAAATATGCCCCAGTAACGGTTGGATTTAATCAAGCTGTTCCTGGAACTACAACGATTACTTTAGTAGGTGAAGACGGTCAGAGTCAAGTCTTGCCAGCTGAAACATATGGTAAACATTCTTATGGTAAGAAAGTAGTTACTGGTGAGTATAAAGTTCTTGTAAATCTATCAAACGGTTATGAATTACTTGATAATCTTCAACCATTTAAAGTTCTGTTTGGTAAAAATAATGTTTTGTCACTTTCAGTTGTTTCTAAGTTAGCTCTGATTGCAGCTTTAAATAAACAAATGGAAGTAGTTAAAACTCCGAGATATTATAATACAAAACAGAAGTTAAAAGAAATTTTTGATCAAAGTGTCAAAGATGCGCAACTAGCATTGGGAAGTAAACTTAACCAAGATAAAATTGACCAAATTGTTAAGGCTTTAGAGTCTGCTATGCAAACATTGGATGGTAAGGAATCTGATATCACATCATTGAAGAATGCTATTAAAGCATATGCTGAGACAGTTAAAAAAGGTAAATATATAAATTCTGATCAAGAACGCAAAGGTCAATATGATCGTGAATTTAAACTCTTGGCATTATTAATTACAAAAGATTTGATAACTCAAGATGAAATCGACCGTCTATTGACCGCTTTCTTGAAAGCACAAGACCAGCTGAATGGGAAAGAAACAGATTTCATGAGCTTAAAAAATGTTATCGTGGATGAAGTGAAGTTCCAAGACAAAGATCCAAGATTTTTGGCAGCTAGCAAAGAGGAGAAAGATGCATATAATCTTATTTTCAACAAAGCTAAGCTACTTTTGGAAAATGCAGAAGCTAGTCAAGAAGAAATTAATGCAGTAATCAATGCTCTAAAAGAGACGGCTGTAAAACTTAAGGCTAATAAAGTAGAGATTCCAATCAAACCAGTTGCACCAGTTAAGCCGGTTATTCCAACTAAACCAGTTGTAACGATTAAACCAGTTATTCCAGCTAAACCAGTTGTAACGATTAAACCAGCTAATCCAACTAAACCAGTTGTAACGATTAAACCAGTTATTCCAGCTAAACCAGTTGTAACGATTAAACCAGCTAATCCAACTAAACCAGTTGTAACGATTAACCCAGTTATTCCAGCTAAACCAGTTGTAACGATTAATCCAGTTATTCCAGCTAAACCAGTTGTAACGATCAAGCCAGTTATTCCAACTAAAGCAGTTGCATCGGTTAACCCAGTTATTCCAACTAAACCAGTTGTAACGATTAAGCCAGTTATTCCAACTAAACCAGTTGTAACGATTAAACCAGTTATTCCAACTAAACCAGTTTCTCAAGTGAAACCTGTTAAATTAGTAAGTCACAATAGACAAGTCTCAACTATCAAGCCTTCAATTAGCAATGATAAAATTGAGAAAGCTACATCAATTGCAATACATCATTCCAATATAGAAGCTAAGCATGAGAATAAAACACTAGCTGGAAGTAGTCAACAAGTGCTTTTAGCTACAGTCAACAAAGAAGGAAAACAATTACCAGCCACTGGTGAGAATAACATGATTTCTATTATTCTAAGTATTTCAGGAATTTCTCTCTTATTGTCAGTTATCGGACTTGCAACTTTTTCAAAAAGTGAGTAGAGAATACAATACATCTTTCTATAGTTTTTGATTTACAGTATGTTACAATTCTGATATAATAGTCATCAGGAAAGAAAGTCTTATGGCGTTCTTCAAGCGAGCTTGGAATAGTGGGAGCCAAGTAGGACAAAATAAAGAGCTGGCGCTTTCTGTAGTATTTTCAAAAACAATGAAGTAATAAATTAGGGTGGAACCGCGTTTCTGACGCCCCTAGTCGCAAGGCTTGGGTGTTGAAATTCGGTTCTTTTTGATTTTGAACCTGAGTCTTCTTTCAAGAAAATCAGTCTGTGATTTTCTATACAGTCCTACTGCTTTAGGTCTGTTTAAGCTAGAAGCAGTACTAACTCGTCTTTCCTCGTAAAATCGACGAGGCAGACTCGTGTCGCAAGTAATTTATAGAAAAAGGAGTAAATAATGTCTAAAAAATTGACTTTCCACTGCATCAGTGGCAGAGACCTCCTTACAGTCGGACTGCCCCACGCTCAGCACTAGAGTGCCTGAGCTAGACGCAGTACTAACTCGTCTTGCCTCGTATAATCAACAAGGCAGACTCGTGTCGCAAAAAATCATTTTTTATTAAGGAGTATTCAATGTCTAAAAAATTAACATTTCAAGAAATTATTTTGACTTTGCAACAATTTTGGAATGACCAAGGTTGTATGCTTATGCAGGCTTATGACAATGAAAAAGGTGCGGGAACCATGAGTCCGTACACTTTCCTTCGTGCTATCGGACCTGAGCCATGGAATGCAGCGTATGTAGAGCCATCACGTCGTCCTGCTGACGGTCGTTACGGAGAAAATCCTAACCGTCTTTACCAACACCACCAATTCCAGGTGGTCATGAAGCCATCTCCATCAAACATCCAAGAACTTTACCTTGAGTCTTTGGAAAAATTGGGAATCAATCCTTTGGAACATGATATTCGTTTCGTTGAGGACAACTGGGAAAACCCATCAACTGGTTCAGCTGGTCTTGGTTGGGAAGTTTGGCTTGATGGGATGGAAATCACTCAATTTACTTATTTCCAACAAGTCGGTGGACTGGCAACTGGCCCTGTGACAGCTGAAGTTACCTATGGTTTGGAACGCTTAGCTTCTTATATTCAGGAAGTGGATTCTGTCTATGATATTGAATGGGCTGATGGTGTAAAATACGGAGAAATCTTCATCCAGCCTGAGTACGAACACTCAAAATATTCATTTGAAATTTCGGATCAAGAAATGTTGCTTGAAAACTTTGATAAGTTTGAAAAAGAAGCTGGTCGCGCCTTGGAAGAAGGATTGGTACACCCTGCCTATGACTATGTTCTCAAATGTTCACATACCTTTAACTTGCTTGATGCACGTGGTGCCGTATCTGTAACAGAGCGCGCAGGCTATATCGCTCGTATTCGTAACCTAGCCCGTGTCGTAGCTAAAACCTTTGTCGCAGAACGCAAACGCCTAGGCTATCCACTTTTGGATGAAGCAACACGAGCTAAACTCTTAGCAGAAGACGCAGAATAAAGAGAGTGACAAATTACGAAAATGGGCGAACAGAGTGAGCCCTGAGCCAGTTGCCGTAGTGATGAAGGTATCCTTAGTGAAACTAAGGATACTAGGCAAAATTGGAGACTTTTGGCTCCAATTTTAGCAATGAAACAACGAAGTTGGTTGCTTGCGTGCCAATCACATAAGGCAAACTGGAAAATAAAAAGATATTTTTCGGAGAAAAAACATGACAAAAAACTTATTAGTAGAACTCGGTCTTGAAGAATTACCAGCCTATGTTGTCACACCAAGTGAAAAACAACTAGGCGAAAAAATGGCAGCCTTCCTCAAGGAAAACCGCCTGTCTTTTGAAGCCGTTCAAACCTTCTCAACACCACGTCGTTTGGCTGTTCGTGTGACTGGTCTAGCAGACAAACAGGCTGATTTGACAGAAGATTTCAAGGGTCCAGCAAAGAAAATTGCCTTGGATAGTGATGGGAACTTCACCAAAGCTGCTCAAGGATTTGTCCGTGGAAAAGGCTTGACTGTTGAAGATATCGAATTCCGTGAAATTAAGGGTGAAGAATATGTCTATGTCACTAAGGAAGAAATTGGTCAAGCAGTTGAAGCCATTGTTCCTGGTGTTGTGGATGTCTTGAAGTCCTTGACTTTCCCTGTCAGCATGCACTGGGCTAACAACATTTTTGAATATATCCGCCCTGTTCACACTTTAACTGTTCTTTTAGATGAAGAAGAGTTTGATTTGGATTTCCTTGATATCAAGGGAGGTCGTGTGAGCCGTGGTCATCGTTTCTTGGGGAAAGAAACCAAAATTCAGTCAGCTTTGAGCTATGAAGAAGATCTTCGTAAGCAGTTTGTAATCGCAGATCCACGTGAACGTGAGCAAATGATTGTTGACCAAATTAAGGCAATCGAGGAGAAAAATGGTGTACGTATCGAAATTGATGCGGATTTGCTGAACGAAGTCTTGAACTTGGTTGAATACCCAACTGCCTTTATGGGAAGTTTTGATGCCAAATACCTTGAAGTTCCAGAAGAAGTTTTAGTGACTTCAATGAAAGAACACCAACGTTACTTTGTTGTTCGCGATCAAGATGGCAAACTCTTGCCAAACTTTATTTCTGTTCGTAATGGAAACGCAGAGTATTTGGAAAATGTTATCAAAGGAAATGAAAAAGTTTTGGTAGCTCGTTTGGAAGACGGAGAATTCTTCTGGCGTGAAGACCAAAAATTGGTTATTTCAGACCTTGTTGAAAAATTAAACAATGTAACCTTCCATGAGAAAATTGGTTCCCTTCGTGAACACATGATTCGTACGGGTCAAATCGCTGTACTTTTGGCAGAAAAAGCAGGTTTATCAGCTGATGAAACAGTTGACTTAGCCCGTGCAGCTGCTATTTACAAGTTTGACTTGTTGACAGGTATGGTTGGCGAATTTGACGAGCTCCAAGGCATTATGGGTGAGAAATATGCCTTTCTTGCTGGGGAAACTCCAGCGGTGGCAGTTGCTATTCGTGAACACTACATGCCTACATCAGCCGAAGGAGAACTTCCAGAGAGCAAGGTTGGAGCCATTCTAGCTATTGCAGACAAATTGGATACGATTTTGAGTTTCTTCTCAGTAGGCTTGATTCCATCAGGTTCTAATGACCCTTATGCCCTTCGTCGCGCGACTCAAGGTGTGGTTCGTATCTTGGATGCCTTTGGTTGGCACATTGCTATGGATGAGCTGATCGATAGCCTTTATGATTTGAAATTCGACAGCTTAACTTATGAAAATAAAGCGGAGGTCATGGACTTTATCAAGGCTCGTGTCGATAAGATGATGGGCTCTACTCCAAAAGACGTTAAGGAAGCGGTCCTTGCAAGTTCGAACTTTGTTGTGGCGGATATGTTGGAAGCGGCAAGTGCTTTCGTAGAAGCAAGCAAGAAAGAAGACTTCAAACCATCTGTTGAATCCCTCTCACGTGCTTTCAACTTGGCTGAAAAAGCCGAAGGAACTGATACTGTTGATCCTGCTCACTTTGAGAATGAAGAAGAGAAAGCTTTGGCAGAAGCAGTAGAATCACTCGTTTTGTCAGGAACTGCAAGTCAGCAATTGAAACAGCTCTTTGCGCTTAGTCCAGTTATTGATGCCTTCTTTGAAAATACTATGGTTATGGCCGAAGATCAGGCTGTCCGTCAAAATCGTTTGGCTATCTTGTCTCATTTAACTCAAAAAGCAGCTAAGCTTGCACGTTTTAACCAAATCAATACCAGATAAAATCTGTTAAACGCATTAAATCTTATCATAAAGGAGAGAAATATGGATCCTAAAAAAATTGATCGTATTAACGAGCTTGCCAAAAAGAAAAAAACAGAAGGCTTGACCCCAGAAGAAAAAGTAGAACAAGCCAAACTACGTGAGGAGTACATCGAAGGTTATCGTCGCACTGTTCGTCACCACATCGAAGGGATCAAAATTGTGGACGAAGAAGGAAACGATGTTACACCAGAGAAACTACGTCAGGTACAACGTGAAAAAGGCTTACATGGTCGTAGTCTCGATGACCCAAATTCATAATAAATATTTTTTCTTTTAACAAAGATAGATGAAATAATAACTAAAAGACTAGCAGTTTGTGTTTGCTAGTCTTTTTTTGCTAAAAAAGGAACCAAGATGGTTCCTAAAACTACTATTAGTTGCTTGCACCAGATGTAGCGTCTGCGCCACCACCGTGAGCTCCAGCATCACCTGCATCAGAAGCTCCAGATGTAGCATCTGCATCGCCGTGACCATGTCCGCCAGCAGATGCTGCAGCATTTCCACCAACTAGACGTTGACCAGTTGTTTCTAAGTACCAATCAAGCCATGGTTGGAAATTAAAGATAATTTCATTAATTCCAGCATATGAGCCATCTGGATAGTACATTGCCTTGTAGTTATGTGTATTAATAACACCTTCTGGTTGTCCTGGAACAATTGTACGAACATACTCTTGATCACCATTACGTAATACGCCTACAACCCACTCAACGTTTTTCATTCTTGCAGGTGGTAGAGAAGCGTGTACTGTTCCTAGTCGGCTACCTGCTTGAACTCGCACACGTTTACCATACATAGTGTTTGGATCTTGGTGGGCGTTATTGTAGTACAAGAATTGGTTATTATCATCCGCATATGTCAACTCAAATGGCATTGCTTTCAAGAACATATCAATTTGGTTAACTGTCAAGATACCATGGTCTAATTTTACGTAAGTATCTCCAGAAACAGCTCCAACAAGCTCAGCAGCTTTTTCTACCCATTCAGGATCATCAGGATCAACACCTTGAATGGTAGTTGCAATTGGATTTGTACAATATAAATCTTCTGGTGCGATTGGTTTTGGTTTTTTCAATTTTGAAACGACTCCCACATATTTTACAAAGTTGTCTAAACATGTTTCAAGGAAATTAATAGTTCCTTCATTTGTGATATTCCCATTAACATCAAAGGCTTCTTTAGCTTTACCAAGAAGGAATTCATTTCCTGGAAGTGTGTAGGCATTGACACCTGGAGCGTCAAGAATCTTACGAAGGTGAACTTGGGCACGAGAAGTACCTTGGTCGTAGTAAGATGCTCCCACAATCATGACTGGTTTGTTTTCAAATGGATGAACTTCGTATGAAAGCCATTCAAGAACAGATTTTAGGGAAGCTGAGATTGTGTGGTTGTGCTCAGGAGTAGCAATGATAACACCATCAGCACGAGTAATTTTGTTATATAAATAACGTAATTGGAAACTTTCGTCCCATTTTTCGTCTTGATTAAACATTGGAACTTCGTCAATTTCAAGAACTTCTAATTCAAATTTAAGTTTGAAGTGACGACGGATAAATTCCAAGAGTTTACGGTTATATGATTGATCGTAGTTTGATCCTACAAGTCCAACAAATTTCATTCTTTTTGGTCTCCTATCTTACAAATTTTCCCAGTCAAAGTCTTCAGCATCTTTGCGAAGTAGTTCTTGTGCATTACGCAATTTTTCAGTAATTTTTACAAAGATACGGAAGTCGTCAAAAGTAGCATCCAGTTTTTTGATAACATCAAGATCTACTAGGTCTCCACTTGGGGTGAAGGCTTGAAGAGAATGTGAAAGCAAGAATTCATCTGGAAGGACACTTGCCTTAATTTCTGGGGCATTCAAGATTTGGCGAAGTTGTAATTGGGCACGTGATGAACCAAGAGTACCATATGAAGCACCTGTAATCATGATTGGTTTGTTCAAAAGTGGATAGATACCATAAGACAACCAAGCAAGAGCGCTCATCAAAACAGCTGGGATAGAGTGGTCATACTCAGGAGTACCGATAATAACGCCATCTGCCTCTTCAATTTTAGCAGCAATTTCTAAAATTTCAACAGGTACTTGCTTGTCGGCTGGCTTATTGAAGACAGGAATGTCTTTAATTTCAACAAGTTCAATTTCAGCTTTTTCAGCAAAGTGTTTTTGCATGTATTGAAGCAATTGACGGTTTGTAGAACGTTTTGAATTTGTTCCAACAATAGCAATAAGTTTTAACATGAGATTTCCTTTCTCTTTTTACATAATACGATTTTAAAACTCCATTGAAACATCTATTTCTATAGAGTAGGAATTCCTGAAGAACAGCTTAGGTAACCTTCTTTATCGATGAGGATAGCTTCGATGCCCTCCAAACTTTCGACTTGCCAGAGGATAGAAGCAGGTTTTTCTCCAAATAGACGAGTTGTCCAGATTTCACCATCGACTGATTTATCAGAGATGATTGTCAGACTAGCTAGTTCCGTTTCAACAGGATATCCTGTTTGGCTGTCAAAAATATGATGGTAATCTTTTCCATCGACAGTCAGGTGACGTTCATAAATGCCTGAAGTCACGACAGATTTATTGACAACAGGGATGGTCATTAAGTGATTTCCCCTCGGATTGGCTGGGTCTTGAATCCCGATTTGCCAAGGCTGATTTCCTCTTGCCTGATTTTTTCCAATAGTCAGGATATTCCCTCCCAGATTGATCAAGGCAGATGTTACTCCCTCTTCTCTAAGAAATTGGGCAACTTTATCCGCACTATAACCCTTGGCTAAACAACCAAGATCGATTTTCATTCCTTTTTGTTTTAAAAACACAGTGGAAGTGGAAGAATCTAACTCGATATAATGAGGATTGATTAAAGGAAGTACTGATTCAATTTCTTGAGGCTGGGCAACTTTGGCATCTGAAAAACCGATACGCCAGGTTTGAATCAAGGGACCAATGCTAATGTTTAGATGACTAGAGGGCGCTAGGCTATGCTCTAATCCAAGTGAAATCAATTCAAACAGGTCTGGATGAACTTTGACTGGAGCTATTCCAGCTTGATAATTGATTTCCATCAACTCAGATTCTTGACTATTGGCATTGAAGCGGTATTCAAGCTCTTTGAGCAAATCAAAGGATTTTTGGAGCAAGCTATCGGCTCGCTCATCTACTAATGAAATAGTGATAGTAGTCCCCATTAGCCGTTCGGAATGTGAACTAAGAGGCAAGCTACCAACTCCTTTCTCTTATGAAAAGAAGGTTGAAACATTGTAAATTTATATTAAATTTAACCCCTTACATTTTCTTTCCATGATACTAGCATACCATAAAGTCAGCGTTTTCACAAATAAAATTTGTAAACTTGTCAAGAAATATGCTCAGAAAATAAAAAAATAATTGTAAGAAAGACTGATAAAATACAGATTATTTACATTTTTTTACAAAAAAATCGGGAAAATTAGCTAAACTCTTGTAAACGCTAACAGTAAATGTTATACTAGAAGGGTAAATTTAAAATTGAAGGTAGGAATTTTTCTATGAGTAAAATCGTTGTAGTTGGTGCTAACCACGCTGGTACAGCATGTATTAATACTATGTTGGATAATTTTGGCAATGAGAACGAAATCGTTGTATTCGACCAAAACTCTAACATCTCTTTCCTAGGATGTGGAATGGCCCTTTGGATCGGTGAACAAATTGACGGTGCTGAAGGCTTGTTCTATTCTGATAAAGAAAAATTGGAAGCTAAAGGTGCTAAGGTTTACATGAACTCACCAGTTCTTTCAATCGACTATGATAACAAAGTAGTTACAGCAGAAGTTGAAGGGAAAGAGCACAAAGAATCATATGAGAAATTGATTTTCGCTACAGGTTCTACACCAATCTTGCCACCAATCGAAGGTGTTGAAATTGTTAAAGGAAACCGCGAATTTAAAGCAACTCTTGAAAATGTACAATTCGTTAAATTGTACCAAAACGCTGAAGAAGTGATTCACAAATTGTCTGATAAGAGTCAACACCTTGACCGTATCGCCGTTGTTGGTGGTGGTTATATCGGTGTTGAACTTGCTGAAGCCTTTGAACGTCTTGGAAAAGAAGTTGTCCTTGTTGATATCGTTGATACTGTCTTGAACGGTTACTATGACAAAGACTTCACACAAATGATGGCGAAGAACTTGGAAGACCACAACATCCGCTTGGCGCTTGGTCAAACTGTTAAAGCAATTGAGGGTGACGGTAAAGTTGAACGCTTGATTACTGACAAAGAAAGCTTTGACGTGGATATGGTTGTTCTTGCAGTTGGTTTCCGTCCAAACACAGCCCTTGCTGATGGAAAAATTGAACTCTTCCGTAACGGTGCCTTCCTTGTAGACAAGAAACAAGAAACATCTATCCCAGGCGTTTACGCAGTAGGTGACTGTGCGACTGTTTATGACAACGCTCGTAAAGACACTAGCTACATCGCGCTTGCTTCAAATGCTGTTCGTACTGGTATAGTTGGTGCATATAACGCATGTGGACATGAATTGGAAGGAATCGGTGTTCAAGGATCAAACGGTATCTCAATCTACGGTCTTCACATGGTTTCAACTGGTTTGACTCTTGAAAAAGCTAAAGCTGCTGGTTACAACGCAACTGAAACAGGCTTTAACGATCTTCAAAAACCAGAATTTATGAAGCATGACAACCATGAAGTTGCCATCAAGATTGTCTTTGACAAAGATAGTCGTGAAATTCTTGGTGCACAAATGGTTTCACACGATTCTGCAATCAGCATGGGAATCCACATGTTCTCACTTGCTATCCAAGAGCATGTGACAATTGATAAATTGGCATTGACAGACCTATTCTTCTTGCCACACTTCAACAAACCATACAACTACATCACAATGGCTGCCCTTACAGCTGAAAAATAAAAATGAATGAGCTATCTGGCCTTAAGTTAAGGCCAGATAGTTTTTTAACTATTCTGTACCCATACAATTACGTTTTTTTTATCTTGTACTTCATTTTAATCTAACTTAAAATGAAATGGTAGCTACCAATACAAATGATGAGGATAAAGAAATGACTGAAAATCGTTATGAACTAAATAAAAACTTGGCACAGATGCTTAAAGGTGGGGTTATCATGGACGTTCAGAACCCTGAACAGGCCCGTATTGCAGAAGCTGCTGGTGCGGCAGCTGTGATGGCCTTGGAGCGGATTCCAGCTGATATTCGTGCAGCTGGTGGGGTTTCCCGTATGAGTGATCCAAAGATGATTAAGGAAATCCAAGAAGCGGTTAGCATTCCAGTAATGGCCAAGGTCAGAATCGGGCACTTTGTTGAAGCTCAGATTTTAGAGGCTATTGAGATTGACTATATCGATGAAAGTGAAGTTTTATCTCCAGCAGACGACCGTTTCCATGTGGACAAAAAAGAATTCCAAGTTCCTTTTGTTTGTGGGGCTAAGGATTTGGGTGAAGCCTTGCGTCGTATCGCTGAAGGTGCTTCTATGATTCGTACAAAAGGAGAACCAGGGACAGGAGACATTGTTCAAGCTGTTCGTCATATGCGTATGATGAATCAGGAAATTCGCCGTATTCAAAACTTACGAGAGGACGAACTTTATGTTGCTGCTAAGGACTTGCAAGTACCTGTAGAATTGGTTCAATATGTCCATGAGCATGGAAAATTGCCAGTTGTAAACTTTGCGGCTGGAGGCGTTGCAACGCCAGCAGATGCTGCGTTGATGATGCAATTAGGGGCAGAAGGCGTCTTTGTCGGTTCAGGTATTTTTAAGTCAGGAGATCCTGTTAAACGAGCTAGTGCCATTGTCAAAGCGGTAACTAATTTCCGAAATCCTCAAATCCTGGCTCAAATTTCTGAAGATTTAGGAGAAGCCATGGTGGGTATTAATGAAAATGAAATCCAAATCCTCATGGCTGAGCGAGGAAAATAGATGAAAATTGGAATATTGGCCTTGCAAGGTGCCTTTGCAGAACATGCAAAAGTACTAGATAAATTGGGCGTAGACAATGTCGAAATCAGAAATCTAGATGATTTTCAGAAACATCAGAGTGATTTATCGGGTTTGATATTACCTGGTGGGGAATCTACAACCATGGGTAAGCTCTTACGAGACCAGAACATGCTGATTCCCATTCGAGAAACCATACTTTCTGGACTTCCCGTTTTTGGTACTTGCGCAGGTTTGATTCTCTTAGCTAAAGAAATTACTTCTCAGGAAGAGAGTCATCTAGGAACTATGGATATGGTGGTCGAGCGCAATGCCTATGGGCGCCAATTAGGAAGTTTCTATACGGAAGCAGAATGTAAGGGAGTCGGTCAGATTCCAATGATCTTTATCCGTGGTCCAATTATCAGCAGTGTTGGAGAAGATGTAGAAATTCTAGCAACAGTTGATAATCAAATCGTTGCAGCCCAAGAAAAAAATATGTTGGTAACTTCTTTTCATCCAGAATTGACTGATGATGTGCGCTTGCACCAGTACTTTATCAATATGTGTAAAGAAAAAAGTTGAGATTGAATTTCTCAACTTTTTTACATGTAATAAACAATGGCAATGTATTGGAGTGCGGATGCAGCTAGGATAAAGAGATGCCAAATCATGTGGAAATAAGGTTTTTTCTTGGCGTAAAATCCAGTCCCAACTGTATAACAAAGTCCTCCAGTTACCATGAGACTCCAGAAAATTGGCGTTGTTTGACTGATAATGGCAGGAATGATAGCTAGAACCAACCAGCCCATAATCAGGTAAAGAGCAAGGCTAAATTTCTCATTGACTTTTTTAGCAAAGATTTTATAGAGAATACCAAAGATGGTCGTTCCCCACTGGATGGCAATAATCAGATAGCCAAACCAGTTATTCATCAAGGTCAATACGACCGGCGTGTAAGAACCTGCGATAGCCACATAAATCATCGAATGGTCGATGATCCGCAAGACGTATTTGTGGGTTGAACCATAGGCCATAGAGTGGTAAATGGTGGATGATAGGAACATGAGAAAGAGACTAATAACGAAAATGGAAACGCCGATAGATGATAAAAATCCGTGTGCCTCATAACTATAGGTGGATGAAATGGGGAGTAAGATGAGCATGATGACTGCACCTACAGCATGGGTCACACTATTAGCAATCTCCTCTCCAAAACTGAGTTGTTTGCTGAGCTTTAGGCTTGTATTCATTAGATTTCCTCCTCTTGAGTATGATGGATTAAGGCTAGAGTTTGATGATAGAGTTTAACGGTTTGGCAGCTGGTTTGTATGATAGGGTTAGCTGGGTCAATCCCTTGGTTCATGTAGTCCACAAAAGCATCGTAGAGTTGGTCTGAACTTGCTTGAATTTGTAGAGTATTAAGTGTATGTGCTATTTCTTGAATAGAAAATACAGACTTGAGTGTTGTGATAGCAATCAGACGGGCAATCTGTTGGCGTTGGTATTTTTTCTTGTCAGGCTTTGTCAGGTAACCATGTTTCACATAATTATTGATCATAGATGCTGTTAGTCCCTTGTCTTTATCAGTAGAAATAGGGGCGCAGACCTGATTGACATAGAGTAAAACCTGATCCAGATAGAGGTCAATGTTTGGAATTTCTGCCCATTTAGGGTAGGAAAAGGCGGTTTTCATTTCCAACTCCTTTTTATCTAGTTTTAATAACTAGATTATAAAATAATAAAAATAGAAAGTCAAATTTTAACTGCTTGTGGAAAGACTTAAATTATGCTATGATGGGAGAAACTAGTCAGAAATGAGGAGAAAATATGGAGATTCGTTTAGCTTTTCCAAATGAAGTAGATGCCATTATGCAGGTGATGGAGGATGCTAAGAAATGTTTAGCAGATGCTGGTAGTGACCAGTGGCAAAATGGTTATCCAAATGCTGATATTATTATTGAGGATATAATCTCAGGTCAAGCCTATGTAGCTTTGGAAGAGGGAGAACTACTAGCCTATGCTGCTGTGACTAAGAGTCCAGAGGAGGCCTATGAAGATATTTATGAGGGAAACTGGCAAGCTGGAGAGTCAGAATATCTAGTCTTTCACCGTATTGCTGTGGCAGCAGATGTGCAGGGACAAGGAGTTGCTCAAACCTTCTTAGAGGGCTTGATTGAAGGTTTTGACTATCTTGATTTTCGTTCAGATACGCATGCTGAAAACAAAGCTATGCAACATATTTTTGAAAAACTCGGATTTAAACAGGTTGGTAAGGTTCCAGTTGATGGCGAACGCTTGGCCTATCAAAAATTGAAGAAATAATGCAAAAGAAGTACGCAAAAATGCTCTATTCTTCGCCAATTGGCTCCCTTTCTCTCGTAGCTGATGACCAGTATTTGTATGGCATTTGGGTGCAGGAGCAGAAGCATTTTGAGAGGGGGATAGGAGATGAAACGATAGAAGTAGTTGTTAGTCATCCCATTTTAGACTCAGTTATTGCTTGCTTAGATGCTTACTTTAAAGGCAAGCCTCAAGATTTATCCGACTTGCCCTTGGCTCCAATCGGAACGGATTTTGAAAAGCGAGTTTGGTCCTATTTACAGAGAATTCCTTATGGTCAGACAGTGACCTATGGACAAATAGCCCAAGATCTGCAAGTGGCTTCTGCTCAAGCAATTGGTGGAGCAGTGGGACGCAATCCTTGGTCTATCCTAGTACCTTGTCATCGTGTGCTGGGAGCTGGCAAGCGTCTGACTGGTTATGCCGCAGGAGTGGAAAAGAAAGCTTGGCTCTTGGAGCATGAAGGCGCAGATTTTAAAGATATAAAATAGAAAGTGAAAGATATGTTAGAATTTATCGAATATCCAAAATGTTCAACTTGTAAAAAAGCAAAACAAGAATTAAACCAACTCGGTGTGGACTATAAAGCCGTTCATATCGTCGAAGAAACACCTAGCCAAGAAGTCATTTTAAACTGGCTAGAAACCTCAGGTTTCGAGTTGAAGCAATTTTTTAACACCAGTGGAATCAAATACCGTGAATTGGGGCTGAAAGATAAGGTAGGAAGCCTGTCAAACCAAGAAGCGGCTGAGTTGCTAGCAAGTGACGGTATGTTGTTAAAACGACCCATTTTAGTAGAAAATGGAACTGTTAAGCAAATCGGTTATCGAAAAGCTTATGAAGAATTGGGATTGAAATAGTTTTTATCTATCTCTTTGATAGATAAAATATATAACCTCCCTGTTTCAAAGTATGATAAACTAGTAGGTAGACAAAGTCTGTATCTGACCGTAGCAAATAATTTCATTGACGGCAGAAGTATGGTAGAATGAATCATTATCAGGAGAGGATGTTTTTATGAATGTTACAACGATTTTAGCATCAGATTGGTACCAAAACTTGATGCAATTGATTCCGGATGGCAAGCTTTTTAGCCTGCGTTCGGTCTTTGATGGAATCCCGAGAATTGTCCAACAACTTCCAACAACGATTATGTTGACCATTGGTGGTGCCCTTTTTGGCTTGGTTTTGGCACTTCTTTTTGCCATTGTGAAGATCAATCGTGTCAAGATTTTATATCCCTTGCAGGCCTTCTTTGTTAGTTTCTTAAAAGGGACACCGATTTTGGTGCAACTCATGTTGACCTACTACGGAATCCCTTTGGCTTTGAAAGCTCTCAATCAGCAATGGGGTACTGGTCTCAATATCAATGCGATTCCAGCGGCTGTTTTTGCGATTGTAGCCTTTGCCTTTAATGAGGCAGCTTATGCTAGTGAAACCATTCGTGCAGCCATTCTCTCAGTCAATCCTGGTGAGATTGAGGCGGCACGCAGTCTGGGGATGACCCGAGCGCAAGTTTATCGTCGAGTGATTATTCCAAATGCAGCGGTGGTAGCTACTCCAACCTTAATTAACTCCCTCATCGGCTTGACCAAGGGAACTTCCCTAGCCTTTAGTGCGGGTGTTGTGGAAGTCTTTGCCCAAGCTCAGATTTTAGGTGGGGCTGATTACCGCTATTTTGAACGCTTTATCTCCGTTGCTCTTGTTTATTGGGTAGTCAATATTGGAATTGAAAGCCTCGGTCGTTTCATCGAGAGAAAAATGGCTATTTCTGCACCTGATACAGTGCAAACAGATGTGAAAGGAGACCTTCGTTAATGATTAAGATTTCGAATTTAAGCAAATCCTTTTCAGGACAGACTGTCTTGGATCATCTGGACTTGGACATTCAAAAAGGGGAAGTTGTAGCCTTGATTGGTTCTTCAGGAGCTGGAAAATCAACTTTTCTTCGTAGTCTCAATTATCTTGAAACACCTGACAGTGGATCTATTCAGATTGATGATTTTTCAGTTGATTTTTCTAAAATCACTCAAGAAGAAATCCTTGCCCTTCGTCGTAAGCTGTCTATGGTTTTCCAACAGTTTAATTTGTTTGAACGCCGCACAGCACTTGATAATGTGAAAGAAGGCTTGGTTGTTGTCAAGAAATTGTCTGATCAAGAAGCGACTAAGATTGCCAAGGAAGAGTTGGCTAAGGTTGGGCTTTCTGACCGTGAAAACCATTACCCTCGACATTTATCAGGTGGACAAAAGCAACGGGTTGCCTTAGCGCGTGCGCTCGCTATGAAACCAGATGTCTTGCTCTTAGACGAACCAACTTCAGCCCTTGACCCAGAATTGGTTGGTGAAGTAGAAAAATCTATTGCAGATGCTGCTAAGTCAGGTCAAACCATGATTTTGGTTAGTCATGATATGTCCTTTGTAGCCCAAGTGGCTGATAAGATTCTCTTCCTAGATAAGGGGAAAATCATTGAGTCTGGAACACCGGATGAGATTATCCACCATCCTAAAGAAGAACGAACAAAAGAATTCTTCGCTAGTTACAAACGAACTTATATTTGATATAATAGATAAAGGAAAACTCAGTTAGATGGACTAGCTGAGTTTACTCTTTAAAAAAGATAGAAATGAGAGAAATCATGCTACTGCAACTATTTTCTTTATATTTCGAGAGTTTGATCTTGACCACCATCCTCGTTCTGATTTTTTTAGGGATTTGGATTGGACTGAGAGCCATGTCGGGAGTTGATAAGACAGCCAAGGCTCGCCAAGCCCATCTCTATGATATGATTATGATTGGTGTCTTGGTTGTTCCAGTATTATCCTTTGCGGTTATGAGTTTAATTCTTGTTTTCAAGGCATAATCCTTGCATGATTGACAAGAAAGAGTTAGAATAAAGATAGTTACAACAAGAAAGAAGGAATCTATATGTACGATACTATTATTATCGGTGCTGGACCTGCAGGTATGACTGCAGCCTTGTATGCTGCTCGAAGCAATCTGAAAGTAGCCTTGATTGAAGGTGGTCTGCCAGGTGGTCAGATGAATAATACCTCTGATATCGAAAATTACCCTGGATACGCTAATATTAGTGGGCCAGAATTGGCTGAAAAGATGTTTGAACCACTTGAAAATCTTGGTGTTGAGCACATTTATGGTTATGTTGAAAATGTAGAAGACCATGGTGATTTTAAGAAAGTGACTACTGATGACCAAACATATGAAACTCGTACAGTTATCGTAGCAACTGGTTCTAAACACCGCCCTTTGGGAGTACCTGGAGAAGAAGAATTGAACAGTCGAGGTGTTTCTTATTGTGCCGTGTGTGATGGTGCTTTCTTCCGTGACCAAGATTTGTTGGTAGTCGGTGGTGGAGATTCAGCTGTTGAAGAAGCCCTCTTCTTGACTCGCTTTGCTAAGACTGTTACCATTGTTCACCGTCGTGACCAACTTCGTGCCCAAAAGGTTTTACAAGACCGCGCCTTTGCGAATGAGAAAGTAAGCTTTATATGGGATTCTGTCGTGAAGGAAATCAAAGGTGAAAATCGAGTAGAATCTGTCGTATTTGAAAATGTGAAAACAGGTCAAGTGACAGAGCAAGCCTTCGGTGGCGTCTTTATCTATGTTGGATTGGACCCTCTTAGCGATTTTGTTAAAGGATTGAATATCCAAGATCAGGCAGGCTGGATTGTGACAGATAACCACATGAAAACTGCAGTTGATGGTATCTTTGCAGTTGGAGATGTTCGCTTGAAAGATCTTCGCCAAGTAACAACAGCAGTTGGAGATGGAGCTATCGCTGGTCAAGAAGCTTATAAATTTATCACAGAACATAGTTAATACACTTCGAAAATCTCTTCAAACCACGTTAGCTTCGCTTTGCCGTAGGTATCATAGGTATAGGTAACTGACTTCGTCAGTCTTATCCACAACCTCAAAGCAGTTCTTTGAGCTGTCTATGGCTAGCTTCCTAGTTTGCTCTTTGATTTTCATTGAGTATAATCATAAAAAAGTTTCCAATCAGATGACTGGAAACTTTTTATAGTCTATTTCGGAAAACTTCGTACATGAGAATAGCTGCAGCAACACTGGCATTGAGACTTTGAACATGTCCATTCATCGGAATGGTAATCATTTCATCGACCTGTTTTTTAATGTTACTAGAGATACCTTTTCCTTCATTTCCGATGATGAGGGCGATTTTCCCTTTTGTATTCCACTTATGGCAAGGAGTACCGTTCATATCCGTTCCAAAGGTCCAGAAGCCTTCATCCTTGAGTTTGTCCAGAGTTTGGCTCAGATTGGTCACTCGGGCAATTGGAACGTGTTCAATAGCACCTGTGGCCGTTTTGGCAACGACAGGAGTCACTCCGACAGCACGGTGTTTGGGAATGATGACACCTGAAACATTGGTCGCATCTGCTGTTCTCAAGATAGAACCTAGATTATGAGGGTCAGTTAACCCGTCCAGAATCAATAGCAGAGGGTTTTCTTCTTGGCGTGTTTTGGCAAGGATTTGGTCCAGCTCGCTATAGGCAAATTCAGACACTCGTAGAACAAAACCTTGGTGGACAGCACCTTCAGTCATCTCAGAGAGGGATTTTTTTGAAGTCCAAGAAATGGATACCTTCTTTTCTGTAGCCAGTTCCTTGACTTTCTCAACGTTCTTACCTCGGAGATCTTCTTGGAGGTAAAGTTTGTTTCCTGTGTTTGCAAGGAGGGCTTCGGTAACGGCGTGGACGCCATAGACAATATCATTTGTTTTCATGCCTCTATTATAACACAAAACCCCGTCTTGCAACGGGATTTTTTTATTCTAGAATCAGTAAACCATCTTTAACTGAAAATGGGTCTTTTTCATTGATACGATCGTAAAACATGATTCCGTTAATGTGGTCAATTTCATGTTGAACAACGATGGAGTTATAACCTTTAAGTTTGATACGGTGTTTTTCCCCATCCTTGTCAAAGTAGTCAACAGTAACGCGGGCATGGCGAACTACGTAGCCAGGCACGTTGCGGTCAACAGACAGACAACCTTCTCCTTCACCAAGAGCAGCGTCTTGAACAGAGTGAGAGACGATTTTTGGATTATACATAATAGCTTGTAAGTCGTAAGCTTCCTCTGGAGTTTCACCTTCTTCAACAATATTTGGTACTAAAACAGCGATAATGCGTTTTGAGATATCCAATTGGGGAGCAGCAAGTCCAACCCCACCTCGTAGCCCCATTTTTTCAGCCATGACAGGATCTTGGGAATGTTTGAGGAATTGCATCATTTTTTCGCCAAGGATAATTTCCTGGTCAGATAGAGGGAAAGTAACTTCCTCAGCAACCGCGCGTAGAGTCGGGTTCCCTTCGCGGATAATATCGTTCATATCAATTAAGTGAGCAGCTTTTGTAATACGTTCTATAGCAGACATTTTCTCTCCTTTCATTACCTCTACATGATATCACAAAATGACAAGGATTGAAAGCATTACGGCATTAAGCTTTTTTAGAAATTTACTAGCAAGTTGAATTCAATTGTGAAAGAATTACTTATCTGTGATATAATAAAAAGAAAAGGCTTGCATAAGAAAGTAGGGAGAATGAAGATGCAAAGAAGACAAGATCGAAATCAGCGTGGTTCAGCTTTTCGTTTTATGAAGGGCTTTGTAAACTTTTTTAGGAGTTATCGCAAGTGGAGTAATAAGGGATTTGTGGCCATACTCTTGCTAGCAGTTGCTTTATCAATGGGCTTGGTCTTGTTGTTTGAAAGTTTCCAAGGAATCCCCTTGACCAGTCAAAAAAAGGACGCCATTTTTCAAGAAGCTAATAAGACCAATCAAAATACAAAAGATCAGGAAGAGGAAAAAACTGCCAGAATTATGGCCAATGGGGACCTCCTCTATCATATTCCGATTTATCGTTCTGCTTTAAAAGAAGATGGAACCTATGATTTTCATGAAAATTTTGATTATGTGAAACCATGGCTCAAACAAGCAGATTTGATTATAGGCGATTTTGAAGGTACGGTAAACAAGGACCACTATTTGGCTGGTTATCCTCTTTTTAATGCACCTGGAGAAGTTATGGATGCCATCAAGGATGCCGGTTATCAAGTATTAGACTTGGCGCATAACCATATCCTAGATTCACAAATAGAAGGTGTGGTCTCAACAGCAGATGCTATTGAAAAGGCAGGAATGACACCTATTGGAGTGTATACGCATGAGTCCCGTGATCAAGCTCCACTGGTTATCAAGGAAGTGAACGGCATCAAGGTTGCACTTTTGGCCTATTCTTATGGTTTTAATGGAATTGAGCAAAGTATTTCTCAAGAAGACTATAACCGCTATCTTTCAGACCTAAATGAAGACAAGATGAAGGCTGAAATTGAACGTGCAGAGAAGGAAGCAGATATCACCATTATCATGCCTCAGATGGGTGTTGAGTATCGATTGGAACCAACTGAAGAACAAAAAGCTCTTTATCACAAGATGATTGATTGGGGGGCTGATATCATCTTTGGAGGGCATCCTCACGTTGTTGAACCATCTGAAACGGTTGAAAAAGATGGAGACAAGAAACTCATTATCTATTCAATGGGGAACTTCATTTCCAATCAACGAATTGAAACCATGCAAGATGAAGAGAATGCTAAGTGGACAGAGCGTGGCGTGCTCATGGATGTGACTATTAAGAAAAAAGCCGGTAAGACGACAATCGAAACTGCCAAAGCACATCCTTCTTGGGTAAACCGTACACCGAAAGGAACCTATTCTCCAGAAGGTTATCCACTCTTCCTTTACCAAACCTATATCTTAGAAGATTTTATCGAGGGTGGTAGTCATCGTGACCAGTTAGATGAAGCGACTAAGGAACGAATTGATACAGCCTACAAAGAAATGAACGAACATGTGGGATTGAAGTGGGACTAGCTTGAATCCAGAGGAAAGTAAATGACGATTAAGGTAATTGCAACAGATATGGACGGGACCTTGCTGGATGCTAGAGGCCAGCTTGATCTCCCACGTTTGGAAAAGATTTTAGATCAGTTGGATCAAAGGGGTATTCGTTTTGTCATCGCGACGGGCAATGAAATTCACCGAATGAGGCAACTACTGGAGCACTTGGTCGATCGGGTGGTTCTGGTTGTTGCAAACGGTGCTCGTATTTTTGAAAACAATGAACTGATTCAGGCTCAGACTTGGGATGATGCCATTGTTGATAAGGCCTTGGCTCATTTCAATGGTCGAGCGTGTCAGGACCAGTTTGTTGTAACGTCTATGAAGGGTGGTTTCGTCAAGGAAGGTACGATTTTTACAGACCTTGAAAGTTTTATGACTTCAGAAATGATTGAAAAATTCTACCAACGGATGCATTTTGTGGATGAATTAACCTCTGACCTCTTTGGTGGTGTGCTCAAGATGAGTATGGTTGTTGGTGAGGAACGTTTGAGTTCGGTCTTGGAAGAAATCAATGACCTCTTTGATGGCCGTGTTCGGGCTGTATCGAGTGGCTATGGTTGCATTGATATCCTTCAAGCTGGAATTCATAAAGCATGGGGCTTGGAAGAATTACTCAAGCGTTGGGAATTGAACCCCCAACAAATTATGGCTTTTGGTGACAGTGAAAATGATGTTGAAATGCTTGAAATGGCTGGAATTGCCTATGCGATGGAAAATGCTGATGAAAAAGCCAAAGCTGTGGCTACTGCTCTAGCGCCAGCCAACAGCCAAGGAGGAGTTTATCAAATCTTGGAAAACTGGTTAGAAAAAGGAGAATGAAGTGGCAGTACAGTTATTAGAAAATTGGTTACTAAAGGAACAAGAAAAAATCCAAACCAAGTATCGTCACTTAAATCAGGTTTCTGTTGTAGAACCAGACATTCTTTTTATTGGGGATTCCATTGTCGAATATTATCCTCTGCAGGAACTATTTGGGACTTCGAAGACGATTGTCAATCGAGGCATTCGAGGGTATCAGACAGGGCTGTTACTAGAGAATCTAGATGCGCATCTTTACGGTGGAGTAGTAGATAAAATTGTCCTTTTGATTGGGACAAATGATATCGGAAAAGATGTGCCTGTGAATGAGGCTCTCAATAATCTTGAAGCTATTATTCAAACTATTGCTCGCGATTATCCATTGACAGAGATGAAATTGCTTTCTATTTTGCCAGTCAATGAGGGAGAGGAGTACAAGCAGACAGTCTATATCCGCACGAATGAAAAAATTCAGAAATGGAATCAAGCCTATAAAGAACTTGCTTCTGCCTATATGCAGGTAGAATTTGCGCCAGTTTTTGATAGTTTGATAGACCAAGAAGGTCAACTCAAAAAAGATTATACAACTGATGGGTTGCACCTTAGTGTTACTGGTTATCAGGTTTTGACCAAAGCTTTGAAAGACTATCTTGTGTAGTTAGTTGATTTCCTTTTTGCATTTTTGAGTTAGATAAGGTATAATGGTTTTATTGTCTTTTGGGGTCGTTACGGATTCGACAGGCATTATGAGGCATATTTTGCGACTCGTGTGGCGACGTAAACGCTCAGTTAAATATAACTGCAAAAAATAACACTTCTTACGCTCTAGCTGCCTAAAAACCAGCAGGCGTGACCTGATTTGGATTGCTCGTGTTCAATGACAGGTCTTATTATTAGCGAGATACGATCAAGTCTTGTCTAGCGGCTTGATAAGAGATTGATAGACTCGCGGTTTCTAGGCTTGAGTTATGTGTCGAGGGACTGTTAAACGAATACATAACCTATGGTTGTAGACAAATATGTTAGCAGATGTTTGGACGTGGGTTCGACTCCCACCGGCTCCATTGATAATTTACATTGTTTTGTAAATCTTTCTAAAACGTTGTTTTTACAACGTTTTTTATTTTATTCTTTGGTATTCTTTTGCAAAAAAAGGATACAACATTTTGTTGTATCCTAAATATTAAATCAAGTCCTGAATTTTCTTAAGTTTTTATCATATTTTCTGTTATAATTAAGGTGCCTTAAGAAAAATAATGAAAAAACTAAATGTTTTTCATATAGTTTTCATTGTTTTAATAGTTTAAAGTCAATCTTATTTTTCTCTAATAGAAAATAATGAAAAAGTAGGTTTAGAAAGAGGTAAGTATCTATGTCTTCTCATAAAAAAGTGTCACTCTCTGAGATTAATCAATCTATCGATACTCCAAATAACAATCATTTCTGGCAAAATTTAAATGCCTTTTTAGGTCCGGGTGCTCTTGTCGCAGTTGGTTATATGGATCCAGGAAACTGGATTACCAGTGTAGTCGGTGGTGCTTCCTATAAGTATAGTCTCTTGTTTGTTATCTTGATTTCATCTCTCATTGCCATGCAACTTCAGCAGATGGCAGGAAAGCTTGGTATTGTAACCCAGATGGACCTGGCTCAAGCAACGGCTCATCATTCACCTAAATGGCTTCGTTATAGTCTATGGGTGATTTTAGAATTAGCCTTGATGGCGACAGATCTGGCAGAAGTTCTAGGTTCAGCGATTGCTCTCAATCTTCTCTTTAAGATTCCGATTATGATAGCAATTCTCTTGACCGTGTTGGATGTTTTTCTCTTATTGCTTCTGATGAAATTTGGCTTTAAGAAGATTGAAGCTATTGTGACAACACTGATTTTAACCATTCTAGCAATTTTTACCTATCTGGTAGCTTTGTCACATCCAAGCTTCCAAGGAATCGTTGAGGGTTATCTACCGAATGCAACCTTATTTGAAAGTCCCTTGCCAGGGCATGAAAGTCAATTAACCTTGGCACTAGGGATCGTGGGAGCAACGGTTATGCCCCATAACCTCTATTTGCATTCTTCCTTGTCACAAACTCGGAAAATCAATCACAAGGACAAGAATGATGTTCGAAAAGCCGTGCGCTTTATGACCTGGGATTCAAATCTCCAATTATCCTTGGCCTTTGTGGTTAACTCCCTTCTATTAATTCTCGGGGCGGCTCTCTTTTTCGGCCATGCATCTGAGATTTCTGCCTTCTCTCAAATGTATAATGCCTTGCAGGATTCTACTATTGCAGGAGCTATAGCTAGCTCGACCTTATCAACCTTGTTTGCCTTGGCTTTATTAGCCAGTGGTCAAAATTCGACAATTACGGGTACCTTGACTGGACAAATCGTTATGGAAGGTTTCTTGCATATGAGATTACCTCAATGGTTCATTCGTTTGGCAACTCGTCTCTTTGCCTTGTTGCCTGTCATGATTGTAGCGGTTCTGTTTGGTCATCAGGAAAAAACATTAGATCAGTTATTGGTTTATTCACAAGTCTTTCTTTCGATTGCTCTTCCATTTTCAATCTTCCCACTGATTTATCTAACTTCTAAGAAATCACTGATGGGAGAATTTACCAATGCCAAATGGAATACCATCCTTGGCTATATCGTTTCCATTATCTTAACAATTCTCAATGTGAAATTGTTATTTGATATTTTCTAAGAAATTCACCCGAGTTATAAAACAAGCATATAAGAAAAAAGATACCCAAGATTTCTTGGGTATCTTTTTTAAAATAAACGGAAGACATGGGATTCGAACCCACGCACGCTGTTACACGCCTACCGCGTTTCCAACACGGCCTCTTAAGCCTCTTGAGTAATCTTCCAATACTTACTCAAATAGTCTACCATAAAGGCCCTTATCTTGCAATAAAAATTCTAGAAATAAGGAAAATGATAGATTTTGAAAGAAAATGATAAAAAATGCTTGACTTTTAAATAAAGTGTGATAGAATGAATAGTGTAAACGATAACAGGAGGTGATTCGGTGTTAAAAACAGAGCGGAAGCAACTGATTTTAGAGGAGTTAAATCAACATCATGTAGTTTCTCTAGAAAAATTAGTTAGTTTGCTAGAGACCTCAGAATCAACGGTTCGAAGAGATTTGGATGAGTTGGAAGCGGAAAACAAGCTTCGTCGCGTACATGGTGGAGCAGAATTGCCTCACTCTTTGCAGGAAGAAGAAACCATTCAAGAAAAATCTGTCAAAAACCTTCAAGAGAAGAAGTTGCTGGCTCAGAAAGCAGCCTCTCTCATCAAGGAACAAGATGTCATCTTTATCGATGCTGGAACAACAACTGCTTTTTTGATTCATGAATTGGTCAATAAGAATGTTACAGTCGTGACCAACTCGATTCACCATGCCGCACAGTTGGTTGAAAAGCAGATTCCAACTGTCATGGTTGGAGGAAGTGTCAAGATGGCAACAGATGCTAGCATCGGGGGCGTTGCTCTTAACCAGATTAACCAATTGCACTTTGATCGTGCCTTTATCGGGATGAATGGTGTGGACGATGGCTATTATACAACTCCTGATATGGAAGAGGGTGCTGTGAAGCGCGCTATTTTAGAGAATGCCAAACAGACCTATGTCTTGGTTGATTCGTCAAAAATTGGACAAACTTGCTTTGCCAAGGTAGCACCACTCAAACGAGCTATTGTTATCACAAGTCAAGGGCATGAGCTCTTGCAGGCTATTAAGGAGAAAACGGAGGTAATAGAAGTATGATTTATACAGTCACACTCAATCCATCCATTGACTATATCGTTCGTTTGGACCAAGTCCAAGTCGGTAGTGTCAATCGAATGGATAGTGATGATAAGTTTGCTGGAGGGAAAGGAATCAATGTCAGTCGTGTCTTGAAACGCTTGGATATTCCAAATACAGCGACTGGATTTATCGGAGGTTTTACTGGTAAATTTATCACAGATACTTTGGCTGATGAAGCAATCGAGACACGTTTTGTCCAAGTAGCAGAGGATACTCGTATCAATGTTAAAATCAAAGCGGACCAAGAAACAGAAATTAACGGAACGGGTCCAACTGTTGAACTAGCTCAGCTTAAAGAGTTGAAAGCTATTTTGTCTAGTTTGACAGCAGAAGATACAGTTGTCTTTGCGGGTTCAAGTGCTAAAAATCTAGGCAATGTTATCTACAAGGATTTAATTGCCTTGACACGTCAGAATGGTGCGCAAGTGGTTTGTGACTTTGAAGGTCAGACCTTGATTGATAGTTTGGATTATCAGCCGCTTTTGGTCAAACCAAACAATCATGAACTTGGAGCGATTTTTGGGGTTAAACTCGAAAGTTTAGATGAAATTGAGAAATACGCTCGTGAGTTACTGGCTAAAGGTGCTCAAAACGTCATTATCTCTATGGCTGGCGACGGTGCCCTTCTGGTAACATCTGAGGGAGCTTACTTTGCTAAACCAATCAAGGGAACAGTCAAAAATTCAGTTGGTGCTGGTGACTCTATGGTCGCTGGATTTACAGGTGAATTTGTCAAATCAAAAGATGCAGTAGAAGCATTCAAATGGGGGGTAGCTTGTGGAACGGCAACGACCTTCTCGGATGACTTGGCAACGGCGGAATTTATTAAAGAAACATATGAAAAAGTTGAGGTAGAAAAAAGATGAAAATTCAAGACCTATTGAGAAAAGATGTCATGTTGCTAGATTTACAAGCAACTGAAAAAACTGCTGTCATCGAAGAGATGATTAAAAGCTTGGTAGATCACGGTTATGTGACAGATTTTGAAACATTTAAAGAAGGTATTTTGGCGCGTGAAGCTTTGACTTCTACTGGTTTAGGAGACGGAATCGCTATGCCTCACAGCAAAAACGCTGCTGTTAAAGAAGCGACAGTTCTCTTTGCTAAGTCAAATAAGGGTGTTGATTATGAGAGCTTGGATGGGCAAGCAACTGACCTCTTCTTTATGATTGCAGCTCCAGAAGGTGCCAATGATACTCACTTAGCAGCCTTGGCAGAATTGTCTCAATACTTGATGAAAGACGGTTTTGCTGACAGACTCCGTCAAGCAACATCAGCTGATCAAGTCATTGAGCTTTTTGACCAAGCTTCAGAAAAAACTGAGGAACCTGTTCAAGCGCCTGCCAACGACTCTGATGACTTTATCGTAGCTGTTACAGCTTGTACGACAGGTATTGCCCACACTTACATGGCCCAAGAAGCCCTTCAAAAAGTAGCTGCTGAAATGGGTGTTGGGATCAAGGTTGAAACTAATGGTGCTAGCGGTGTTGGAAATCAACTAACTGCAGAAGATATCCGCAAGGCTAAAGCTGTTATCATCGCAGCAGACAAGGCCGTTGAAATGGATCGTTTCGATGGGAAATCATTGATCAATCGTCCAGTAGCTGACGGTATCCGTAAGACAGAAGAATTGATTAACTTGGCTCTATCAGGAGATGCAGAAGTTTATCGTGCTGCTAATGGAGCAAAAGCTGCAACCGCAAGCAATGAAAAACAAAGCCTTGGTGGTGCCTTCTACAAACACTTGATGAGTGGTGTATCTCAAATGTTGCCATTCGTTATCGGTGGTGGTATCATGATTGCTCTTGCCTTCTTGATTGACGGTGCTTTAGGTGTGCCGAATGAAAATCTTGGCAATCTTGGTTCTTACCATGAGCTAGCTTCTATGTTCATGAAAATTGGTGGAGCTGCCTTTGGTTTGATGCTTCCAGTCTTTGCAGGTTATGTTGCCTACTCTATCGCTGAAAAACCAGGTTTGGTAGCAGGTTTCGTGGCTGGTGCCATTGCCAAAGAAGGTTTTGCCTTTGGTAAAATCCCTTATGCAGCAGGTGGTGAAGCAACTTCAACTCTTGCAGGTGTCTCATCTGGTTTCCTAGGTGCTCTTGTGGGTGGGTTTATCGCAGGTGCCTTGGTTCTTGCTATCAAGAAATACGTCAAAGTTCCTCGTTCACTTGAAGGTGCTAAATCAATCCTTCTCTTGCCACTTCTTGGAACAATCTTGACTGGATTTGTCATGCTAGCTGTTAACATCCCGATGGCAGCAATCAACACTGCTATGAATGATTTCCTTGGCGGTCTTGGAGGAGGTTCAGCTGTCCTTCTTGGTATCGTTCTTGGTGGAATGATGGCTGTTGACATGGGTGGACCAGTTAACAAAGCGGCCTATGTCTTTGGTACAGGTACGCTTGCAGCGACTGTTTCTTCAGGTGGTTCTGTAGCCATGGCAGCAGTTATGGCTGGAGGAATGGTTCCACCACTTGCTATTTTTGTAGCAACTCTTCTCTTTAAAGACAAATTTACTAAGGAAGAACGCAACTCTGGTTTGACCAACATTATCATGGGCTTGTCATTTATCACTGAGGGAGCGATTCCATTTGGTGCCGCTGACCCAGCTCGTGCTATCCCAAGCTTCATCCTTGGTTCAGCAGTAGCAGGTGGCCTCGTTGGTCTTACTGGTATCAAACTCATGGCACCACACGGAGGAATCTTCGTCATCGCCCTTACTTCAAATGCTCTTCTTTACCTCGTTTCTGTCTTAGTAGGAGCAATTGTAAGTGGTGTGGTTTATGGTTACCTACGCAAACCCCAAGCATAAAAAATAGAAAAATGAAAAGATTGTACCGTTTAGTGCAGTCTTTTTCTCTTTCCGAAATGTCTGTCAAATATGGTATAATAGAAGAATGGCAAACAAGAATACAAGTAAAACGAGACGGAGACCGTCTAAAGCAGAACTCGAAAGAAAAGAAGCGATTCAACGAATGTTGATTTCGTTGGGAATAGCGCTTTTATTGATTTTTGCAGCCTTCAAATTAGGGTCTGCAGGTATCACTCTTTACAATTTAATTCGCTTGCTGGTGGGTAGCCTAGCTTATCTAGCTATATTTGGCCTCTTAATCTATCTCTTCTTTTTCAAGTGGATCCGAAAACAGGAAGGTCTTCTATCTGGCTTTTTCACTATATTTGCAGGCTTGCTCCTGATTTTTGAGGCCTACTTGGTTTGGAAATATGGCTTGGACAAGTCAGTTCTAAAAGGAACCATGGCTCAGGTTGTGACTGATTTGACTGGTTTTCGAACGACCAGTTTTGCTGGAGGAGGCTTGATTGGTGTTGCCCTCTATGTGCCAACAGCCTTTCTCTTTTCAAATATCGGTACTTACTTTATTGGTGCTATCTTGATTTTAGTGGGTGCTCTCCTAGTTAGTCCTTGGTCTGTTTACGATATTGCTGAATTTTTCAGTAGAGGCTTTGCCAAATGGCGGGAAGGGCATGAGCGTCGAAAAGAGGAACGCTTTGTCAAACAAGAAGAAAAAGCTCGTCAAAAGGCTGAGGAAGAGGCTAGATTAGAAAAAGAAGCAGCTGAGAAAGCTTTGCTCAATCTTCCTCCTGTTGATATGGAAACAGGTGAAATTCTGACAGAAGATGTTGTGCTTGATGTTCCACCGGTTCCAGAAGAAGAGTGGGTAGAACCAGAGATCATCTTGCCTCAAGCTGAACTTGAATTTCCTGAACAAGAAGAAACCTTGGATGATGAAGATGTTCAGGTCGATTTTTCAGCCAAGGAGGCCCTTGAATACAAACTTCCAAGCTTACAACTTTTTGCCCCTGATAAACCAAAAGACCAGTCTAAAGAGAAGAAAATTGTCCGAGAAAATATCAAAATCCTAGAAGAAACTTTTGCTAGTTTTGGTATCAAGGTAACAGTTGAACGGGCTGAAATTGGACCATCAGTGACCAAGTATGAAGTCAAGCCGGCCGTTGGTGTAAGGGTTAACCGCATTTCCAATCTCGCAGATGACCTCGCTCTAGCCTTGGCGGCTAAGGATGTCCGAATCGAAGCACCTATCCCAGGGAAATCTTTAGTGGGGATTGAAGTACCTAACTCTGAGATTGCGACAGTTTCTTTCCGTGAACTATGGGAACAATCTCAAACGAAAGCAGAAAATCTCTTGGAAATTCCTTTAGGGAAGGCTGTTAATGGAACCGCAAGAGCTTTTGACCTTTCTAAAATGCCCCACTTGCTAGTCGCAGGTTCAACAGGCTCAGGGAAGTCAGTAGCTGTTAATGGCATTATCGCTAGCATCCTCATGAAGGCGAGACCCGATCAAGTTAAATTTATGATGGTCGATCCCAAGATGGTTGAGTTGTCTGTTTACAATGATATTCCCCACCTCTTGATTCCAGTCGTGACCAATCCACGTAAGGCCAGCAAGGCTTTGCAAAAGGTCGTGGATGAAATGGAAAATCGTTATGAACTCTTTGCCAAGGTGGGAGTTCGGAATATTGCAGGCTTTAATGCAAAGGTAGAAGAGTTCAATGCCCAGTCTGAGTACAAGCAGGTTCCGTTACCGCTCATTGTCGTGATTGTGGATGAGTTGGCTGACCTCATGATGGTTGCCAGCAAGGAAGTGGAAGATGCCATCATTCGTCTTGGGCAGAAGGCGCGTGCTGCCGGTATCCACATGATTCTTGCAACCCAACGTCCATCCGTTGATGTCATCTCTGGTCTGATCAAGGCCAATGTCCCATCTCGAGTGGCTTTTGCGGTATCATCAGGTACAGACTCGCGCACCATCTTGGATGAAAATGGAGCAGAAAAACTGCTTGGTCGAGGTGACATGCTCTTTAAACCGATTGATGAAAACCACCCAGTTCGTCTCCAAGGATCCTTTATATCGGATGACGATGTCGAACGCATCGTAAACTTCATCAAGGCTCAGGCAGATGCGGACTACGATGAGAGCTTTGATCCGGGTGAGGTTTCTGAGAATGAAGGAGAATTTTCAGATGGTGATTCTGGTGGAGATCCGCTCTTTGAAGAAGCCAAGGCTTTGGTAATCGAAACGCAGAAAGCCAGCGCATCTATGATTCAGCGTCGTTTGTCAGTTGGATTTAACCGTGCGACCCGTCTCATGGAAGAGCTTGAGATGTCAGGTGTCATTGGTCCAGCTGAAGGTACCAAACCAAGAAAAGTTTTACAACAATAAAAAAATAGCTTCTTTCCAAGTTTGGAAGGAGGCTATTTTAGTGATTATTGATTAGTTTTATTTTCCGAAGTTGGGGTATTGGACTGTTTTTCATTTTCAGTAGTAGGTTTACTTGTGGCAGATGTAGTAGAGTCTTGAGTTGCTGTTTTCTGCTCTTCTTTTTTCTCTTCCTTGACGCTAGCTTTTGGTGTTTCCTCTTGCTGTGTTTTTTCTTGAGAAGTGTTATTTTCTTTATTGGGACTAGTATTTTCCTGAGGGGATTCCTTTTGAATTTCTTTGACAATTGTTGTCGTCTGGCTTGTCGTAGGTTCTTTTTTAGTATTTTTGTTATTATCCAAGGCGTTCATGATAGTGATACTTGCGGTAATTAAGCCAAGGATACTACCGATAGTAGCAACGGTTTTTTGAAAGACTGTGAAGCCTTTTTTGATGTGTTCTGTTTTTGGTTTTGAAGTTCTACGATAATTAGACATACATTCTCTCCTTTAATTAAAGTTTATTATACCGCATTTCTTTAAAAAAATCTTAAAAAAAGAGGAATTGCCCTTTCTTGTCGCAAGCTCCGTTTCATGATACAATAGAAGGAGTGATTTTAGAAAGTGTGAGAAAACATGATTTACTTTGATAATTCGGCGACGACCAAGCCTTATCCTGAAGCTCTTGAAACCTATATGCAGGTGGCTTCAAAAATTTTAGGAAACCCATCTAGTCTCCATCGTTTGGGAGACCAAGCAACACGAATATTAGATGCTTCCCGCCAACAGATTGCAGATTTAATCGGTAAGAAAAGTGAGGAAATCTTCTTTACTTCTGGTGGAACAGAAGGGGATAACTGGGTCATCAAGGGTGTGGCCTTTGAAAAATCCCGGTTTGGAAAGCACATTATTGTATCAGCCATTGAACATCCGGCAGTCAAAGAGTCAGCCCTCTGGTTGAAATCTCAAGGATTTGAAGTAGATTTTGCTCCAGTTGATAACAAAGGATTTGTGGATGTTGAGGCACTAGCAGATTTGATAAGACCTGATACGACCCTCGTTTCCGTCATGGCTGTGAACAATGAAATCGGTTCTGTTCAGCCAATTGAGGCTATTTCAGAACTGTTAGCAGACAAGCCGACTATTTCCTTCCATGTTGATGCGGTTCAGGCACTTGCTAAGATTCCAACTGAAAAGTATCTGACAGAACGAGTGGATTTCGCGACCTTCTCTAGTCACAAGTTCCACGGAGTTCGTGGCGTTGGTTTTGTCTATATCAAGTCTGGCAAGAAGATTACTCCTCTTTTAACAGGTGGTGGCCAAGAGCGTGATTATCGTTCGACAACTGAAAATGTCGCAGGAATTGCAACGACAGCCAAGGCTCTCCGTTTATCTATGGAAAAGCTAGATATCTTTACTAGTAAGACAGGACAGATGAAGGCAGTGATTCGCCAAGCACTTCTGGACTATCCAGATATTTTTGTCTTTTCAGATGAGGAAGAATTTACCCCTCATATCCTGACTTTTGGAATTAAGGGTGTTCGTGGTGAAGTCATCGTCCACGCCTTTGAAGACTATGATATTTTTATCTCAACGACCTCTGCTTGTTCATCCAAGGCAGGAAAACCTGCAGGCACCTTAATTGCCATGGGAGTGGACAAGGATAAGGCCCAGTCAGCTGTGCGTCTTAGCCTAGACCTTGAAAATGATATGAGTCAGGTCGAGCAGTTTTTGACCAAGCTAAAATTAATTTATAATCAAACTAGAAAAGTAAGATAGGAGCATTTATGCAGTATTCAGAAATTATGATTCGCTACGGAGAATTGTCAACTAAACACAAAAATCGTATGCGTTTCATCAATAAACTTCGTAATAATATTTCAGACGTTTTGTCTATCTATCCCCAAGTTAAGGTAACCGCAGATCGCGATCGTGCCCACGCTTACCTCAATGGAGCTGATTACACCGCAGTAGCAGAATCCCTCAAAAAAGTATTTGGAATTCAAAACTTCTCTCCCGTTTATAAAGTCGAAAAGTCTGTGGAAGTTCTTAAGTCTGCTGTCCAAGAGATTATGAAAGAAACCTACAAGGAAGGGATGACCTTTAAAATCACTGGTAAGCGTAGCGACCACACCTTTGAACTTGATAGTCGTGAACTCAATCAAACTCTTGGTAGTGCTGTTTTCAAGGCTATTCCAAACGTGAAAGCTCAGATGAAAAATCCAGATATTAATCTTCAGGTTGAGATTCGTGAGGAAGCGGCTTATATTTCCTATGAAACCTTTCGTGGAGCAGGAGGATTACCTGTGGGAAGTTCTGGTAAAGGCATGCTCATGTTGTCAGGAGGAATTGATTCACCTGTGGCAGGTTATCTAGCTCTTAAACGAGGGGTAGATATTGAGGCGGTTCACTTTGCCAGCCCACCATATACTAGTCCAGGGGCTCTTAAAAAAGCCCAAGATTTAACCCGTAAATTGACCAAGTTTGGGGGCAATATCCAGTTTATCGAAGTGCCTTTCACAGAGATTCAAGAGGAAATCAAGGCTAAAGCACCAGAAGCCTACCTCATGACCTTGACACGCCGTTTTATGATGAGAATTACTGATCGTATCCGTGAGGTACGAAATGGTTTGGTTATCATCAATGGGGAAAGTCTTGGTCAAGTAGCTAGCCAGACCTTGGAAAGCATGCAGACTATCAATGCTGTGACCAGCACTCCAATCATTCGTCCTGTGGTTACTATGGATAAGTTGGAAATCATTGACATCGCTCAGGCAATCGATACCTTTGATATTTCTATTCAGCCTTTTGAAGACTGCTGTACGATTTTTGCACCTGATCGTCCTAAGACCAATCCTAAGATTAAAAATGCAGAGCAGTATGAAAAACGTATGGATGTTAAGGGCTTAGTTGAGCGAGCAGTAGCTGGAATCATGATTACTGAAATTACACCTCAAGTTGAAAAAGATGAAGTAGATGACTTGATTGATAATCTGCTCTAATTCAGAAAATCCAAAAGAATTTAGAAAAATAAATGAAAAAGTTAGTTTTTAATCCAAAAATGGAAGCAAAGCTAACTTTTTTTCTATAATTGTGATATAATGAGATAAAATTTTGAATATAGAGAGTTTTCTGACAATGAATCAATCCTACTTTTATTTAAAAATGAAAGAACACAAACTCAAGGTTCCTTACACTGGTAAGGAGCGCCGTGTACGTGTTCTTCTTCCTAAAGATTATGAGAAAGACACTGATCGTTCTTATCCTGTTGTTTACTTTCATGATGGGCAAAATGTCTTTTATAGTAAAGAATCTTTCATTGGTCACTCGTGGAAGATTATCCCAGCCATCAAGCGTAATCCTGATATCAGTCGCATGATTGTCGTTGCTATTGATAATGATGGTATGGGGCGGATGAATGAGTATGCGGCTTGGAAGTTCCAAGAATCTCCTATTCCGGGGCAGCAGTTTGGTGGTAAAGGTGTGGAGTATGCCGAGTTTGTCATGGATGTGGTCAAACCTTTTATCGATGAGACTTACCGTACCAAAGCTGACCGCCAGCATACGGCTATGATTGGTTCCTCACTAGGAGGCAATATTACCCAATTTATCGGTTTGGAATACCAAGACCAAATTGGTTGCCTAGGCGTCTTTTCATCTGCAAACTGGCTCCACCAAGAAGCATTTAACCGTTATATCGAGCGCCAAAAACTGTCGCCTGACCAGCGCATCTTCATCTATGTAGGAACAGAAGAAGCAGATGACACAGACAAGACCCTGATGGCTGGCAATATCAAACAAGCCTATATCGACTCGTCGCTTCGCTATTACCATGATTTGATTGCTGGGGGAGTTCATCTGGATAATCTTGTCTTGAAAGTTCAGTCTGGTGCTATTCATAGTGAAATCCCTTGGTCGGATAATTTACCAGACTGTCTGAGATTTTTTGCAGAGAAATGGTAAGCTAGAAAAGGAGAAAGCAAATGCATATTGAAGACCTTAGCCACTGGAGTAGTCACCTCAACCGTGAAATGTACCTCAACCGTTATGGACATGCTGGGATTCCAGTTGTGGTCTTTGCTTCATCAGGTGGTAGTCACAACGAATACTATGATTTTGGCATGATTGATGCCTGTGCTTCCTTTATCGAGGAAGGCCGTGTCCAGTTCTTTACCCTATCTAGTGTAGACAGTGAGAGCTGGTTGGCCACTTGGAAAAATGGTCACGATCAAGCAGAGATGCACCGTGCCTACGAACGCTATGTGATTGAGGAGGCCATTCCTTTTATCAAGCACAAGACAGGTTGGTTTGATGGCATGATGACGACGGGTTGCTCGATGGGCGCCTATCATGCTGTCAATTTCTTCCTCCAACATCCAGATGTCTTTACCAAAGTAATTGCTCTTAGTGGAGTTTACGATGCACGTTTCTTTGTCGGCGATTACTACAATGACGATGCTATTTACCAAAATTCTCCAGTAGATTATATCTGGAACCAGAACGACGGCTGGTTTATTGACCGTTATCGTCAGGCAGAGATTGTGCTTTGTACGGGTCTCGGTGCCTGGGAACAAGATGGCTTGCCATCCTTCTACAAGCTTAAAGAAGCCTTTGACCAGAAACAAATTCCAGCCTGGTTTGCTGAATGGGGACATGATGTCGCCCACGACTGGGAATGGTGGCGCAAACAAATGCCTTATTTCCTCGGCAATCTCTATTTATAAAAGGAGTTACCTATGAATTACCTTGTTATTTCTCCCTACTATCCCCAAAATTTTCAACAGTTTACCATTGAACTAGCTAATAAAGGCATCACAGTCTTGGGAATTGGTCAAGAGCCTTACGAGCAACTGGATGAGCACTTGCGCAATAGCTTAACCGAGTATTTCCGTGTAGATAATCTTGAAAATGTAGATGAAGTCAAGCGTGCAGTTGCTTTTCTCTTTTATAAACATGGGCCAATTGACCGCATCGAGTCTCATAATGAATATTGGCTTGAGCTGGATGCAACACTCAGAGAACAATTCAATGTCTTTGGTGCCAAACCAGAGGATCTCAAAAAGACGAAATTTAAGTCTGAAATGAAGAAACTCTTCAAAAAAGCAGGTGTCCCTGTGGTACCTGGAGCAGTTATCAAGACGGAAGCTGATGTTAATCAAGCTGTGAAAGAAATCGGTCTACCAATGATTGCCAAACCTGATAACGGAGTGGGAGCGGCCGCCACCTTTAAGCTTGAGACAGAGGACGATATCAATCACTTCAAGCAAGAATGGGACCATTCGACCGTTTATTTCTTTGAAAAATTTGTCACTTCCAGCGAAATCTGTACCTTTGACGGGCTCGTAGACAAGGATGGTAAGATTGTCTTTTCAACAACTTTTGACTACGCCTATACACCGCTTGATCTCATGATTTACAAGATGGACAATTCTTATTACGTTCTCAAGGATATGGAGACCAAACTTCGCAAGTATGGTGAAGCGATTGTTAAGGAATTTGGTATGAAAGAACGTTTCTTCCATATTGAGTTCTTCCGTGAGGAGGATGATTATATTGCCATCGAGTACAATAACCGCCCTGCAGGTGGTTTTACCATTGATGTTTATAATTTTGCCCATTCCTTGGACCTCTATCGTGGCTATGCGGCTATAGTCGCAGGAGAAGAGTTCCCAGCGTCAGAATTTGAACCTCAGTATTGTTTGGCTACATCACGTCGTGCAAATGCTCACTATGTCTATTCTGAGGAGGACTTGCTTGCCAAATATAGTCAGCAGTTCAAGGTTAAAAAAATCATGCCAGCGGCCTTCGCGGAACTTCAAGGAGATTACCTTTATATGCTGACAACTCCGAGTCGACAAGAAATGGAGCAGATGATTGCAGATTTCGGACAACGTCAATAATAGAATATGAAGACTTAACAAGCTTTATTTGTTAAGTCTTTTTAAATTTCCTGAATTAAAGCGTTTTCCCAGTTAATCTTTTAGAAAACCTGTTGCTAAAAGATATAAAAATTGATAGAATAAGGATTGTCTAAAAAATTTTAAGGAGAATCTATCAAATGGATTTCACATGGGCAATTAAATATGCCACTGAATTTTTGGCTACTGCTCTTTTGATCATTCTTGGAAATGGTGCAGTTGCCAACGTTGAACTTAAAGGTACGAAAGGTCACCAAAGTGGCTGGCTCGTTATCGCTGTTGGTTACGGTATGGGGGTTATGATCCCAGCCTTGATGTTTGGTAATGTATCTGGTAACCACATCAACCCAGCCTTCACTCTAGGTCTTGCAGTTAGCGGTCTTTTCCCATGGGCTCAAGTTGCACCTTACATCATTATGCAAGTGTTGGGAGCAATCTTCGGACAAGCATTAGTTGTTGCAACACATCGTCCATATTACTTGAAAACTGAAAATCCTAACAACATTTTGGGTACTTTCTCAACAATTTCAAGTTTGGATCAAGGTACAAAAGAATCACGCTTTGCAGCAACTGTTAACGGTTTTGTAAACGAGTTTATCGGTTCATTTGTTCTGTTCTTTGCAGCTCTTGGATTAACTAAAAACTTCTTTGGTGCTGAACTAGTATCAAAAGCACAAGCAGCTATTAATGCTCAAGTTACACAAGCAACTACTCAAGGTCAAACCATTCCTCAAGAACAAGTAACAGCAGCGCTTGACCAAGCTAAAGAACAAGTAGCTCCATTTATGACATCTGGTCTTGGAATTGCTCACTTGGCACTTGGATTCCTTGTTATGGCCTTGGTAACATCACTTGGTGGACCTACAGGGCCTGCCTTGAACCCAGCCCGTGACTTGGGACCACGTCTCCTTCATGCTTTCCTTCCAAAATCAGTTCTTGGTGAGCACAAAGGTGATTCAAAATGGTGGTATTCTTGGGTACCAGTAGTAGCACCTATCGCAGCAGCAATTGCGGCAGTAGCTATCTTCAAATTCCTTTACCTATAAGAAATTGAAACCGAGGAAATCCTCGGTTTTTTAGGTGAAATTTTTACGAAAAATAGGTAAATTTGAGCATAATATCTTGTAAAAAATTCTAAAATCCTTTAAAATAAAAGAGTTGGAGGAGTTTATGAATGTAAATCAGATTGTACGGATTATTCCTACTTTAAAAGTTAATAATAGAAAATTAAATGAAATATTTTATATAGAGACCCTTGGTATGAAGGCCTTGTTAGAAGAGTCAGCCTTTCTGTCACTAGGTGATCAAACAGGTCTAGAAAAGCTGGTTTTAGAAGAAGCTCCAAGTATGCGTACTCGTAAGGTGGAGGGAAGAAAAAAATTAGCTAGATTAATTGTCAAGGTGGAAAATCCCTTAGAAATTGAAGGACTCTTATCTAAAACAGATTCGATTCATAAATTATATAAGGGGCAGAATGGCTACGCTTTTGAAATTTACTCTCCAGAAGATGATTTGGTTTTGATTCATGCGGAAGATGATAGAGAAAGTCTAGGAGAAGTAGAAGAAAAGCCTGAATTTCAAACAGACTTGGAATTAATTTCTTTAAGTAAATTTGAGATTTCTATGGAATTACACCTCCCAACTGATGTCGAAAGTTTCTTGGAACTATCTGAAATTGGGACATCACTTGATTTTATCCCAGCACAGGGGCAGGATTTGACTGTAGACAATACGGTTACTTGGGACTTATCTATGCTTAAGTTCTTGGTCAATGAACTTGATATAGCAAGTCTTCGCAAGAAATTTGAGTCTACCGAATATTTTATTCCTAAGTCTGAAAAATTCTTCCTTGGTAAAGATCGAAATAATGTTGAATTGTGGTTTGAAGAAGTATGAAGTGGACCAAGATTATTAAAAAAATAGAAGAACAAATCGAGGCAGGGATTTATCCCGGAGCCTCTTTTGCATATTTTAAGGACAATCAATGGACGGAGTTCTATTTAGGCCAGAGTGACCCAGAGCATGGCTTGGAGACTGAGGCAGGTCTAGTTTATGACCTAGCCAGTGTCAGCAAGGTTGTTGGGGTTGGCACAGTTTGTACCTTTTTGTGGGAAAGAGGTCAATTAGATATTGACAGACCAGTAACCGATTTTTTACCTGAAAGTGCTTATCCAGATATTACTATTCGTCAGCTCTTAACTCACGCTACAGACCTTGATCCGTTTATTCCCAATCGTGATCTTTTAATAGCCTCAGAATTAAAGGAAGCGATGTTTCATCTCAACAGACGAAATCAGCCAGCCTTTCTTTATTCAGATGTCCATTTTTTGCTTTTGGGCTTTGTTTTGGAAAGAATCTTTAATCAAGACTTGGATTTGATTTTACAGGAGCAAGTTTTTAATCCTTGGGGAATGAATGAAACCCAGTTTGGGCCGGTTGAGCTTGCTGTTCCCACAGTCAGAGGTGTAGAGGCTGGTATGGTACATGATCCCAAAGCTCGTCTCCTGGGCAGACATGCAGGTAGTGCTGGTTTATTTTCGACTGTAAAGGATTTACAAATCTTTTTAGAACACTATTTAGCAGATGATTTTGCAAGAGACTTGAGTCAAAATTTTTCACCTTTGGATGACAAGGAACGTTCTTTAGCATGGAATTTAGAAGGAGATTGGCTAGACCATACGGGCTATACGGGTACCTTTATCATGTGGAATCGTCAGAAGAAAGAAGCGGCTATTTTCCTATCCAACCGTACCTATGAAAAGGATGAGAGAGCTCAGTGGATTGTAGACCGCAATCAAGTGATGGACTTGATTCGCAAAGAAGAGTAAGGAGAGACATGTCAAACGGTTTAAAAGGGACTCTATTAACAGTTGTGGCTGGTATTGCTTGGGGCTTGTCAGGAACGAGTGGCCAATACCTGATGGCACATGGAATTTCGTCTCTGGTTTTAACTAACTTACGACTTTTAATCGCTGGTGGGATTCTCATGGTCTTGGCTTATGCTACTGCAAAGGATAGAATGCTGGCCTTTTTAAAGGATAGAAAAAGTTTGCTGTCTCTTCTCATTTTTGCTCTGATTGGCCTCTTCCTCAATCAATTTGCCTATCTAACTGCTATTCAGGAGACCAATGCAGGTACCGCGACAGTGCTTCAGTATGTTTGTCCTGTCGGGATTTTGATTTATAGCTGTATCAAGGATAAGGTGGCGCCGACTCTGGCAGAGATTGTTTCTATCATATTAGCCATTGGAGGAACCTTCCTGATCGCCACTCATGGGCAGTTGGACCAGTTATCTATGACACCTGCAGGTCTGTTCTGGGGTCTCTTTTCTGCTCTGACTTACGCACTTTATATCATTTTGCCCATAGCCTTGATTAAGAAGTGGGGGAGTAGTTTGGTCATTGGTGTGGGAATGGTCATAGCAGGTTTTGTCGCCCTTCCTTTTACAGGAGTTCTACAGATTGCTATCCCAACTAGTCTTGATTTTCTTCTTGCATTTGCGGGTATTATCCTTATCGGGACTGTCTTTGCCTATACAGCCTTCTTAAAGGGAACCAGTCTGATAGGACCGGTTAAGTCAAGTTTGTTGGCTTCAATTGAGCCAATCTCTGCGGTTTTCTTTGCCTTCCTAATTATGAATGAACAATTTTATCCCATTGATTTTCTTGGCATGGCAATGATTTTAATTGCAGTAACTCTGATTTCTTTGAAAGATTTATTGTTAGAGAAATAAACAAAAAATGAAAGTAGATGATAACCACTCTTAAAGAGGGGTTATTTTTACTAATAAAAGCTTTTGAATCTAAATGAATTAATGAAATTTTATAAAAGTTTAAGCTTTTTTTCTTAAAATATTTATATAAGTATAGAATACCTGGAGAAAATATGAATATTTTTAAAAAAATACATCCATCTAAACCTCTAAAATACTTGAGATGGTTTGACATTGTGATTATTACGATCATAATGTTTGGTCAGTTTATAATTCGTTCAACCGAGCTATTTTTAGCAAATACGTTTCCAACGGGTGCATCAAGTACAGTAGGGACGGTTAGACAGGCTGCAAGCGAAGGTGCGGCTTATTCTAGTAATTTTATCCTGCAAACTATATTGCTGACTGTGACCTTACTCTATCTTTTGATTCGAAATTATGATTTTAAACAGCTTCCTATTCGCTGGAATTGGTCCATTATCTTTTGGGTTCCATTTATATTTGCTTTAGTGGGACTGTTTGGAGACTTGGTTACAACTCTCACTGGTGAATACAACTACTTTAATCCAGACCTTTTTGCCTATATAGATTTCACGCAAATAATAGGGAAGTTCTTAGCTCTCAGCCCGATAGTGATTGCCTATGCCTTGCTTAATGGATTTTATGAAGAGTTTTTCTTTCTAGGTTTGTTGACTTCAGTGAAGGAAAAACACAAGTGGTTGGTTTTGCTTTATTCTACTATTATTCGTATTTCCTTCCACACCTATCAAGGATTAGTATGGGCTTTGGTAATCGGTGTAGTTTATGGCTTATTCTATTATTTCTTATACAAATATAAAATTAAAAATCTCCTTCCATTCTTTTTCATGCATGCTTTAGCAGATATGTTTGGTTCTAGCCTGATCTATCTATTGGTTGCTTGGGGGACTTAAGAATTAGAAAAGTCCACTCAGTTGTCTGAGCGGACTTTTTGTGTCAAGACGTTTAGTCTTTATTTTCGTATGGCAAGATTAAGTTCAAGATGATTCCTGTCATGGCTGATAGGGCAGTACCTGAAAGGGTAACTGGACCAAGTTTAAGGATAGCTCCTCCAAGTCCAAGGACCAACATAGCACTTGCGATGATTAGGTTACGCATTTGACTGAAGTCTACACGTTCTTTGATCAAGACTTTCAAACCGTTGCTGGCGATAACCCCATAGAGAAGGATTGACATACCACCAAGAACAGCGTTTGGGATTGTAGAAATCAAGGCTGTAAATTTACCAAGGAAGCTAAGAGCAATCGCGATAAGGGCAGCGTTACGGATAACTGAGACAGAAGCGATACGAGTCATACCGATAACCCCTGTATTTTCTCCGTAAGTTGTATTTGCTGGTCCACCAAGGAAGGCAGAAACAGAAGTTGCGATACCGTCACCAAGAAGAGTACGGTGAAGACCTGGTTCTTTCAAGAATTGACGGCCACAGATTTGACCCAAAACAGTATGGTCCCCGATATGTTCAGAAATTGTTACGATAGCGATTGGCAAGATAGCGATAGTTTCTGGACCAAAGTAAAGATTGTATTCTTTAAAGGCACCACCTGTGCTAAATGGCAAGTAGAAACCAGGAATTTCAAACCAGTTAGCTTTAAGAACTGGTGTAAAGTCAACCAAGCCAAGAGTTAGTGCGAAGAGGTAACCACCGATAATGGCAAAGAGGAATGGAATGATTCGTAGGAAGCCTTTTCCTTTTGTATTGATAAAGGCAGCAATCAAGAAAGTAACAACTGCTACAAGAGCATTTTTCCAATTTCCATCAGCTACAAGACCAGCGTTGGTAACAGCTGAACTTGCAAGCCCAAGACCGATAACGATGATCATAGGTCCGATGATGATTGGTGGCAAGAGTTTATCAATCCATTTTGTACCTGCAAAACGAACACCAGCAGCGACAAGAACATAGATAAAACCTGTAAGGATAACCCCTGTTTGTGCAGCTGATACATCCCCTCCTAGCTCCTTCATAGCTAGCGACATAGCTGTGATAAAGGCGAATGATGATCCTAGATAAACTGGAACTCTAAAACCAGTTGCGATCATGTAGATGAGTGTTCCAACACCTGAAGCAAAAAGGGCAACAGATACAGGCATTCCCAAAATCAATGGTACCAAGATGGTCGCACCAAACATGGCGAAAACGTGTTGGAAACTAAGGAGAATTCCTTTTCCAGCCGAAGGACGTTGGTCAACGTCTAGTAACAAATCAACAGTTGATTCTTGTTTCATATAAACCTCACTTTTGGGCATCAAAAAAGAGCCCATTATTTTACAGCAATAGGCCCTCAGAGTAAGACTTCTCTAAAATCTAGACTTTAAAGAGTTTCAAGTATTTCTGCGTCTTCGTCACCTCACGGGATGACATTAAAAACCTTTGCTTGTGATAGTATAGCAGAAATTCCGAACTTTGTAAATATTTTTTACTAAAAAATTTAAAGCGGGCGTTTGTTGGGCATACCAGCCTTTCTTGGATATTTATTTGGTGTTTCTTTTTTCTTTTCCACCACTGTGATATAACGCGGATCTCCATTCGCTAGGGCGTAGCTGAGATTGTCTTCGACTTTACTGAAGAGGAGGTTGAGGGCATTCTTAGCTTCTAATAATTCTTCAGGCGCATTGCTAGCCTTGAGTGCCAATAGTTTTCCGCCAACTTTAAGGTAAGGAATTGTCAATTCAGACAAGACTTGCATGCGGGCTACAGCACGAGCTGTTACAAAATCATATTGAGCACGGAAGTTCTTGTCTTGGGCAAAATCTTCCGCACGCCCATGGTAGAAATGAACTCCGTCCAAATCCAGTTCTTGAGCCAACAGTTGGAGAAAGTTGATGCGCTTGTTGAGTGAATCAATGATGGTCACATCAAGCTTAGGATAGAGGATTTTCATTGGTAGACTAGGAAATCCCGCCCCAGCTCCAATATCCAGAAGTTTGATAGTTTCATTGGGAATCAAACCTTGAAGAATGGGTGCAATCGAATCGTAAAAATGTTTGAGATAAACTTCTTCCTTGTCCGTAATAGCTGTCAAATTAATCTTCTCATTCCACTCGACCAAGAGTTCAAAATAACGTTCAAATTGTTCTTTTTGCTGGTCCGAAAGTGGAAGATTCTGCTCGGCAAGCAAGTTGTAAAATGTTTCTGGTTTCATAGTTATTTCCTTCTTTAGTATCATCTTATTTTACCACAATCATTAAAAATTTGATATACTGGTACTAATCTAAAAGTAGAAAGGACTTATATAATGACTTGGATTATTCTTGGAGTTATCGCTCTTATTGTTATTTTTGTGATTGTTAGCTATAACGGTTTGGTTAAGAATCGTATGCAAACAAAGGAGGCTTGGAGTCAGATTGATGTTCAGTTGAAACGTCGAAATGACCTCTTGCCAAACTTGATTGAGACTGTAAAAGGTTATGCTAAATATGAAGGTTCTACCCTTGAAAAAGTGGCAGAACTGCGTAACCAAGTGGCGGCAGCGACTTCACCAGCAGAAGCTATGAAAGCTAGTGATGCACTCACTCGTCAGGTTTCAGGTATCTTCGCAGTTGCAGAAAGCTATCCAGATTTGAAAGCTAGTGCCAACTTTGTTAAATTGCAAGAGGAGTTGACAAACACAGAAAATAAAATTTCTTACTCTCGTCAACTCTACAATAGTGTTGTTAGCAACTACAATGTAAAATTAGAAACTTTCCCAAGCAATATTATCGCTGGAATGTTTGGATTTAAAGCAGCAGATTTCCTTCAAACACCAGAAGAGGAAAAGGCAGTTCCTAAAGTTGATTTTAGCGGTTTAGGTGACTAAGATGTTGTTTGATCAAATTGCAAGCAATAAACGAAAAACCTGGATTTTGTTGCTGGTATTTTTCCTACTCTTAGCTCTTGTTGGCTATGCTGTTGGTTACCTCTTTATGCGGTCTGGGATTGGTGGTTTGGTTATCGCACTGATTATCGGCTTTATCTATGCCTTGTCCATGATTTTTCAATCGACAGAGATTGTCATGTCCATGAATGGAGCGCGTGAGGTGGATGAACAAACGGCACCAGACCTCTACCATGTAGTGGAAGATATGGCTATGGTCGCTCAGATTCCTATGCCCCGTGTTTTCATCATTGATGATTCAGCCTTAAATGCCTTTGCGACAGGTTCTAACCCTCAAAATGCGGCGGTTGCTGCGACGTCAGGTCTCCTAGCTATCATGAATCGCGAGGAACTAGAAGCTGTTATGGGACATGAAGTCAGTCATATTCGTAATTACGATATCCGTATTTCGACTATTGCTGTTGCCCTTGCTAGTGCTATTACCATGCTTTCTAGTATGGCAGGTCGTATGATGTGGTGGGGTGGCGCAGGTCGCAGACGAAGTAACGATGACAGAGATGGAAATGGCTTAGAAATCATTATGCTAGTGGTTTCCCTCCTAGCTATTGTGCTAGCACCTCTCGCTGCAACCTTGGTACAACTAGCTATTTCTCGTCAGAGGGAATTTCTAGCTGATGCTTCAAGTGTCGAGTTGACTCGCAATCCTCAAGGGATGATTAATGCTCTCCATAAGTTGGATAATAGTAAACCGATGAGTCGTCCTGTAGATGATGCCAGCAGTGCACTTTATATCAATGATCCTAAGAAAGGTGGAGGGTTCCAAAAACTCTTTTATACCCACCCACCTATCTCAGAACGGATTGAACGTTTAAAACAGATGTAAAAAGAATCCAGAGGTCGTCTCTGGATTTTTGCTATGTTGAAAATTTATAAATCTTCTAAATCAACTACCTCCAAACCGTGTTCTGTCAAGCGATAGATAGTCGAACAGACCTCTTTTAAGAAACGACGGTCATGCGAAACAGTGATGAGACCACCAGGATAGGTGGCAAAGAGTTTTCTGATTTGGGGTTGAGAAGTTGGAGAAAAGTTTCGTGTGGGTTCATCTAGCAGGAGAAAGTTTGGTTTGCGCAAGACTAAATTCAAAAGCAGGAGTTTTCCCTGTTGCCCGCCAGATAAGGAGCGAATTTGATGTTGCATTTCTGGATAACTGAAATTGAGACTTGCTAAGTGAGATTGGATTTTCTGCAGTTCCTCTTTTTCCCCAGTTTTGCTGAGGTAGACGATTGGGGATAAATCCAATTGCAGTTTTTTATGGTAATCTTGTGGCATAAAACCAATAGAAATCTCTCTTTTATCATTAAGAAGTTGCTGTAACTTTGCTAATAGAGTTGATTTCCCCATACCATTTGGGCCGATGATACCGATTTTTTCTTGGGCACGGACAGTTAATTGTAGTTCTTGCACCAAAACTCGGTCTCCAATGGACAAATTTTCTTTTTCCTGTTGGATTAAGACTTTAGAAGCAGGTAATGGCTGTATATCTGAGAAGAAAAGTCTGATTTCTTCCTCTTCAAGTGGCTTTTGGGTCATGGCCTGAGCTGCCCTTTCGTAGCGTTTTTCTTGTGAGAGGACAGTTTTCATCTTTTTAGCCAATAGGCGACCGGCAGTACTGTCTTTGGTAGCTCGAAGCGCAGTTTCTACATTTTGCTTGACTCGCCGATGTTTTTCCATGGTTTTATCGTAGGCTCTTTGGTCGTTAGCAGCTTGCTTGCTTTGTTTGGAAAAATTAGCCTTTCTCTGGTCGCTATAGCTATCATAGTCTAAATGCTCTACTAGTGTTTCCGCTTCTTTACGGTGCTTGACCAGTCGCAAGTGGACAATAGTATCAGCCGTTTTAGAAAGAAAGTCTTCATCATGGGAAATGTAAATAACAGTTTGCCGAATCTTTCGAATCTGACCTTTTAGCCAATCAACCGTCTCAATGTCTAGGTCATTTGAAGGTTCATCTAAAAATAGAATCTCAAAGGGTTTGGCAAACTCATGGATAAGCTGAATTTTCAAAGCTTCGCCCCCCGAAAGGCTCCCAATCTCTTGATCGCTAGCGAAACGGTCGCTATCAAAGTGCAACTCCTCAGCCAAACGATAAAGGATACTGTAGTCTAAATCAATAGAATCTAAAAAGAAGTAGTCGTGTAGACTTCTCTTTTTCAGGTCCTCGGGGAGTTTTTGAGGAATGTAGGCCAGTGATTGAAGATCAGACTGGATGTCGCCCTTGATAGTAAAATCAGGCAATGCTTCCCCCATTAAAGTTTTAAGCAAGGTTGATTTACCATTTCCTTCTTCGCCGATGATAGCTACCTTTTCCCCGTCTTGGATGGTCATGTTTAAATCTGAGACAAGGTCTCGTAAATTTTTGTTCTGTGTGATGGTCAGGTGATTGATTTTTATCATATGATTACCCTTTCTAGAATGTCAATAGTGCATAACAAAAAGCTCTACTTTACCTAGTAGAGCCAAAGTCTATGTCAAAACTCTATTATCCTCGTTGAAAAACTCGTCAAACTAGCTTGGAGTTGCCTAACCCAACCCAAGAGGAGCATAGCTTTCTAGTTTTTTGATTTTCATAGATGATAAAGTACTAGAAAATCTAGTACAAAAAGAGCACACAAAAAGAGACAGAAACAAGATCTACTAAATAAAGGTTCTTTATTTGATAGACTTAGTTGTTCATGTCTCCCTTACCTCCGAGTATTAGTACCTCTATCCTATACCTTTCAGGATATTTTGTCAACAGAAAACCGACAATTCTAATCTCTAAAATCCGAAAACAGGTCCATATAGAGTTAGTACGTGTTTGACATGCTCGTAATGGAACTTGTCATAGTTGCGCCAAGCGGTACGTGCTTGGTCGTTCAGTTTTAGGCTACCGAGGCCTATCAGAAGACTGGTACGTTGGTAAAATTTCTCAAGGTCTATTAAAATACTGTTGTTCAACTTTTCCGCTTTTTTGAGCTCTTTTATAGTAGTGTTTAGTAGCTCTTGTAATCGAATATCATCTGCAGTATCCTGTTTGCAGCTTTGGAAACTTTTATTTAACTCGGATAGGAGTTGGGTTGCATTAGTAATGAGTTCTTTGTCTTCCATATGAGCATCCTCCTTGCTCTGATGTATTCTTGCCTATAGTATAGCACTAAAAAACAAAAATGTCATAGTAAATATGTTAAAAAATTGAATTTTAATTATAAAGTTTGGTGGGCTGATTTGTAGGCTTTTCATGGTATAATCAAGAGAGTAAATCTTTATGGAGGAAGTATGAAATTAAATATTCAAGAAATTCGTAAGCAGTCTGAAGGCTTGCATTTTGAACAAACGTTAGACCTAGCCGCAGACCTGCGTGCACGTAATCAAGAAATTTTAGATGTAAAAGATATCCTTGCGGTTGGGAAGGTCCAATACGAAGACCGTATGTATTTCTTAGATTATCAACTATCTTATATCATTGTTCTTGCTTCAAGTCGCAGTATGCAGCCAGTTGAGTTGGCTGAATCTTATCCAGTAACGGAGGTTTTCATGGAAGGAGCAACTAACCAACTAGATCAGGAAGTTTTAGACGATGATTTGGTCTTGCCTATCGAAAATGGAGAACTTGACCTTGCTGAGAGCGTGTCAGACAATATCCTACTAAACATTCCTATTAAGGTTTTGACGGCTGAAGAAGAAGCTGGTAAAGGTTTTGTGTCAGGAAATGACTGGCAAATCATGACAGAGGAAGAATACCAAGCCCAACAGGCAGTTAAGAAAGAAGAAAACAGTCCTTTTGCTGGCTTACAAGGACTATTTGATGGAGACGAATAATGGTTTTATCAAAAAAACGAGCACGAAAAGTGCTAGAAGAAATCATTGCTCTGTTTCCAGATGCCAAGCCCAGTCTTGATTTTACCAATCATTTTGAACTCTTGGTTGCGGTCATGTTGTCAGCTCAGACAACGGATGCAGCGGTAAATAAGGCCACACCAGGTCTCTTTGCTGCCTTTCCAACGCCACAAGCCATGTCTGTTGCGACAGAGGGTGAGATTGCTTCACACATTTCTCGTCTAGGACTGTATCGGAATAAGGCTAAATTCCTAAAAAAATGTGCTCAACAGTTACTAGACGATTTTGATGGTCAAGTTCCTCAAATACGTGAGGAATTGGAGAGTTTAGCAGGTGTTGGTCGCAAGACTGCCAATGTTGTCATGAGTGTGGGCTTTGGAATTCCAGCCTTTGCAGTAGACACTCATGTGGAGCGTATTTGTAAGCACCACGATATTGTCAAAAAATCAGCGACACCACTTGAGGTGGAAAAGCGGGTCATGGATATCTTGCCGCCGGAGCAGTGGTTAGCAGCCCATCAGGCTATGATTTATTTTGGAAGAGCTATCTGTCATCCTAAAAATCCAGAGTGTGACCAGTACCCACAGTTATATGATTTTAGCAATTTATAAGATGGGAGTTCAAAAGTTTTTGCTTGATTTTAGGTCTGTTTTGTGCTATAGTATTTGATAACTAAATATTCCTTTAAACCTGTCCCGTGAGGCAGGCAAGGAGCGTGATAAAGTAGAAGGGTGAAGTCTATACTGTTTGCAGTAGGGCTTACTTAGCTATACATTTCAAGTCTCCTTGTTTAAGGAGACTTTTCTTTTTGGAGGTTTGTCATGAAGACAAAAGAAGTTGTAGACGAATTGACCGTCAAACGGGCAATTACGCGTATTACTTACGAGATTATCGAACGCAACAAAGATTTGAATAAAATCGTCTTGGCTGGTATTAAAACTCGTGGTGTCTTTATCGCCCACCGTATCCAAGAACGTTTGGAGCAACTAGAAAATCTTTCAGTTCCTGTTGTGGAATTGGATACTAAACCTTTCCGTGATGATATTAAAAGTGGAGAAGATACTTCTTTGATCTCTGTTGATGTGACAGGCCGTGAAGTTATCTTGGTGGACGATGTGCTTTATACAGGCCGTACTATCCGTGCTGCTATTGATAATATTGTAGGTCATGGCCGTCCTGCGCGTGTGAGTTTAGCAGTTCTAGTCGATCGTGGACATAGAGAATTGCCAATCCGTCCAGATTACGTTGGAAAAAATATCCCAACTAGTCGTTCTGAAGAAATCATCGTAGAGATGGCAGAACTTGATGGCCAAGACAGAGTTCTGATTACTGAAGAAGCTTAGAAAGCTAAAGGAGTAGCCATGTCAGAAAATCAACAAGCATTGAACCATGTGGTGTCCATGGAAGACCTCACTGTCGATCAAGTGATGAAATTGATCAAACGAGGGATTGAGTTTAAAAACGGAGCTCAGCTTCCTTATGAAGACCATCCGATTGTTTCCAATCTTTTCTTTGAGGATTCTACACGGACGCATAAGTCCTTTGAAGTGGCAGAGATTAAACTGGGATTGGAGCGACTTGACTTTGATGTGAAGACCAGTTCAGTCAATAAGGGTGAGACACTTTATGATACCATTTTGACTCTGTCTGCTTTAGGAGTGGATGTCTGTGTGATTCGCCACCCTGAGGTTGACTACTACAGAGAGTTAATTGCAAGTCCAACGATTACGACTTCCATTATCAATGGTGGAGATGGTTCGGGACAACACCCTAGCCAGAGTTTGCTGGATTTGATGACCATTTATGAGGAATTTGGTCACTTTGAGGGACTCAAGGTTGCTATTGCAGGTGACTTGGACCACTCACGTGTTGCCAAATCTAATATGCAGATTTTGAAACGCTTGGGAGCTGAACTTTACTTTGCTGGACCTGAGGAATGGAGAAGTCAAGAGTTTGCAGACTATGGACAGTTTGTAACCATTGATGAAATCATTGATCAGGTGGATGTCATGATGTTTCTCCGTGTGCAACATGAACGTCATGATAGTGGAGCTATCTTTTCAAAAGAGGACTACCATGCCCAACATGGCTTGACTCAAGAACGTTACGATTGTTTGAAAGAAACAGCAATCCTTATGCACCCAGCTCCAGTCAATCGCGATGTGGAAATCGCAGACCACTTGGTTGAAGCACCAAAATCACGGATTGTCCAACAAATGACCAATGGTGTCTTTGTTCGAATGGCAATCTTAGAATCCGTATTGGCGAGTAGAAACGCCAACTAAAACACAAGACGTTAAAAGACGCCAGTGAGCGTCCACGAGAGGTGAAAATATGACAAAAAGACTTCTAGTATTAGAAGATGGCACAGTATTTGAAGGCAAGGCCTTCGGAGCAGATATTGATGTAACAGGCGAAATCGTCTTTAATACAGGTATGACTGGCTACCAAGAATCCATTACAGACCAGTCTTATAATGGACAAATCTTGACCTTTACTTATCCTTTAGTAGGAAATTATGGAATCAACCGTGATGATTACGAATCCATCATTCCAACTTGTAAGGGAGTCGTTGTTTTTGAAGAAGCGCGTCGAGCTAGCAACTGGCGAAATCAAATGACGCTGGATGAATTTTTGAAAGCCAAGAAAATTCCAGGTATTTCAGGAATTGATACACGCGCTCTTACCAAGATTATCCGTAAGCATGGTACCATGCGTGCAACCTTGACCCATGTTGGGGACAGCATGGATCATGTGACGGACCAGCTCCAAGCAACAGTCTTGCCGACAGACAATATCAAACAGGTTTCTACTAAAACTTCATATCCAGCTCCAGGAGTTGGTTTGAGCGTGGTTCTAGTGGACTTTGGTCTCAAGCACTCAATCCTACGTGAACTTTCTAAACGCAACTGTAACGTGACGGTTGTTCCTTATTCAACGACGGCAGAAGAAATTCTCCATCTCAATCCTGACGGAGTGATGTTGTCAAATGGACCGGGAAATCCAGAAGATGTTCCCCAAGCACTGGACATGATTCGTGGTGTGCAAGGAAAAATTCCAATCTTTGGTATCTGTATGGGGCACCAACTCTTTGCAATGGCAAATGGTGCTAAGACATACAAGATGAAGTTTGGTCACCGTGGATTTAACCATGCGGTACGTGAAATTGCTACAGGACGTGTGGATTTTACAAGTCAGAACCATGGTTATGCAGTCAGCCGTGAGGATTTGCCAGAACACTTGATTATCACCCACGAAGAAATCAATGACAAGTCAGTTGAAGGTGTGCGTCACAGATATCAACCTGCTTTCTCTGTTCAATACCATCCAGATGCAGCCCCTGGTCCACACGACGCTAGCTACCTATTTGATGAGTTTATCGAGATGATGGAAGCTTTTAAACAATCAAACTAAGAACGAGTAAAAGCTCGTCGGAGAATTTATTTAATGGCAACCTGAGAGTTGCCGAATAGAAAGGAGAAGATACATTGTTCGCGGAAGTGAACACGCCCTAAGAACTGTGTGAAAAAGATAAACATCGTCTTGACGTTGAAGGCGTCTGCACCGAGTTTCCTATTTTCACTGTGTTCTTTACGGGCTTTGTATCATAAACTATGCCTAAACGTACTGATATTCAAAAAATTATGGTGATTGGTTCTGGTCCGATTATTATTGGTCAGGCTGCTGAGTTTGACTACGCTGGGACCCAGGCTTGCTTGTCTTTGAAAGAGGAAGGTTATGAGGTTGTTTTGGTTAACTCAAACCCTGCAACCATCATGACGGACAAGGAAATTGCTGATAAGGTTTATATTGAGCCGATTACACTTGAGTTTGTGACACGTATTCTTCGTAAGGAGCGTCCAGATGCCTTGCTACCAACCCTTGGTGGTCAGACAGGGCTCAACATGGCCATGGAATTGTCTAAAAATGGTATCCTAGATGAACTTGGTGTTGAGCTTCTGGGAACTAAATTATCTGCCATTGACCAAGCCGAGGACCGTGATCTCTTTAAACAATTGATGGAGGAACTTGAGCAACCCATTCCAGAATCTGAAATTGTTAACACTGTCGAAGAAGCAGTTGCCTTTGCAGCGACAATTGGCTACCCAGTCATCGTCCGTCCAGCCTTTACACTTGGTGGTACTGGTGGTGGTATGTGTGCCAATGAGGAAGAATTACGTGAAATCGCTGAAAATGGGTTGAAATTATCACCTGTTACCCAATGTTTGATTGAGCGTTCAATCGCAGGTTTCAAGGAAATCGAATACGAAGTGATGCGTGACTCAGCTGACAATGCTTTGGTTGTTTGTAACATGGAAAACTTTGACCCAGTTGGGATCCACACAGGGGATTCCATTGTATTTGCCCCTGCCCAAACCATGTCAGACTATGAAAACCAAATGCTTCGTGACGCAAGCTTGAGCATTATTCGTGCCCTTAAGATTGAAGGTGGATGTAATGTTCAGCTGGCCCTTGACCCACACAGTTTTAAGTACTATGTTATCGAAGTAAACCCTCGTGTATCGCGTTCGTCAGCTCTTGCTTCTAAGGCGACAGGATATCCGATTGCTAAGTTGGCTGCCAAGATTGCAGTAGGTTTGACTTTGGATGAGGTGATCAACCCCGTTACGGGTTCAACCTATGCCATGTTTGAACCAGCCCTTGACTATGTGGTTGCCAAGATTCCTCGTTTCCCATTTGACAAGTTTGAAAAAGGTGAACGCCGTCTTGGTACTCAGATGAAGGCCACTGGAGAAGTCATGGCAATCGGTCGTAACATTGAAGAATCTCTTCTTAAGGCTTGTCGCTCCCTTGAAATTGGGGTGCATCACAATGAAATGCCTGAACTTTCAGCAGTTTCTGATGATGCCTTGATTGAAAAAGTTGTCAAAGCCCAAGATGACCGTCTCTTCTATGTGTCAGAAGCTATTCGCCGTGGTTACACACCAGAAGAAATTGCTGAATTGACTAAGATTGATATCTTCTATCTGGATAAACTCTTGCATATCTTTGAAATTGAACAGGAGTTGGGAGCTCATCCACAAGATCTAGACGTTTTGAAAACGGCTAAACTAAATGGATTTTCAGACCGTAAGATTGCTGAACTCTGGAAAACGACTGCTGAGCACGTTCGTCAGCTTCGTTTGGAAAACAAGATTGTTCCAGTTTATAAGATGGTAGATACTTGTGCGGCAGAATTTGACTCTGAAACACCATACTTCTATTCAACCTATGGTTGGGAAAATGAATCAATCAAGTCTGATAAAGAATCTGTACTTGTTCTAGGTTCTGGTCCAATCCGTATCGGTCAAGGGGTTGAGTTTGACTACGCAACTGTTCACTCGGTTAAGGCTATTCAGGCGGCTGGCTATGAAGCTATCATAATGAACTCAAACCCAGAGACCGTTTCAACAGACTTCTCTGTATCAGACAAGCTTTACTTTGAGCCATTGACATTCGAAGATGTTATGAATGTCATTGATTTGGAGCAACCAAAAGGAGTTATCGTTCAGTTTGGTGGTCAAACAGCCATCAACCTAGCTGAACCACTGGCAAAAGCAGGTGTGACCATCCTTGGGACACAGGTTGCTGATCTAGACCGTGCTGAAGACCGTGATCTCTTTGAGCAAGCCCTAAAAGAATTGGATATTCCACAGCCACCAGGACAAACGGCTACCAATGAAGAAGAAGCAGTTCTTGCAGCTCGCAAGATTGGCTTCCCAGTTCTTGTCCGCCCATCTTATGTACTTGGTGGACGTGCCATGGAAATCGTTGAAAACGAAGAAGACCTTCGTTCTTACATGCGAACTGCTGTTAAGGCTAGTCCAGACCACCCAGTTCTTGTCGACTCTTATATCGTTGGGCAAGAGTGCGAAGTTGATGCCATTTCAGATGGTAAAAATGTACTCATTCCTGGTATTATGGAACATATCGAACGTGCCGGTGTCCACTCAGGTGACTCAATGGCCGTTTACCCACCACAAACCTTGTCGCAAAAGGTGCAAGAAACAATCGCAGACTATACTAAACGCCTAGCAATCGGTCTTAACTGCCTTGGAATGATGAACATCCAGTTTGTCATCAAGGATGAAAAAGTCTACGTTATTGAGGTCAATCCACGTGCCAGCCGTACGGTGCCATTCCTTTCTAAGGTGACCAATATTCCTATGGCTCAAGTAGCGACCAAGCTTATTCTCGGTCAAAGTTTGGAAGAACTTGGCTACCAAGATGGTCTTTACCCTGAAAGTACTCGCGTTCATATCAAGGCACCTGTCTTCTCCTTTACCAAACTAGCTAAGGTAGACAGCTTACTTGGTCCTGAAATGAAGTCAACAGGTGAAGTTATGGGTTCTGATACTACTTTGGAAAAAGCTCTCTATAAAGCTTTTGAAGCTTCTTACTTACACTTGCCAATTTTTGGTAACGTTGTATTTACTATCGCTGATGATACCAAAGAAGAAGCTTTGGACTTGGCTCGTCGTTTCCAAAATATTGGCTATGGAATCCTCGCGACAGAAGGGACAGCAACCTTCTTTGCCAGTCATGGATTGCAAGCCCAACCTGTTGGTAAGATTGGTGATGACGATAAGGATATTCCAAGCTTTGTTCGTAAAGGAAGAATTCAAGCTATCATTAACACAGTAGGAACAAAACGAACTGCTGACGAGGATGGAGAGCAAATCCGCCGTTCAGCTATTGAACACGGGGTGCCCCTCTTCACAGCAATAGATACAGCTAACGCCATGCTCAAAGTATTGGAAAGCCGTAGTTTTGTTACAGAAGCAATCTAGTTTAGAAAGAATTTTCACAGTTAAAAAACCAGCGTCAGAAAACGCTGGTTTTTTGCAATACTGGTGTTGCTTATTTCAACTATCATACTTTCCTTAAGAATCATTTCAAAATGTGATGTAATAAGAATAAATTGGAAATAGAAAACTATTTTCAACATTTCTTTCAAAATCCATTAATAAAATAGGTAAAGACAAGATTAGAAAGTGAATATTCCGATGTCTTCTTACAAAAAGGTCTCTCTTTCTGAGATCAACCAATCTATTGAAACTCCGAATAACAATCATTTTGGCAAAATCTAAAAGTATTTTTGGGGCCTGGAGCTCTTGTAGCAGTTGGTTATATGGATCCTGGAAACTGGATTACCAGTGTGGTTGGTGGTGCTTCCTACAAGTATAGTCTCTTATTTGTTATTTTGATTTCATCCATCATCGCCATGCAATTACAACAGATGGCTGGAAAGCTTGGTATCTTGACTAGGATGGATTTAGCGCAGGCAACAGCTCATCATGCTCCTAAGTGGCTCCGTTATAGTCTGTGGGTGATTGTAGAATTAGCTTTAATGGCGACAGACTTGGCTGAGGTTTTGGGTTCAGCGATTGCCTTGAATCTTTTGTTTAAAATACCGATTATGGTGGCTATCCTCCTAACGGTTTTAGATGTGTTTCTTTTGCTTTTGTTGATGAAATTTGGCTTCAAGAAGATTGAAGCTATTGTTACAACCCTTATCTTAACTATATTAGGAATATTTTCTTATCTGGTGGCTTTATCCAATCCAAGTATGCAGGGTATCTTTGGTGGCTATTTACCGACATCAACTTTGTTTGAGAGTCCTTTGCCGGGACATGAGAGTCAACTGACTTTGGCTTTAGGAATTGTAGGAGCGACAGTCATGCCTCATAATCTCTATCTCCATTCATCCCTTTCGCAAACAAGGAAAATCAACCATAAGGATAAAAAGGATATTCGAAAAGCTGTGCGTTTTATGACCTGGGACTCAAATCTTCAGTTGTCCCTAGCCTTTGTTGTCAATTCCTTACTTCTCATTTTAGGGGCATCGCTCTTTTTTGGTCATTCATCTGAAATTTCAGCTTTCTCTCAAATATACAATGCTTTACAGGATTCGACAATAGCAAGAGCGATAGCCAGCTCAACTCTGTCAACTTTATTTGCTACGGCCCTCTTAGCAAGCGGTCAAAATTCTACTATCACAGGTACTTTGACTGGTCAGATCGTTATGTAAGGTTTCTTGCATATGAAATTACCTCAGTGGATCATCCGTATTGGTACACGTATTTTTGCCTTGCTTCCTGTGATTATGGTTGCTATCTTGTTTGGATATCAAGAAAAAACCTTGGATCAGTTGTTGGTCTATTCACAGGTCTTTCTTTCTATTGCTCTTCCGTTTTCAATCTTCCCCTTAATCTATCTTACCTCTAAGAAGTCAGTGATGGGAGAATTTACCAATGCCAAGTGGAATACAATCCTAGGCTACGTAGTTTCATTCATCTTGACCATTCTCAATGTCAAGTTTCTTTTCGATATTTTTTAAACCTGTCTAAGTCAGGTCTTGGCATCAGCTTGAGGATTGATAAAGAGATAATAGTAGTGATTGGTTCATAAAAAGAAGAAAAAAAGAACAGTTGAAACTGTTCTTTTTTATCATTATTTGAGACCGTATTTTTTGTTGAAACGATCCACGCGTCCATCTGCTTGAGTGAACTTTTGACGTCCAGTGTAGAATGGGTGTGAGTCTGATGAAATTTCCACACGGATCAATGGGTAAGTTTCGCCTTCGAACTCAACTGTTTCGTTAGAGCGTTTTGTTGAACCGCTAAGGAATTGGTAACCAGTAGTTGTGTCCATGAAGACAACTGGGCGATATTCTGGATGGATATCTTTTTTCATTTTGCAATATTTCCTTTCTGCCATGGTCTCTTTGCGAGCCATAGATTGTTACCATACTAGTCTATCAGATTCTGAAAAGTTTGGCAAGTATTTTATCAGTTTTTAAGCAAGTTTTTTAACTTTTGGTAGATGATTTCGTTTTCTTCTAAGCTATAGGAATTAGCACCACTTGCTAGAGGGTGGCCTCCTCCATCATGTTCCTTGGCAATTTCATTAATAGGATGGATTTTACTGCGTAAGCGAACTCGGTAGTGGCCATCAGCCTGCTCCACAAAAATTCCCCAGAGACTGACGCTGTCAATCCGACCAGGAGCTCCTACAATAGCGGCAGTTTCAGCATCGGTAACATTGAATTGTTTCAAGACTTCTTGACTCAGAATCACTCGAGCTGCGCCATTTTCATCCACTTCAAGATGGTCGTAGATGTAGCCTTGAAGTTTAGCAATTTTGTAACTCATAGTGTCCATTTTGCGAGTGAGAGCCGCAAAGTCAAACTTATGTTCTCTCAAATAAGCCGCCAGTCGGAGGGTTCGTGCAGTGGTAGAAGGATAGAGGAAGCGACCTGTATCACCGATAATTCCTGCAAAGAGCAACTCAGCAGCACGATCTGATAAGGCCAGTTGAGTTGTTTGGGCAAATAGGGTAATCATCTCACTAGCGCTACTTGAACTAGTATCGACCCAAGATAGGTCACCATATACATCATCATTTGGATGGTGGTCAATCTTAATGAGAAAATCACCTTGACGATAGCGCTTATCATCGATACGAGCAGTATTAGCCGTATCACAGACGATGACAAGTGCCCCTTGGTAGACACTATCTTCAACAAGATCCATTTCCGCCATCCAAGTAAGAGTTGGTTCATCAAAACCAACGGCTTTGATGGTTTTTTCAGGGAAATGATGTTTGAGAAGAGCTTTCAAGCCCACTTGACTTCCCAAGGCATCAGGGTCTGGTTTCATATGTCGATGAATGATAATCGTGTCGTATTCTTTGATTTTTTCTAAAATTTGATGGCAAATTTCCATAAATAACCTCAATTCTTTCTCATTTCATTGTAGCACAAGAATTTTTATTTTTAAAATGAAAAAGATGTGATATAATGGAGAAAGATAAATTGAGGAGGACGATATGGCATTAGCAAAAATTGTATTTGCCAGTATGACCGGTAATACCGAAGAAATTGCAGATATTGTAGCAGACAAATTACGTGACTTGGGCTTGGATGTTGATGTTGATGAATGTACAACTGTTGACGCTTCAGACTTCTTGGAAGCAGACATCGCTATCGTTGCGACCTATACTTATGGTGATGGAGAATTGCCAGATGAGATGATGGACTTCTACGAAGACCTAGCTGACCTCAACTTGAATGGCAAAATCTACGGAGTGGTCGGCTCAGGAGATACCTTCTACGATGAATTCTGTAAGGCTGTTGATGACTTTGACCGTGTCTTTGTGTCAACAGGAGCAGAAAAAGGTTCAGAGTGTGTTAAAGTTGATCTTTCTGCTGAGGAAGAAGACATTGAACGCTTGGAACAATTCGCAGAAGAATTGGCTGCTAAAGTAGGATAAGTATAAAAGTGCGCTGATGTAATCAATCAGTGCATTTTTTTATCGTGAGTTGAGATTTTACTAGCCTATTTGGTGGCTTTTTGATACAATAATTCAAATAAAGGAGGAGACTGTATGGATTTAGATATTATTCGCCAAGAAATTGATCACATCGACGATCAAATTGTTAAACTTCTAGAAGAACGAATGCACTTAGTTGAAGGGGTTGTGGCTTATAAGAAAGCTTCGGGTAAACCGATTTTAGATACCAAGAGAGAAGCAATTATCTTTGAAAAGGTTAGAAGTCGTGTAGAGGACAAGCGCTATCAGGAGACTATTGTCTCGACTTTTTCGGACATACTCAAACGTTCGCGTGATTATCAGGATCAAAATATCAAATGAAAAAAGAGCAATTTTATCCGCTAGGAATTTTTCTAGCTGCTATGTTGGGTGGATTGGTTCGCTACCTGGTTTCTACTTGGTTACCAGCCAGTCCAGATTTCCCTTGGGGCATCCTTCTTGTTAACTATTTAGGCATTTTCTGCTTGGTGTATCTTGTTAAGGGCTATTTAGTCTATAAGGGAACCAGTAAAGGCGTTATTTTAGCACTGGGTACAGGTTTTTGTGGTGGTTTGACAACCTTTTCTAGTCTCATGCTTGATGCTGTGAAACTACTGGATACAGGGCGTTATCTTAGTTTAGTTATGTATTTGCTTTTGAGTATTGGTGGAGGTCTACTCTTGGCTTATTTTCTAGGGAGGAAGAAATGGTAATGGTCTATCTTGCAATTGCTTGTGGCTTCGGAGCTCTAGTACGTTATTTCTTTTCCCGCTATAATCAAGCATCTAAATTGCCACTCGGAACGCTCATAGCCAATCTTCTAGGTTGTTTTTTAATTGGATTATTCTACAATCATGTGGAATCTAAGGAAGTCTATGCTATTTTAGCGACGGGTTTTTGTGGAGGTTTAACAACCTTTTCTACCTTAAATGACGAACTCCAAAGACTGTTAAGTGATAAGAAGGTATTTTATTCTTATTTAGCTTTGACCTATCTAGGTGGTTTGGTTGCGATTTTTTTAGGAATTCTGCTATAAATTTCTTTACTTTTTTATGGAAATTTGGTAAACTGTATCTTGTGTGTAATGGACGCACAAAAATACAGTTTATCCGCTGAGGAAGGTTCCTCAAGATTGACAAAGATAGGAGAATAAAATGAATCCATTAATCCAAAGCTTGACTGAAGGTCAACTTCGTACAGATATCCCATCATTCCGTCCTGGTGACACTGTTCGTGTACACGCGAAAGTTGTCGAAGGTAACCGTGAACGTATCCAGATTTTTGAAGGTGTTGTTATCGCACGTAAAGGTGCTGGCATCTCAGAAAACTACACAGTTCGTAAAATCTCTAACGGTGTAGGTGTTGAGCGTATCTTCCCAATCCACACTCCACGTGTTGAAAAAATCGAAGTTGTTCGTTACGGTAAAGTACGTCGTGCGAAATTGTACTACTTGCGTGCACTTCAAGGTAAGGCAGCTCGTATCAAAGAAATCCGTCGTTAATTCGACTAAAAAACTCTGCTTTTTCAGCAGAGTTTTTATCTAGCTCCCTTAGTTCAATGGATATAACAACTCCCTCCTAAGGAGTAGTTGCAGGTTCGATTCCTGCAGGGGGCATTTTTAGAAATGTAAAGAAGCATAAAGAATATTCAAAGTGTTTGTTTATGGGCAATCATCACAATTTAGTTTTTTAAAATAGGTTAGTATTTTTGGAATCTTTGACCAAAGTGTGACCAAAATTTGACCAAAAGTCAATGAATATAGAATAAAGTAGATCAGGAAGCTGGTCTATTTTATTTTGTAGCTATTGAGAAAAAGTGGTTTGTTTTAATTTGACATTTATACACATAATGCGTATAATAGTAAGTGTAAGGAGGTAACAATAATATATGCCACTTACAGGTAAAGAAATGGTGAAACTAGCTCTTGAGAATGGATGGGTTGAAGTTCGTCAAAGAGGAAGTCATCATCATTTTAAGAAAGAGGGTTTTTCTTATCTTGTCACGATTCCAGTTCATGGAAATGAAGATTTGGGAAAGGGATTGGAGAGAAAGATTCTCAAAGATTTAGGATTGTAATTTTTACTTTCCTAAGTCTTTTTACATCAGAGGTAGTAGAATGTTGGAGGTAGTAGAATGTTAAAAACGTATCCAGCTATTTTTCATAAAGAAGGAACAGGATATTGGGTAGAATTTCCAGAATTTGGTGGTGGTACAGAAGGAAAAAATATCGAAGAAGCGATGAAAAATGCTCGAGAAATGCTTGAAAATGTTTTAGCTTCTTATATCGATGAAGGGATGGCGTTGCCTACTCCAAGTGATATTTTAAAGATTGAAGTTTCAGATGGTTTTGTATCAATGATTCAAGTTGATCCTGCGCCTTTTGTGAGAAGTAACAAGGCGATTAGAAAGAACGTGACCGTTCCTGAATGGCTAGTTCGTCTTGCTGATCGAGAAAAGATTAACTATTCAGAAGTTTTGGCACAAGCATTAGAGAAGAAGTTGCAAGTTTAAATTTAAAGCCTGTATTTAATAGGTATATAATTGTAATGTATTGACAATATAAAAAAAGGATAGAAGCAATGGTTTATACAGTAGAACAGATAAAGGATAAGATTGTTCCTATTGCTAAACAGTATGATTTGTCTAAAATTTATCTATTTGGCTCTTATGCTAGGGGTGAAGCTGATGGAAAAAGTGATATTGATATTGCTTTGGAGTTAGAGGATGATTCGATATATTTTGATGTATATGGTAGGCTTTTAACTATTTTTGATAGTAATATAGATATTCTATTGGTTAGTGATTTACTTTCTCCTAAAACGAATATTGGGAAGTTAGTTAAGAAAAATTTTTTGAATGATAGAGAGGTTATTTATGAGAAGTCAATCTCTTGAAACTGATATAGCGTATTTGAAGGATATGGTTTTATATCTTGATAAGGCTGTTGCTGTTTTGGCATTTTGGGAAGCGTAAAGAGTATTCAAAGTGTTTGTTTAGGGGCAATCATCACAATTTAGTTTTTTAAAATAGGTTAGTATTTTTGGAATCTTTGACCAAAAGTCAATGAATATAGAATAAAGTAGATCAGAAAGCTGGTCTATTTTATTTTGTATTTACTTATATATAAAAAGTTGAATTGTCTTTCTAATAGTGATACAATAGATATACAATAAGAAAAGGAGAATTGCTATGTCACAAATTGCTGTAAGAGTAGATGATAAATTAAAAAAAGATGCGACTGAAGTTTTTAGTGAATTGGGGTTAGATATGACAACTGCTGTAAAGTTGTTTTTGAAACAGAGTGTGTTGACGAGAAGTATTCCTTTTGAATTAAAACTTAATACAGATTATGAAATTGATTTAGAAAATGGAGATTATATTCGGACGAGAAGTATAGATGAATATAATGAAATTACTCAAAATGCTTTCAAAGAGAGTATAGAGAAATATGAAAATGAAGGAATAACAAAATGTTCTGAAAGTGTAGATGAATATTTTGAAAGAATGGTAAGAGAAAATGCTTAGTTATGAGTTTTCAAATAGATACAATAAAGATTTGGCTAAAATAATTAAGCGTGGAATAGATATAACTCCTATCAACGAAGCTGTTAAGAAGATAATAAATGATGAAGAATTGGGTTATGAATATAAGAAGCATGTTTTAGAGCCTAGAAAAAGAATACCGAAGTTATGGGAAATCCATATTGGTGGAAGAAAGTCTGATTTACTTATGATTTATTATTATTTAGAGAGAGGTACTCATGTTGTTTTTGAACGTGTAGGTACTCATTCGGATTTATTTTAAGGAGATAGAATATGGAAATTAAAGAAATAAGTTATCAGGATAGAGTTCCCAAAAACATGATTTCAAAATTTAATTATTTTGTGAGAGATTTTCTGAAGGAGTATTCAGATCAGCTAGAAGAAATGGAAGCTGGTACAAGTATGACGGTTAATAAAGAATATGAAGCTGATTTAGAAGTCTATTTTGTAGAAATTACATTTCATAGAAAAGGTGGGGGATTTTTTACAGGTTATTTAGATAATGAATTGGCGGTAACTTGTAATGGCGAGTTTTGGGGAGATGTTATTTTAGAGTAAAAAGCGAAGAAAAATTAAATGTTCCTGGATATTTGATTCGTTTTTTAGGTCAAAATGGGCAACCAGGTATTTAAAATTTGTTCGGAAATAGAAAAAATAACACTATCATTAGATAATGTTATTTTTTTTGTTTTCATTATAAAAATGTGTAGCTATTTCTTTAACGTAGTTTTCATAGCTTGCTGGAATGTCGGCATTTTTAAGGTAGTCTTGATAGTTGAAGTGTTCATCTATTGGATATTCACTATTCACTAAACTCATAAAATCAAGGATTCGTCCTTTTTCACTGTTGTTTTCAATGTGACTTTTAAAAGTATCAATTTGAGAAAGTGAATTGTTGCAATCATCATTGATTAAATGGTGTTTTTCATGAAGAAGTACATTTATTTTTTCAATATCGCTTGTGTCGGAACGAAGAAAAATAAAGTGCTGGTTATTTACAAGTACATATCTACCTTTACTTGATAAGTTGTTAAGAGTGATCACTTTACAATTTAATTGTTCTATCTCTTTTATAACTTTATTTAGGTTCATACTTATTTTTTGTTTGCAAAATAGTCTTTTAGGAAGTCTTTGATAATTTCACGGTCGTTATCTGTGATTGGTGTACCATCATAAGCGACTGAGTTATCAATAGCTGTGTCGATGTCAGCTTCAAGAGTTGAATTTGGAATATTGGTTTGACCTAGTAAGTAATCAGTAGAAACCTTGAAAAAGTCAGCTATCAAGGTTAGTTTTTCTTGAGTAGGTTTTTTCTTGTTTCGTTCCCAATCCGCGTAACTTGATTGGGCTATATTTAACTCTTGAGCAATTTCTTTTTGAGTATAGCCCTTGTTTTTTCTTAGTTCTTTTAGTCGTTCAGAAAACATAAGAGTTCCTTTCTAAATAAAAAAATAAATTTTTTCAAAAAAAGTGTTGACAAAAATAGCTAATAGCTATATAATATAAATATAGCTGATAGCGATAAAACAAAAACAGCTATAATGAATCTTTTATAGTTTTCTTAATAAGTTCAACGGTTTCATCTGATAGTAGTTGGTTCTTGTAAGAGATTTTATCAGCGTTGAGGATTGATTCGATACGAACAGTCCCATCAGATAGAAGTTCTTCGATAGAAACCCCAAAGAAATCAGAAAACATTTCAAGGGTGTTAAGGGTTGGTTTGCTTTTACCGCTTTCCCATTTTTGATAGGATTGTTGAGTAATATCCAACTCTTGAGCAATTTGTGCTTGAGTAAGATTGGCTTTCAATCTTAATTCTTTTAAATTTTTAGAAAACATAAAAAAGTTTTAAAAACCCTGTTGACAAAACAGATAAAAAGTTGTATTATAATAATACAGATTAAAAGCTGTTAAGTCAATACCTTTCATAAAATAAATGAGGAGTAGAGAATGGAACAGTCAACTTTCTCAAATAAAGAAAAAACAAAATTACAAATGTTCTCGTTTATTTCAGATATTTCAAGAATTTGTGAAGATAATCTTGAAATGGTAGAAAGTCTTAGAGATAAGTATGATATGCAGGGACTCTCGGAAATTCGTCTAAATGATATTGAACGTGTTTCATTGATGTATCGTCAAGCGCTAGGAAAAGTTTTGTTGAAGTTAGACGAGGAGATAAATGAAGTTCCGTCTGAAGATTACATTGACTTTGAGACTATTTTGTTCGACTAGGAAAGATAATCTCGTTTCCTTTGCGGACAGGAATTAGGATAGTCAATTTTCCTTTCGAGCGGGTCTTGAAAGCCTTGTCCATATTTTTAGCTTTATCAACTTTCCTCTTTGTAACTTTCTTTCCATTTTCTTGATAACAATTTCTGTTATGGGAATTGAAGTCATCTTTGAGATGGTTTCCTTGGAGGACGAAAGGGTGAAGTTTACTCTTTGCCATAATATAGATTCCTTTATTTAATTTAATGGTTCTTTAGTACAATCAAGTGCGAGTTGGTTGTACTGCTAGAGCTATTAAAGCTAGCTAGAGTGGGACCTATCTGTATCTAAAACTTTAAAGAAGAATAATCAATAGTTTGCAAATATGAGTTTTGTTTCAAGTAAATGATTGAGTGATTTCTTTTGAAAAGTGATAACAGATATAAGGTATTTTCTCTAACTAACGATAGTAGTTATTGGTCTTTGAAAATTAAATAAAAAAACGTGTCAGGCAATGATAGACACTGACCAAACACGAATATAAAAATTTAGCAATTTAATTATACGTGAATTTTGGGAAAATGTCAAGACTTGCTTGATTGTAGGTATATTTCATGGAGTCTAGTTGTTTTTCAATTTTGAGAAGAACCCTTTCTCAGTTACGTGCTTACGTGTGACCTTTATTTTGACTTTCTTAAACTCAGTCACATCTACTAACTAGATTCCATGAAATGTATCTACAAAACTTTATAGATTCTAAACTCTTTACTGACTTTTTTAGTAATACTATGGAAAGCATAGATAACGTATAATGATGAATATTGTACAAAAGGTTGTCAAATATGGATTTGAGTCAAAAGATTTAATGTAAAGACGGATTAACAACTTCACAATATTGTAAATGATGGATATTGTTTTAGTAATGATTTCAGTCATAATGTTCTCTTTTCTAATATTTTTTGAACACAAAAATCCAGCAAAGTGTGTTTCCATCTTACTAAGCTGTTTACGATATTTTGTTTTTTGTTTTATATACGGTATTATTATACCATAAGTAAATGTGGTTGGCAAGGAGTTTAGAGTTTGTAAAGTTCACGTTGGGTTTTTCGTCCTTTCACCTTAGTAGATAAGAAAAGGGAACTGACGGCTGTGGAGCAGTCAATGATACTTTGAAGAGGTAGCTAGAGTGAGATAGTGAGGCTTTATTGTATGGTCGGTGTGTAAGAGTAAAATCTTGCTAATGCCTTTGGGTAAGAAAGAGGGGATATTGAGTTATCCTTAAATTTGTGACCTTGGCGAAGGTAGTAGGCTGAGAAGCTGAAAGTGTGCGAAGATAAGAGCATACAAAGAAAGAGTAAAAAGAAAAGGCTTTGAAATATAAGCCTTTTTAATTTTACTCAAAAAACAAAATTAACAATCATTTAATTTTTATAAAACAGGTTTTGTCCTGATAAGAATTGAAAGTATTGTTAGTTTTCACAAGGGAATATAAGAAAGTATTCTTTTATGTAAACTAACAATATGAGTAGAGAATAGAAAAGAGGAAAGATGGATATTTGGATCTACTTAGTAAGAGTTGGAATGCTATTGTCTATGCTTATTTTGATGATGTTTTTGATTTATTGGATGTTTAGTCATTTGATAATTCTGTTTGTATTTGTGTTGTTTGTGGTTTTTTTTGCGATTATCACATTAAAGTAGAGAGGAAAAGGATTTATGTTGAATGTGTCAATGGGACTTCGTTTGTATCGAGAGAAGAATAATAAGTCGGAAGATGATTTAGCAAATTATCTAGGTATCCAAAAGAAAGCATATAAACGCTATGAAAGTGGAGAACGTGAGCCTGGCATTGATAAACTTTACAAGTTAGCAAAGTATTATAACTGTGCGATAGATGATTTTATTAATGTTGATGAAAAATTTACTGTGAAGCGTGAAGAAGTTTTGTCAACAAAGGACTTAGATAATCTAGGGTGTCATCATCAATTTTCTCATGGATTGGTAACAATGTTGACTAAAGGGAAAAGTTATGAAGAAACTATTCGCTTTGCTGATGATAAGACTAAGTATGTTTATAAGAGTGAAGTGAAGCGATTCTTACTTGACCTAGTTGAGAAGATTGATTAGTAGGAGAGAGGTGTGTTAAAATCGAAGAGTATGGTTATAAAGAGGGGTTAAGGACATATTCAGAAGAATGGATTATAAAAGAGTATAATCGAATCTATAGTCGATTCTGCTGGAATTTGAAAATCTATGCTCATGTAAAAAATGGTGCTGATGTCTATGTATCATCAAAGCAATGTTGTGATGATTTGTATTATCAATTGTATGGTGTCGGTCAGTTGACTCGTAGTTATTACAGTAAGATAATTTCTAAAATTGAAAGAACGTATAGTCATTTCAGAGAAGATGGGGTGATTATTGAGTATTAAAGAAGGAGTGATTATATGAAATTTTATCCTTGTAAAAAATGTGGTGGAACTGTTGCGGTTATGAAGCAAAAGATGTCAGGTTTTTCATATTTTAGAGTTAATCTTGATGGAAGTCCTGAAGATAACAGTGATATGTATGATGATTTAGTTGTTAAGAATTGCTGGAATAAATATAGATGTGAAAATTGTGGTTCAAAAATGATTGAATTGGAAGATATAGTATAATAAAATAAATAATATTGTTAAAAGGGGATTTTATAATGAATTTCAAAAGGTCGTTTGCGTTGATTTCAACTGCAACTTTGCTTGCGTTTAGTTGTAGTGTTGTTCATGCTGATTCTGCAAGACAATCTAAGATTAAAGAATTGGATAATCAAAGAAATGAACTTGCTAAGAAGAATGGTGATAGTGGTTTTGAAGTTAGTGGTCGCTGGTATTCTTTGAAGGAAAGTGAAAACAAGATAAAAGAATTAGAACAACAAGTAGCTCAGTTAAATGTACCTTATTCAGAAAAGAATACGATTAAAGTAAGTGCTGAGTATGCAAAGGCTCTTAAAGATTATTTCAATTATGATAAAAGTGATGCTGAAAGAGATCGAGCAGAACAAATTTTGAAGTCAGAAAGCAGTAAATTACGTTATCAAGAAGAGAATTTTATTTCTAGCGCTTCAGATCAAGTAGAAGTTTATGATATCAACAACCTTCCTAAAGAAGTTGTAGTTGAATTGAATTACTTTGCTTTAGATATGCTTAATCAAGTTCGTAGACAGATGGGAATGCCCCAGGTTTCATTAGCTAATTCATCTATTGATTTTTCTGATAAACTTTCAAAAAAAGTTCTTGAAGCAAATAGAAGTATTTATGATTGGCACTATGTAAAAGGTATCAATGATGTAGCTAGAGAATATGGCTTGCCTACTTCTAGCAAGAAAGATGAAGTAAGCGAATATGGTGGTCAGTACTATGAAAACTACTTTGCTTTAAGTGGTGGTTCAAGTGAAATGACTAAAGCTGAAATGAAACAATGGATTCATTATTCTATACTAGAATTTCTATATAATGGTTCAGAATTTCTTCATGCTCAATCTATTGCTGGTGTAAATTATGGAACTACTTATCAGAATGAGTATCTTGGAGTTTCACTTCATTATTTAAAAGATGGATTAGGAATTAGTTATATTAAAGTTTCTAATGAAGATTTATCTAAAGCAACAAAGAGCGTTTTTAACACTTCTAGTCCGTCAAATACAACAGAAGGCAATCGACAAGCAACTTTAGCTAAAAAATCAAAAGAATTACAAGATGAAAAAGGTAAGTACGAGAAGTTACAAACAGCCTATAATGATTACAATAAAATTGTGAAGGAGATTGATAGCTTAAAATCTGAAGAAGAGAAGGAGAAGCAAGAAAAAGCTAAGAAGGATAAGGAAAAACAAAATATAAGTCCTGCTAAGCCATCTAATCCTGCTCAAAAACAAGACAAGGATAAATCGAATAAACCTTCTCAGAAACAAGATATGAATAAACCGAGCAAACCTTCTCAAAATCAAAGTAAACCTTCTTCAAGTAAGAATGGATGGGTTAAGGAAAATGGTTCGTGGTATTATTATTTGAATGGTAAGCCTGTTTCTAATCAGTTTCAAGATTCGTATTATCTGAAGTCTGATGGTAAGATGGCTGAAAAAGAGTGGGTTTATGATTCATATTATGGTTCATGGTTCTATTTGAAGGAAGGTGGCTCTTATGCGAATAGTGAATGGATGAAACTAGGTGGCTCTTGGTTCTATTTCAAGAGAGGTGGCTATATGTCAACAAATACTTGGTTAGGAAGCTATTATCTGAAGTCTAATGGTGCTATGGCAGAAAATGAATGGATTTACGATTCAAACTATAAGTCCTGGTTTTTCATTAAAGAAGGTGGCTCTTATGCGAATAGTGAATGGATGAAACTAGGTGGCTCTTGGTTTTATTTCAAGAGAGGTGGCTATATGGCTGTAAATACCTGGATAGGAAGCAATTATTTGAAGTCAGATGGTAAGATGGCTGAAAAAGAGTGGGTATATGATAAATATTACAATTCATGGTTCTTTATAAAAGAAGATGGTTCTTATGCGAATAATGAATGGATGAAATTGGGTGGCTCTTGGTTTTATTTCAAGAGAGGTGGCTATATGGCTGTAAATACCTGGATAGGAAGCAATTATTTGAAGTCTAATGGTGCTATGGCTGTAAATGAATGGATTTACGATTTAAATTATAAGGCATGGTATTATTTGAAATCAGATGGTTCTTATGCTCGTAATGAAATCGTTCAAGGCAGATACCGTGTTGACTATTCAGGAAAATGGGTTTGATATAGATAAAAAAAGTCAGTTTAGTAAAAACTGGCTTTTTTGTTTGGAAAGGAAAATGAAATGATTGGAATGATTTTTAAAAGATCTCGTTCACCTTCTTAGGACTATAATGATTGAGATTGATAAAATATAAAAAATTTTTAATTTAAAAGGAGAAAAAAAGATGTCAAAGACACAAGAATTTAAGGCTTATGGTTCAATCCGTAAACTGAAGGTTGGTGGTGCATGTGGTGTTATTCTTGCACTTGGAATGTTGGGAATGGTATTTTCTTCAACGGTATCGGCTGATGAAGTTTCAACTGCTAAGCCTGTTGCAGTGGAGAAGAAAACAGAAGTAGAAGTTCCTATTGCTCATGACAAACTTGACAAAGCTGTAACAGACGCTAAAAACGCAGGCGTTAAAGTTGAAGTCGGAGCAGTTCAGGACAAAGGTGTTGCAACCTCTGAAACAGTAGCAGGTAAGCAGAAAGAAATTGAAGTTGATTATGTTAATCAGGAAAAAAATGTCAAAACTGTGACTGATGATTATTCTTCTAAAGTAGATAAAACTACTAAAGAACGTGAAGTAATCGAAAAAGAAAACAAGGATAAACAAGATAAGTTTGAAAAAGCTGTAAAAGATCATGAAGCAGAAGTCAAACGTATTGAAGCTGAAAATAAGGCTATTCTTGCTGATAATGCTAAGAAAGAAGCTGATACTAAAGCTGAAAATGCACGGATCGAACGTGATAACGCTAAGAAAGAAGCTGATTATAAGCAAGCTAAGTTGAATCAAGAAAATGCGAATAAGCAGATTGAAGTTAGCAATAAAAATGCTAAAGAAAAATATGACAAGGGTTTAAAAAAATATAATCAAGATTTAGCTATCTATAATGAGCAAAAAGCAAAATTAGAAAAACTCGGTCTTGTTGCTTCTTCAACAGGAGTAAATCTTTATGGAGATTATAATGAATCAGGTCGAGGGTCTTTAGACTTTTATAAAAATTTTCATTCTGTATTTGAAGGTGTTAAGGATTTAGAAGTAGTTGATGGTTTTTTAAGTGCTTCTCCAAAGACAGAAGTAAAATTGAGTAGAAGTGATTTATTGGAGAAAACTATTGACACCAAAGAAGGGGTAACAGGTTTCTTCTTAAAGAATATGAAGAAGGGTGATTATTTTACACTTAATAATATTGGACGTACCGAATCAGGTAAGTCTATTTTAGCAAAATTTACTTTTACTTCTGATCCAGTTCCTGAATTTAAAGTAAAAGGTAATGATAATATTCAGCCTAGAATGAATGTATTGTGGTCAAAAAAAGAATCACATTCTGCATTTGATTTTTCTCAATCGAATTATCAGGTAGTGGATTTGGATATTGAATATTTTGATGAAGCAACAGGTAAACCAATCAATCTTGCCTATGTAAATGTTTTGACTGACCTGGATTATGATCAAATGTATCGTTATGAATATCAAGATGGATCTACTGGTATTCTTAAGATTCACCCAGATTCTGAATTGACTAAAGTAGTTGAAAATGGTAAAGAGTTTATTAAAGGGACTGTAAGCCCTGTTAAATTTACTTATGATGATACTTCTGGACTAGGTGATTATAGTGTAGGAAGTGTTTTAGGTTCTGGAGCATTAGGGGAAAGTTCTGTACCTAAAGGTTCATTGTTGAGTATTGGGTGGGGTTCAAAGAATCATTTGACTTATACAGCTTCAAGATATTCAAAATGGGTTGGTACAAATAATACTCGTCCTGAGAGTCATTATTATGCTTATAAAGCCTATTTAGAAGAAATTGCGAAGAAGGAAGGTAAACCAGCACCAACTGATTTAGAGATTACTAATGCTCATGGTTATACTTTTGGATTGTGGGGAGTAAATTCATCTATTCAAAGACCAGTGATTAAACCTGTTGAACCAGTTAAACCTGAATTGAAACAGAAGGATACTAAAGAAATTCCTATGCCAACATTGGAAAATCCAAAAGAGTTTGTTCCTCGTACAACTCTTCCAACTCCACCAGCACCAACTCCACCAGAGAAGAAAAAAATTCCTGAAATGCCTTTAGTTCCTAATGTAAAAGTGAATTATTCACGTTTGCGTGTTCAACCTTCAACTCCCAAACCTGTGAAAGCTATTATTGATAATTATGGTCACAACATTGATGGCGCAAATACATTTGACAAAAATGTGAAATTCAGTTTGACAACTGACTACAAACCATATTCAACTTTTACCACTGATTCTAAGACTTATGGTAAAACATGGGCTATGGTAGATGATGTACAAGATGGTGCTTACAAGGTAGTTGATAGTAAAATTACTATGAAGGATTCTACTGGTAAAGATGTGAAAGCACTCTTTAATATGTACCATGTACTTTCTGAAAAGGAACGTACAAAAGAAATTCAAAGCATTTTGAAAGAAGCTGGTTTGAACCCTAAAGGTGAGTTTTACCTTTGGGTAGCGAAAAATTCTGCTTCATTCTATAAAAACTACGTTAAACAAGATAAGAATATCACGATTGAACTTCCTGCACGTTTGCTTGTAGAAAAAGGTCAAATTGTGAAGAACGATTTTTATCAAATTGATTTTGGAATTGGACATCAGTCGAATCTTGTGACAGTTGAAGTGCCAGATGTGAAGTCAGAAAAACATGTACTTGATAGAACTGGCAAGAAAGTTCTTGATGGTAAAGAAGTCCAGCTAGGTGATTTTGTTCAGTACCTTCTTGATGGTGCAACTGTTCCAGAAAAACATGATACATTGTATCAATATGACGGTTTGGATAAACTTGATATGAAGCATGACCGCTATACTGGGAACTGGAAGGGTATCGTTAAAGGAACAGAATATATTGCTGAAAAAGAGCTTGTGTTACCTTATGATGTGACATTGAAAAATGGTAAGGTTATCAAAGCTGGCGATAAGATTGCCAAAGGTAGCTCTTATGCCTTTACTTTTGAGTTCAACCAAGGCACAAATTCTGAGTTCATCAAGAAACTTGTGACTGTTAAATGGAACGAGAAAACAGGGGCATGGTCTTACGTTATCAATCAAGACTTCCTTAATTCCCTAGGAGTAAAAGGAACATTTGACGCTGACTTCTATATCGAAGTTGAGCGTATTGAAACTGGTGATAAGATTGAGAATACCTTCATCAATATTGTCAATAAACAAGAAATGACTGCGAAAGTAACAACCCATACTCCAGAGCCACCTAAACCAAAACATCCAGAAAAACATGCGCTTGATAAAACAGGTCAGAAAGTTCTTGACGGTAAAGAAGTTCAAATGGGTGAGTTGATTCAGTACCTTCTTGATGGTGTCACTGTTCCAGAAAGACACCATATGTTGTATCAATATGATGGTTTGGATAAGCTCGATACGAAGCATGACAGATATACAGGTAATTGGAAAGGTATCATCAAGGGTACAGAATATAAAGCAGAAAAAGAGCTAACGTTGCCATACGATGTTATCCTGAAGAATGGTAAAGTGATTAAGGCAGGAGATAAGATTGCCAAAGGTAGCACTTATGCCTTTACCTTTGAGTTCAACCAAGGCACAAATTCTGAGTTCATCAAGAAACTTGTGACTGTTAAGTGGAACGAGAAAACAGGGGTATGGTCTTATGTTATCAATCAAGATTTCTTGAATTCTCTAGGAATTAAAGGAACATTTGATGCTGACTTCTACATTGAGGCGGAGCGTAATGCGCCTGGAGAAGTTGAGAATACTTTTGTTAATATTGTCAATGGTCAAGAAATGGAAGCGAAAGTAACGACTTATACTCCTGAGCCTGAAAAACCACAAGAGCCTAAGAAACCATCATTGCCGAATACTGGTACAGCATCTAGTATGCTTGGTTATGTTGGAAGTGGAATCTTGTCTATGTTAGGTTTAGTAGGGATTAAGCGTAAAAAAGATTAAGATAATGATGTTAGGACGATAATAAAACAGGAATTATCGTCCTTTATTTTTAAGAATAAAAATGTAAAGAAAAGGAAATATAAAAAATGAAAGTCGAAAAATTTAAATTCAATCCTGAAGCTATTGGGAAGGCAAATTATGTACGTTCTGAAAAAGCACCTTCTATTATTGAAGGTAAGCCTTTTGATGGAACTCGACATATTGTGATGAATGCTAAACATGGTATGTTTTCAATTATCACTCCAAAAGATATGGCAACTTATAAAGTAAATGAGGAAGTGGAAGCTATTGAACCAACTTTCTTGGAAGATTATGTTGAAGGTACAAATTTTTCAGCTTCAACAAATGTATTGGCTAAAGGACTTAAACGTGTAGGGGGTAACAAATAATGGCTAAAAATGGACTTGAATTAGGAAATCGTGTAGAAATTTTCTCAAAGAAATATCGTATTTTGAATGATCTCTTGTTAAATCCGAAGGAAATTTTGGGTACTTGTAAATTTATTAAGAATGAAGGTGCGCAATTTGTAAATGTTGATCTTGAAACTGGTGAAGGCGATTATGATGGTGTTGAAGTTCTTGTATATTCAGAAGGACAAGAAGATACTGTTTTCTTGAAAGTGACAGAACAATCAGAAGAAGAAATCAATGCTTTGAATCTTGGTTATCAAGAAGCTATTGATTTTGATACTTTGCTGGTTGCTTATCATGGTATGCGTAAGGCTGATCGTAATCAAGTAGAGCCGAACAAGCACCGTTTCGTTTTTGTGGTTGATAAACTTAAAAAAGTTGGTGGAAGTCAACCTAAACAAGAACAGAAACATGATCAAAAACAAGAACATAAAGGATAAGTTTTAAAGGAGAAAAGATATGGGTTTACTTCCAGCGTATAGAGGAGTTAAGATTAAACCTTATATGGAAAATCTAAGATACTTTATCTTTTCTTTTTTCTTTTTGTTGTTTAGTCCAATATTAGGATTTTATATTTATCAAAATTTAGAAAAACTAAAAAATGCTGATGTTCCTTCGATAGTGATTGTCAGTTTGATGGTGACAGTATTTAGTTTGATTAGTCTTTATTTGACTTGGTTTTCACAAGAACGTTTTTTCTTTTTTCAAAAGTTAGAAAGACTTGCTAAACTAGCTTTTTTTCTGAAAGAAAATGGATATTCTTACACGAAAAAGATTAAGACGGATTCAGGAACAAGGGATAAAGTTATTTTTCCAGCAGTTTATATGAAGCAGAATCGGTATGATTTGGAAATTGCTTTTAAAATGGCTGGGAATAAGTTTCAAGATAAGTTTAAGAAGATTGGTTCAGATTTAGAAACAACCTTTTTTATGGACTTTATGGAAGTTCAGGACGATATTAAATTTAAAACTTATAAAATGGCTTATTCAGCGTTTCAGAATCGTATTAAGATTAGTGATGTTGAATACTCTAGTAAAGGTATTCAACTGATGAAGAATCTCTATTGGAATCCTGTTGATGATCCACATTTACTTGTGTGTGGTGGTACTGGTGGAGGTAAGACAGTTCTTTTAAGAACTCTGATTCGTGCAATGGCTAAAGTTGGAGTAGTGGATATATGTGATCCAAAGCAAGCTGACTTTGTTACTATGTCGGAGCAGAAAGCCTTTGAAGGTCGTATTTCTTATGAGGTTGAAGATATTGTTTCTATGATTGAAAGAGCAGTTCAAATTATGTTCGCTCGCTATGCCTATATGCGTAAAATGCGTGAAGAAAATGGCGACAAGGATTTGAAGAAGTTTTTTGAATATGGACTTGAACCTTATTTTTTAGTTTGTGATGAATATAATGCCTTGTGCGCTATGCTTGATTTTCAGACAAGACAGCGTTTAGACAATGCTATGGGTCAATTTTTGCTTCTAGGAAGGCAAGCTGGGTGTTTTGCGACTATTGCAATGCAGAAGCCTTCTAGGGAAGATTTAGGCTCTAAACTACAAGCGAACATTAACTTTCGTATTTCTGTTGGTCGATTGGACGAGGTTGGATATGATTTAGCCTTCGGAGAAGTCAATAGGAATAAGGAATTTAAGTATGTGAAATATCTTGCTGGTAAGCGTGTATATGGTCGTGGATATGCGAGTGTGTATGGAGAAGTGGCTAGAGAGTTTTATTCTCCATTGCTTTCAAAAGAGTTCTCTTTCTTTGATGAATATGACAAGATTCAAAGACGAGAAAATCCCTTCAATCCATTAGAGAATCCTGAAGCTGTTCTTTCTGAAGAAGAAAAACAAGTGTTGCAGGAAGAAATGCAAGCTAATGAAGAACTTGAAAAAGGAACTGTAAAAAAAGATAGTTCTGAATTGGTACAAGAATTGCTTTCCAGCAAACAAGAAGAAAAAGAAGGAGATGATGTTCCTTTGATGAAAGCAAGTGATTTTTCTAATAAAGTTGGTGTAAGTTTTTCATCTGTTCAGAATCTATTGAAAAAATTGGAAGAACTTAATAAAATAACGATTCTAAAAGAAGATGGACTTATTGTATTGGATCGGTCACAAATTATTTTGTTGACTGACTTATTTGAATTAAAGGAAAGTGGAAGTCAGAAGTGGTCTGAAATTTTGGAAGATTTTCCTTTTGACGAATATGGACTATGAGAATAGGGGGGAGATCCCCTTTTCTCTATTTTATGGATGTTGGTATAGTCTAGCACTCTAGTAGCTAGTAGCAGAAGCGAGGAAGCGAAGCGACGAGCGCCTGCGCTCACTAGCGCTCACTAGAGTGCTAGACTATGCTAATGAACCCACCTATTCTAATAGGTGGGTAACAAAAGTTACAAAATGCACTTCACGCTTACAGCGACAAGGGTTACACTTGTGTCCCTTTTGAGTTTTTTTGTGTCCCTTTTGGTAAAAAATGGAGTTTTAAAGGAGAAATGGAAGGAAAAAAGTTAAAAGATTTTAGAAATGAGCGAAAAATGACTAGAAAAGAGTTATCAATTAAGACTGGTATTCCTGTTTCTACTATAAAGGCTTATGAGAATGGTTATAGGACTTTGAAGAAAGAAGATTTCCTAGAGATAAAAAACAATTTTAGTTTGAAAAAGTGTGATACAGAATTGACAAGGTATATGATAGACTATTTCAGATTTACGCTTCACAAAGAGAATGATGTTTATTATGTAGCTAAAGAATTTTTTGGATTTGATATTATGTTGAATCCTGAAACAACTTCATTTATGAAATATGAATTGTTGTATCGCTATGGTGACATTTGGTTTTTTGGTTTTAATTCTTCCTTTAGTGAGAATGGAGAAGATAAAAACAGAATTACGGTACAGTTAAGTGGTCAAGGCTGCAGGCAGTTAGAACTGTATCTTGAAAGTGAAAATATAACTTGGATAGATTTTATAAAAAGGTTCAAACAAAAATATGGGGAAAATTTTAGTGTTACTAGAATAGATATTGCAGTTGATGAAATGGCTAGAGAAGATACGAAAGAAAATTTTGATTTATCAACACTAGTAACAAGGTATTATAAACAGGATATTGTTTCGCCTTATTTAAAAAGTTTTTCGTTTGTGGGTGGTGGAGGATTTGATTTTGAGAATCCATTGGAAACAGAAAATAGACAAGGGTTATCAATCTATCTTGGTAGTCGGCAGTCTGAAATGTATTTTAACTTTTATGAAAAGAGGTATGAAATAGCGAAGAAAGAAGGTATAAGTGTATCAGATAGTGTAAGGTTATTTGGAATATGGAATCGTTATGAAGTTCGATTCTCACAAGGTAAGGCAAGGTCATTCATTTCAGAAGTTTTGGCTGGTGCTGAGATTGCTGAATTAACAAGGTCAATCTTTCAAGGAGCGATACAGATTTATGATGGTACTGATGAACATGGATTTAGGAAGTTCGATAGTAAATGGCAAGAATTATTTGGCAATAATGAAGCTATTAGGTTATCGGTTAGCCCTGAGCCATATTCAGTTGATAGAACGATTAGATGGTTGGTAGAAAGAGTTTCTAACTCCTTGCTATTTGTATCTGAAATAGATCGCTTATTCTTACAAGAGAACATGAAGAAGATAATGGAAGCAGGCGAATTAACTTCACGACAGCGAAAAGAATTAGAACTTCTTCAAAGTCAGTTAGGCAGGAGAGTATGATTGAATACAAAGATATTGAAAAGATTGTCTATTTGATTCCAGCAAGAAATTTCTATGATGGTTTAACTGATAGTAAGATAGCAAGAGATTATCAGGGTTATATTGAATTTCAATCTCAAACCTATAATCAGACAAAGAAGCGAAGTGATTGGGTTAAATTGAAACGATTGATTAGAGAATATGAATCATATTTAGCAGGACAAGTAGATGTTAAGAGAAAGTTACTTTGGTTTGGATTGTTAAGAAGGAGTAAAGAAGAAATGGAAATGGAGTGTTTAAAATTGATTGAACGATTTCATTTAGAGGAGTGGATTTAGGATATGGAAAAGGATATTTGTAGAAGATGTGGCTGTAAGTGGAATACAGCCTGTGTTGATGAAATGTATGGTTCTTGCTGGTGGGTAGATAAAAACAGAACGCTATGTAGTCACTGTTTTTATGGATTTAATGATGAATCTTGTCAGACAAAAGTTTATTACAGACCAGGTTATGATTGGCTTGAAAGAGATTGGGAATTTGCTTGGGAAATACTGACAAATTCAAAAAGTCATTGGGTATATGACATGGAACATGATGTGTTGTGTGTGGTTGGTTTAGGAGATCATATTGGAGCCGTCAGATTTATTGTAAAGAACTTTTATGGATTTAATCGTATTTATCGTGAGGAGATTCCTAAATGGCAAGAAATTATTGGGAATAATATGATTTTTTATAATGCAAAGGTTAATGATTCAGAACATTATGCTAGTTGTTTACCAAGGAAGTATAGAAAATGCTCTTTTCAGAAAGATTAAAGACCCTAAGAAAAGAAAAAAAACTAACTCAAAAAGAGTTAGCAGAACAAATCGGAATAAAGCAAAATTCTTATAGTGATTGGGAGACTGGAAAAAACGAGCCCAGCTTTGAAAATCTTATTAAGTTAGCAGATTTATTAGAAGTTTCGTTAGATTGGTTGTTTGGGAGAGAATAGATGAAAGTTAAGAAACGTTCTCCAGCTTTAGGTTGAATATATAAAAAGCTAAAGAAGAAAAGAGGTATAAAAAAATGGCTTTACAAGGAAAAGATAAACAAATTATTGAATTGTCGAATGAACTCGCGAAAAAACTAAAATCGAAAGAATTTGATTTAGCGTGGAAGAATGCTGGTGAATTGAGTTCGCTTCTCAAAAATGATGAAGAATTGCAACTACCGTATCAGGTTATTGAGTGTATCAAGAAAGACCTGTCTAGTTACTATGCAATGAATAAGGAATTGAATAAGGTAACAACTCGTGCCTTTGCGATTGGTTCTAGTTTTGAGCGTTCAGCTTCAATTTAAGTAAAGGAATGAAGGAAGTCAAGGTTGGCTTCCTTTTTTATTTGGAAGGAGAAAAAATGAGTATTAAAGTCGTCTATGATAAGTTTTCTGATGTATGTAAGTATTACAATTTTGGAAAAAAGTTGCTTGATGAACCTGCAAAGATTATTGAACGCTTAGATGAACACTTTGACGGTGTAGAGTTTGGACAGTTTGATGGTAACAATCCTGATAATGTGTATGTCAATTCGTTTACAGAAGTTGATACGCAGGAAGCATTGATTGATTTTGCAGGTATTTTGAATCATGGAGAATATGAGCAGTTAGTGAATGAAGATCGTTTGTCTGCTTATGTAGAAGAACATGAAGAAGAAATTGCTAGTCGTTTAGGAGATTCCTATGTGTTTCTCGGTCATGAAGGCGATAGTTGGTATATTTTGCAATAAAGAATGGTTGGTGCTGAATGGCTTCAAAGGTATTGATTAAGAATCCAAAGAATGTAAGGCAGGCTTGGTTTAGCTTGCCTTTATATTTTGGAAGGTTATCTCATATTGGTTTAAATGGCTCTTATGATGAACAAATTGAAATTGTTGATTATGAAGGTTCAGCATTTATTGGTTATGGTTTATTTAGTGTTGCTGATTTGGAACAGTTAAATAGACAAGTAGAAGGCTAGTTAAGAAAGGAGAAAATATGGACTTAACAGCTTTAATTTTGGATACAAGATCAAAGAAAGTGAAACAATTTTCTTTACCTGCTGATGTGGAATACATTGCTTCTGAGTTTGGATATGATAGAGAAGATGTTGTTTTTACTATTCAATCTATTGAAGAATTACCTACTTTGAATTGTGAAGGCTTAACTTTAGAATTAGCGAATGAACTTGCTGAAAACGTGGAAGATGTTGATGAAGATTTGGTTCTATCATTTATTGAATCAGAAAGTTCTGATCCAAAATATTTAGCAGGTGTAGAATTTGATGATTGTAGTTTATATTCTGATGTTGCTACTGATAGAGAATTAGGTGAATATCTTGTAGAGGAAGTTGGTGTAGAACTTTCTAAGGAAAAACTGCTTCTGTATATTGACTATGAAAAGTTTGGTCGTGATTTTCGCTTAGAAGAAGGTGGTAGCTTTGTAGATAAAGGTTATTTTGTATCAAGATGATAGCAAATATAAGGGTTTTAAGGGAAGGGAATTTTGAATTTCTCTGTGAACTAGATATTATGAAGTACAGTCAAGAACAAGTCCTTGAAAGAATAAATGAAAGAGGAATTGATAAAGACAACTTTTTTATTTGTGGGATTTCTGATTGGGAAGTGGATAAAATCATGTCGTTAGACGAGGTTTATTTGCTGAAGAAAGCAGTGTTGGAATTATATGATGGTGATGAATACATTGTCAGATTTCAATTACAGCATTATATTCCTGTAACAAAAATTGCAACTAGATATTATAGATTTTGTTCTAAAAATGAAGTTGATACAATTTTTGAATTGACGAAAGAGTTAGATTATAAATCGGTTGTTGATTATTTTTTTCAATGTGGGAATTGGGTGACAGTATTTCAAGGATTCGTAGAGCAGGGAGAAATCTTAAATACCCCTATTGGCTTCTACAAGAAAGTTAATTTGTAAACATAGAAAGGAAAAAATGAGAAATTTATATTTAAAGAAGCCAAGAAAAGAAAAGCAAGTAAAAATGAAACAGATAAGTCAGAAAAAATCGAATCGTATTTTTTTAGCAGGCTTATCTGCTTTTATTCTTTTCTGTGGTTTAACAATGTTTGTTTCTTTAAGGACAACTTCAAAAATGCTGGATAGATTGACAAATTCACCAGTTGTTGAATCAAAAAAGGAAACAGATCGTAAATTGGAACAATTCTTAGATGGATTTGTGAGTAGATATTTTACCTATAATTCACAAAATGGTTCTAGTGAAGATGATGTAGCGAAGTTGAATGAATACTATGGAAGTATTCCAGAAGTTAAGAATCAAGGTCAATCGAAGCAGGAAATGTCGGTAGTTAGCGCTCGTATGTTACTTGCTAAAGATGGTATAGCTGTATATCGTATTGTTTATGATACAAAAAAAGATGACAAGAATCAGCGTGTAGGTATAGAATTCTCGATTCCATACGGAGAAAAAGATGGTAAATACTATGTAGCTGGTTTACCTTGGTTCTCTCCTGTAAGTGATTTTAAAGCTGATGGTTTGGGAAAAGAAACTCATTTGGCTTTACTGGATAATGATGAAATTGGGGAAGGTCAAAGAAAGAAATTAGTTTCGTTCTTAGAATTATTCTTTAAAAATTACACAACTAGTCAAGCAAATTTAGACTTAATCTCTAAAGATATTAAGTCGATTGGTGGTGCAACATTTAAGAGTTTAGATTATACCTACTTTAAAGAAAAAGATGGGAAAATCTTGGCTTATGCTCAGATTACTTTAGAAGTAGCTGGTTCAACTCATAGCGAGAATTTTAGCTTTGAGTTAAGAGAAGATAAAGATAGTTATTTTGTAGAAAAGATGGAACATACAATTCCATTAGATTACAACAAGAAAGAAGAAAAAGGAGAATAAGATAGATGGCATTATTTAGTTTTTTAGTTTCTAAGTTTGGTATTCCAGCAGTAGCATTTTTTGCAGGAATGAAAGCATTGAAAGCATGGAAAGAACAGCAGTTAGGAAAATTGGTTGTTATTATTTTGGTTGCAGGATTTATTCTTTTCTTTTTAGAAAATCCTGAAACAGTTTTAAATGCAACTAAACCTATTTGGTCAAAATTGATTGAAGCAGTTAAGTAGGAATGAAAAATGGAAAGAAAAGACAAGAAGCTGTATGTCTATACAACAGCATTTAGACAGCCTGTTTGGGTGCATAAATTAAATGAAGAATTTAGTTTACCATTTGCAATTAAAATGTCTGCGATTGTCTATTGCCTAGTAATTTTAGTGTTAGCCTGGTTTTTACTAGGCTTTATTCCTTACCTTGATTGGGGTTGGCGCTTTATGGCTGCTGCATTTACTGGTTGGAAACTTGGGAATCTGTTAGCTGATTATAAGTTAGATGGAAAGACATTATTTAGATTTATTTATGAGTATTTGATTTTTTGGAAGGAATACGATAGTCAGCGAAAGAAAATATATATTTGTAAAGGAATAAAATATGAGAAAGTGAGAAGTATCAAACGTGGAATTATCAAATAATATTTGGTCGGTTGCTGATGGTTTGATTCTGTTAAAAGATGGAACGGTTTTATCCGTATTTGAAATTGAATCACAAGTTGTCAATACGATTGAAGAAACGAAAAAGGAGACTAGTAAGGATATTGTTTATAATTGTTTAGCTAGTTTGGCAGAGTATAATGATCTAAGTATTCATAGCTTACATATTGATTTAGAATTGGGTAAGAAAATTGCTTTGTTATCACAAGATATTGAGCAAGGTCAAGGGACAAGTCCTTTAGGAAATTATATTGTATCTACAATGAAGTCACGATTGGAAGAAGAAGTAAGCTATCTCTTTGAGTATAAGCATTATCTTGTAGTTCCTTTGAAATCGGTTAATGTAACCTCGGACTTTAAACTAACTGTTGAACAGACGATAGAAACTTATCGTAAAAATGTGATGAAAATGGTTGGTTTTGAAGAATTACCAAAAGTTGATTGGTGGAAGGCTTGGCAAAATCAGAAAGATGTGATTCAAACTAAAATCCATGCTTTGAACGTGAAAGAGGTTTCAAAAGCTGATTTAGAATTATTGAATCGACTTCATTTTCTTGGTGGTCAAACCTATGATAAAGAAAGTGAGTTGATTGCACTTGAAAATTCGATTGAGAATGTAGATGAAACAATTATTGAAGTTGTTGATGGGAATGCTTTGAAATTAACCAATGGTCAGGAAACAAGTTATGTAGCGACAATTCCTGTTGTTTCATATCCCAAAAATGTATCTTATCTTCATTTACAAGAAGAACTTCAAAATCTTGAATTTCCTGTTGATAGTATGTATAAAATCCGTTTTTCAACTCAAAAAGGTTTTTTCTCACTTTTATCTAGGGCAAGAAACAAACGTAAGAATCTTGGGAATACGGTAAATGAAACAGCAGAAAATGATGATGTTCAAAAGATTGAAGTTTTGGAAAGCCATCAGTTGTTAGAAGATTTTCAGGAGAAACATGACAATAAAGAATTGATGATTACCTATCTTCATACCTTAACCATTACAGCAGACAGTTTGGAAGAATTGAATCTTAAATTTGATATTTTGTTTGCACGTTTGAAAGAGTTGGAAGTAGAAGTTGTTAAGGCTGTTGCTGATCGAATCTATTTGTTCTATAAGAGTAGATTGACAGAAATTCTTGATAATGGAAGGGAATCATTTCTTCAATATGGAAGCCTGCGCGGATTGTGTGAGAATCTGATGTTTACGACGAAAAAGGTTGGAACAGAAATTGGTTTTCCTATTGGTCGTGTTGATAATGAGATTTCTTCATGGTATGGAGATTTTCAAAAAGCTCTTGATTCAAGTACAAACATTGTGTTTTCAAATTTATTACAAGCGAATAAAGTTGGAGTGAAGGGTAAGGAAACAAGCAATCCTCATACAGCTATAACTGGTTCAACTGGGAATGGTAAGTCATTCTTAACTAAGTTATTATTTACCTATCATTCTTTATTGAAAACAAAAGTATTGTATATTGATCCAAAAGCAGAAATGAAAAGACAATATTTAACTGTGTTATCAGAATTGGAAAAAAATGATGAATTTTATGAACTTCAAGAATATATCAAGTCAATCAATTTTGTGACCTTGAATATGAAAGATAAGAATAATAGAGGTGTTCTTGATCCATTCTCATTTTTACAAGATGAAGCTGAACTGACAGAGTTAGCAACTGTACTTGTAGGCTCTGTATTGGATAAAGATACTTATATCAAGGTTCAACCACATTTGTTAGATTCGATTGACAAAGTGATTGAACGAAGGAAAGCTGGTGAGAAAGTCGGTATGTTACAAGTCTTTGATGAATTAGAGAAAAATTCAAAGGAAGATGTTGAAACTGCTGGATATTTCTTAAAAAGAATTTCAAGAAATTCTTTATTGTCACTTTGTTTTTCTGATGGAAGCCAAAATGTTCTGAAGGTTGATAATAAAATTACAATCGTTGAAATTACTGGTTTGGATATGCCAAAAGGTACAGATAAAGATGAAATGACTGAAAGTCAATTAAGAAGTTTGACTGTCATGTATTCTTTAACCTATTTCTGTGCGATTTTTGGTGAACGTGAAAAGGACAAGGAAACAATGTTATTCCTTGACGAAGCATGGCAGATTATGTCAACTCCTGCTGGCCGACAAGTAGTGAATCGAATTAAGCGTACTGGACGATCATTCAATAATTTCTTAGTGCTGGTAACTCAATCGGTAAGAGATTTGAAAACAAGTGAAGATGGAACTGGATTTGGTACAGTATTTGCTTTTCCTGAAAATTCAGAAACAGAAGCTATTTTGAAACATTTGCGTGTAGAAGATAACGATTCTTCACGTTCTTGGCTTGAAAATCAAACAATGGGTCAATGTATCTATTATGATACGTTTGGAAGAAAAGAGCGTATTACAGTAGATGGTACACTTTATCCTATTTTAATGAAATTATTTGAAACAGTAGAAACAGAATTGGTTGCTGTATAGGGGGAGGAATATGAGAAAAAATATTTTACTAGTGTTTATTTGTTCTTTCTTTCTTCTTCCTGCTTTTGTAAAAGCTGATTCTGTTAAAGATATTCTTCCAAAAAATAACTTTGATATTATTGAATTTGATAGGAACACGAATAAGCCTAAACTGGTTGATCCTTCTGATAATGCTAAAAAAATATTAGACACGGTTAAGAAAGAAGCAGAAGAAAAAGAGAATCAAAAGAAAAAGGAAGCAGAAAATAGCAAACTGACTTATGAGAATTATAAGTCTAAGATGTCTGATTTAACAAGTAAAGTTTACTTTGATAAAAAGTTTTTTGGATTTGATTCCAATGTTAATTATTTCTTTAATTCTATGGTTCAGTCTGTTTTTTGGCTTGGAAAACTTGTTTTCTATGTAGTTGCACAAGTTTATATAGCTGTTGAGGGAATGAGCGATGTTAGTGGATTGTTGAATGAAACGGTAAGAAATTCTAGTAAGGTATTTTCTTCTTTGTTTAGTCAAGAAATTATTTATATGGTTGGTGCAAGTATGGCAGTTTATTTACTGTATCTATTTGCGACTGGAAAAGGAAGTTTCTTCAAAACATTGATAAAAATGTTATTGATTTATACTTGTATTGGAGTTTATTTTATTCAACTTAATGTCAATGGTCAAAATAAGTATTTGATAACTCATGTCTATGATAGCTTTAGAACAACAACAATTACTTTGAATGGTGAAATTACAAAAACTTTAACTGGTGAAAGTAAAAATGGAGTAGAAACATATTTTTCTGAAACTTTGTTGAAGGGATATAAGTATATGAACTCTCCTGTAAAAGAAGATGGTTCATTTCTTCTTTCTGAAAAAGAATTTGAAGATTTAGCTGGTTATAAGCAAGGTGATGGAGATCATTTAGTTGGCGATAAAAAAGTCAAGGATCTTGCAAAAGATAAAGACCCTGAAAACAAGATGTTAAAAAATGAGTGGGGCTTAAAATTTATGTATGCCTTTGCTTCTGATGTCGATATTACTGTGATGGGAACGATTTATTTATTGTTAGGTTTGTCACGATTCTTCTTTTTAATCGTTTTTATCTTTTTGATTGTATTGTTACCATTTATCCTTTTGTTAAGTCTGTTTCCTAAGATGGAGCATTTATTGATTGGATTTAATAAAAAAGGAATATCAATGCTTGCTTTATCATCAATTATGCTTTTAGCAACTAGTATATTTTCCTTCTTTTACAATACTTTAACTGAATTTATCTCTACTGCTGTAGGTGGTGATTTACTAGTTACAGTCTTTTTAAAAGGTGTATTATTGTTTCTAATGTGGAAGTACAGAAATTCGCTTTTATCAGCATTTTCAAGAGTAACCAATAGTCCTGTTGGTAAGATTGGTAGAGAAATAAGCAATTCTCAGTCTGTTCAAAAACTGAAAGAAAGATTGTCAAAAACAGGTAAGACTGGTTTGAAAGCAGGTGGAAACGGACTCAAAGTTGGTGGACAGTTTGCTAAAGGTGGATTGAAGATGGGTAAAGATAAGTTGAGTGAAAATCTTAAAACTTTACGTAAGAAAAGTCCGTTAGTAGATAAGGTTGCTGAAAAAGGGGATGGAATTAAGAATCGAATGAATTTGATTAAGGAACATAAAAATAGTTCAGTCAATGCTTTAAAAGAAAAAGGCAATAAGGCTTTAGCTAAACTCTATGGAGTGAGAGCCAATGCTTTTAAAGAGGGAAGTGCTGATAGAAAAGTCTTGAAAGAGAAAAAAAGACTTAGAGATAGTCAGGCTGAAAAATATGCTGGTCAGAAAAATGCTTCTCGTGAGTCAATTCAACGGCTGAAGGAAGAACGGTTGAAGAAAGGTCAGAAGCCATTTAAAGAGAATCAGGAAGGCTCAGTAAAACAGAAACTGCAGACTCTGAAAACGGTCAATCCTAAGGCTGTTGGAAGAAGAAAAACAGTTGTAAAAAATCCTAAAAATGAAGAAATAACTTCTAAAGCAATTTTAAGTAAGCAAACCAAAAAATTGAAAGCTAAAAAAAGGAAAAAGGTTGAAATTTAATGGGGAATAAAACAGCGAAACACTTGGGATTCTTTTTCGCAAGTCTTATACCTACGTTTTTAGTGATTCTCTTAATTATTTTAAGCGTTATCGGAGTTGTTTCTGCTGGTGGCTCATCTGATTCTACAACTGGAAAAAGAACACGATTAACAGCGCAAGAGGTGGCTCAAAAGGCAAATATTTCTGTTGAAAGAGCAGAAGATGTCATTAAGATTCTAAACCGGCAACTTTCTAAGGAGAAATTTACTTTAGAGGGTGCTAGTGGTTCTCTTGCCAATGCTGAAAGAGAAAGTGATTTTGATCCTAAACTAACGAATCCATCAGGTGGGGTTGCTGGCTATTTTCAATGGTCAGGTTGGGATAATACTATCAATGGTGATAGATGGAGAAATGCTAGTTCTCGTACTTTAGATAGTACGGTGGAACTGGAATTGATGTCTTATGAGTTGAATCATGGCTATAAAAAAGTCAAAGACTATATGCAGAAGGCGACTGATCCTTTTGAAAGTGCAAAATATTGGTCTGAACATTATGAAGGTGTCTCACTTTCAGACGGTCAGACAAAATTAGGGAAGCTGGAAAAGGATAGTAAGAAGTGGTATGAAGTCTTTAAAGGTACAATTGAATCCGATGGTTCTTCAGGTGGAAATGCTATAGCTGGTAGCTTAGATATTGCTCCTGGAGTTGTTGCTATGGATATACCTAGTGGATATTCGATTGATAAGGAAATTACCAAAGATGGCTATATCACTCAATCTTACCCTTATGGAGAATGTACTTGGTATGTATTTAATCGTGCTAAAGAATTTGGGATTCATTTTGATCCATACATGGGCAATGGTCAAGACTGGGCGCATAAGTCAGGGTATGAAGTTTCTAATACTCCTACAAAGCATTCTGCTGTTAGCTTCCAAGGTAGGCAGGCAGGTGGTCACCCAATTTATGGTCATGTAGCCTTTGTAGAAGATGTAAAAGATGATGGTTCAATATTGATTTCTGAATGTAACTTTGTTCGAAGTGGACAAGGAACTGGGATAACAGACTATCGAGTATTTAGTGCTGATGAAGCTAAAAATTTTTATTATGTGATTGGAAAATAAAGAAAAAAGAGGAAAAAGAAATGAATAAGAAATTTGTAACATTGTTGTCTGTAGCTGTGTTGAGTACAGTTGCAAGTGGAGTATCTGCTGATGAATTAACTTTGGGTGGAAGTGTAGTTTCTAATGGAGATAATACTGGATTGGTAGTTTCAGAACAACCAACAGAAACACAACCATCAGCAAGCGTAGAACATTCTTCTACAGAACTTGGTAAGGAATCTGATAAGGAAGAAACTGGAGATAATACAGGTGTAGTTGTCGAGCCAACGATTCCAAGTGAGCAACCAAAAGAAGATAAACCATCTGCTGAACTTGGGAAAGAAACTGGTAAGAATCAGGAACATGATAATACAGGTGTAGTTGTCGAACCTACAACCCCATCAGAAAAACCTAAGGAAGAAAAATCGAAAGAAGGAACACCAAAAGAAGATAAAAAGCCTGCTGTAGAAGAAGCTCCTGAAATTAAAGAAGCGAAGCAGAAGGCAGAAGAAAATATTGGTGTGAAAGAAGCTGATGATCCTAAACCATTGAATGTAACAAAGGAAGAAATTCAAGAGAAACCGATTGAAACAAACACTGGTCATAAAGTAGTTTCTACGAATCAAGGAAAAGTAGTGATCGAAACTGACGAAGGAAATTATGTTGAAAAAGAGCCTTATGAAGTAGGTGCTGTAAAGCAAAAAGATGGTACAATCGCTTTGAAGGATAAAGAAGGTCAACTAAAAGTTCTTCCGAATACTGGAACAGCTAGTACAATTTTTACAACTATTTGGGGATTTGTAGGATTGATTGCGACAGTATTGGGTAAACGTAAATTGAATTAAGAGAGATAGTATGAAAGAGTTTTTTAGAATTTTGAAAGAATCAGATAAGTTGGGATATAAACTATCTGCGATTTGTGGAGTAAATTGGCTGGTTGGTCAGTTGTTTAAATGGCAATCTTTAGTGTTTGAAATGATAGCGTGTGCCGTTCTTATAAAAGAGAGTTCGGCAATACTTGAAATTAGTTCAAATTATTTAGGATTTTTAATGATTATTTTTATCTTAGCTGTTCCCTTTTCAAAATTTCGTTTTGGTGTTGATAGATTCATTTATTTATTTTCTGAAAGTATTGTGTTAGTCTTGATTTTTTCAATCGCAGTGGATTTTCCATTTCAAGAGAATGAATCTTCATTATGGATTTTAATGGCTCTTATTAGCATTGGTATTTATCAGTTTATGAAGTGGTTTCAAACAAAATTGTTTCAGCGATACTTGTTTAAGAATATCCTGAATAAAGAATATCTTGGAATTAAGAAAATGACGGATCCTTTTCCTCCTGAAATTAATTTCTATGTAGATGCTGATGAAAGCGATGTAAACCAACGAATGGTTACGATTAATCAACGTGTAGTAAAAGAGGCTTATCAAGATATTGTAGAGTTAAGTTTTTTGAATGTTGAAAGATTTACTGGTATTGCTTATTCTAGAGAAGCATGTTATGGTTTTGAAGCTCCTTTGAAAAAAAGATTTCTTGATGTAGATGAAATGTATCGTTTAGTGTTTAGAGTATATCCTTTTGGAAAAAGAATAGATTTATCTTTCAAATTGATTCGATTAGATTTAAGTCGAAGAAAGGCTTTTACAGTTGAAGGTGTGAAAGTAAGTTTAGTAAATAATTAAGGTAGAGGAAACTCTGCCTTTTTTTGTTGTGTGAAGGAGTTTTAAATGAAAGAGCAGAAACAAGTATTTAATATTGAAGTTCCAATTCCTGCTGATATAGTTCTGATTAGTCGATCTGAATATTTAGATTTGATTCAAAAAGAAGAAGTAGGTCAATGGTGGACGATAGATAAGGTAGAGGAATTGTTGTCTATCAGTAAGACTAAATTAGTGAATGATATTTTATTGAATCCTACCATAAAAAAAGAAGTGGATATTGAACAGAATGAGGAAGGTTTTGTTTTATATCCTAAAAGTAAGGGTTCACCATATAGATTTTTAGCTAGAAAAACAAGAGAATATTTTGATAAGAATTATCAAAAAATATCATTGATGTTATAATAGAATGGTGATGATTGCCATTTAGGAAGGAGAAGTTGTGGCAAGTTACAGACAACGTGGAAAAAATAAACTTTGGGATTATCGAATTTTCGATAAAAAAGGAAAAGTTGTTGCGACAAATTCAGGTTTTAAGACGAAGCGTGAAGCTATGATTGAAGCTCAGGAGAAAGAGAAGAAACTATTTCAGTCAAATTATACAGCACGATTTGACAGTAAGGCTACCTTATATGAGTTGTGGCAGGATTGGTATAACTTAGTGATTCTTCCATCAGAAAAATCGAAGGCGACGAAGGAAGGATATTATGCAAGAGGTCAGGCTATAGAGAAAATATTTTCTGTTATACCTGCAATGAGTCTTAATCATCAGGAATATCAGTCGAGATTAAATGAATTTGGAGAAAAGGTAACGAAAGATCATTTGCGTAGAATCAATGCAGATATAAGGTCGGCTATAAAATTTAGTCAGCGTAGTGGATTGCAGATAACAGATATTACAGAAGGTGTGAAAATCTTTGGCTTGGAAGCTGGGAATGTAGAAGATAAGTATATTCATAGTATTTCAGAATATAAAGATTTATTGTCACATTTACAGTCGAAGTTTAATTATAGAGAATCTGTGATACCATATCTATTATATTTTTTGTTTAAGACTGGGTTTAGGGTTGGTGAAGGTATGGCATTGTGCTGGTCAGATATTGATTTTAACAATAAAACAATTAAAACATATAGACGATATGCAGGAGATCGGCAAGAGTTTGTACCTCCTAAAACAAAGACTTCTATAAGAGAGATTCCTATTGATGATGATTTGATAGCTGTTCTGAAAGAATTACAGATTGAGCAAGATAAAATTTTGTTTGATCGTGAAGAATTGAAGAAACACGATTTAGTATTCTATGATAGAAGGTATAAAATACCGACAAATTCAGGTTTGAATAAGAGTTTGAGAGTATGTTTATCAGAACTTGGTATTGGGAATCAAGAAATGACAGCAACTGCAGGAAGGCATACATATGGTTCATATCTTTTAGCTAAAGGTATTGATATTTGGGTTGTTGCTAGATTATTGGGGCATAAAGATATACAACAAATTATAAATACTTATGGTCATGTGCTTCAAGAGGTGATTGATAAGGAGTATGAATTGATTAGACAATTTATGGTTGATAAAGAATAAGAAAGAAAACAAAAACTTTGACCAAAATTTGACCAACCTATATAGAAAAGTCTTTAGAATAAGGATTTTAGGTTGTTTTTTTATTCCTGCAGGGGGCATTTTTAGTAAATTAAGAAAAATAAAGAATATTCAAAGTGTTTATTTATAGGCAATCATCACAATTTAGTTTTTTGAAATAGGTTAGTGTTTTTTCTTTGACTAATTCATAATCAAAATTTTACAAAAAATTATATTTTGATCAATGAGTACAGATAAAGTGGATCAGCAAAGTAACTTTGACATCTATTAGTTAAAAAATAAGGACTTCCTTTGTTAGAATGTCCTTATTTTTATTATGGAATTGGACAAATGAGGTAAAGGTTCAGATCTATGAACTCAGAAAGTAAGTACAAAGCTTTAAACAGCTTTCAAAAAGATTTAGTGTGGATTTTTCGGGCTAAGGTATGTGACAAAATGAATTGATTGTTATGAAATAGAGAGCCGAAAAAATGGGGAAAATCGAAAACTAAAAATTTATGTACAATTGACTAAACTAGAGCTAAACCATTGATACAACTGAATTAGAAGCACAAAGTACATTCTTTAAAAAGTGTACTTTATTTTTGTTTTATACATTATTCTGGAGTGGTGTTTTGTATGTTTTCTAGTACATAATATTATCCAATCTAAGAAATTGATTTGTACCTTTTTACTCTAATAGGTGTAGAAGAAGTGGTGGTTCAATTGTACATTTTTGTTTAAAATATTTATGGTTATAATAATAGTATTGAAGCATAAATAAAGTAGATGTAGTGGTATAATAGTGTCAAAAGACTTTCAGGAGAAATGACATGAGATCACATACAGTTATTCTAGGCGCTGGTGCTACTATTGCAGCAATTCCAGATGGTGATAAAAATGGCAAAAGTTCTTCAGTTATGAATGGATTGCTAAAAAAACTAAATTTAGAAGAAATTCTTGCTGGTGTTGAATTACAGACAAAGAGCGAAAATTTAGAGGATATCTATTCAGAATTATTTAAGAGAGAAGAGTGCTCCGAAATCGTTAGAAAACTAGAAAAAAGGCTCTATGATTATTTTGCTTCTTTGGAGTTACCTGATGAACCAACAATTTATGATTTCTTAATATTAAGTTTAACTAATAAAGATTGTATAGCTACGTTTAATTGGGACCCTTTACTTATACAGGCTTATATTCGCTGCTCAAAAATTACTCTGAACTTGCCACAAATTCTTTGTTTACATGGTAATGTAGCTGTTGGGTTTTGTGAAGAACATATTGAGTTTGGAGGAGTAGATTGCTACTGCTCAACATGTCATAATAAATTTTATCCAACAAAATTATTGTATCCAGTGAAAAATAAAGAATATTCTTCCGACGGCTACATAAATTGGTGTTGGAAAGGATTAGATTACTTTATCGATCATTCATATATGTTAACTATTTTTGGATACAGTGCTCCTAAAAGTGATGTAGATGCTGTTAATTTAATGAAAAAAGCATGGGGAAATATTGAAGACCGACCACTTGAAGAAGTTTCTGTAATAGATATTGTAGACGAAGCGACTATGCTAAATACATGGAAAGACTTTATTCATAGTCATCATTATAGGTATTCAAATTCATTTTTTGATTCTTACTTAGCAAAATTTCCAAGAAGAACTTGTGAAACCGTATTTGCAACATTTTCATTAAATGTTCCTTCTGATGGTAGTAGAGGATTTAAAGAGAATTTTAATTGGGACATGATAAAAGAGTTTTTATCTGATATGTTAGTTGAAGAACAGGAAAATAAAGGAAAATCAAATTTAAAATCGAAATATTTAGTTTGGGATGAAGATGTTAACAAATAATCCAATTAATCATAGTGTACTTAAATTGTCAATGGATTTCGATAATGCTTTTAAACATAAAAATATAGAGGAAATCTATAGACTAATAGAATTTGGAAAAAATATGGAAAATACTATTGATGATATTTCCAAAATTCAATTATTTTATTCTATTGGGACAGCATACGCTGATATATTTGAACTAAGTGATAACTTAGTTTTCAACATAGATACCGATTTTACAGTTCAACAAATTTATTACTTTAGAAAAGCTATCGAAATTTCAAATAACGTTGATATAAATTCTGAGAACAGTAGGTTTGTTTTCCCATTATTATGTTCACTTTACACTAATTACGCAAATTTATTAGATGCTTGTGGTAGAAAGCAGTTAGCTATTAAGATGTATTGTAAATGTATACAAATCAATCCAAGATTCACAATGGCTAGTGGTAACTTGGCTATTTGTCTAGATCATTATCGTAATTTTTTGAATGATAACGAACACCTCCACTTTATTAAAAAAATTAAAAATTTAATAGAAACAAGCATAACTGTTTCAGATCCAAACAGAGTTGATTATGCAGAAAAGCGATTTATTGAACTTTACGAACAATATCTTAATTATAAAGACTTAGATGAATGCTCTTGTAAAACCATCGATTATAATCCTAATTCACAAAAGTATCGCGAATGGTGTTGGAACAACGGGCTGTATCTTAATCCACTTAATGACTTACAAGCTGACGATATAAATAGATATGATGATAATCTTTTACTACCAAGTTTATTATTTCAATCGGATAAAGATTTAAACAAATATATTTCTATGTTTAATCAAATTAAGCAAGAATATGTTTATGCGCGTTATCTCTGTTTTAATAGCATTGAGATTGATTCGGTTCATTATGCTGACGAGAATGTTAATCTTATTGATGGTCTAGAATACGTACAATATTCTATCCGAGTAGAAGGATTAAAAGCAGCTTTTAAAACACTATATTCATTATTAGATAAAGTAGGAATGTTTATAAATGAATATTATTCTTTAAAAATTGAGACTCGACAAGTAAATTTTCATTCAATTTGGAGAACAGATAGCAATTTAGATAAGTTGTTGGATAAGAATATTGGTCTATCATCTATATTTTGGATATCGAAAGATTTTGATAATGGTAATAATTCTTTGACAGCAAATCCACACTCAAAGCGATTAAAAACTATTAGAAATTATTTAGAGCATAGGTTTACTAATATCACATTGAATTTTTTTGATGGAAGTGTAGATAATAACGAAAGTAGATTGTATCTAACTGAATTTGAATTGCAAGAGTGTACATTAGATTTATTAAATCTTGTAAGAGAAGTTATTTTTTCACTCAAAAATGCCATTCAAATAAGTGAAAATGAAAAACAATCTACTCTAAGCAGTGAAGTTGCTTTAATTCCGATAAATTATGAAGAAGTAGATTCTGAAGACAAATTATAGCATTGAGCATACAATTTATAGTCGTTATAAAAAGCAATAGTCTAAATTCATTGAACTAATCAACTTAAAAGTTGCTTAAAACCCGTTGTTTTATAGACAGAGTTATTGTAGTATACAGATAATAGACTTTTAATTAGGTGATAAATTTGTGTGATGAGAATGATGATTGCTGTCCTTACTGTTTTGGACGAAAAGTATTACCAGGATACAACTCATTTGATGTTACTCAGCCAATCTTAAGTTCACGAATGGGATTACTTAAATAATATTCTATTATCTAACCCTAGTGAAGTCAGTGAAAAGAGTCGGAACAATGTGTGGTGGACCTGCATAAATAATGATAAACATAGGTACAAGATGTCCTTATATAATAGAGCTTTATTTGAGAAACGTCATAAAGAACCATGTTTAATTTGCAAGGGTCGAAGAAGAAAAAGGAAACATTTCGTGCCTTTCAAGAAGATTTTGGGAGACCAAGTTGCTAAAATGTAGCTTGGTTTTTTCAGTTTAGGTCAATTTCGACGAGCATAGCAGCTACATAAAAACGCTTTGATATGTCAAAAATTTTATTTTAAAAAGTACATTTTTGGATTATGTACAATTGAAAAAATTTCCAGTTTTCACTTTGATAATGTACATCTTTAGCTATTTTTGTTCCAAAAAATTTTTTTAGTTATAAATCTTTATTATTCCCCTGAATTTGATATGTTGTAAAAGACTATTTCTGGTCTGTTAAATCTATCAATATCAAAATCTAAACGTGATAGTCTAACATCTAGTACATTTAACGTTAATAGTTTTATCAATCGTTTGAGTAAGAAAATTTCAAAAGAAGAAATGATAGGTTTTCAAAAATAACCTATTTAGTCATTGTTTATATATAATTTGTATCTTTTGGTTTATTAATTTGTATTTAAAATTTAATCATGTTACAATTGAAATTGATATCAAATTGAAAAGGAAAATGCAGACGTGGGCACACTGTTAGCAACAAGATTAAAAAATAGACGAAAAGAATTAAAAATGTCTCAGCGAGAATTGGCTGAGGGGATATGTAAACAGGGACAGATTAGTCGATTGGAGAATGGAGAATTTACTCCAGGAGCGGACTTTTTATATGCTCTGTCTAAGAAGTTAAAAGTTAGTATAGATTATTTTTTTAATGAGCAGATTGGAGAGGAGATTGATGAGCTATCAGAGTTTAAGAAGTTAGCCCAGACTTTTATCACAAATCGAAATTATGAGTCTTTGAAATATATATATGAACTAGAGAGTGTAAAGGTACATCGTTTGTCTTTAGTAGATAAGTTTTATATGGAGTGGATAAAATCTCTTATAGATTTTTATTTCTATGGGCAAAAAGAGGAGGCTGTGGCAAGATTGGAGAAGGTACTGTATCAGTTAAGTGTAACTGACTTGACCTACCTTCAAGTTGCAAATACTCTATTCAATTTTTATTATGATATTGAAGATTTAGAAAGTTTTAATGAAATTAGAGAAAAGTTAGAGTATCAAGTAAATCAACTCAAGTTAAACACAATCGAAGAATTAAACCTTTCTATTAAATTTAATTATAATGTTTGTCGCTACCTATGGTTGCAGAATAATACTGAAGAGGCTATTACTAAAATCACAGATACGATAAAGCAGTGTAAGACGTATAGAACAACATATCTTTTGGCTGATTTGTATGTATTGATGGGAAATGTCAGTAAGAATTTTTCTTCTAAAGTTGCAGTAAAAGAGTACTTTGAAACGGCTTATTTCCTATATAAGCTTGAGGGAAATATGTCAATGGCTCTTAAAATCGAGCATTACATTGCAGATATAACAGAATAGTAAAGACGATGTTCACTTAAGCATCGTTTTTTTAATCCAAAATAATACAAATATGTATTTAATAAAAATAAATAAAAAATATTATCAAAAATCTTGACATTATTATATTGAAGTGCTAAAATGACTGCAAGAAAATATTAGGCTTTTTGTCCATAAAACATCTACAGAAACTTACTATAGACTGAGTGAATGTAAAGAGACTTCAGCCTTTGAAGAATTGAGAGGTAAAATTAATGAATGAATTAGAAGTTAGATTTGAACTCAACGATGAGAAAGATTATACTAATGCTATTTCATATTTAGAAAAATCTTATAAATTTAAGAATGAAAATAAGCAAGTTGATAAATATTTTAAAACAAAAGGAAGAGAATTTGAAAATGATGAGGTAGGTAGCTTTATCTACAGAATTCGCCAAGAAGATGATAATAAAGCATGTGTTTTTACAAGAAAAGATACGATAAAACAAGGAATGTGGAGTGAAAGTGAAATAGAGCTAGAATCTGAAAAATTAGAATTTGTAAGAAATATCTTACAAGATGGATTTTCAAATATTTTCACAATAAGTAAACATAGAAAGACTTATCATGATGCATTAGAAAATAAAACGATCAATCTAGATAAGATTGATGGTCTTGGATTTTATCTTGAAATAGAGATTTTAGGAGATTTTTCAAAAGAAGATTATAATAATTTTTATGATAAAATGTGCGGAGAGTTCTCGTTTTTAAATTCAAAAATAGAAACAAAGGGCTATGTCCAACTAATGAGAGAAAAAAATGGACGTAATTAAAATTATCAAATAGTCTTGTTGGAATTGTTTACTCAATTGCTGGATTTGGAAGTTTGATAGCAGTTACCTTTCTTTCTACTTTTTTGAATAAGAAGGATGCCTTTATATTGTTGAATATATCAATGGCAACCATCCCACTTGTCATTATGGTGAGTGGAATAGTAGAAAATTGGATATTTTTTGGAATTTGTTATTCAATTTTGAGTGGATTAATTATCATTAGAAAAAATAATATTAATTCGTAGTGAAATAAAAAAATGAAAAAGGTTTTACATAATGTACTACCTTTTTCAGATTTAATAATTATTAAGGGAATAGAACTAGAAACCAAAAATACTGAATATTAAACTGCCCCCAAAAGTAAGATTTTTCTGTCTAACTTTTGGGGGCAGTACATTATCTCTAACTTCTGGAGTGCTTTTTTACATTCAAATTATTTTATAGTACCCACGTTCGAATAGCATGGGCAACGCCGGATTCATCGTTAGATTTGGTGATGTATTTGGCGATTTTTTTGATTTCTGGATTTCCGTTTTCCATGACAACAGGGTTACCAACGACTTCCAGCATGGCACGGTCATTTTCTTCGTCACCGATAGCCATGGTTTGATCTTTGGTCAATCCTAGTTTTTCAGCTAGGTGGGTAATAGCTGACCCCTTATCTACATTCTTTTTAAGGAGTTCGAGGTAGAAAGGAGCAGACTTGTTGATAGAGTAGCGTTCGTAAAATTCCGCTGGTATCTTTTCAATGGCAGCATCCAGAATCTCTGCTTCATCGATGAACATACATTTGACAATTTCCTTGCCAGCCATTTCTTCAGGAGTGCGGTAGAAAATAGGCATGCTGACGAGGGTTGATTCGTGCACTGTATATTTTCCGATATTGCGATTTGCAGTGTAGATTCCATCCTTGGTAATGGCGTGCATGTGAACACCAAGCTTACGACTGAGAAATTCCATATCCAGATAGTCCTCATAAGTCAAGGATTCGCTGATAATCTCATGTCCTGTAGCGGTTTCTTGGACAAGGGCACCATTGAAAGTCACAACATAGTCACCCTCGTCTCTCAACTGCAAGTCGTCTAGAAGTTTGGCAACACCTGCAATAGGGCGGCCAGTTGCAATGACGACTTTGACACCAGCTTCTTTTGCATCTTGGATGGCAGAAAAGACTTCAGGAGTAATCTCCTTTTGGCTATTGACTAGGGTTCCGTCGATATCGACGGCGATTAGTTTAATACTCATAAATTTCCTCTTCTAGTTTTTATTTGGGGTAAAATGATCGTTCTCAATCAAGTGTAAAAATTGCTGGGTAATGCTTGCGAAGATACTGTTTTGGTCCAACATTTCTTTTGGAAAATAGAAACGATTATCTCCGTGGCGACTGCCAGCAAGGGATTGGACGATAGGAGACAGGCTAGAGAGTTCGGCCAGTTCTCCATTTTTTTGTAAAATCTCAATCTGTGTCCGTGGATTTTCAGATTCGGGACGATAAATATCATAAGGGAGGTCAAAGTTCTTATGAATGGCAGTATAGTAGTCGGGATCAAAGCCAATGTCTTCAACCAATTTTCTCATGCTAGCGAGCTGGTCTTGATCTTCTTGTGAAAAAGTAATGGATTTAAAGACCTTGCGGTTGACAAAGCGTTGCGACAAGTCTGCAAGAATCTTATCAGGACTGGTCATCCAGAGCTGGAAGTAGGTATTCATCACACCATCATCCAGAGCCAGATAGTCAGTCAAGGTTACATTTTTTTCAAAGAAAGGCAGGAGGTGTGGGGAAGTTCGTGCAAAGAAATCCTTGTCCTTAGGATAGAGTTCCTTGGCGCGTTTGAGAAGATTCTGTAGGAGAACTTCCATGGCGCGTGTTGCCGGGTGAAAATAAACCTGCATATACATCTGGTAGCGACTGAGGACATAGTCTTCGATGGCGTGCATGCCATTGCGCTGAAAGGCAATACCGTTTTCGACAGGACGAATGACTCGGAGGATGCGAGTCAGGTCAAATTCTCCATAGGATGCTCCTGTAAAATAGGAGTCGCGTAAGAGATAGTCCATGCGGTCCGCATCGATTTGGCTGGAAATGAGTTGCACAACCTGCTTGTTAGGATAGGTATGATCAATAACACTGGCTACCTTTTCTGGAAAGTCTGGCGCTACTTGTAGCAAGACTTGGTGAATCTCCGTTTCAGGACTTTGGATAATCTCCTGAGTAATGGCTTCATGGTCTGTATCAAAGAGATGTTCAAAAGTATGGGAGTAGGCACCATGTCCAAGGTCGTGTAGGAGAGCAGCGGTCATGGTCAAGAGAGACTCGGCAGGATTCCATTCTTCAGGATATTTTTCTTCAAAAATCTCTGTGATACGTCGTGCAATCTCATAGACTCCTAGACAGTGAGAGAAGCGACTGTGTTCTCCACCGTGGAAGGTATAACTGGAAGTCCCCAGTTGCTTGATTCGACGCAAACGCTGAAATTCTTTTGTATTAATCAAGTCATAGATGATATGATTATTGACATGGATGTAGTTGTGAACTGGGTCACGGAATACTTTTTCGTTCATATGACCATTATAGCAAAATCCTGCTCTTTTTGGTAAAATAGTAGGACAAGAGAGAAGAAAGAGGACCTGATGTGAAGATTCGGATGCGAAATACCATTCAGTTTGATGAGCAGTTGGAAGTGATTGACCAGCTTTATGATGTAGAGTTAAGAGAAAAGGGCGATTATAGCTATTTGCTTTTCTACAATGAGGAAAAGGAAAAAGTAGTGATTAAATTCCATGGTCAAGAACTGGTGATGAGCCGTTTTTCCAATCCCAAGACCATTATGCGTTTTTTGAAGGATAGTGATAGTTTAGCCTATATTCCTACACCTATGGGCATGCAGGAATTTATCATTCAAACGAGTCGCTATGAAGTGGATGGACAAAAGATTTATTTAGACTATCAACTACAAAATCAAGAGGGACACCTCTTTGCCAGCTATCAATTAGAAATTACTTGGGGATAAGAAAAAGGTTGGCGAGAGCCAACCTTATTTGATATAGAGTTCTTGATTTTTTAGGACAATTTCACGGACACTTGCAAACTTTTTAAGTTTTTTGATTTCTTCTGGATGAGTGACGAGAGTGATAACATAGCCGTCTTTGCCCATACGGCCAGTACGTCCAGCACGGTGAGTGTAAGTTTCGATATCTCTAGGGACATCAAAGTTTACAACACATTCGAGGCTATCGATATCAATTCCACGAGCCAGAAGGTCAGTTGCAAGAAGCAGGGTTAGTTGCTTGTCCTTAAACTTTTCTAAGATGACTTTTCTAAATTTGACATTGACATCACTAGCGAGGGAAACAGCCAAGATATCCCGATACTGTAGTTTTTCTTCTGCACTTCCAAGGTCTGATAGGCTGTTAAAGAAGACCAGACCGCGGAAATCCTCAACATGAGCTAGTTTTCGTAGCATATCTACTCGGTGACGTTGATCTACCTGCATATAGAAATGTTGGATGTTGTCCAATTTTTGGTCAGAAAGATCAATGGTACGTGTGTTAGGCGCAATCTTTTCTTGGTCAAACTTGGTCGTCGCACTCATATAGACAAGTTGGTGGTCACGAGGTGCGTAGTGAGTAATTTTCTTGACAAAGTGTATCTGAGAATCATCGAGCAATTGGTCAAATTCATCTAGGATGATGGTTTCCACATTCATCATCTTGATTTTTTTCAATTTAATTAGTTCAAAGATACGGCCAGGAGTTCCAATCAGAATTTCTGGTCCTTTTTTTAGGCGTTCAATCTGGCGTTTCTGACTCGAACCTGATAAGAAGAGTTGGGCAGTTAAGCCGATAGCTTCAGCCCACGTTTTACATACATCAAAAATCTGTCCAGCAAGCTCAGTATTTGGTGCTAGAATCAAGAGTTGCTGCGCTTTTTTCTTTTGTAGTCTGAGAAGACTTGGTAGAAGGTAAGCTAGGGTCTTACCAGTTCCTGTTGGGCTCACTCCTAGGAGGTTTTCTCCAGCAAGAAGGGGCTCAAATAGTTGAGTTTGAATGGGGGTGAATTCTTGGAAACCGAGTTGGTCACTCAGTTCTTGCCATTCAGTCGGTAGTTTGTTTTTCATTTTTCTGCCTCAAATCTAATGCCAGCAGTCTGGCGCATAGTATATAGTAGCTCATGAACTGAACTTGCATCTTCCAGCCAAGTTTGGTAGAGATTCAGATCTGGTTGCTGGATCATGTGTGCAAATGCAGCGACTTCCTCAGTCATCGTATGAGGAGTCTGTTGGATAGGGAGTTGGATTTGATTGCCTTGGTGGTCGGTAAAAATAGCCGAGCTGAGATGTTCGATGGTGTTGAGCGTCAGGGTTCCATCTGTCGTATAAATCTCGCAAGGGAGATTGGAAGTGATGTTTTTCCCAGCCTTGATATGAACTTGAAAGTCAGGGTAGAAGAGAATTCCGTCTCCATTTAGGTCCATGCTATTGTCAAGTTGTTGAGCCTGATAGGTCGCGTCTTGAGCTTTTCCAAAGAGACGAACGGTAGCGTAGAGGGGATAAATCCCTAAATCCATAAGAGCTCCACCAGCAAAACGGTCTGAGAAGACATTTGGTGTCTCCCCAGTCAACAAGTTAGGCATTTTGGAAGAATACTTGGCATAGTTGAAATCTGCCCCTAAAATTTGCTTGTCTGCTAAAAAGTTTTTGATAGTAGTAAAAGCTTCTTCGTGGTAATTACGAGCTGCTTCGAAGATAAAACAGTGATTTTTCTCAGCTGTTTGAACCAAATCCAGCCATTCTTGTGGCTGAGTGACAGCTGGCTTTTCAAGAATGACGTGTTTGCCAGCAGATAATGCAACTTTTGCCTGAGCAAAATGCAAGGAGTTTGGGCTAGCAATATAGACCACATCAAAGGAGCTCTTGAAGAAGTCCTCTACTTGATCAAAGAGTTGGATATTCTGGTAGCTAGAAGCAAAGGTTGCCGCAGTTTCTAGTTTTCTAGAATAGACTGCGACTAACTGGTATTCTCCACTGATATGGGCTGCTTCTATGAAGTGGTAGCTGATAGCCCCTGTTCCGATGACACCTAATTTAAGCATAGTTACTCCTTTTCAGATTTCAAATCCTTCTTTCATTATAACATAGATAGACGGGACTATCCAACAGAGGGGAAAAAATTTCAAATAAGCTACTAGGTCTTTTCCAAAGAAAGTGGTACAATAATGAGATGAGTAAATGAAATGGGAGGGAAAATGAGGTTATTACCTATAAGAAAAATATCACGTCAGTCTAAGAGGCTAGCGCTTTTTTTGACTTTTTGTGCAGGTTATGTAGATGCCTATACGTTTATTGTGCGAGGGAATACTCTTGTAGCTGGACAAACTGGGAATGTCGTCTTTCTTTCAGTAGAATTAATTCAAAATAATGTTTCAGATGTTAGGGACAAGGTTCTCACCTTGTTAGCTTTTATGATGGGAGTCTTTCTATTAACAATTTATAAGGAAAAATTGAGAATTGTGAAAAAACCGATTCTGTCACTGATTCCTTTGGCAATCTTATCAATCATTATTGGTTTTGTGCCGCAGACTGTAGATAATATCTATCTAGTACCGCCCTTGGCCTTCTGTATGGGATTGGTGACAACTGCTTTTGGAGAAGTGTCGGGTATTGCCTATAATAACGCTTTTATGACAGGGAATATCAAACGGACCATGCTGGCTTTTGGAGATTATTTCCGAACCAAGCACACACCTTTTTTGCGAGAAGGATTCATCTTTGTTAGCCTGCTTAGTAGTTTTGTCCTTGGTGTTGTCTTTTCAGCCTATTTGACGATTTTCTATCATGAAAAGACCATTCTTGGTGTTCCTATTATGATGAGTATTTTTTACCTCAGCATGCTTTTTGCATCTTGGCAGAAAAAAGTAAAAGAAAAAGCTTCATTTTAGGTGTTATTACTTGTAAGAAAATAGGAGATATGCTATACTTGAAGAGTTGACTATGCACGATCCTGTGCAACCGCACGAACATCGTTGCTCGTCGTATAACAAATTTAAACTTCGTCATTGTCGCCTTGCCTAACATAAGTTATGCCTTCTGCTCAATTCCTAGTTTATTCTTTGTTATACTTAGAGCTCTTCTTTTAAGTGGTTCGTCCCACGATGATAGGCGAGTCTTCACAAAAAATTCGGGGAAACCCATAAAAATCATAGGAGGTGCATAATGAGCACATACGCAATTATCAAAACTGGCGGAAAACAAGTTAAAGTTGAAGTTGGTCAAGCAGTTTACGTTGAAAAATTGAACGTTGAAGCTGGTCAAGAAGTTACTTTTAACGAAGTTGTTCTTGTTGGTGGTGAAAACACTGTTGTCGGAACTCCACTTGTTGCTGGAGCTACTGTAGTTGGAACTGTTGAAAAACAAGGAAAACAAAAGAAAGTTGTTACTTACAAGTATAAACCTAAAAAAGGTAGCCACCGTAAACAAGGTCACCGTCAACCATATACAAAAGTTGTCATCAACGCAATCAACGCTTAATTTTAAGGAGAACACATGATACAGGCAGTCTTTGAGAGAGCCGAAGATGGCGAGCTGAGGAGTGCGGAAATTACTGGACACGCCGAGAGTGGCGAATACGGCTTTGATGTCGTGTGTGCATCGGTTTCTACGCTTGCCATTAACTTTATCAATTCTATTGAGAAATTTGCAGGCTATGAACCAATCCTAGAATTAAACGAAGATGAAGGTGGCTATCTGATGGTTGAAATACCAAAAGATCTTCCTTCACACCAGAGAGAAATGACCCAGTTATTCTTTGAATCATTTTTCTTAGGTATGGCAAACTTATCGGAGAACTCTTCTGAGTTCGTCCAAACCAGAGTTATCACAGAAAACTAACACGGAGGAAAACATTATGTTAAAAATGACTCTTAACAACTTGCAACTTTTCGCCCACAAAAAAGGTGGAGGTTCTACATCAAACGGACGTGATTCACAAGCAAAACGTCTTGGAGCTAAAGCAGCTGACGGACAAACTGTAACAGGTGGATCAATCCTTTACCGTCAACGTGGTACACACATCTACCCAGGTGTAAACGTTGGACGTGGTGGAGACGATACTTTGTTCGCTAAAGTTGAAGGCGTAGTACGCTTTGAACGTAAAGGACGCGATAAAAAACAAGTTTCTGTTTACCCAATCGCTAAATAAAAAGGTCCAGTGAACCTTTTTATCCCGAGCCTTGAAATGTAAAGGCGAGGAAGCTAGAAGTAGCATTGAATAAGGCTTTCCGAGTTTTCGGAGAGCCTATTTTTTGTTTTTGTACCCATGATTTTTTCGTTCTTAGTGTAGATGAATTTTATGAGTGACATTATTTTTCTTCGATGGAAAACTTCTAAAATATGGTATAATGAAAAGATAAAGAAGTTGGGGGTAGAAGATGAACATTCAACAATTACGCTATGTTGTGGCTATTGCCAATAGCGGTACTTTTCGTGAAGCTGCTGAAAAGATGTATGTTAGTCAGCCGAGTCTGTCCATTTCTGTTCGTGATTTGGAAAAAGAGTTGGGCTTTAAGATTTTCCGTCGGACCAGCTCAGGGACTTTCTTGACTCGTCGTGGTATGGAATTCTATGAAAAAGCGCAAGAATTGGTTAAAGGATTTGATATTTTTCAAAATCAGTATGCCAATCCTGAGGAAGAAAAGGATGAATTTTCCATTGCTAGTCAGCACTATGACTTCTTACCACCAACCATTACGGCTTTCTCAGAGCGCTATCCTGACTATAAAAACTTTCGTATTTTTGAATCAACTACTGTTCAAATCTTAGACGAAGTAGCCCAAGGGCATAGTGAGATTGGGATTATCTACCTCAACAATCAAAATAAAAAGGGGATCATGCAACGGGTTGAAAAGCTAGGTCTGGAGGTCATTGAATTGATTCCCTTCTATACTCATATTTATCTCCGTGAGGGGCATCCTTTGGCTCAGAAAGAGGAATTGGTCATGGAGGATTTAGCGGACTTACCGACAGTTCGTTTTACCCAAGAGAAAGACGAGTACCTTTATTATTCAGAGAACTTTGTCGATACCAGTGCTAGCTCACAGATGTTTAATGTAACAGACCGTGCTACTTTGAATGGTATTTTGGAGCGGACGGATGCTTATGCAACAGGTTCTGGATTTTTAGATAGTGACAGTGTTAATGGTATCACAGTTATTCGTCTCAAGGATAATTTGGATAATCGTATGGTATATGTTAAACGTGAGGAAGTGGAGCTCAGTCAAGCTGGGACTCTCTTTGTAGAAGTCATGCAAGAATATTTTAATCAAAAGAGGAAATCATGAAAAAAAGAGGAATAGTGGCAGTCATTGTACTGCTTTTGATTGCGCTGGATCAGTTGGTCAAATCCTATATCGTACAGCAGATTCCACTGGGTGAAGTGCGCTCTTGGATTCCCAATTTCGTTAGCTTGACCTACCTGCAAAATAGAGGGGCTGCCTTTTCAATGCTACAAGACCAGCAGTGGTTATTTGCTATCATTACGCTGGTCGTTATGGTAGGTGCCATTTGGTATCTACATAAACACATGGAGGACTCATTCTGGATGGTCTTGGGCTTGACTTTGATAATCGCAGGTGGTCTTGGAAACTTTATTGACAGGATCAGTCAGGGCTTTGTTGTGGATATGTTCCACCTTGACTTTATCAATTTTGCAATTTTCAATGTGGCAGATAGCTATCTGACTGTTGGAGTGATTATTTTATTGATTGCAATGTTAAAAGAGGAAATAAATGGAAATTAAAATTGAAACTGGTGGTCTGCGTTTAGATAAGGCTTTGTCGGATTTGACAGAATTATCACGCAGTCTCGCGAATGAACAAATCAAATCAGGCCAGGTCTTGGTCAATGGCCAAGTCAAGAAAGCTAAATACACAGTTCAAGAGGGTGATATCGTGACTTACCATGTACCAGAGCCAGAGGTCTTAGAGTATGTGGCTGAAAATCTTCCGCTAGAAATCATCTACCAAGATGAGTATGTGGCTGTCGTTAACAAGCCTCAGGGGATGGTTGTGCATCCGAGTGCTGGTCATACCAGTGGAACCCTGGTAAATGCTCTCATGTATCATATTAAGGACTTGTCGGGTATCAATGGAGTTCTGCGTCCAGGAATTGTTCACCGAATTGATAAGGATACGTCAGGTCTTCTCATGATTGCTAAAAACGATGAGGCGCATCTAGCACTTGCCCAAGAACTTAAGGATAAAAAGTCTCTCCGCAAATATTGGGCCATTGTTCATGGAAATCTGCCTAATGATCGCGGTGTGATTGAAGCACCGATTGGTCGAAGTGAAAAAGACCGCAAGAAACAGGCTGTGACTGCTAAAGGGAAGCCTGCAGTGACTCGTTTCCACGTCTTGGAACGCTTTGGTGATTATAGCTTAGTGGAGTTGCAGCTAGAGACAGGACGCACCCATCAAATCCGTGTTCATATGGCTTATATCGGCCATCCAGTCGCTGGTGATGAAGTCTATGGTTCACGTAAGACTCTGAAAGGACATGGACAATTTCTTCATGCCAAGACTCTAGGCTTTACTCATCCGAGAACAGGTGAGACCTTGGAATTTACAGCAGATATCCCAGAGATTTTTAAGGAAACTTTGGAGAGATTAAGAAAGAATTAGATTTGATAAAAGGTTGAGATAGCTTGTCTCGACCTTTTTTCCTATCAACTCTTTTCTATTTTCTGTCATTCATGTTATAATGGATAAATATGAAGAATCGGAGTGAGACTATGAAATACAAACGGATTATCTTTAAGGTGGGGACTTCTTCTCTGACGAATGAGGATGGAAGTTTATCACGTAGTAAGGTAAAGGCTATTACCCAACAGTTGGCTATGTTGCATGAGGCTGGTCATGAATTGATTTTGGTATCGTCAGGTGCCATTGCGGCTGGTTTTGGAGCTTTAGGATTTAAAAAGCGTCCGACTAAGATTGCTGATAAACAGGCTTCAGCGGCGGTAGGGCAAGGGCTTTTGTTGGAAGAATACACCACTAATCTTCTCTTGCGCCAAATCGTTTCTGCACAAATCTTGCTGACCCAGGACGACTTTGTGGATAAGCGCCGTTATAAAAATGCCCATCAGGCCTTGTCGGTTCTACTTAGCCGTGGTGCGATTCCTATCATCAATGAGAATGACAGTGTCGTTATTGATGAGCTCAAGGTTGGGGACAATGATACTCTAAGTGCTCAGGTAGCAGCCATGGTCCAAGCAGACCTTTTGGTCCTCTTGACAGACGTAGACGGTCTTTATACTGGAAATCCTAATTCAGACCCAACAGCCAAACGCTTGGAGCGAATTGAGACCATCAATCGTGAGATTATTGATATGGCTGGTGGAGCAGGTTCTTCAAACGGAACTGGGGGCATGTTAACCAAAATCAAAGCAGCAACTATTGCGACAGAATCAGGAGTACCTGTTTATATTTGTTCATCCTTGAAAGCTGATGCTATGATAGAGGCAGCAGAGAAGACCAAGGATGGTTCTTACTTTGTTGCACAGGAGAAAGGACTCCGTACCCAGAAACAATGGCTAGCTTTTTATGCCAAAAGTCAGGGTTCTATTTGGGTTGATAAAGGGGCTGCAGAAGCTCTCTCTCAACATGGAAAGAGTCTTCTCTTATCTGGTATTGTTGAAGCAGAAGGAGCCTTTTCTTACGGTGATATCGTGACAGTATTTGACAAGGAAAGTGGAAAATCACTTGGAAAAGGACGCGTGCAATTTGGAGCATCTGCTTTGGAGGATATGTTGCGTTCTCAAAAAGCCAAGGGTGTCTTGATTCACCGTGATGACTGGATTTCCATTACTCCTGAAATCCAACTACTCTTTACAGAATTTTAGAGGTAAACTATGGTAAGTACACAAGAACAATTTGAACAGGTACAGTCTGTTAAAAAATCGATTAACACAGCTAGTGAAGAAGTGAAAAACCAAGCCTTGCTAGCCATGGCTGATTACTTATTAGCAGCTACTGAGGAAATTTTAGCAGCCAATGCCATTGATATGGAAGCTGCTAAGGGTAAAATCTCAGATGTGATGCTGGATCGTCTTTATTTGGATGCAGGACGTATAGAAGCAATGGCAACTGGGATTCGTGAAGTGGTTTCTTTACCAGATCCAATCGGTGAAGTTTTAGAAACAAATCAGCTTGAAAATGGTTTGGTTATCACAAAGAAACGGGTGGCTATGGGTGTTATCGGTATTATCTATGAAAGTCGTCCAAATGTGACGTCTGACGCAGCTGCTCTAGCTCTCAAGAGTGGGAATGCGGTTGTTCTTCGTAGTGGTAAGGATGCCTATCAAACAGCCCATGCCATTGTCACAACCTTGAAGAAGGGCTTGGAGACGACGACCATTCATCCAGATGTGATTCAACTAGTGGAAGATACCAGCCGTGAAAGTAGCTATGCCATGATGAAGGCCAAGGGCTATCTAGACCTTCTCATTCCTCGTGGGGGAGCTGGTTTGATCAATGCAGTGGTTGAAAATGCGATCGTACCTGTTATCGAGACAGGGACTGGGATTGTCCATGTCTATGTGGATAAGGATGCAGATGAAGACAAGGCTCTGTCTATCATCAACAATGCTAAAACCAGTCGTCCTTCTGTCTGCAATGCCATGGAAGTTTTACTTGTTCATGAAGACAAGGCAGCAAGCTTCCTTCCTCGCTTGGAGCAAGTGTTGGTTGCAGATCGAAAAGAAGCTGGGTTGGAACCAATTCAATTCCGCCTAGATAGCAAAGCAAGTCAGTTTGTTTCAGGCCAAGCAGCTGAAGCACAAGACTTTGATACCGAGTTTTTAGACTATGTCCTAGCTGTTAAGGTCGTGAGCAGTTTAGAAGAAGCGGTTGCCCATGTTGAGGCTCACAGTACCCATCATTCGGATGCCATTGTGACGGAAAATGCTGAGGCTGCAGCTTACTTTACAGATCAAGTGGACTCTGCAGCAGTCTATGTCAATACTTCAACTCGTTTCACAGATGGTGGCCAATTTGGTCTGGGTTGTGAAATGGGGATTTCAACTCAGAAACTGCACGCACGTGGTCCAATGGGCTTGAAAGAGTTGACCAGCTACAAGTATGTGGTTACTGGTGACGGACAGATAAGGGAGTAAGAGATGAAGACTGGATTTATCGGTTTGGGGAATATGGGTGCTAGCTTGGCCAAGGCTGTCTTGCAGGTCAAGACAGGTGATGATCTTCTCCTTGCCAATCGTAGTCAAGCCAAGGTGGATGCTTTCATTGCAGACTTCGGTGGTCAGGCTTCTAGCAATGAAGAAATATTTGCAGAAGCAGATGTGATTTTTCTAGGAGTTAAGCCTGCTCAGTTTTCTGAACTGCTTTCTCAATACCAGACCATCCTTGAAAAAAGAGAAAGTCTTCTTTTGATTTCGATGGCAGCTGGATTGACATTAGAAAAACTGGCTAGTCTTATCCCAAGTCAACACCGAATTATTCGTATGATGCCAAATACCCCTGCTTCTATCGGGCAAGGAGTGATTAGTTATGCCTTGTCTCCTAATTGCAGGGCTGAGGACAGTGAGCTCTTTTGTCAGCTTTTAGCCAAGGCTGGTCTTTTGGTTGAACTTGGGGAAGGCTTAATCGATGCAGCGACAGGTCTTGCAGGTTGTGGACCAGCCTTTGTCTATCTCTTTATTGAGGCCTTGGCAGATGCAGGTGTTCAGACGGGATTGCCACGGGAAATAGCACTGAAAATGGCAGCCCAAACTGTGGTAGGAGCTGGGCAATTGGTCCTAGAAAGCCAAGAACATCCTGGGGTCTTAAAAGATCAAGTTTGTAGCCCAGGCGGTTCGACTATCGCTGGTGTAGCAAGCCTAGAAGCGCATGCTTTTCGAGGAACGGTCATGGATGCAGTTCATCAAGCTTACAAACGAACACAAGAACTAGGTAAATAAGAGGTGGCTTTGTCTGCCTCTTTTATGGTGGTTGAAATGAGAAGACAAAAAGATTGTCACAAACCCCTATTTTTTTGATAGAATAGAAGTAGTAAAAAAGAAATGAGTTAGACATGTCAAAAGGATTTTTAGTCTCTCTTGAGGGACCAGAGGGAGCAGGAAAGACCAGTGTTTTAGAAGCTCTGTTACCAATTTTAGAGGAAAAAGGGGTAGAGGTGCTGACGACTCGTGAACCAGGCGGAGTCTTGATTGGGGAGAAGATTCGTCAAGTGATTTTGGACCCAAGTCATACTCAGATGGATGCGAAGACAGAACTTCTTCTCTATATTGCCAGTCGCAGACAGCACTTGGTGGAAAAAGTTCTTCCAGCCCTTGAAGCTGGCAAGTTGGTCATTATGGATCGTTTCATCGATAGTTCAGTTGCCTATCAGGGATTTGGTCGTAGCTTAGATATTGAAGCAATTAACTGGCTCAATCAGTTTGCGACAGATGGTCTTAAACCTGATTTGACACTCTATTTTGACATCGAGGTGGAAGAAGGGCTGGCTCGCATTGCTGCTAATAGTAATCGTGAGATCAATCGTTTGGACTTGGAAGGGTTGGACTTGCACAAAAAAGTCCGTAAAGGCTATCTTTATCTTCTGGACAAAGAAGGAAATCGCATCGTCAAGATTGATGCGAGTTTTCCTTTGGAGCAGGTTGTGGAAACTACCAAGGCTATCTTGTTTGATAGAATGGGATTAGCTAAATGAAACAAGATCAACTAAAGGCCTGGCAGCCAGAACAGTTTGACCGCTTTGTCCGTATCTTGGAGCAAGACCAGCTCAATCATGCTTACCTCTTTTCAGGTTTCTTTGGAAGCTTGGAAATGGCGCAGTTTTTGGCTAAGAGCCTCTTTTGTACGGATAAAATTGGCGTTCTACCATGTGAGAAATGTCGAAATTGCAAGCTGATTGAACAGGAAGAATTTCCCGATGTTACTTTAATCAAGCCAGTCAATCAGGTCATCAAGACAGAACGGATTCGAGAATTAGTGGGGCAGTTTTCTCAAGCAGGGATTGAAAACCAACAACAGGTCTTTATTATCGAGCAAGCTGAGAAAATGCATCCTAATGCAACCAATTCTCTGCTCAAGGTCATCGAAGAACCCCAGAGTGAGGTTTATATTTTCTTCTTGACCAGCGATGAGGAAAAGATCTTACCAACAATCCGAAGTCGGACGCAAATTTTTCACTTTAAAAAACAAGAAGAGAAGCTCATCTTGCTCTTAGAACAAATGGGACTGGTTAAGAAAAAAGCGACTCTCCTAGCTCAGTTTAGTCAATCGCGAGCTGAAGCAGAAAAATTAGCTAATCAGGCAAGTTTTTGGACCTTGGTTGATGAAAGTGAACGCCTGCTGACTTGGTTAGTGGCTAAGAAAAAAGAAAGTTATTTGCAAGTTGCCAAACTAGCTAGCTTGGCAGATGACAAGGAAAAACAAGATCAGGTTTTACGGATTCTTGAAGTTCTCTGTGGACAAGATATCCTACAAGCAAGAGTAAGAGTGATTTTACAAGATTTGCTAGAAGCTAGAAAAATGTGGCAAGCTAATGTCAGCTTTCAAAATGCCATGGAATATCTGGTCTTGAAAGAAATATAAACTCAAAAATGAACGATAATGAAAGGAAAGGGCTGTTTTATGGACAAAAAAGAATTATTTGACGCGCTGGATGATTTTTCCCAACAGTTATTGGTAACCTTGGCCGATGTGGAAGCCATCAAGAAAAATCTCAAGAGCCTGGTAGAGGAAAATACAGCTCTTCGTTTGGAAAATAGTAAATTGCGCGAACGCTTGGGTGAGGTGGAAGCAGACGCTCCTGTCAAGGCTAAGCATGTTCGTGAAAGTGTCCGTCGAATTTATAAAGATGGATTTCACGTATGTAATGATTTTTATGGACAACGTCGAGAGCAGGACGAGGAATGTATGTTCTGTGACGAGTTGTTATACAGGGAGTAGGCATGCAGATTCAAAAAAGTTTTAAGGGGCAGTCTCCCTATGGCAAGCTGTACCTAGTGGCAACGCCGATTGGCAATCTAGATGATATGACCTTTCGAGCTATCCAGACCTTGAAAGAAGTGGACTGGATTGCTGCTGAGGACACGCGCAATACAGGTCTATTGCTCAAGCATTTTGACATTTCTACCAAGCAAATCAGTTTTCATGAGCACAATGCCAAGGAAAAGATTCCTGATTTGATTGGTTTCCTGAAAGCAGGGCAAAGTATTGCTCAGGTATCCGACGCGGGTCTGCCTAGCATCTCAGACCCTGGTCATGATTTGGTTAAGGCAGCAATTGAGGAAGAAATTGCGGTTGTGACTGTTCCAGGTGCCTCTGCAGGAATTTCTGCTTTGATTGCTAGTGGTTTAGCGCCACAGCCACATATCTTTTACGGCTTTTTACCGAGAAAATCAGGTCAGCAGAAGCAATTTTTTGACTCGAAAAAAGACTATCCTGAAACTCAGATTTTCTATGAATCCCCTCATCGTGTAGCAGATACGTTGGAAAATATGCTAGAAGTCTATGGTGACCGCTCGGTGGTCTTGGTTAGAGAATTGACCAAAATCTATGAAGAATACCAAAGAGGTACCATTTCAGAGTTATTAGAAAGCATAGTTGAAACGCCACTTAAGGGAGAATGCCTTCTCATCGTTGAAGGTGCCAGTCAGGATATGGAGGAAAAAGACGAGGAGGACTTGTTCTTAGAAATCCAAGCCCGCATCCAGCAAGGCATGAAGAAAAACCAAGCTATTAAGGAAGTCGCTAAGATTTACCAGTGGAATAAGAGTCAACTCTACGCTGCCTATCACGACTGGGAAGAAAATCAAGAAAATGACTAAACAGGGAAGTTTGCCTTCTTCCCTTTTTTTGTTATACTAGTAGAAGAAAAAATTAGAAAGATTTGTGGGAGTGAAAAAGTCCTGTGGACTTTTTCAGCCTGAGCCAAGAAATTCGAAAACTCTTAAGTTTGATTGGCTTTTTCAATGTGAACCTTGTCTTCACACTCCCAAAGAGGTATTAGTGTCGTGTCTCAATCTTATATCAATGTTATCGGTGCTGGTTTGGCAGGTTCTGAAGCAGCCTACCAAATTGCAGAACGTGGTATTCCAGTTAAACTTTATGAAATGCGTGGTGTCAAGTCAACACCTCAACACAAAACAGACAATTTTGCAGAGTTAGTTTGTTCCAATTCTCTTCGTGGAGATGCTCTGACAAATGCAGTTGGTCTTCTCAAGGAAGAAATGCGTCGCTTGGGTTCTGTTATTTTGGAATCTGCTGAAGCTACACGTGTTCCTGCAGGTGGTGCCCTTGCGGTGGACCGTGATGGATTCTCCCATATGGTGACTGAGAAAGTTGCCAACCACCCTTTGATTGAAGTGGTTCGTGATGAAATTACAGAATTGCCGACAGATGTTATTACAGTTGTGGCGACTGGTCCTTTGACCAGCGATACCCTAGCTGAAAAGATTCATGCTCTCAATGACGGCGATGGTTTCTATTTCTACGATGCAGCAGCGCCTATTATCGATGTCAACACTATCGATATGAGCAAGGTCTATCTCAAGTCTCGTTATGATAAGGGAGAAGCAGCCTATCTCAACGCGCCTATGACCAAGCAAGAGTTTATGGATTTCCATGAAGCCTTGGTCAATGCGGAAGAAGCACCGCTTAATTCTTTTGAGAAAGAAAAGTACTTTGAAGGTTGTATGCCAATCGAAGTCATGGCAAAACGAGGCATTAAAACCATGCTTTATGGTCCTATGAAACCAGTCGGTCTTGAGTATCCAGACGACTACACAGGACCTCGTGATGGAGAATTCAAAACACCTTATGCGGTGGTTCAGCTGCGTCAGGATAATGCGGCTGGTAGCCTATACAATATCGTCGGTTTCCAGACCCACCTCAAATGGGGAGAACAAAAGCGTGTCTTCCAAATGATTCCAGGTCTTGAAAATGCGGAGTTTGTTCGTTATGGTGTTATGCACCGCAATTCTTATATGGATTCACCAAATCTTCTTGAACAGACTTACCGTTCTAAGAAACAACCAAATCTCTTCTTTGCTGGTCAAATGACGGGTGTGGAAGGCTATGTAGAGTCAGCAGCGTCAGGATTAGTTGCGGGAATTAACGCGGCTCGTCTTTTCAAGGGAGAAAGTGAAGCTATTTTCCCAGAGACGACAGCGATTGGAAGCTTAGCTCATTACATCACTCATGCAGATAGCAAACATTTCCAACCAATGAATGTCAATTTCGGTATTATCAAGGAGTTGGAAGGCGAGCGTATCCGTGATAAGAAGGCTCGTTATGAAAAAATTGCAGAGCGTGCTCTTTCTGACTTAGAGGAATTTTTAACGGTCTAATTTTTTTGAAAGAATTGCTCATGATACTATAAAAATCTTAGAAATTGTGATAAAATAGGTAGGATAAAAAAAGGAGAGTGAAAATGGCGAATCCCAAGTATAAACGTATTTTAATTAAGTTATCAGGTGAAGCCCTTGCCGGTGAACGTGGCGTAGGGATTGATATCCAAACAGTTCAAACAATCGCAAAAGAGATTCAAGAAGTTCATAGCTTAGGTATCGAAATTGCCCTTGTTATTGGTGGAGGAAATCTCTGGCGTGGTGAACCTGCAGCAGAAGCAGGTATGGACCGCGTTCAGGCAGATTACACAGGAATGCTTGGGACTGTTATGAATGCTCTTGTGATGGCAGATTCATTGCAACAAGTTGGGGTTGATACACGTGTGCAAACAGCTATTGCTATGCAACAAGTGGCAGAACCTTATGTCCGTGGACGTGCCCTTCGTCACCTTGAAAAAGGCCGTATCGTTATCTTTGGTGCTGGAATTGGTTCACCTTACTTCTCAACAGATACAACAGCGGCCCTTCGTGCGGCTGAAATCGAAGCGGATGCCATCCTTATGGCTAAAAATGGTGTCGACGGTGTTTACAATGCCGATCCTAAGAAGGACAAGACAGCTGTTAAATTTGAAGAATTGACCCACCGAGATGTTATCAATAAAGGTCTTCGTATCATGGACTCAACAGCTTCAACCCTCTCAATGGATAACGACATTGACTTGGTTGTCTTCAACATGAACCAACCAGGCAACATCAAACGTGTCGTATTTGGTGAAAATATCGGAACAACAGTTTCAAATAATATCGAAGAAAAGGAATAAGAAAGATTATGGCTAACGCAATTATTGAAAAAGCTAAAGAGAGAATGACCCAGTCTCACCAATCACTTGCTCGTGAATTTGGTGGTATCCGTGCAGGTCGTGCCAATGCGAGCTTGCTGGACCGTGTACATGTAGAATACTATGGAGTAGAGACTCCTCTTAACCAAATCGCTTCAATTACGATTCCAGAAGCGCGTGTTTTGTTGGTAACACCATTTGATAAGTCTTCATTGAAAGACATCGAACGTGCCTTGAACGCTTCTGATCTTGGTATCACACCAGCTAACGATGGTTCTGTGATTCGTTTGGTTATCCCAGCTCTTACAGAAGAAACTCGTCGTGACCTTGCTAAAGAAGTGAAGAAGGTCGGCGAAAATGCTAAAGTGGCTGTCCGCAATATCCGTCGCGACGCTATGGATGAAGCTAAGAAACAAGAGAAAGCAAAAGAAATCACTGAAGACGAATTGAAGACTCTTGAAAAAGACATTCAAAAAGTAACAGACGATGCTGTCAAACACATCGACGACATGACTGCCAACAAAGAGAAAGAACTTTTGGAAGTCTAAAAATAAACAGAAAAACTCAGTTGGCATTGCTGGCTGAGTTTTATTCGAAAGAAGGAAATATGAATACAAATCTTGCAAGTTTTATCGTTGGACTGATCATCGATGAAAACGACCGTTTTTACTTTGTGCAAAAGGATGGTCAAACCTATGCTATTGCCAAGGAAGAAGGTCAACATACAGTTGGGGATACGGTTAAAGGTTTTGCCTACACGGATATGAAGCAAAAACTCCGCTTGACCACTCTAGAAGTGACTGCAACTCAGGACCAATTTGGTTGGGGAACTGTAACGGAAGTTCGTAAAGACTTGGGTGTCTTTGTGGATACAGGCCTTCCTGACAAGGAAATCGTTGTGTCACTCGATATTCTCCCTGAGCTCAAGGAACTCTGGCCTAAGAAGGGCGACCAACTCTACATCCGTCTTGAGGTGGACAAGAAAGACCGTATCTGGGGACTCTTGGCCTATCAAGAAGACTTTCAACATCTGGCTCGACCTGCCTACAACAACATGCAGAACCAAAATTGGCCAGCCATTGTATACCGTCTCAAGCTGTCAGGAACTTTTGTTTACCTGCCAGAAAATAACATGCTTGGCTTTATCCATCCTAGCGAGCGTTACGCAGAGCCACGTTTGGGGCAAGTATTAGATGCGCGCGTTATTGGTTTCCGTGAAGTGGACCGTACCTTGAACCTTTCCCTTAAACCACGTTCTTTTGAGATGTTGGAAAATGATGCTCAGATGATTTTGACTTATTTGGAAAGCAATGGCGGTTTCATGACCTTGAATGATAAGTCATCCCCTGAGGCTATCAAGGCAACCTTTGGCATTTCTAAAGGTCAGTTCAAGAAAGCACTCGGTGGCTTGATGAAGGCTGGTAAAATCAAGCAAGACCAGTTTGGGACAGAGTTGATTTAGGGATACATATGAGAAAATCATTTTACACTTGGCTCATGACCGAGCGCAATCCTAAAAGTGACAGTCCCAAGGCTATCTTGGCAGACCTCGCTTTTGAAGAGCCAACCTTCCCAAAACACACAGATGATTTTGATGAGGTGAGTCGCTTTCTGGAAGAACATGCCAGTTTCTCTTTTAACCTAGGAGACTTTGACGTTATCTGGCAAGAATACTTAGAACACTAGCATGATTCATTGGGTTTGGGCTAGTAATTTCTCCACCCCTTTGCTATAATAAAAAGAAATAAAAGGATTAGAGAGGTTCTTTATTTGAAGGAACATTCAATAGACATTCAACTGAGTCATCCAGATGACCTGTTTCATCTTTTTGGTTCCAATGAACGCCATCTCCGTTTGATGGAAGAAGAGCTTGATGTTGTGATTCATGCTCGTACGGAGATTGTCCAGGTTTTGGGAGAAGAGTCTGCTTGTGAGGAAGCCCGTCAGGTTATCCAGGCTTTGATGGTCTTGGTAAATCGTGGGATGACCGTTGGTACGCCAGATGTGGTAACTGCAATTAGCATGGTCAAAAACGATGAAATTGATAAATTTGTCGCCCTTTACGAAGAAGAAATTATCAAGGACAATACAGGGAAGCCTATTCGTGTCAAAACTCTAGGTCAAAAGCTTTATGTGGATAGTGTCAAACAGCACGATGTGACCTTTGGAATTGGGCCAGCAGGTACAGGGAAGACCTTTCTTGCAGTGACCTTGGCGGTGACAGCTCTTAAACGTGGGCAGGTCAAGCGAATTATCCTGACACGCCCAGCGGTGGAAGCAGGAGAGAGTCTAGGTTTTCTTCCGGGTGATCTTAAAGAGAAGGTAGATCCTTACCTTAGACCTGTTTATGATGCCTTGTATCAGATTCTTGGCAAAGACCAAACGACTCGTCTCATGGAGCGTGAAATTATCGAGATTGCGCCCCTTGCCTATATGCGTGGACGAACCTTGGATGATGCCTTTGTCATTCTCGATGAGGCGCAAAATACGACCATCATGCAGATGAAGATGTTCTTGACTCGTTTAGGTTTTAATTCTAAGATGATTGTCAATGGAGATATCAGTCAGATTGATCTTCCGCGTAACGTCAAGTCCGGTTTGATTGATGCTCAAGAAAAACTCAAGAACATCCATCAGATTGACTTTGTTCATTTTTCAGCTAAGGATGTGGTTCGCCATCCTGTTGTCGCTCAGATTATCCGAGCTTATGAACCAGCTCCAATTAAAAATGAAGAGCGTGAAGAAAGCCAAGAAGAAACAGAATAGCAAAAAAGAGCAGTTCAGGTGGAATTGCTCTTTCTTTTATCTGATAATTATATTTTTTAGACTAGTTCATCAATTGGAGTATGTTTTTTATCGAGACCTTGGGCTACTGGAAGACTGGTTAAGTAACCTTGATAAGTGGTCACACCTTGACGCAAGCCCTCATCTTCAGAGATTGCTTGTATAAAACCTTTACCAGCCAAAGCTTCGATATAAGGAAGAGTGACATTGGTTAGGGCGATGGTTGAAGTACGGGCAACTGCACCAGGGATGTTGGCAACGGCATAGTGGAGAACGCCGTATTTTTCATAGACAGGTTCATCGTGCGTTGTCACACGGTCAGCTGTCTCGATAACGCCCCCTTGGTCAACGGCAACGTCCACAATGACAGAGCCTGGACGCATTTGCTTGACCATCTCATCTGTCACCAATTTTGGTGCTTTGGAACCTGGGATGAGAACCGCTCCGATCACCACATCCGCATCTCTCACACTGGCTTCGATGTTGAGCGAATTGGACATAAGGGTTTGAATTTGATGACCAAAGACCTCCTCTAAAACGGAGAGACGTTTAGCACTGATATCAAGGATGGTCACTTGCGCTCCCAATCCTAAAGCGATGCGGGCGGCATGGGTCCCTACGACACCGCCACCGATGATGGTTACTTTCCCTTTAGGTACACCCGGTACACCACCCAGTAGAACGCCAGAACCTCCTGCTTGCTTAGTTAGGAAATGAGCACCGATTTGGACTGCCATACGGCCTGCAACCTCACTCATAGGTACGAGGAGTGGTAACTGACCTTGGGAATCACGAACAGTTTCATAGGCAATCCCTGTTGTTTTTGCTGCTAGCATAGCATCTGCTAATTCAGGAGCAGCGGCCATGTGTAAGTAGGTAAAGAGAAGCAGGTCGTCACGTAAGTACCCATATTCAGAAGCTAATGGTTCTTTTACTTTCACGACTAACTCTGCAGCCCAAGATTCACTAGCAGTAGCGACAATCTCAGCTCCTTGCTTTTGATAGTCAGCATCAGTAAAGCCAGAACCGAGACCAGCATTTGTTTCGATAAGGACGCGATGACCACGACCGACTAAGCTGTGGACACCAGCAGGTGTGACGGCGACACGGTTTTCATTATTCTTAATTTCTTTTGGAATTCCGATTAACATAGAGAAAAACTCCCTTTCTATTGACGGGCTGTAAATGATTTATCACAATTATCTATAAAATAAGGTGATGATTTTATTCTATATGAAACCGCTTTAAAAAGCAAGAAAAATTTGTTATCACTTCTTTTTTATGCTAGACTGGTAGAAAATATTTTTAAATGGAGGAGAAGTATGGAATCAATCTTTTTAAAACTAGCTCAGTATCCAATAGTGGAAACAGAGCGTTTATTGCTTAGACCTGTAACCTTGGATGATGCGGAAGAAATGTTTGAGTATGCCTCGGACAGAGAAAATACTCGTTACACTTTTCTAACCAATCAAAGCTTGGAAGAAACCAAGGATAACATTGCTCAGTTCTACTTGGCCAATCCCTTGGGACGCTGGGGAATAGAACTAAAAAGCAATGGCAAATTTATCGGAACCATTGATTTGCACAAGATTGTTCCTGCTCTTAAGAAGGCGGCCATTGGCTACATTATCAATAAAAAGTATTGGAATCAAGGATTAACGACAGAAGCCAATCGTGCCGTGATTGCGCTGGCTTTTGAGAAGATTGGAATGAACAAGTTGACCGCCCTTCACGATAAGGACAATCCTGCATCTGGAAAGGTCATGGAGAAATCAGGCATGCGTTTTTCACATGCAGAACCATATGCTTGTATGGACCAGCATGAAGAAGGCCGAATCGTTACAAGAGTTCATTATGTTTTGACCAAGGAAGACTATTTTGCAAATAAATAAGTAGTTGAGAAGAAATTTTCAACTGTTTTTTCTTCCTCTTACGAATAATCTAAGAGAGGAGAAAATATGGAAGCAATTATCGAGAAAATTAAAGAGTATAAAATCATTGTCATCTGTACTGGTCTGGGCTTGCTTGTAGGCGGATTTTTCCTGCTAAAGCCAGCTCCACAAACACCTGTCAAGGAAACGAATTTGCAGGCTGAAATTGCAGCTGTTTCCAAGGATTCATCGGCCGAAAAGGAAGTGACCAAGGAAGAAAAGGAAGAACTGGTTGAACAAGATCTAATCACAGTAGATGTGAAGGGTGCTGTCAAATCGCCAGGGATTTATGATTTGCCTGTAGGTAGTCGGGTCAATGATGCTGTTCAGAAGGCTGGTGGCTTGACAGAGCAAGCAGACAGCAAGTCGCTCAATCTAGCTCAGAAAGTTAGTGATGAGGCTCTGGTTTACGTTCCAACTAAGGGAGAAGAATCAGCTAGTCAACAGGCAGGTTCTGGAGCGCCTTCTTCAACAAGCAAAGAAAAGAAGGTCAATCTCAACAAAGCCAGTCTGGAAGAACTCAAGCAGGTCAAGGGACTGGGAGGAAAACGAGCTCAGGACATTATCGACCATCGTGAGTCAAATGGGAAATTCAAGTCGGTCGATGAACTCAAGAAAGTCTCTGGCATTGGTGCCAAGACAATAGAAAAGCTAAAAGATTATGTTACAGTGGATTAAGAATTTCCCCATTCCCCTAATTTACCTGAGTTTTCTGTTACTTTGGCTTTACTACGCCATTTTCTCAGCATCCTATCTTGCTTTGTTGGGGTTCGTTTTTTTGCTAGTTTGTCTCTTTATTCAATTTCCTTGGAAATCTGCTAGAAAAGTTTTAGTGATTTGCGGAATCTTTGGTTTCTGGTTTCTGTTTCAAAATTGGCAACAGAGTCGAGCGAGTCAAAACCTAGCGGATTCTGTTGAAAGGGTACGGATTTTTCCTGATACTATTAAGGTTAATGGTGATAGCTTATCCTTTCGTGGCAAGTCTGATGGAGGCATTTTTCAAGTCTATTATAAACTCCAATCCGAGGAGGAGAAAGAAGCCTTTCAAGCCTTAACAGACCTTCATGAGATAGAATTAGAAGGAAAATTTTCGGAGCCGGAGGGGCAGAGGAATTTTGGTGGCTTTGACTACCAAGCCTATCTGAAGACTCAGGGAATTTACCAGACTCTCAATATCAAAAAAATCCAGTCACTTCAAAAGGTTGGCAGTTGGGATATAGGAGAAAATCTGTCGAGTTTACGCCGAAAGGCTGTGGTTTGGATTAAGATGCACTTTCCAGACCCTATGCGCAATTACATGACAGGGCTCTTGCTAGGACATCTGGACACAGATTTTGAGGAGATGAATGAACTTTACTCCAGTCTAGGAATTATCCACCTCTTTGCCTTGTCGGGGATGCAGGTAGGTTTTTTTATGGATGGATTTAAGAAACTTCTCTTGCGATCAGGCTTGACTAAAGAAAAGTTGAAATGGCTGACCTATCCCTTTTCCCTTATCTATGCAGGTCTGACAGGATTTTCAGCTTCGGTCATTCGCAGTCTCTTGCAAAAGTTACTGGCTCAACATGGTGTTAAGGGCTTGGATAATTTTGCCTTGACGGTTCTTGTCCTCTTTATCATCATGCCCAACTTTTTCTTGACAGCAGGAGGTGTCTTATCCTGCGCCTACGCTTTTATCTTGACTATGACCAGTAAAGAAGGGGAGGGACTCAAGGCTGTTGCCAGAGAAAGTCTAGTCATCTCCTTGGGAATATTGCCCATTCTATCCTTCTATTTTGCAGAATTTCAACCTTGGTCCATCCTTTTGACCTTTGTCTTTTCTTTTCTATTTGACTTGGTCTTCTTACCGCTCTTGTCTATCTTATTTGCCCTTTCCTTTCTCTATCCAGTCATTCAGCTGAATTTTATCTTTGAATGGTTGGAGGGCATTATTCGCTTGGTATCGCAGGTGGCAAGTAGACCTCTGGTCTTTGGACAACCCAATGCATGGCTTTTAATCTTATTGTTAATTTCCTTAGCTTTAGCCTATGATTGGAGAAAAAACATTAAAAGGCTAACAGTATTGAGCTTATTGATTACAGGTCTCTTTTTCCTGACCAAGTATCCACTGGAAAATGAAATCACCATGCTGGATGTTGGGCAAGGAGAAAGTATTTTCCTACGGGATATAACTGGTAAAACCATTCTCATAGATGTCGGTGGCAAGGCAGAATCTGATAAGAAAATAGAAAAATGGCAAGAAAAGGCGACGACCAGCAATGCCCAGCAAAGCTTGATTCCCTATCTCAAAAGTCGAGGAGTAGCCAAGATTGACCAGCTAATTTTGACCAATACAGATAAGGAGCATGTTGGAGATTTGTTGGAGGTGACCAAGGCTTTTCATGTAGGGGAGATTTTAGTATCAAAAGGCAGTCTGAAACAGAAGGAATTTGTGGCAGAACTACAGGCGACTCAAACAAAGGTGCGTAGTGTGACAATGGGAGAGAATTTGCTAATTTTTGGAAGTCAATTAGAAGTCCTATCTCCAAGGAAAATTGGAGATGGAGATCATGAAGATTCCCTGGTTTTGTATGGAAAACTCTTGGATAAAAACTTTCTTTTCACAGGAAATTTGGAGGAGAAAGGAGAGAAGGACATGCTGAAGCACTATCCAGACTTGAAGGTGGATGTCTTGAAAGCTAGCCAACATGGCTCTAAAAAATCATCAAGTTCAACCTTTCTAGAAAAACTCAAACCAGAGATGATTCTCATCTCAGTTGGAAAGAACAATCGAATGAAACTCCCTCATCAGGAAACGTTGATACGACTGGAAACTATCAATAGCAAAGTTTACCGAACTGACCAGCAAGGAGCTATACGCTTTAAAGGGTGGAATAGTTGGAAAATCGAAAGTGTTCGATAGGAAGGACAAATATTATATATTAGTAAAATAAACTAAAAATCCGTTGCATAATAATGATAAAAACGATATAATGAAAGCGTCTTCAATGTCGATGATATAAAACCATTAAAAATTAGTAAAAACCGTTTAATTAGTTAGTTTATGATCTATTGGTCTTTTTCAGTCCAGTGTATCAGCTGTGACAGTTACTAAAAGTTATCGGTATGATTGGAATACTGTTTGGAAGTATAGTATGAATTACCACGAACATAAATATGTAAATATTTCAAGATGGTCTGCTTATTGCTCTATAATGACTATAAAGTTGGTCCGATTGGCATTATGTTCGCTATGAGGTCATTAACTACTAGACAGGAAACTATCAATCGTTAAAGAGTGAAAAAAGGAGGGCTGTATATGTTAAATCTTACTCATGTTACCTTAAAAACGCGACAAGTCATCTTGCAAGATGTTGATTTCACATTTGAAAAGGGCAGAATTTATGGCGTTCTTGCTATCAATGGCTCGGGAAAGACGACACTGTTCCGAGCTATGAGCAAGCTGCTTCCCCTTAGTAGTGGACATATCGCAGCCCCTCCTTCTTTGTTTTATTATGAGAGCGTTGAATGGCTGGATGGAAACTTAAGTGGGATGGACTACCTTCGTCTCATAAAAAATATCTGGAAGTCAGACCTAAACTTGGGGGACGTAATCGCCTATTGGGAAATGTCTGACTATATCAACCTTCCCATCCGCAAGTATTCCTTAGGCATGAAGCAACGCTTGGTGATTGCTATGTATTTTCTCAGTCAGGCGAAATGCTGGCTCATGGATGAGATAACAAATGGCTTAGATGAGTATTATCGACAGAAGTTTTTTGATAGGCTGGCACAAATCGATAGAAAAGAACAGCTGGTTCTTTTGAGTTCCCACTACAAAGAGGAGTTAATGGAGATTTGCGATAGCATGGTAACCATTCATCAGGGGCAGATAGAAGAGGTTTCGTTATGAAAGATATTAGCCTATTTTTGTTAAAGAAAGTTTTCAAAAGTCGTTTAAACTGGATTATCTTACTTTTATTTGCATCTGTACTCGGTGTTACCTTTTATTTAAATAGTCAGACTGCAAACTCACACAGCTTGGAGAGCGAGTTGGAAACCCGTCTTGTAAAAGATGAGAGAATCATCAATGAAAATGAAGTGAAGCTTTCCCAAATGTCTGACACCAGCTCGGAGGAATACCAGAGTGTTAAAAGTAATTTAGAATTGCAAAAAAATCTTTTAACGCAAAAGAAAGAAATTCTGACTTTGTTAAAAGAAGGACGATGGAAAGAAGCCTATTATTTGCAGTGGCAAGATGAAGAGAAGAATTATGAAGTTATGTCAAATGCCCCAACTGCTAGCTCTGACTTAAAAATGGCAATTGACCGCCAACGAAAGATTTACCAAGCCCTGTATCCCTTGAACATAAAAGCACATACTTTGGAGTTTCCGACCCACGGGATTGATCAGATTGTCTGGATTTTAGAGGCTATCATCCCAACCTTGTTTGTGATTGGTATTATTTTTATGCTAACACAACTGTTCGCAGAAAGATATCAAAATCATCTGGACACAGCTCACTTATATCCTTTTTCAAAAGTGACATTTGCCATGTCCTCTCTTGGAGTTGGGGTGGGATATGTAACTGTGCTGTTTATCGGAATTTGTGGATTTTCTTTTCTAGTGGGAAGCCTGATAAGTGGTTTTGGACAGTTAGATTATCCCTACCCGTTCAATAGTTTAACGAATCAAGAGGTAACTATTGGGAAGATACAGGATGTGTTATTTCCTAGCTTGCTCTTAACTTTCTTAGCTTTTATCGTCATTGTGGAAGTCGTCTACTTGATTGCTTACTTTTTCAAGCAAAAAATGCCTATCCTCTTTCTTTCACTCATTGGGATTGTTGGCTTGTTGTTTGGTATCCAAACGATTCAGCCTCTTCAGAGTATTGCCCATCTGATTCCCTTTACTTACTTGCGTTCAGTGGAGATTTTGTCTGGAAGATTACCTAAGCAAATTGATAATGTCAATCTAAATTGGGACATGGGGCTAGTTTTACTTCCTTGCCTGATTATCCTTTTGTTAGTGGGGATTCTATTTATCGAAAGATGGAGAAGTTCACGGAAAAAGGAAGTTTTTAATAGGTTTTAGCTTTCCTATAGGGAAAATAAGTAAAAACTAACATAGAGAGGGAATCAACTTGATTCTCTCTTTTTGATTCAAAAATCAAGTCAAAATATAAACACAAACTTTTCAAAAAAATAACTTTTTATCTTGACAAGGGCTAGAAAACTTGGTATCATATAAAAGTTGAGAAAAGCAGAAGTGAGAGCTTCTCGCCTTGTGACATTAAGTTGCCTGGCCCTACGGATGAAAAGTTTCTAAGAAACGCTATCATAACGTGCGGGCTTGTATATTTACGAGTCCGCTATTGTTTTTCTCTAATAAAACAAAAGAGGTGAAAACCATAGCAAAGCAAGACTTATTCATCAATGATGAGATTCGTGTACGTGAAGTTCGCTTGATCGGTCTTGAGGGAGAACAGTTAGGTATCAAGCCACTCAGTGAAGCGCAAGCTTTGGCTGATAACGCTAATGTTGACCTAGTATTGATTCAACCCCAAGCCAAACCGCCTGTTGCAAAAATTATGGACTACGGTAAGTTCAAATTTGAGTACCAGAAGAAGCAAAAAGAACAACGTAAAAAACAAAGTGTTGTTACTGTGAAAGAAGTTCGTCTAAGTCCAACGATTGACAAGGGTGACTTTGATACAAAACTTCGCAATGCACGCAAATTCCTTGAAAAAGGAAATAAAGTTAAGGTATCTATTCGCTTTAAGGGTCGTATGATTACCCATAAAGAGATTGGTGCAAAAGTTTTAGCCGAGTTTGCTGAAGCAACTCAAGATATTGCAATCATCGAACAACGTGCTAAAATGGATGGACGTCAAATGTTCATGCAATTGGCGCCAGCGACTGACAAAAAATAATTGTCAGAAAGTTAAATAAAGGAGAAAAAATCATGCCAAAACAAAAAACACACCGCGCATCAGCTAAACGTTTCAAACGTACAGGTTCTGGTGGACTTAAACGTTTCCGTGCTTACACTTCTCACCGTTTCCACGGAAAAACTAAGAAACAACGTCGTCATCTTCGTAAAGCATCTATGGTGCATTCAGGAGATTACAAACGTATCAAAGCAATGCTTACTCGCTTGAAATAATAGCTTGACTGTAAGTAAACAATTCTAGGAAATATTTGGAGGAAATAAAACATGGCACGTGTTAAAGGTGGCGTTGTATCACGCAAACGTCGTAAACGTATTCTTAAATTAGCAAAAGGTTACTATGGAGCTAAACACATCTTGTTCCGTACTGCAAAAGAACAAGTAATGAACTCTTACTACTATGCATACCGTGACCGTCGTCAGAAAAAACGTGACTTCCGCAAATTGTGGATCACTCGTATCAACGCGGCAGCTCGTATGAACGGACTTTCATACTCACAATTGATGCATGGTTTGAAATTGGCTGAGATTGAAGTTAACCGTAAAATGCTTGCTGACTTGGCTGTTAACGATGCAGCAGCTTTCACAGCTCTTGCAGATGCAGCTAAAGCAAAACTTGGTAAATAATAACAGATAAGACTGGAACAGGATTGTCCCAGTCTTTTTAAAAATAAAGGAGAAAAATATGGCTTCAAAAATGCTACATACTTGCTTGCGAGTAGAAAATCTTGAAAAATCAATTGCATTTTATCAAGATGCTTTTGGATTTAAAGAATTGCGTCGCAGAGATTTTCCAGACCATGCCTTCACGATTGTCTATTTAGGACTTGAAGGTGACGATTATGAGTTGGAGTTGACTTATAACTACGATCACGGTCCTTATGTGGTTGGAGATGGGTTTGCCCATATCGCCCTCAGTACACCTGATCTTGAGGTGCTTCATCAAGAGCACAGTGCAAAAGGCTATGAAGTGACTGAGCCAAATGGTCTACCAGGAACTGCACCGAACTATTACTTTGTCAAAGACCCTGATGGATACAAGGTCGAAGTCATTCGTGAAAAATAATCACGTGAAGTCAAGTAGAATGTTCGTTTTCTACTTGACTTTTTTTAGCTGAAAGAGTATACTAATAAAAATTTAACCTTTAAGGGGAGTCCAGAGAGACTCACAAGGTGTCAGATAAAAGAATAGTACAATTTTCTAGAGGGGACTTTTTGAGTGTGCTCTCTTGTGTTGTACGATTTTAACTGAGGCCTTGCACTAGCAAGGTCTTTTCTTTGTCTGGTCCCCTTAAAATTTAAGGAGGAAAAGTCATGAATCCCACATGTAAGAAACGTTTGGGTGCAATTCGTTTGGAAACCATGAAGGTGGTAGCACAGGAGGAAATCGCACCAGCAATCTTTGAATTAGTCCTAGAAGGGGAAATGGTTGAAGCCATGCGAGCAGGCCAATTTCTTCATCTGCGTGTGCCTGATGATGCCCATCTTTTGCGCCGTCCTATTTCGATTTCATCTATCGATAAGGTTAAGAAGCAGTGTCATCTCATTTATCGGATTGAGGGAGCTGGTACAGCTATTTTCTCAACCTTAAGTCAGGGAGATACTCTTGATGTGATGGGTCCTCAGGGAAATGGTTTTGACTTGTCTGACCTTGATGAGCAGAGTCAGGTACTCCTTGTTGGTGGGGGGATTGGTGTTCCGCCCTTGCTTGAGGTAGCCAAGGAATTGCATGCGCGTGGAGTAAAAGTAGTGACTGTTCTTGGTTTTGCGACTAAGGATGCTGTTATTTTAGAGCCGGAATTGGCTCAATATGGGCAGGTATTTGTAACGACAGACGATGGTTCTTATGGCATTAAGGGAAATGTTTCCGTTGTTATCAATGACTTAGATAGTCAGTTTGATGCTGTTTATTCATGTGGGGCGCCTGGAATGATGAAGTATATCAATCAAACCTTTTATGACCACCCAAGGGCTTATCTATCTCTGGAATCTCGTATGGCTTGTGGGATGGGGGCTTGCTATGCCTGCGTCCTAAAAGTGCCAGAAAGCGAGACGGTCAGCCAACGTGTCTGTGAAGATGGTCCTGTTTTCCGCACAGGAACAGTTGTATTATAAGGAGAAAATTATGACTAGAAATCGTTTACAAGTTTCTCTACCAGGCTTGGATTTGAAAAATCCTATTATTCCAGCATCAGGCTGTTTTGGTTTTGGACAAGAGTATGCCAAGTACTATGATTTAGACCTTTTAGGCTCTATTATGATCAAGGCGACAACCCTTGAACCCCGTTTTGGCAATCCAACTCCAAGGGTGGCAGAAACACCTGCTGGTATGCTTAATGCAATTGGTTTGCAAAATCCTGGTTTGGAGGTTGTTTTGGCTGAAAAGTTACCTTGGCTAGAAAGAGAGTATCCAAATCTTCCTATTATCGCTAATGTAGCTGGTTTTTCAAAACAAGAGTATGCGGCTGTTTCTCATGGGATTTCCAAGGCAGCTAATGTGAAGGCTATTGAGCTCAATATTTCTTGCCCCAATGTTGACCACTGTAATCACGGACTTTTGATTGGTCAAGATCCAGATTTAGCTTATGATGTGGTGAAAGCAGCTGTGGAAGCCTCTGATGTACCAGTTTATGTCAAATTAACCCCTAGTGTGACGGATATCGTCACAGTCGCAAAAGCTGCAGAAGATGCGGGTGCAAGTGGCTTAACCATGATCAATACTCTGGTTGGAATGCGTTTTGACCTCAAAACCAGAAAACCAATCTTGGCCAATGGAACAGGTGGAATGTCTGGTCCAGCAGTTTTTCCAGTAGCCCTCAAACTCATCCGCCAAGTCGCCCAAACAACAGACTTGCCCATCATTGGAATGGGAGGAGTGAATTCGGCAGAAGCTGCCCTAGAAATGTATCTGGCTGGAGCCTCTGCTATCGGAGTTGGAACAGCTAATTTTACCAATCCATATGCCTGTCCTGATATCATAGAAAATTTACCAAAGGTTATGGATAAATATGGTATCAGCAGTCTAGAAAATCTACGCAAGGAAGTAAAAGCCAGCCTTAGATAAGCTAGGGTATCATCATCGTCAATAAGACACATAATTTTCATCATTTTGTAATATCTTCATATTTTAACTATGTTAAAATAAAGTTAATTACGAATGATGTAGATGAATATCTACTTAGGGGAGTAAAATGAAGAGAATACTACTTGTAAGTACAGCAGTTCTTGCATTGGCAATTGTGCCCACAGCATCAGTCTTTGCTGAAGATAGTAAAACAACAGACCAAAGTCAAACGACGAATAAGAGTCAATCTGTGGACAAAAATCAGTCTAAAGATAAAAATCAGACTCCAGTATCAGAAGAGAAAAAAGTTGTTGAACATACAAAGAATGAAACTGAAAAAACAGAAAAAAAGAAAGAGCCAGTTGTTGTAGAAGAAAATAATTCTAAAAAAGAGGCTATTTCAAACAAAGAAAAAGTTGCAGAAGTTCCTAAGACTGGTTGGCAGAAAGGGCATGGGAAATGGCTTTTTTATGAGAATAATCAACCAATCAAAAACTGGAAAAAGATTGCGGGTGTCTGGTATTTCTTTGATCAAAATGGAGTCATGGCCAGCAATACTATTGTTAATGACTATGCTTTTCATACTAGTGGAGCAATGGTAGAAAATTCCTGGTTAAAAATTGCTGATAAATGGTATTATGCTACAGATTCAGGAAAGATTGTTCGTAATAGATGGGAAAAAATTGGCAATGTTTGGTATTACTTCAAGCAAGATGGAGTCATGGCTAGCAATGCTCTAGTGAACGATTATCTTCTTAATAGTAGTGGGGCGATGGCTCAAAATGCTTGGGTGAAGATTACTGATAAATGGTATTATGCTACAGATTCAGGAAAAATCCTTCGTAATAAATGGGAAAAGATTAAGGACACATGGTACTATTTTAATAATGATGGTGTGATGGCCAGTAATCAGTGGAAAGATGCTTACTATCTAAAAAATAGTGGAGCAATGGCTGAAAAAGAATGGATTTTTGATAAATCTTATAATAGCTGGTTTTACCTGAAATCAGGTGGTGCTTATGCTTCACGTGAATGGATTGGTGCTTATTACCTAAAATCAGGTGGTTATATGGCCAAGAATGAATGGATTTTTGATCCTAACTATAATGCATGGTACTATCTAAAAGAAGATGGCAGCTATGTTACTGGTGGTTTTAACATCAAAAATAAAGAGTACTTCTTCCAAGATAACGGAAAGTGGATTCAAATCCCAAAATATTTTAAGGTTAAACCAATCACAGCCTATATTTATAGCGAATCAGGAGATATTTTGAGCTATGTCAATCAGGGAAGTATTGTGACCCATGATGGCTCTAAAAGCAAGGGTAGTCGTCTAGCTGTTTCAATATCAGGCTTGTCTGGTTATATGAATCAAAGCGATTTGACTTTAGTTGAGGAAGGAAGTGAGTTTATTCCTCACTATACTACTGACGGAAGATTCCTATATCATGAACTTTCTCCATACACTAGTATTCGGGTAGCTCCACATACTTCAGCTATGAAAATTGGTAAGAAGTATTATTCAAAGGATGGAGAACATTTCGATGGGTTTACTATCAAAAATCGTTTCCTTTTCAAAAATTTAACTGAACCAACCAACTATAGTGCGGATGAATTAAATAGAGTTTATTCGATGATGAATATCCGAAACAGCCGTCTTGCTGGTAAAGGAGCAATTTTTAAAGAAGCTGAAAAACGTTACGGTATCAATGCTCTCTATTTAATGGCTCACAGTGCGCTAGAAAGTGCTTGGGGACGTAGCCAAATTGCTAATGATAAAAATAACTTCTTCGGTATAGCTGCTTACGATACCAGTCCTTATGATTCAGCTAAGAAATTTGATGATGTAGATAAAGGAATTCTTGGTGCGGCCAAGTGGATTCGTGAGAACTATATTGACCGTGGAAGAAATCACCTTGGAAATAAAGCGACAGGAATGAATGTTCGCTATGCATCAGATCCGTACTGGGGTGAAAAAATAGCTAGTATTATGATGAATATTAACAGTCGACTTGGTGGAAAAGATTAAAAGATAAGCAACGATAACTGGCTCTTTGTCAACTGTAGTGGGTTGAAGAAAAGCTAAGCTCGAGAAAGGACAGATTTAGTCCTTTCTTTTTTGATATTCAGAGCAATAAAAATCCGTTTTTTGAAGTTTTCGAAGTTCCGAAAACC
>NZ_SWFJ01000049.1 GCF_005144795.1 Streptococcus mitis | reverse complement strand
ACATCCAACTTGGAAATGCAGGGGATGCCCATACGAAATCCTATAATCTCATCCGAGATACGCTTTTCATGGGGAATGACAAGCTGTATCATGATGTTGGGAATGTCTTTGTGACGGCGAGTGCCATTATGATTCCCATAGGGCAGACTCAGAGCGCTGTCAAGGGCTTGACCCAGTTTGCGATAGGGGAAGCCGGTGCCTATACAGCGGGTCAGGTTGCCTATCATGGGACTAAGCTCCTAGGTGGAAGTGAGGAAGACGCTCAAACCGCAAACTTTATCGGGAATATCTTAGGAGGTTATGCGGTCTCCTCAGCAGCTAGCAAGTTTAGTCTCAATAAGGTGAAAGTAGAGGTCGAAGCACCGAAGTATAACCGCGAGCAGATTCTGAAGAATCTGAAAGAAAGTAAACTTGCGAGGGAATCCAGTAACTTTGACCAGTATCTGGCGAAGGAGAAACTCCAACTAGGCTTAAACAAATCCCCATTAGTTAGTCGGGAACTTCCGAAGGTGAAGGGGGTGCACGATGTCGAAGCAC
>NZ_SWFJ01000048.1 GCF_005144795.1 Streptococcus mitis | reverse complement strand
GTTCAGCGGCGGCGAGCTGCCCGGTGAGCCGGGCGATCTCCTCCCGCAGCTCCTCGACGGCCCGCCCGGCGCGGGCCCGCCGAGCCTCGATCTGTTCCAGCACCTCCCGCACCGGCACTCCGCTCGTCATTCCCGACACTCCCGCCGGTCAGACCGGCGGGTCACGCCAGGTCGGGGTGGCCGCCCCGGTCAGCCGGCGGGCCATCACCTCCACCATCGACCAGTGGATCATCGCTACCGCGCTGGCCGGTTTCGCCTCGTAGTCCCGGGCCAGCCGCCGGTGCAGCATCAACGTGCCCAGGGTCTGCTCAACCCGCCACCGCTTCGGGAGCGGGGTGAACCCCCGCGCTCCCGGCTCGCGTCCGACGACCTCGACATCGATGCCCAGACCGGCGCCGTGCTCGACGACGGTGGTCTTGAACCCGGCGTCCACCCACGCCTTGCGCACCGGCGGGGCGGCGGCGGCGACCCGGTCCAGCAGGGCGGTGCCGATGGTGTTGTCGTGCACGCTGGCTGCGACCACGACCACGGCGATGAGC
>NZ_SWFJ01000047.1 GCF_005144795.1 Streptococcus mitis | reverse complement strand
GGATGACGAACTCGTCGCCGCCCAGGCGGGCCACGGTATCGCCGGTCTCGACGCAATCCACGAGGCGCCGCGCGAATGCGTTGAGCACCTGGTCGCCAACCGTGTGACCGAGCGAATCGTTGATCGTCTTGAAGCCGTCGAGGTCCCTGAACAGGATCGCGAACAGATTCTTGCCGTGCTTGCCGAGTTCGATCGCGCGCTCGATGTGCTCGGTCAGCGTACGCCGGTTCGGCAAATCGGTGAGCGAGTCGAACGCGGCCATGTAGACGATTCGGCTATTCAACTGCGAGACCGATTGGACGAGCGAGGCCGTGCGCGCATCGAAGCGCGCGAGGATTAGCGTGACGATCAGGATCGCGAACGTGAAGATCGAGATGGTCGTGCCGAGCCAACGCAGATCGACGCCGTCGGCCGCGCCGCAAATCGCGCCCAGAGGAAAGTTCGCCGCCGCGTTGGCGGTGTAGTGCATGCCCGCGATGGCGAGCCCCATGACAAGCGACGCGGCCAACCGTTTCGGCAGGACATGCCGGTGATCTTCCGC
>NZ_SWFJ01000046.1 GCF_005144795.1 Streptococcus mitis | reverse complement strand
CACAAGCCGCGTTGCGCTCGCAGCATCTCGTCTATCTCTGTACGTTCGGCAAAGCCGTCGGCGTGGCGGGCGCCGGCGTCATCGCGCATGAAACCGTCATCGAATGGTTGTTGCAGCGCGCACGGCCGTACATATTCACCACGGCCGCGCCGCCGGCCGACGCGCACACCGTCAGCGCAAGCCTCTCGTTGATTGCGGGCGAAGAGGGGCACGCACGCCGTCGGCATCTCTCGGCGCTGATCGAGCATACGCGCGAGACGTTGCGCCTCACGCGCTGGCGCCCGATCGATTCGGATACGGCCGTCCAGCCGTTAGTGATCGGCGGTAACCAGCAAACGCTGGCGCTGGCGGCTCGGCTCGATGCCGAAGGGTTGTGGGTGCCCGCCATTCGCCCGCCGACGGTACCCGTAGACACCTCGCGTCTGCGCATCTCGCTCTCCGTGGGCCATACGTTCGCCGATTTGGAGCAACTGCGCACGGCGCTTGTCAAAGCGGGAGAGATGCCATGAGTGCAGCCCTTTCGCTATTCGTCACGGGCACCGATAC
>NZ_SWFJ01000045.1 GCF_005144795.1 Streptococcus mitis | reverse complement strand
CCGGTTCCGCGTCAAGTCTTGACGCGGACGCACGGCGCGCATGCGGTTCGATCCGCTGCGCGCCGTTTTCATTTGCCGGCGCGACATCGTGGCGCAACAGCAAACGGCAATCTTCTGTAATATTCGTCGCCGACTTACATTGCGCTTACTCGGCTCGACAGATGCCCTATCGACATCGCACTCTAACCGCCTGGCTCGGCCTGCTAGCGATCTGGCTAGCGATCGTCGGGCCGTTGGCGTCGCAATGCCGAGTCGCAGCCGATAACGCAAGCCCTGTCGCCGGTGTCTGCGGCGCCACGCATCACGTACACCGTGCGTCGATGCCGGCCGGCACACACCACGCGCTGCATCTCGATGCGTGCGGCTATTGCGGTTTCTTCGCTCACAGCCCCGCTATCGGCAGCCCGGTCGTCACGCTCGGCGCACTGCCTGAACCCACCTCGGTTTCCGGCCCGGCCCCCGTCGAGGCCGTCGCAAGCGCCGAACGCTATCGGCACGCCTACGCGCGCGCTCCGCCCGAAAACGCTTAACGCGTTCGTCCTTCCTTTTCGAATTCC
>NZ_SWFJ01000044.1 GCF_005144795.1 Streptococcus mitis | reverse complement strand
TGGATGATCGAGTTGTCCAAGTTCTTGACCTGATTCATGAGAAAGTTATAGTTCATGACCGTACTGGTATGACTGCTTCCTGAATAGCTCACCAAGTCTGAAATCTTGTCCTTGGTCGTGTTCAAGACCTCAATCTCACTCTTTAGATTGTCACGTGAACTCTTCAAATCACTATGAAGGGTTGTAAACACCTGACCTGGTAACTTTGCATGATTGCTTGAATCAATTTGATAGTAACCATCCTTGTACAGTAGGAGATTAGTTGAGTAGTCATTCATCAGGTTGACCAGAGTTTGAAGGAGAGTCCCATGCACCTCTACTAGGTAATTGCGCATACTCGAGATGGCCTGACCTTGGAGATTTTGATTGTTGATGAAGTCGCTCATAGCCTTATTTAGACTAGCGATGGCCTCTTCCCAAGCATTCATCGTCTTTTGACTTTCCACTTGAACAGAGGTAATATCATCAAATTTTATCTTGTAACTCATAGAACCTCCCTACTGCAAGCCAGAAAACATTGTTTGTCCCAATACTGTATCTGTACGGGCCAACTCTTTTCCTGTAGC
>NZ_SWFJ01000043.1 GCF_005144795.1 Streptococcus mitis | reverse complement strand
CAATAGGAGTAGGCTTAAGCCTGCTTTTTCTTTTACAACAAAACCGCTCAACCTTCATTACACTAATGGTTTCGTTTAGTCTAATAATCCTTTCTTAAGGTATAAAATTACATAAATTCTATTTTATAAAATTTTTATAAATATATTGTATTTTTGGATAGTTATGTTAGTATGACTAATGTAGCTTAAATTTAGAGACTGAAAAATAAAAAACAGGGGGAATTTTCTTTATGTATTACATTAAGAAGGTAAGTGCTATACTTGTAACTTTAGCATTGTTATTAGGAATTTTCAGTTTACCAACTTCTTCATATGCAAGCACAAATGAAGAATCAAACCAAAGTCTAGAACCAATTGATCCAAGCCAGGTTACATATGAAAGTAATAAAAATTTATCTGATGAACAAGTTTCAGATAGATTCCAAGAAATTAATTCAAAATATGATATCGAGGAACCGTTCTCTGCAGAAGATGCTGAATTCATTAGAGCATATGCTTCAAGTCCTACTGATTCTACGGATAATGATAGTAATTCTGAACCTATGTTTCAGACTCAATCAATTAAATTAAAC
>NZ_SWFJ01000042.1 GCF_005144795.1 Streptococcus mitis | reverse complement strand
GGCGAGGTCGTCGTCGACCTCGCCGGCCGCCGGCGCGTACCCGGGGAGGGCGTGGTAGACCCCGCGGCAGTACATCTCGCGCGCGCCGCCGAACGCGGTGCCGGGCAACATGACCGTCACCCCGGGCAGCGGCCGGTAGGTGTGGCCGCCGGTGGCCATCGCCCGGTCGGCGGCATCCAGGTTGCCCGCCCGGCGGATGGTCGGAGCATGCCGGGCCACGGCGGCACCGAAGCGCAGCGCCGTCGGGGGACCAGCCACCCTGGCGATCCGTTGGAGGTCCTGGAGCAGCTGGGTGGCCTGGTCGATCCGGAACATCCGGGTCTCCGTTCGGTCGGGAGAGCGGCTTGGGGTCACCCGATAGGGTGATGAGGTGGCCTGCGCCGCGATACCGGCCGCGAACGGCCGCGGACGATGGTCCAGGTCGCGGCGGGCCGCGTCGATCGCGAACGCCTTGTCCTCGATGAGCCGGGCGATCTGTTCGGCCTTCAACCTTGGCGAGGACACCCGCCGCTCGTAGGCGCGGGTCACGGCGATGACGGGGCGGACCGGCACGGGCACGCAGATCACCCGCCGGCCGAC
>NZ_SWFJ01000041.1 GCF_005144795.1 Streptococcus mitis | reverse complement strand
TCATCACAGTAGATAAAACTACAGGAAAAGTAACGGTAACCATTCCATCAGATAAGAATCCAGGGGATAAAGTAACAGGAAAAGTCCTTGTCCGCTACCCAGATGGATCAGAAGAGGAAGTCCCAGTAACTGTAACAGTAACAACACCAGCTCGTAAGACACCAACAGTAGATGTTGAACAAGATCCTAAGACAGGTGACGTTACAGTAACACCTAAGAAACCAGATGGCTCAACATATCCACCAGGAACTAAGGTAGAAATCCCAGGTAAAGATGGTAACCCAATCACTGTTACAATCGGTGAAGACGGTAAAGGTAAAGTACCAAACAGCGAATTACCAGACGGTAAAGTTCCAGGTACAGGTAAGATTACTGAACCAGGTAAACCAGCTGTGGAAGTTCCAGTAGAAACTCCAGCTAAGGTAACACCAGAAACACCAGTAACTGAAAAGCCAGGTAAGATTGAAATTACTCAACAACCAAATGGAAATGCGATTGTAACGCCTAAGAAACCAGATGGCTCAACATACCCACCAGGAACTAAGGTAGAAATTCCAGGTGAAGATGGAAACACAATCACAGTAA
>NZ_SWFJ01000040.1 GCF_005144795.1 Streptococcus mitis | reverse complement strand
CGATCGGCCCCGCCGCCGAGGCCTACAGTGGCTACGAAGCGCTGCTTGCGCGCGCCTCCGCGGCGATGCCCAACGTGCAGGTGTCGAGCGACGACCTCGCTGTCCTTCATTTTTCATCGGGCTCGACGGGCAAGATCAAAGCCGCCATGCACTCGGTGGGCAACCGGCTTGCGTCGCTGCGAAAGTTGCTGGTCGGCATGGATACGTTGCCGCGTCCCGGCGACCGGCTGGCGCTCGTCGGGCCGATCACGCACGCGTCAGGCATGCTGATGCAGCCGTTTCTCTATTGCGGCGCCACGCTCGTGCTGTTCGACGCCTTCGAGCCCGCGCGCTTTCTCGCCGATCTCGAACGTCAGCGCGTCACGCACGTGTTCATGGTGCCCGCGATGATCAACATGCTGCTCAACGAGCCCGCGCTCGCGCGCACCGATCTGAGCGCGCTGAAATCGCTGTCGTACGGCGCCGCGCCGATGGCGCCCGCGCGCATCCAGGAAGCCTGGGCGCGCTTCGGTCCGATCCTTTCGCAAGGCTATGGTGCGAGCGAATCGACCTCGGGCGTCACGCGTCTCACGGTGGCGGACCATGCCTATGC
>NZ_SWFJ01000003.1 GCF_005144795.1 Streptococcus mitis | reverse complement strand
TGCTTCCAACCGCAACATACCATAGTCCGTACGGGATTCGAACCCGTGTTACCGCCGTGAAAAGGCGGTGTCTTAACCCCTTGACCAACGGACCAGAGCTGTTATTTTCAACTCTTACTATTATACCCACTTTTCTAACTTTGTCAACACCTTTTTTAAACTTTTTTAATTAATTTTACAACTGCTTCCGTTCGAGCTGTATGTGGAAACATATCGACCGACTGGATATAACGAAGATCATAGACTTCTACTAAGCGCACTAAATCACGAGCCAAGGTCGAAACATTGCAAGAAATATAAACCATTTTTTCAGGTACATAGGTAAGAATTGTATCTAATAACTTGTCATCCAGACCTGTACGTGGTGGATCTACTATCAGAGCATCTGCTCGGTAGCCTTCCTTGTACCAACGAGGAATAATCTCTTCTGCCGTTCCTGCTTCGTAATGTGTGTTGTCAAATCCCATTCTTTTAGCATTTCGCTTAGCATCTTCAATGGCTTCTGGAATAATATCCATACCTCTGAGTGTTTTAACTTTCTTTGCGAAGGCAAATCCAATCGTTCCAACTCCACAATAAGCGTCAATTAAATGGTCTTCTTTATCAACATCCAGCGCTTTTACCGCCTCGCTATAGAGGACTTCTGTTTGTTCAGGATTTAGTTGATAGAATGCTCGAGGAGATAGTGAAAATTCATAATCAAGTACACCTTCTTGAATACTCTCTTGTCCCCAGATAATCTCTGTCTTTTCACCATAAATCTCACTGGTTTTAGCTGTATTTGTATTCACAGCTACTGTCACAACTTCTGGAAAGTCTTTAACTAAGTCTTTTACTAGTTGGGTTAAATTAAGCTGACGGTTTGTAACAATAATAATCTGAACCTGTCCAGTCTTTCTTGCTCGCCGGACCATTATCGTTCTAACACCTAGAACTTTTCTCTCATCCGTGATTGGAATCTGGTGATAAGTAAGTAATTCTGCTAGACGATTAGCAATCACTTGAGTTTCCTTATCTTGTACTAGGCAGTCTTTCAACTCTACTAAATAGTGGGAGTTTTGTGCATATAAGCCTGCCTTGACTTGATTTTTAAATTTTCGAGTCTGAAATTGTAACTTAGCACGGTAATATTTTGGTTCCTGCATACCAATTGTCGGACGAATTTCATAGTTTTCATATCCTGTAGGGGCAAATTTTTTCAGCGCTTGATAAAGCAAGTCCGTCTTGAACTCCAGCTGCTTATCATAATGCAGGTGCATGATTTGGCAGCCTCCGCACTCATTGTAAATAGTACAAGCTGGCACAACTCGAAATTTAGACTTCTTGTTGACCTTCAGTAATTTTGCCTCAACAAAGTTGCGTTTAATAGAAGTAATCTGACAATAGATATCTTCTCCTTTTAAAGCTCCAGGTACAAAGACTAATGTTTTTTGGTAAAAACCGATTCCCTCACCATTAATTCCCATGCGCTTGATTTTTAATGGTATTTTTTGTTTCACTTTCAGATTCATACCCCTATCTTATCACATTTTGAGTTATAATAGAACTATGAAAATCACAAAACTTGAAAAGAAAAAAAGACTCTATCTGATGGAGCTTGATAATGACAATAAATGCTATATTACTGAAGATACAATTGTTCGTTTTATGTTATCGAGAGATAAGGTGATAAGCGAAGACGAATTGAAAGAGATTCAGGACTTTGCCCAATTTTCTTATGGTAAAAATCTGGCCCTCTACCACCTATCCTTTAAAGCACGCACTGAAAAAGAGGTTAGAGAATATCTGAAAAAATACGATATTAATGAAGACATAGTCTCTCAAGTCATTGCTAATCTTAAAGAAGATAAGTGGATTAATGATGGCCAGTACGCTTATGCTATCATCAATGCCAATCAACTTTCAGGAGACAAGGGGCCTTATGTACTGATTCAGAAACTAACACAAAAAGGGGTTTCAAAATCTACTATAGAAGAGAACTTGAAAGAATTTGATTTTTCGGAAGTTGCTCAACGTGTAGCCAATAAACTATTGAAAAAATATGAAGGAAAACTTCCAGCTCGTGCCTTGCAAGATAAGATCATCCAAAATCTGACCAACAAGGGCTTCTCATACTCTGATGCTAAAAGTGCCTTTGACGAATTGGATAGCCAAGTAGACGAAGAAACAACTCAGGAACTCATCTTCAAGGAACTTGACAAGCAATATGCCAAGTATGCTCGAAAGTATGAAGGATACGAACTTAAACAGCGTTTAACTCAAGTTTTAGCACGAAAAGGCTACGATTTTTCGGATATAGCAAGCGCTCTCAGAGAATATCTTTAATATTTTCATGTAAAATTCACAGATTTTAGGTAATTTTATGGTACAATAGTAAACGATAAACTTATAAATTGTAGAAAGTTGGTTAGTTATGAAGCTTCCAAAAGAAGGCGACTTTATTACAATTCAAAGTTATAAGCATGATGGGAGTCTCCACCGAACTTGGCGGGACACCATGGTACTAAAAACAACAGAAAACGCCATTATTGGTGTCAACGATCATACACTGGTTACCGAAAGTGATGGTCGTCGTTGGGTCACTCGAGAACCGGCTATTGTTTACTTTCACAAGAAATATTGGTTTAATATCATTGCCATGATTCGCGATAATGGAATTTCCTACTATTGCAATATGGCTAGCCCCTACTATCTGGATGAAGAAGCACTGAAGTATATTGATTACGATTTGGATGTTAAAATTTTTACAGATGGGGAAAAACGTCTCTTGGACGTTGAGGAGTATGAGCGTCACAAACGCAAAATGAATTATTCTGATGACTTGGACTATATTTTAAAAGAACATGTCAAAATTCTTGTTGATTGGATTAATAATGGACGTGGTCCTTTCTCAGAAGCCTATGTAAACATTTGGTACAAGCGCTATGTAGAACTAAAGAATCGGTAAAGTTGTCAAACTAGGGTGAAAGCCCTGGTTTTTTTATTTGAAAAACCCAACTTTTCAGCTGGGCTTATCCTTATATATCTAATTTTGTAACTGTAAATTTGATATGGGAATAGTCTTTTTCAACATCCTTATCCAGCAAGAACGCTGTGGCATCTTTCTTAACCTGAACCAGGTCAATATTCTGGGCTTGTGCTGCATAGACACATCCACAATAACATTGACGATAAATGTCATACTCTTCACACATCTCTACCGAACGTTTGTAGCCTTGATTTTTCTTGAAATCACTTGGGAGATAGTGGGTGGTATAAATCTTTTGCACATCGATTCCGATGCTGTTAATGGTTTGAGAATTCTTATGAGGACTGATGGTCAAGGCTGAGCCAAAGTAGTCAAAGCCCAAGTCCATAGCCACTTGCGCTGTTTTATCCAGGCGGTAGTCAAAGCAAACCTTACAACGATCGCCACCTTCAGGCTCTTCTTCCAGTCCTCTGACTAACTTACGGTATTCATTTGGTTCGTAGGGAGCTTCTAGGTACTGAACCGTATTTCCTGTTCGCTCATTGAAATCACTGACAAATTTTTGGGTGACGTAAGCCCGCTTGTGGTATTCTGCCTTGGGATGGATATTAGAATTGGCAAAATAGATTGTCACATCAGCATACTTTGTTAAATATTCTAGAGTATAGGTACTGCAAGGGGCACAGCAAACATGCATGAGAATGGTTGGACGTTGCTCATTTTTCTCCCATACTTGTACCATCTTCTGCATGACACGGTCATAATTAATCTTCTGATTGGGGTTCATCTTGCTCAGAATTTCTTCTACATCGATCATGTTCTTCTCCTTTTTCTAGTCTTATTTTATCATATAAGTTAGGAGAGCTCAAATCAATTTAGAAGTGAATATCATAAAAAGGAGGGGTAGGCATTCCCTCCTTTTGTGTTTTTTATAAGTTGTTTTCTATAGAAAGCTTACATCATGCCGCCCATCATGCTTGGATCGATTGCTGGAGCCGGAGCTGCTGGTTCTGGTTTATTAGCTACGACTGCTTCCGTAGTCAAAATTAAGCTGGCTACAGATGCTGCATTTTGTAGAGCTGAACGACTCACTTTAACTGGGTCGATAATCCCTTGATCAATCATGTTGACCCATTCACCAGTTGCTGCGTTGAAACCTGTACCAAGCTCGGCATTTTTCAAACGATCGATAACGATAGACCCTTCAAATCCTGCATTGTGTGCGATTTGACGAACAGGTTCTTCCAATGCACGGAGAACAATATTGCGTCCTGTTGCTTCATCTCCTGTCAATTCTAAATCAGCTACGGCAGGGATAACATTTACAAGGGCTGTTCCACCACCTGCAACGATTCCTTCTTCAACAGCTGCACGAGTAGCGTTGAGGGCATCTTCAATACGGAGTTTCATTTCTTTCAACTCAGTTTCAGTTGCAGCTCCGACCTTAATAACCGCTACACCACCTGACAATTTCGCCAAGCGTTCTTGCAATTTTTCACGGTCAAACTCAGAAGTTGTGGTTTCGATTTGAGACTTGATAACCGCAACACGGTGAGAAATGGCTTCAGGATTTCCAGCACCTTCTACGATAACAGTGCTATCTTTGTCCACAGTTACTCTCGCTGCTTGACCAAGAGCTTCAATTGTCGCATCTTTCAACTCAAGACCAAGGTCTTCTGTGATAACTGTTCCGCCTGTCAAGATGGCAATGTCTTCAAGCATGGCTTTGCGACGGTCACCAAAACCAGGTGCCTTGACTGCTACCACGTTGAAGGTTCCACGAATCTTGTTCAAAACAAGAGTTGGAAGAGCTTCGCCATCCACATCATCCGCAATAATCAAGAGTGGACGATTGCTTTGGAGAATACTTTCTAGGAGTGGCAAGATTTCTTGGATATTTGAAATCTTCTTATCGGTAATCAAAATGTATGGATTTTCAAGGTCAGCCACCATTTTTTCGCTATCTGTCACCATGTACTGTGAAAGATAACCACGGTCGAACTGCATTCCTTCTACGACTTCAAGCTCTGTTTCCATACCACGTGACTCTTCAATGGTAATGACTCCGTCTTTACCAACTTTTTCCATGGCTTCAGAGATGTATTCACCTACTTTTTCGGAACGAGAAGAGACGGCGGCAACCTGAGCGATGGCTTCTTTGTTGGCAACAGGGATGGCGTTGTTTTTCAAAGCTTCAACTGCTGCAGCAACTGCTGTTTCAATCCCTCGACGAATACCGATTGGATTTGCACCTGCTGTGACGTTTTTTATGCCTTCACGGACGATTGCTTGAGTCAAGACTGTTGCAGTTGTCGTTCCGTCACCTGCGATATCATTGGTTTTAGAAGCTACTTCTGATACCAATTTGGCACCCATATTTTCAAAATGGTCTTCCAATTCGATTTCTTTGGCAATGGTCACACCGTCATTGGTAATCAAGGGTGAACCAAATGATTTTTCAAGAACGACATTACGACCTTTTGGTCCCAAGGTTACTTTAACAGTGTCTGCAAGGATATCGACACCACGAACCATAGCTGAACGGGCATCTGATGAAAATTTAATTTCTTTTGACATACTTACTTTCTCCTTCTATTCTTCAATGATAGCCAAGATGTTCGCTTCGCCAACGATGATGTACTTTTCATCGCTGTCTTTGACATCAAGACCTGCGTGAGCTTCAACTAAGACACGGTCCCCAGGCTTAACACTTGGAGCAACCAAGTCACCATTCAAGGTACGAACACCTTGTCCAGTAGCCACAACTTGGGCTGTTTTTGTTTTTTCTTGAGCTGAACCTGCAAGGACAAAACCTCCAACAGTTTGTTCTTTTTCTTCGATTTTCAAGACCACACGGTCTCCTAATGGTTTCAACATCTGTTTTCCTCCATGATGAACTACATATTATTAGCACTCTTTATATATGAGTGCTAATTTATAGTTCTATTGTATCACTTGGTCAGAAATAGTCAAGAAAAAAGTCTGACTTTCTCAAGATAAAAAGCCTGAGACCAACTCAGACTTTTTAATGCTTAAAATGGCAATTCCTCCTCTTCCAAGACCAAATCTGTCAAATCCTGTCCTGCATTATTTTCACGCATGGCACGTTGAGCACGACTTTCCAATAGTTGGAATCCTGTGGCAAGAACTTCGGTCACGTAATTCATCTGGCCATTTTTCTCAAAGCGACGGGTACGAAGTTCTCCATCCACAGAGATAAGACTACCTTTAGTTGCGTAGCTGGCCAAGCTTTCTGCTAGTCTGCCCCATAGAACCATATTGACAAAGTCAGCTTCGCGTTCCCCGTTTTGGTCTTTGTAACGACGGTTCACAGCGATAGTTGCGCGCGCTACTGACTTGTCATTGTTGGTTTTGTGCAATTCTGGTGTAGACGTTAAACGTCCAATCAAGATAACTTTATTATACATATTTTCTTCCTCCTACTTATCTATTCGCAGGAAATCAAAAAAAGTTACAGAAATTTGTAACTTTTCGAGGAAATTTTTTAGTTTTTATGAACCATGAAACCTGTCGCTTGTTGATTTGCCATAATGGTCATATCTGTAATCTGCACACGACGAGGTTGACTGGTCACATAGACTACTGTATCTGCAATATCCTGAGCTTGCAAGGCTTCAATTCCTTGGTAAACGGACGCAGCCCGCTCTTTGTCACCATGAAAACGCACTGTAGAAAAATCTGTTTCGACAATTCCAGGCTGAATGGTGGTCACCTTGATATCTGTTGAAATGGTATCAATTCGCAGTCCATCTGAAAAGGTCTTAACCGCTGCCTTGGTAGCTGAATAAACTGCTGCACCCGCATAGGCATAGATTCCTGCGGTTGAGCCCATATTGATGATATGTCCTTGATTGGCTTTTACCATTGCTGGCAAGAAACAGCGAGTGACTGCCATCAAACCTTTAACATTGGTATCTAACATTGTTAACATATCCAGCTCTTCATAATCCTGATAGGGTGCTAAACCTAGAGCCAGACCGGCGTTATTAACTAAGATGTCAATATTCCCTATCGTTTCTAGAATATTGGGGCAAACAGTCTTCAACATGGTTATATTCGTCACATCTAGTGGAAAAGTCCAGACATTTTGATTTGGGAAGGCTTCTGCAAAATCCGCCTTAAGAGTTTCTAGTCTGTCTATCCGTCGTCCAGTTAGAACGACATTCTCCCCCTGTTCCAGATAAGCACGCGCAATCGCTTCACCAATTCCTGATGTCGCTCCTGTAATCACAACATTTTTTGCCATCTTATTTCCTTCTAGCTAGTCTATCAGATATTAACAACTTCTTAGGCAGTCCAGTGTTTAGCTGGATCAAATGGAGTTCCGACAACTTGGTCTTCTGATAATTCAATAATACCACGTTTTTGCGGAGCATTTGGCAGATGCAATTCACGAGGGCTACACATCATGCCAAAACTCTTTTCGCCACGAAGCTCACCTGGGAAAATAAGATTTCCTTTGGGCATCATAGCTCCTGGAAGAGCTACAATGGTTTTCAACCCAAGACGCGCATTAGGAGCCCCTGCAACGATTTGCACTGTCTTGTCACTTGCGACTGCAACTTGGCAGATGTTGAGGTGGTCACTATCTGGATGAGCTACCATCTCAACAATTTCACCAACAACAAACTTAGGCTCTTTGTCATTAACAATTTCTTCTGTAAAACCTTCCGTATGTAATTCTTGATTCAAACGAGCGACTTGCTCATCTGTCAAAAAGACTTGACCGCGCTCTGCAATTTCAAACAAACTTGAAACTTCAAAAATATTCCAAGCCACTGTTTCCCCATTATCTTTGAGAAAAACACGGGCTACCTTGCCTTTGCGCTCCACATCCAGTTTGGCATCTCCGCTATTTTTCACGATGACCATAAGGACATCACCGACATGTTCTTTGTTATATGTAAAAATCATTGTTTCCTTTTTTCTCCTATTTCAGTCCTGCTAAAAAGTCGTTAATTTGTTGCTTGCTTTTACGGTCGCGATTGACAAAACGGCCAATTTCCTTGTCCTTTTCTAGAACAACAAGGCTAGGGATTCCATATACATCCCAGAGTTTGGCCAAATCCATATACTGGTCTCTATCCACTCGAATAAAGGTAAACTCTGAATTGCTCTCCTCAATTTCTGGCAAGGCAGGATAAATATAACGGCAATCGCCACACCAGTCCGCCACAAAAAGAAAGACCTTCTTCCCATCTTTTTCTACTAAAGATGCTAATTCTTCTAAACTTGCTGGTTGTATCATAAGACTTCCTCCTCATAGACTAGGTCTTCATTTTCATAGACAAAGGTATAATGACGGCCATCCTCAAAAATGACGCCACCAACCAAGTTCTCTAGACTGCTTTCATAGACTTGAACATAGAGGGTCGCAATTTCCCCCATGTCTGAAAAATGGTCTCGTACAATCGCTGTCAACTCTTCCTGAGTCTTCATGAGCTTACGGTCATCTGCAACTTTTTTCGTAGCAAGGGCAAGGCTCCCAATACCAAGTAGAGCCAGACCTGCCATCCACATTTTTTTAGCTTTCATACCATTCATTTTAACACAAAAAAGGCTTTAGGACAAATGAGGAAGTAGCAGAAAAGCAAGTAAAAAGCCCCTTCCTTTAAGGGAAAGGACTTCTTATACTCAACGAAAATCAAAGAGCAAACTAGGAAGCTAGCCGCAGGCTGCTCAAAGCACTGCTTTGAGGTTGTAGATAGAACTGACGTAGTCAGCTCAAAACAGCGTTTTGAGGTTGTGGATGAAGCTCACGTGGTTTGAAGAGATTTTCGAAGAGTATTATATTACTATGTTTTTAATTTGCAAATCTTATCCTAATTATGCTATCAAAAAACCTCTGAGATTCTTCTCAAAGGTTCTGATTTTGCTAATTACTATTCTCAACCGCTGCAGTAATAAAGGCAGTATAGAGTTCTTCTGGACGGTTTGGACGACTTGACAGTTCAGGGTGATACTGACACGCTACAAAGAATTTATTTTCTGGAATTTCCACAATTTCGACCAAACGATTGTCTGGAGAAACACCTGAGAAGACAAAACCTGCTGCCTCAAACTGCTCACGGAAGGCGTTGTTAAACTCATAACGGTGACGGTGACGGCGTTTCACCACTTCTTGATTGTGATAAGCAGCCGCTGCCTTAGAGCCACGTTTCAACTTAGATGGATAAAGTCCCAAGCGAAGGGTTCCACCCATATCCTCCACATCAATCTGATCACGCATGATATCAATGATAGGGTATTTTGTTTCTGGCGCAAGCTCTGCAGAATTGGCACCTTCAAGTCCTAAAACGTTACGAGCAAACTCGATACAAGTCAACTGCATTCCCAAGCAGACTCCCAACATTGGAACATCATTCTCACGCGCATAGCGGATGGCTTGGATTTTCCCTTCCGTACCACGTTGGCCAAAACCTCCTGGTACGATGATTCCGTCTGCATCAGACAAGAGTTCTGCCACATTCTCTGCTGTCACATCATTGGCATTGATCCAATTGATTTTAACTTCTGCGTCATTGGCATAACCAGAGTGTTTCAAGGCTTCAACCACAGAGATGTAGGCATCTTGCAACTCCACATACTTACCAACAAGGGAAATTTTAACTTGTTTCTTGAGGTTCATGACCTTATCCACCATAGCTGACCATTCTGTCATATCTGCTACTGGTACGTCTAATTTCAAATGGTCACAGACAATTTGGTCCATACCTTGTGCCTGCAAGTTCAATGGAATTTGGTAAATATGTTCGACATCCAACGATTCGATAACGGCTTCTGGTGCCACATCACAGAACTGTGCTAGTTTGTTTTTAATTCCTTGGCCAGCTGGCTCTTCTGTACGAATAACCAACATATTTGGCTGGATTCCCAATCCACGCAATTCTTTGACAGAGTGTTGGGTTGGCTTGGTCTTCATCTCACCAGCAGCCTTGAGGTAAGGAAGCAAGGTTGTATGAATGTACATGACATTATCAGCCCCCACATCTGCCCTCATCTGACGAAGGGCCTCTAGGAATGGTAAGGACTCGATATCCCCAACAGTTCCACCGACCTCTGTAATAATGACATCAGAGTCGGTTGTTAGAGCGGCACGCTTGATTTTTTCTTTCAAAGCATCTGTAATATGAGGAATGACTTGAACAGTTGCCCCAAGGTATTCTCCACGACGTTCCTTACGAAGAACTTCACTGTAAATTTTACCAGTTGTCACGTTGGAATATTTGTTGAGATTGATATCGATGAAACGTTCATAGTGACCCAAGTCCAAATCTGTCTCAGCTCCGTCATCTGTCACAAAAACTTCCCCGTGCTGGTAAGGACTCATAGTTCCTGGATCAATATTAATATAAGGGTCAAATTTTTGAATGGTTACTTTGAGACCACGATTTTTCAAGAGACGGCCCAGACTTGCTGCGACAATCCCTTTCCCAATAGACGATACCACACCACCAGTTACAAAAATATATTTCGTAGACATATATTCCTCTTTCTAAAATGCTCAAGGTCTTGTTAACTACGAGGGGACATAGGAAACAAGACCCTACTAATAAGAATAATCTGGGACGACTGCACCAGATTCACAACCAAAATACAAGAAGATAACTTCTTGAAAAAACAAAAATAGCTCCCTAAGAACTAGGGAGCCCCGACCTCTAAAAGAGGTGCCCGAACAATATGATACCTAAAAATAGGATAATTGTCAATAGCTAACTTTTATTCCTCGATGTTTTCAGAATCATCGTCTGAAAACTCGTCGTCTTCTTCGTTGAGATCCACGTCTTCACCCAAGTCATCTGGGGCGATTTCGTTGATTTCTGCATCATAAGCTTCCACTTCGTTTTTCTCATCATCTGGATTTTCATCATCGTATGAAAGAGCAGGATCTGCTTCGTATGCATCTTCGTCTTCTGGATCATCTGCATTGTAGTCAATAGCATCTGAATCGCCATCCATGAAGGCATTGACGCGTTTTTTCTTAGCTTTTGGTGCTACTTCATCGTCATCATTTTCTTCAAGAGCGATGATTTCTTCGTCGATTTCGTCCACACCATACCATGAACGAAGACCCCATTTGTTGTCTCCAAGTGAGATGAAGCTACCGTCAAAGTTCAACTCTGTGTAGAACAAAGGCAAAGCTTCACGGATATCGCTGTTTGATGTTCCAAGGTAGTTTTGAATTTCGTTTACAAGATCGCTAAAATGCATCTCATGATCGCGACCACGAAGTTCCAAGATAGCACGCGCCACCTCAATCATAGATAGTTCACTTTTTTCTTGCCCAGCAAATACTTCTAATTCCAAAGCGTTTCTCCTCATTTATACTACTATCGCCAGAGCGAACAGACTCTGACCTCATTTTATCATGTACTCTTTATTTTACGATAATTTTGCGGAATAGTCAAAGGTTAAGGGGGAGAAAGTGACATGACTTTTTATTTCTTTGCTACCCAGCCGATGGCATCGTGAGGTGGGGTTTCGGTATCAATCCCGATGAATTTGATGCCGATGGTATATTAAATTAAGCTGCAATGTTGTACTTCTCAGGTCGGTTCGAACTTACAGAATTTGTCATGTAGTAATCTGCTTTCTAATAACTAAAAATTTACTTAAAAATATTAGTCTCAATTTATTTTAATATCAAAATTGATTAAATTAAAATTTTAGTTTACTATTTCTAATATAATTGTCATCAATAAAATCTAATATCCTTTGAATACTACAAATTAATGACTCATTAATTTGTCCTGATTGACCAGATTTTCTTTTAATAATGTTAAGTGAAGAATAGATATAGTCTAACTTATATAATTCCTTTGATAGACCTAAAATTTTTATATATTCCTCTGATAAACTTCTTTCTACTGCTGTTATGGTATTGTTTGGTACAATTGCACCTCTATTATTTCTATAAAATAATTTTTTATAGTCTTCCCCTAAAGGATCCAAATCAGAAGGGAGGGATTTTTTATTTTTTGTAGTATTACATATTGGGCAAGATAAAGCTAAGTTGCTATATTCATCTATCAAACCTTCATTATCATTTTGACTTTTTATATGTTCAATATGAAAACTAGCTCCACCATACCTTTTACAATTCCATCCACAATATATGCACATTCCGCCAAAATCCTCTACTAGATACCCTTTTAACAAATCTCTTTGACTTTTGACAGAATATTTTTCACTAACGTTTTCTCTTCTGATCGGTGTAGATTCAAAACCTCTATAATCTCGCTTGAATAGTTGTCTAATATAATTCACTACATCTCTCCTGCCTCATCAATAATTTGATAAGCTTTCGCAATTAAATCATCTAATTGACCAGCAATATCATCATTTAAAAGTCGAGGTTGTTTAATAGAAAATTGATGCTCTATTTTAATTTCGTTAATTGCTACTTCCGTAGAAAAAGTATCAGATTTCTTTAAACCTTGATTTACTCTCTCCAGTGTATTGATATTTTCTATCCCTAACTTAACTTGCTTATCAATATATTCTAACATACTATCTATTTCATCTTCCTTGGTGAATACCTCTCCATTTAGAGAATATCCATCTTTAGAAAACTTCTTCTCTATTGATGGATCAATTTGGACATCATCACTATGTGAAGTATATATACAAACAGGAAAAAATGGATTTTGCTTTTTAATGGTTTCCCACAATTCAATAGCATCACCATAAATATTACTATTTGCTAAATCATAGTCCAAAATAACTCCATATTTTTCTTTTGAATACAGATTTTCCAAGAAATCTTCCTTTGATTTTTCATTTATTATTCCCAAAAATTCAACGCTATAGCCCTTTTTAGAAAATTTTTGCTCTAATTCCCCTAATGTATACATAGTATCTTCATCATCGTCAATATAATAAATTATTTTTTTATCAGACATTCTATTCCACTCCACCTTTTAAAGTCATTTTAATTTTAAAGCCTCTTTCCCCAGGCTTAGATAATAACTCTTTATCTCCTTTTAAATTAGATACAACTGAGGATAAAATTGACATTCCCATTCCAGTCCCACCTTTATTATAAGATTTATATGGTTCGAAAATAAAATTTGGGTTTTCAATTTTCTTATTCAAACCATTACCATTATCTTCATAGGTAATCTTAATTAGTGTATCCTCCATAACTTCTAAAGAAATATTGATAATTCTATGGTTGATTTTATTCGGTGATTTAAAACTTTTATAAGAATTAGTTATTAAATTTAGGAAAATACTATCTAACTGCGTTTCACTTGCATAAACATAAATATTTTTTATTGTCTCAGGTAAAGCTTCTAGAGAGGATTTACCATTAATCAAATAGTCATACGAATAAAAATTATCTCTTATTGAACTATCCCACCAAGAATAAACTTTAAAAAGATAAGAAGATAGATTAATTTTTTCTTTCTTATCCCTTGTTGGATTATTGACACTACTTTCTATAAATCCTAATATATTGGTTGTTTTGCGTTCAACCGCTTCCGAAAAATCATATAAATTATACCTTTTCTTAATCTCATGAAAATCCGATTTAAAAAGTATTGAATAATGGTCTCCTATATCTTTTAAATTTTGAGGAATCGTTTTAAAGAACATCTTATCATTCTTAATTTGATGTGCAAAAGTTGACATAACTATTCCTTGAGTTGCCATAGTTCGTAACGTATCACCCTCACTAACAAGTGAACTATTCTCTTCCTCAGTAGTATCCTGTAGTGAATACATCTCAAATAACGATTGGGGATTAGAGACCAGTGCCTCATACTCCGGATCTTTATAAAGTCCTTGTAAATTTCCCTGGTGTTTATTAACAAGACTGTCTAACTTTTTCTTTGTCTTCTTTCCTCTTTCACTAAAAAGTGGAACATCAGCTTTCTCTTTCAAAAATTCATTATATAAAATAATAATTTCTGAACGCACAGAAGAAAAATCTTTTACAATTCTGAGAATAACACTCTCAAGATATTCAAACTCTGCACTATTTTTTAAACCTTCACGATTAGCTTGATCTTCAAACCCTCCATTTTTTTCCTTGGTGATGTTTACATAACCACTCAACTGGTTTGCTTGCATTATGTAGCTACTACGGCCAACACCAGCTGGATTTTTAGTTCTTTCTTTTTCAATTCCAACCCAGTCAAACCCGATAGTATCAACCTCACCATAAGGTCTAATCCTAAAACCATCTCTATATAATAAGATTCCGGGTTCAATATCAACAGTATTTGTTCCCATTGCTGGTCTCTTTAAAAAAGGATACTTATTAGAACCCGTTTTCTTTGTAAAATAGAGAACTCCATCAAAATCACCTATCGGATTATTAGGTATTTTATCAGGGATATACTCTGAAATTTTAAACTCTCTCTCAAAATGGTATCTACTTCTTTTTTTACCACTCTTTTCTTGAATATAATCTTTTAGTTTATCGAATTTCGCATTTACAAAATCCGGCGGTAATTGACTAATATCAATTTCATCAAAATACCCCTCTAAGATTAACATATCACTGTCGTGTGAAAAAGCAAACGAAATTTCTGCATCTGTTGAAACATCAGCTAAAGAAGGCTCTATTTCTTCTTTTTCTTCAAAGTAGTCTAATATAATTTTAAATTCGCCTGATTTTTCTAATTTAAGAGGGTTTTTTAATTTATTTAAAGTTAGCTTCAATAGAGAATAATTTGTCCCCGATTGTCCTTTATCTGATAGTAACCATTCATCTTTCAACTCACTGGCTATTAAAATTGTTCCTGAGCATTTGGGGTTTTCTAAACCTCTATTAGTATACTCTGAAATGAACTCATTCAATGATAATTGTTCAATATTTACTTTTACAGTATCTAAAGCTTCTCCCGTTATGAAGTTATTCCAATTGATACTAAATCTATATGCTTCACTACCATCCGAAGTAATAACACGACTGACATTCCCCAGTCTCCCCAGTGATAATCTACCGATTCCCATAGAACCATTCATTACACGTTCATATTTTTGGTATTTTATTGAAGGAGTATGAGTTTTATCATCCGTTCCCAATGTAAAAAAGACATTAATGATTTTATCCAAACTCATTCCTTGACCGTAATCAATTATTTCTATAGAAGTAGCTTTTTTGTCTTTTCTTTTGTTAATAGTTATATCTTTTCCTATTATTCGAATATTTACTTGATTCGAAAATGCATCGTAACTATTTTTTACTAATTCTAATATCGCACTTCTATAATCTAGTACATTATCTCTCCCTAGAAGGTTTACCGTTCTTGTTGTTGATTTAAAACTTATTTCTTTCACTTTTTCAGCCATTGTCCGTCCCTCATACTCTTATTGGATAATTTTTTACATCATTCACGGATATACGAATTGATTTTCCACTCGCATTAATTGCTCTAGTTTCTATATAGTTATAGAAATCTTCTGATTCAAGTATTTTTTTTGCATAATCAAGACCTTTTTCTGCTAATGGAATAATATAAAATCCCGAATATGGTATCATTTGAGAATCTAACTCGTATACATTTACTTTCTCAGTAATTACCGATGAAATCATTAATTTTTCCTGATTCATGAATTTCAAACCTTGTGATCGACCATACTCAAACCATTCCCCATCAGATTTTCTGTTATCTAAAACATCTTTCCATTCTCGAAGATATCTAGTTGTTTTAGGAAAGATTCTTTCAAACTCTTCTCTAGGATATCTTCTAAGTTCATTATTTACAAACTTATATGGGAAAATAATTTTATCTACAATATTTTTTGATAACTTTCTTGGACTAGCCGCAGGTTTTAAAATTTCATCCTCCAAGTCCAAATCTTCTTGCTCGGGAATTAGAAATACCTTATTCGCTAATGTAGCTACGCTATTTGAGACTTTAAATAACTCTCCAAAGGTTAACTGATTAACTTTAAATTCGATATTTTCAGTAAAATACCATTTAGACCCTAAATCTTCTTTTCTTATAAGAAAGGACTTATTAAAATCACTATCAATATATTCTAAGTAATTACATATTTTAGAATTATCAATGACCATAATTGCTGATGATGTTAGAATTCTCCCAAAAATATGCGTATGTCTGTAATCAATTAATTGTAGAATATTTTTTTTTAATATTTCTCTTAGATTTTCAGCAAAAACATTTTTAAATATGCTATTAGGGATTAGATAACACATTTTTCCTGTCGTTTTTTTCAAATCTAGTAAACTCTTTTCGATGAAAGCATAACAATAATCAAATTTGCCTTTTTTACAAGAAGTAAAATTATTTTTCAAGAAACTTCTATCCATAGTATTAAGTTCTTGATAGGTGATATATGGAGGATTACCAACAATAAAATCAAATCTCATTTTAAGATTGTATCTTAAATAATCATCAGAAAGAATTTGCCAGTTTACCTCTTGAATTCCGTGTTCCAAAGCAATATTATCTAAATTTCTTAAACAATTTTCCTTTAATTGAGGGTCAATTTCAAAAGCAACAAAGTATTTTTCTAAATCAGATTTTATGGATGAAGTGGAATATCTGTGCTTAAGTGCTACTTCAATGTATCTTCTAATTGCTACACACAAAATATTTCCTTCACCTACAGAATTCTCTAAAAAATATTTTTTAAGTATATTTTTCCCATCATATTCTACCTTATCAAGCATAAAATGAACATATTTTTCAGGGGTGAAAACTTGGAATTTTTCCATATTTGTTATTTATAGATCGCTTTCTAACGTTTTATTCATTATACCAAAAAAACACGGCTCATCACCGTGTTTCTGTGTTTATTTCACCAACTTCTTCATCTCATCAATACGTGCTACGGTCGCATCATATTTAGCTTGGTAGTCGGCTTGTTTGTCGCGTTCTTTTTGGACGACTTCTGGTTTGGCGTTGGCTACGAAGCGTTCATTAGAGAGCTTCTTGCCGACCATGTCCAGTTCTTTTTGCCATTTAGCCAGTTCCTTGTCGAGACGAGCCAATTCTTCTTCGACATTGAGGAGGTCTGCGAGTGGCAAGTAGATTTCTGCTCCTGTGATGACGCTTGACATTGCGAGTTCAGGTGCAGGGATGGTTGATGCGATTTCCAAGTGTTCTGGATTTGTAAAGCGTTTGATGTAGTTGACATTGCTGTTAAAGAAGGCTTCCAAGTCGCTATCGCTTGTCTTAACAAGAATGGTGATAGGCTTGCTTGGAGCAACGTTTACTTCCGCACGGGCATTACGAACGGCGCGGATCAAGTCTTTGAGGCTTTCGACACCTGTGTGAGCCGCAAGATCTTCAAAGACTGGGTTGACAATTGGGTATGCTGCTGTCACGATAGAACCTTCTGAGATTTGTCCAAAGATTTCCTCTGTCACGAACGGCATGATAGGGTGAAGGAGACGAAGGATCTTGTCCAAAGTGTAAAGGAGAACAGAGCGTGTGATGACTTTCTCTTCTTCATTGTCGCTATAAAGGACTTCCTTGGTCAACTCAACGTACCAGTCCGCAAACTCATCCCAGATAAAGTTGTAGAGGATGTGACCAGCCACACCAAATTCAAACTTATCAAAGTTGGCAGTAGCTTTTCCGATAGTTTCATTGAGATTGTGGAGAATCCAACGGTCTGTGACATTTCCGGCTTCCTTGCTGATAACTTTTTCCACATTGGCAGTCGCTTGCTCAAGAGTCAAGCCTTCATTGTTCATGAGGATGTAGCGAGAGATATTCCAGATCTTGTTAATGAAGTTCCATGAAGCATCCATTTTCTCGTAAGAAAAGCGCACGTCTTGGCCTGGTGCAGAACCGTTTGAAAGAAACCAACGAAGGGCATCGGCACCGTATTTCTCGATAACATCCATCGGATCAATCCCGTTTCCGAGTGACTTAGACATCTTGCGTCCTTGCTCGTCACGAATGAGACCATGAATCAAGGCATTTTTGAATGGCGACTTGCCAGTAAATTCCAAACCTTGGAAAATCATCCGAGACACCCAGAACGGGATAATATCATAACCAGTCACCAAAGTTGATGTTGGATAATAACGTTTAAAGTCTTCTGAGTCAACATCAGGCCAGCCCATGGTTGAGAATGGCCAGAGGGCAGAACTGAACCAAGTATCCAAGACGTCTTCGTCCTGAGTCCATCCGTCACCTTCTGGAGCTTCTTCACCGACGTACATTTCACCCTCAGCATTGTACCAAGCAGGGATTTGGTGCCCCCACCAGAGCTGACGAGAGATCACCCAGTCGTGGACATTTTCCATCCATTGGAGGAAGGTATCATTGAAACGAGGTGGGTAGAATTCGACCTTGTCCTCTGTGTCTTGGTTGGTAATAGCATTCTTGGCCAATTGGTCCATCTTGACGAACCATTGCGTAGACAAGCGTGGCTCAACCACAACACCAGTACGCTCTGAGTGACCAACACTGTGGACACGTTTTTCGATTTTAACGAGGGCACCGATTTCTTCCAGCTTAGCAACGACTGCCTTACGAGCTTCAAAACGGTCCATGCCTGCAAATTCGAAGGCCAAGTCATTCATAGTTCCGTCGTCGTTCATGACGTTTACTTGTGGCAAGTTGTGGCGTTGACCAACCAAGAAGTCGTTTGGATCATGGGCAGGTGTGATTTTCACGACACCAGTACCAAACTCAGGATCTGCGTGTTCATCTCCAACGATTGGGATGAGTTTGTTAGCGATTGGAAGGATGACGTTTTTACCAATCAAGTCCTTGTATCGTGGGTCTTCTGGATTGACCGCAACAGCAACGTCCCCAAACATAGTTTCAGGACGAGTTGTGGCAACTTCAAGGGCGCGTGAGCCGTCTTCTAGCATGTAGTTCATGTGATAGAAGGCACCTTCTACGTCCTTGTGGATAACTTCGATATCAGAAAGGGCTGTGCGAGCAGCTGGGTCCCAGTTGATGATAAACTCACCACGGTAGATCCAACCTTTCTTGTAAAGGTCCACAAAGACCTTACGAACAGCTTTTGACAAACCTTCGTCAAGAGTGAAACGCTCACGAGAGTAGTCTACAGAGAGCCCCATCTTGCCCCATTGTTCCTTGATAGTAGTGGCATATTCGTCTTTCCATTCCCAAACCTTATCGAGGAATTTCTCACGACCTAGGTCATAACGTGTAATGCCCTCACCACGTAAGCGCTCCTCAACCTTAGCTTGAGTTGCAATCCCAGCATGGTCCATTCCTGGAAGCCAAAGGGTATCAAAGCCTTGCATGCGTTTTTGACGGATGATGATATCCTGCAAAGTCGTATCCCAAGCGTGACCAAGGTGAAGTTTCCCAGTTACGTTTGGTGGTGGAATCACGATTGAATAAGGCTTGGCTTTTTGATCGCCTGAAGGCTTGAAAACATCAGCATCAAGCCATTTTTGGTAACGACCAGCCTCAACCTCGGCTGGATTGTATTTAGGTGAAAGTTCTTTAGACATGTGTGTGTCCTTTCTCTATTGTATTCATTTTATCTTGAATCTGCTTAGCAGCTTCTTCTGCAGACAAATTCGTATTATTTATTTTAAAGTAGTGGTGCAACTCATTCAGTTGATGCTGGGAATTTAATTGAAGTGTTTCAGCAGTCTCTAAAATTTCTCTTTCAGATACCTCAATATGTCGTTTCAAGGGTTTGTGCTTCAACCGGTTCTCCGTTCGATTTCGACGTAAACGCTCCTCAAGACTTGCTTCCAATTCAACAAAAAGAATCTCTTGATGATAGTCATTCAACAAACCTTGAATTTGCTTCAAATACATCATCTGGTACTGATTTGAAAAATCAATCACGTCTGTTAAAATCACTGATCGCTGATTTCTTGCACTTGCCCCAAGGAAAGAAAAGGTGATTCCACGAACAAATTCCCACATCTCCTCTGTATAATCCTGATAGATTTCTAGTGCAAAATCGATGGCTTGATGGTTATAAAAGAGGGTAGCATCCGTTAGTCGAGATAGTTCTTGACCGATCGTCATTTTTCCTGAGGCCGGAGCACCAACGATGAAAACATGCATCAAATTACCTCCCACTCACTCCTCCGCAAACCATATATCAGACTGTCACAGCGGTTTCCTTGAACATCTTTACGATCTCGAATGCGAGCTTCAAGAGTGAAACCAAGTTTCTCAGCGACTTGTTGACTTTGGACATTGTATCCAAAGCAGACCAGTTCTATCTTGTGAAGCCCCAATTCTTGAAAGCCTAGATCAATCAAGGCACGCGCTGCTTCTGGTACATAGCCTCGACCCCAATAGTCTGGATGCAAGGTATAGCCAAGCTCTAGCACATCATCCGCATGGCGATGGTTGAAATCAACAGAACCAATGACTTTATCGGTTCCTTTGACGACAATCCCATAGCCAGATGGGAGATTTTCCTTTTGATTGCGCTCAGGAAGGATATGCTCTAGATAGTAAACCTCATCTTCCAAGGTTTTGACTGGAGGAAAGCCTGCTGGATAGGCAACCTCTGGGAGACTAGCATAGTCAAAGATATCCTCAGCATCTGCCACTGTACGAACTCGTAGGACGAGTCGTTCGGTTTCTAATCGTTCTGATAATTCAGCTCTTGCCATCCTTCTTCCTCGCTTTTTTGATGAAGCTCCCCTTAATATCTACACGCTTGTCCAGATAACGATAGACGCGCTGATATCCATCTCCCATGAAATAGGTTGGGGCAAACAGTTCATTTCTAAAATGTCCCTTTTCATCCAAAAGTTCTGGATCAACAAGTCGCTCAACAATCTTAGCGAAAATATGACAAATTCCCTCTTCCTCAACAATCCTATCTACCTGACAATCCAAAACGACTGGACAATCCTCTAAAATCGGTGCCTGAGTTCGTTCAGAAATTTCATAATGCACTCCCAAACGTTCCAATTTCTCCTGATGACTGATAAAACCAGCCTGCTCCATCTCGAGCATGAGATTTTCATCAGGGATATTCACGGTGAACTGCTGATAATGCTTAATCTGCTCTGCGGCATTCTCTTTCGCAACGACTCCAATCACAATCCAATCTCCTAGACTATAAGAGGAACTACAGGTCGTGATGTTATAGCCAAAATTCTGATCTTGATATCCTAAAATAAAAACAGGAAAGCCATAGTATAGTTTATTAGTTTTAAATGATTGTTTCATAACAACCTCCTTTGACTAAGACACAAAAGAAAAGCCCTGCCATCTACATGACAGGGACGAATGTGTTTATCCGCGGTACCACCCAATTTCGGGCAAGGCCCGCAACTCTCGTCTTTAAAACAAAAAGACACTTTTATTTCAATTTTTCATCCATTAGCAACTAGTTTTGACACATTTGTGGACTTCTCAGCGCCGCCACTTTCTGTAAAATGCGGGATTCAAAACACCTCTAACGGCTCTATTGTAGCAAGATTTTTTCGGAAATGCAAGGAACAAGAAAAATTACTTGAACTTGATGCCATTTTCTTTCAATTTCTTAATAGTAGCTGGGCCGATTCCTTTCAAGGCAAGGAGTTCTTTTTCAGTCCAGTTTTTGAAATCTGAAGCAGACTTGATCCCTTCATCATAGAAAGTTTTGGCACGATCAAGTGGAAGTCCACCCAAGTTTGCTGCAAAATCTTCTACAGAATTGGCTACTTTTTGAGCTTGCTCTTTGGTAGCTTCTACTGCTTGTTCAACTTTTTTAGAAACAGCCTTACCAGCTTGGCTTGCTGACTGTTCTGCACGTTTCACGACTTTTTTTGTCTCTTCTACAACCTTAGTCACAGTACTTGAAAAGGCACCTGCACGACGGAGGCTATTTCGTAATTGTTTTTTACGATTGAGTTTCTTTGACATGATAAAATCCTTTCAATAAAAAACCCCTGCTCTGACAAGGATTTAATATAAATATTCTATCAAGATTTTAGTAAAAAATCAAGAATCTTTCTCGTTTAATAATTTCGCTCACCGAATAAGCCTTCTGGCAAATCATGAAATCCCTTGCCTGATTTGAAGTTTTCAAACTTACCAAGTAAGAACTGATAAGCATCCAAACGGCTTTCGTAGCGAATCATAGCATCTTTGGCACGCTCGTCTTGGTCTTCTTCGTAGACTTTTTGGCTTTCCTTATGTGCCATGTCGTTGATCATAATCTGGGTATTGACCCAGGCTTCAAATTCCTTCATAAATTCTTGTTCGTAACTCATTTTTTCTCCTTATTCTAATCCACGGAAATAGTCCGTATCAATCTCTCGGTAGGGCTGGATATCCTGAACGTATTCCAGCACACCTTGGAATTCTCCGTCTTCATCGTGCACTGCTGCGTAAGTGATGTGGACAAACTTGCCTCGTGACTCAGACTTGAACCACATTTCATACTTATCCTTTGTCCCCTCACGAAGTCCCTTCATGATAGTCTTGACCTTGTCCAAGTACTTAGGCGGATGGCAGAGTTCGACATTCCGTCCGACTTGGGACGGTGTCCGTTTGAAAATCATCTCATCAGCTGGCGTATTGTCATTGTAATATTGGAAAATATCGTCTTTATTGACAAAGGTAATCTCCATAGGGAGGTGATTGAGGATGAGGTTGGCCTGCTCGACTGAAAGATAGCCATTCCCAAAAGCCTGTTGACTGTGGCGGTCCAAAGCTGATTCCTTTTCCTTAGGGGTAAAGGTAATGGTAAACTGTCCTTCTGGCGTATCGATAACTTGCTGAACTTGACCTTCTGCCGTATCTAGTTGTACGGGCTCCTCTGCACCCTTTTCCTCAACAAAACTCTGGCGTTCTGGAACCCATTTCTCAGACGGACGGATGATGGCATAGCCATAGGCATCGCTCTCCTCCGCAATCTGAAGCCAGTCATCCTGAGTAAAGGACTCAAGGAGAATCATGAGAAGGATGGACTCTTCCTTGAAAATCATACTTTCAAACTCTGTCGCAAAGGCTTCAAAATCTTCTTTTACAGTGGAAATCGGCACTTCAGGTAGTGACTTGGCCGTCGCTAAAGCTGTTTGAAAGAGTTCCCTAATCTGGTCATCCACTCCCCACATGACCTTAGGGGGGGAATCGTGACCATAGCGCTCCATGATAGGAAAGAAGAGTTCTTCTTTACGTTGGTAATGAATATCAAATTGACCTACAAGGCCCATTTGACGGACCAAGCCCTTGCGCATCTCCGCAAGCATTTCCTCGTCTTCCATCGACTCATAGGTATCTAACAATCTCCGAATGCGAATCAAGGCAGCACGGAGGGCCAAATTTTCATCCTTGAAGACGCGAACTGGGTGGCCTGGATGCTCAGTATCCTCTACTTCGACACCTTTGATAGCATTTTTAAAAAGATTGGCATGGACATCACAGAGTTCCATGACATCTTCAAAGGTGACACCTGAGTCTGAGTTCATCAGCTCATGCTCCATGAGGGAAATCTCGATGGCTGAGACACCCGCAAAGGTCGCATCAAAACGCTCCTGAACCGACTCAGGAGAGGCACCATTGTGCAATTCTAACAAAATATCCCGTAGGATATGAATCCGTTCATCTGCCATTAGTCTAATCCAATCACTTCGTAACCATTTGCTTCCAGTGTTTGGACAATCTTGTCCATAGGTGTTCCTTCCAGCTTAGAACCCTGTTTGAGTGATACTTTACGACCAACTGTATTGCGCATCAAGGGATTGGCAAGGGGTTTAAATCCAAGCTCCACTAGGATTTCCAAGACTTCTGGATGCTTATCCACCACTTCTGCAACAGGAATTGACACATCGATGATATTATCCATGACGACCTCCATTGTATGTTCTAAAATGATTTTACTGCTTATATTATACCATATGGAAAGAGATTAAAAAACTAGCAGTGTAGTTCCTGCTAGTTCTCGGCGATTTGAATTATGACCTAAATAAGTCTAAAGAGCCAATCCAATATTTTAAATAATAGCTTGTAAAACAGCAATTGGAATGCAAAAGAGATGAACATCCACAGGAATTTCATAATCCCAATAATCGGTTTGATAAAAAGAATGGCAAGAATTGCCCAGAAAAATTTCATTCTTTCTCCTCTGGCTTTATGAGCCACCAAGCCGTATCCATTAACTTGTCTGCAATAAAAAGTTTACCTAGACCGACAACAACATTGTCATCTTTCTTTATCGTTTTCATTACTTTTACACCTTGTACGGTCAAAAAGTAATTACCGTAAGTTTTAGCTAGAGTTTTTATGAGTCCCATATTATCTTCCCTCGTTTAACTACACTTTCAAAATATTAACGATACCAGTCTTACTGGCCATTTCTGTGAAATTTACTCTTTCTAATTCCTATACTATCATACAAGCTAAATTTAATAAAGCTTTTTAATAATGTTTAAGTCTAGAAAGATTCCGCCAGCATGCTTTATTGCCTTTTTCCCCACCAAAAAAGAGGGTTGCCCCTCTTCTTAGTTCTTATCCAGATTGCGTAGCATCTCGTCAATCTTATTTCCATATTCGATGGATTCGTCTTTGACGAATGTCAAATCTGGGATTTTGTACAATTTCAAATTGCGACCAAGTTCACGTTTGATGGTGCCAGTTGCTTTTTCAAGCCCGATTTGAGCTTTCTGGTTATCTGAAGCAAGGTTACTCAAAATGGTGTAGTAAACCTTGGCAACAGACAAGTCACCCAGCATCTGAACATCTGTGATGGTCACGCCTTGGACACGCGGATCACGGACTTTCTTTTGCAAAATCTCATTGACTTCACGCTTGATTTCCATGCCCACACGATCCGTACGGAAATGATTTGCCATGATATTCCTTTCTCTACTTTGAACCAAAAGCTAGGCCAGCAGACCTAGCTATTTTTAAATTTATTGATTTTCATTTCAAATTGGAACGAAGTTCAATTTGAAATCATCTGCTTCTTTCGCCGTGGTGAAAGTGATGGAACTGATTTATCAGTCCCATCACAGGGGATTTTTGAGACCCTAGGCTCAAAAATAAGCAATGAAACCATCGGTTTGCTTGCGTCCCTCACCACCTAAGAAAGGAGCAAAAAATCTTATCTCTTGATTTCTTCCATGACATAAGCCTCAATCACATCATCCATCTTGATATCATTGTAGCCATCAATCATCAATCCACCTTCACGACCGTTTGTAACTTCTTTGACGTCGTCTTTGTAGTGTTTCAAGCTTGCAAGTTCACCGTCATAGATAACGACACCGTCACGGATAACACGGACTTTAGAGTCACGGGTAACCTTACCGTTGATAACCATGAATCCACCGATAGTTCCCACTTTAGATACCTTGAAGGTTTCACGGATAACTGCTTCACCGATAACTTTTTCTTCGAATTCTGGGTCAAGCATCCCTTTCATAGCTTCTTCCATCTCTTCGATAACCTTATAGATAATGCTGTGGAGACGGATTTCCACATCGTCAGCTTCTGCTTGTTGACGAGCTTGTGGTGTAGGGCGTACGTTGAAACCAACGATAAAGGCATTTGAAGCTTCAGCAAGGGTCACGTCTGATTCGTTGATGGCACCGACCGCTGAGTGAACGATGGTAACTTTGACACCTTCCACGTCAATCTTTTGAAGTGAGGCAGAAAGGGCTTCAACAGAACCTTGTACGTCGGCCTTGATGATAACGTTAACAGACTTGAGTTCACCAGCTTTAAGCGTATCAAAGAGGTTTTCAAGGCTGACACGTTGGGTAGCTTGACGTTGTTTCATAAGGGCACGTTTGGCACGTTCTTCACCAGCCGCACGCGCAGATTTTTCATCTTCGTAGACAGCAAAGTGGTCACCCGCCATTGGCGCTTCGTTCAAACCTGTGATTGACACTGGTGTTGATGGACCTGCTACCTTAACACGACGACCAAGGTCGTTGGTCATAGCACGGACACGACCGAAGGTATTTCCGACAACGATTGGGTCTTGAACATTCAAGGTACCTTGTTGCACAAGAAGGGTTGCGACCGCACCTTTTCCTTTATCCAAGCGAGCTTCGATAACTGTACCGATCGCACGCACTGTTGGGTCTGCTTTGAGTTCTTGGATTTCAGCCACAAGAAGGACTGTTTCCAACAATTCTTCGATGTTTTGGTTGAATTTAGCTGAGATTTCAACAAATTCAGAATCTCCCCCCCAAGCAGTTGACATAACTCCATGCTCTGCCAATTCACCGATAACGCGTTCTGGGTTAGCACCTGGTTTATCAATCTTGTTAATGGCTACGATGATTGGAACGTTGGCCGCTTTTGAGTGGTTAATGGCTTCGATAGTCTGAGGCATAACCCCGTCATCTGCCGCTACGACCAAGATAGTAATATCGGTAACAGAAGCACCACGCGCGCGCATAGATGTAAAGGCCGCGTGTCCTGGTGTATCAAGGAAGGTAATCTTCTTGCCATTTTCCACGATTTGGTAGGCACCGATATGCTGAGTGATACCACCCGCTTCACCTGTCGCAACACGAGAGTTACGAAGGGTATCTAGGAGTGTTGTTTTACCGTGGTCAACGTGTCCCATGATAGTTACAACTGGTGGACGCTCAACCAATTCATCTTCATTGAGATAACCATCCTCGACAAAGAAACGTTCGATGTCGGCATTATCCACTTCAACCTTTTGTTTGGCTTCAATACCATAATCCACCATGAGGAGTTCAATTGTTTCCCCATCCAAGGATTGGTTTTGTGTGGCCATAACACCCATCATGAAAAGTTTCTTAACGATTTCAGCTGGTTCACGTTTGATACGTTTTGCGATTTCCGCAACGGTCATACCATCTGTATATTCAAATTCTGTTGGCAATTCATGGAATTTACGTTCTGTAACAGGTTTTGGAGCCTGATTACGGTTGTTCTTATTATTGCCTTTTTTGTTCTTTTTGTTGTTATTCCAGTTACTATTCTTTTGATTTCTCACTTGATTTTGACTACTTCGATTCTTTTGTTGTTTTCTAGGACCATCTTCTTCGTGATCATAATCATCACGTTCTTTGTCTGGTCGAGCTTGTTTTTTACGACGTGTATCCACTGGCGCTTCTTTAGCTACAGGAGCTGGTTCAACCACTGCTTGAACTTGTTGCGCTTGTTCAGCTAACTTAGCCACTTCTTCAAAGATTTCCTCTGGCTCCTTGCGTTTGTTAGCTTGGGCCAAGGCTTCTTTGGCAGCCTGAGTCTGCTTGAAACGTTCCTCACTTGAACGTGCGTACTCTGCATTTTGCTCTGCTTTTAGAGCTGCTGCACGGGCTTTAAAGTCAACACGTGGTCCAGCTTGTTTTGGCTGGAAGTCTTGTTGCTGACGGCGCTCATTGCCACGATTTTGCTGGCCTTGCTGTTTCTTAGCTTGGTCGTTAAAACGACGATTATCGCGCTTGCCTTGACCTTGTTTTCCACCATTACGGCCGTCGTTTTTCTGACGGTTTCCGTTTTGTTGTTGGTCACGGTTATTGCCCTTATTTTGCTTGCGTCGTTCTGCCTGCTCTTTGGCACGGGCTTCACGCTCAGCCTTAAAATTACGGCTTTGCGGTTTAGCTGCTACTTTTTCTGTTTTAGGAGCAACTGGCTCAGCTGGTTTTGCCTCTTCCTTGGCTACAGCTGGTTTAGCTGGCTCAGATTTCTCGGCTTTCTTTTCTGCACTTGCTTTTGGTGTTGCAGGTTTTGCTTCTGCTTTCGGAGCAGCTGCAGGCTTAAAGCTGGCAGCGATTTTTGCAGCGACAGCTTCTTCCACACTTGATGAGTGGCTTTTCACATCCAAGCCCAACTCTTTTGCACGCGCTACAACTTCTTTACTTTCTTTTCCAAGTTCTTTTGCGATTTCGTACAATCTTTTCTTAGACAAATCATGTCCTCCTCTTCTATTCCATAAGAGACCTCATTTTCTTTGTAAATCCAGCATCTGTCACAGCCAAAACCTTTCTCGATTTTCCGACTGCTATGCTTAATTCCAGTGTTGAAAACACGGTTACAATTTCTACTTGATAATAATGACTTTTATCTTGAATCTTCTTGGTTAGATTGGGCCCAGCATCATGGGCTAGAAAGACCAACTTGGCCTTGCCATCTTGAATGGCCTTGACCACCAATTCTTCACCCGATATAATCCGACCTGCTCGCTGAGCAAGCCCCAAGAGATTGCTTATCTTTTGCTTATTCAAGTCCTAACTCTCTTCTTTTCACTTTGTGATCCACATAAGCGATCAACTCTTCATAAAAGCTTTCATCCACTTCCATGCTAAAGCTGCGGTTAAAGACCTTCTTCTTTTTCGCCTCTAAGGCTTCTGCATTGTCTAGCTTGATATAAGCGCCGCGGCCATTGGCCTTGCCTGTCGGATCTATAAAGACTTGTCCTTCCTTGTTTTTGACAATGCGGAGCAAATCACGCTTATCAATCACTTCGTTAGACACGACAGACTTGCGCAAAGGGATTTTTCTTGTTTTCATCTTTCCCTCCTCTAGCAGCTTTTATTCTTCTACAGTATCGTTTTCTGCTTCCAAATCTACCGAACCAGCTTCTTCCATGGCTTCAAATTCGCTAGCAGACTTGATATCAATACGGTAACCAGTCAAGTGAGCTGCCAAGCGCACGTTTTGTCCACGACGACCAATGGCAAGAGAAAGCTTGTTATCTGGTACAACCACCAAGGCACGTTTGCTGTCGTTTTCATCAAATATAACTTGGTCAACTTCAGCAGGAGCGATAGCATTGTAGATAAATTCAGCTGGATCAGCTACCCATTCGATAACGTCGATGTTTTCTTCGATTGGCACCATACGGTCACTCTTAGCATCATAGCGAGCTGGGTGGAATTTGCTAGTGATTTTCTTGATATTAGCTCCACCACGTCCAACGATTGTACCGATAGCGTCCACATTTGGATTGTGGCTACGAACTGCAACCTTAGTACGGTCACCAGCTTCACGAGCTACGCTCATGATTTCAACAGTTCCATCATAAACTTCTGGAATTTCTTGCTCCATCAAGCGTTTGATCATTTCTGGATGGCTACGGCTAACAAAGACGTTGACACCACGAGGGTTGTCTTCAACCTTGTAGACATAAACTTCAATACGATCATGAGAAGCAAAAACTTCTCCAGGAATTTGGTCTTGTTTTGACAATTGGGCTTCGATGCTACCAAGGTTGACATAGATAAAGCGGTTGTCAAAGCGTTCTACTGTACCAGACATGATTTCTTGCTCATGTTCTTTGTAAGTATTGTAAGTGATGGCACGTGTTTGCTTGCGCATTTTTTCCATGATGGTTTGTTTGGCAGATTGGGCTGCTACTCGACCAAACTCAGCTGGTGCTTCTTCAAACTTGATTTTATCACCAAGTTCATAGGCTGAATTAATGGCAAGAGCATCTTTCAAACTGATTTCCAAACGGCTATCAAATACTTCATCAACCACTTCACGAACGGTATAAACTGTAAAATCACCTGTTTTTTCGTTGAAGTCAATAGCTACGCTGTCTGATTGACCATAACGTCTGCGATAAGCGGAACGAAGCGACTCTACTACTGCGTCGATGATATCTTCTTTTTTGATTCCCTTGTCTTCTTCCAAAATGCGGAAGGCCTCTAGCATTTCTTTACTCATGTTTTCTTCACTTTTGAATCCTCAAAAGCTATCCTTTCTTTTTCTATAATTTTACTGCTAAACGTGCTTTTGATACTAAACTGTATGGAATTTGGACGGTTTTCTTACGCGTCTTGTCCATATATTCCATGGTCAACTCGTCCTCTTCGAAGGCCAACAAGGTTCCTTCAAAGACTTTTTGCTTATCGATGGCTTGGTAGAGCCCGACATGAATGTATTTTCCAACCGCTCCAGCTACGACATCCTTCGTTTTCAAAGGACGTTCCAAGCCTGGACTGGTGATTTCTAGGAAATATTGTTCTGGGAAGGGATCTGGCTTGATGGTGTCTAGGACAGGACTGATAATTTCTGTCAAGTCTGCCGTGTCGTTCAAGGTAATTCCTTCAGGTTTATCTACAAAAATACTGAGAATCATGTCACTGCCAATCTTTCCATACTCGATATCCACGAGTTCGAAAGGCGCTTCTATGACAGGTTCTACAACTTCTCTGACTAATTCTACGATTGTTGCGATTGCGTCCACCTCCTCATAAGCAAGAGGCGAAGATATTTCCCCGCCTCTCTTTCTCATATTCTTACTATTAGTATAGCACGTTTGCCAACTTATGTAAAGCAAAAGCACTTATACAGCCTGATTTTAGGCTATTTCTTAAAATTCTGCCTCAACTCGATAGATAACTTGCCCCTTGTTGGAGAATTTTTGCTCGTATTCTGTCATGACATTGCCTTCAAAATCACTGGCATGTAAATCTAACCAGACACCATTGAGTTTCATGCCATACTGAGAAAAGCTCACTAGGCTGTACTCAAACAAGCCACGGTTATCCGTCTTGAAATGAATTTCTCCATTTTCAGGCAAGATACGCTTGAAGATATCCAAGAAGGTCTTGTAGGTCAAACGACGCTTTTCATGGCGTTTTTTAGGCCATGGATCTGAAAAATTCAGATACAAGCGATCAATCTCACCATCTTCAAAATAGTCAGTCAAATCAGAACCATCTACCCACAAGAGTTTGATGTTCGGCACTCCAACTTCAAGAACCTTGTCTAAGGCGTAGCTCAAAACAGACTTTTGAATATCAATCCCGATATAGTTAATATCAGGGTTTTGTTTGGCCATACCTGAAACAAAGGCACCCTTTCCACTTCCAACTTCCACATGAATGGGATTATCATTGCCAAACAAGTCCCGCCATTTCCCCTTTGCTTCTAAGGGATTAAGGACCACATACTGGGGATTTGCCTCTAGTAATTCTGTCGCCCCTTTACGATTTCTAACTCTCATCTTCTCTTTCCATACTTGTCTCGGAAGTGACGCAAGCCATGAATCTCCCGATTGACATTTTCTAAATCTTGGTTCATATAATACTTGGAAATCTGGCTCAAGTAAGATAATTGACCGTACCAATACAATTTATTTAATACCGTTTGATTATACTTGTAACCATAGTAGGTCAACCATTCCTTCCACTGATGTTCTGGAATATAATGGCAGAGCATATGGGCCACATCAAACATGCGGTCGGTCAAACGAACCGAATCCCAATCTACCAAATAAATCAAGCCACTGTCTGTCTCAATCCAATTACTATGTCGTACATCTCCATGGACAATGGTCGCATGGTCCTCTCTAAATCCTGGAATAGTCTGACGTAAATCAGCCATCACTTCACTGATAAAATGATTTTTACGCAAAGCATCTGGAGCCGTTTCCTGCCAAGACTGTAGTAAATCTACAGGTGTTTCCATGGCATATCCCAAACGACTCAACTGTGTCATCAACGGACGTGAGCGATGAAGGCGGGTTAAAATATTGACGATTTGTTTACGATTCATATCATAGGGGGTCAATATCTTGCCAGTCAACCATTCTTGAGCACACATATCACGCCCATCTGCCAAACGGCGACTCCATAATAATTGTGGAGCAATTTGTTCTCTAGCTAGTCCAGGTAGGATTGGAGAGGTGTTCATTTTTACAAAGATACGCTTCCCATCAGGATAGCTACCCATATAAGCCTTGCCACTTTTCCCAGGTATGGGAGTCAGTGTTAGCTCATTATCACCCAAATCCATTTCTTTCCTCCGTATAAAGTTTCCTTACTATTCTACTAGTTTTTGGCCTATTCGTCAACCGCTCCAGACCTGATTCTCAAAGAAAAGCCTCTGGATTGGCTTGGGATATCATTCTAGAAAGAAAAAGGCAAGCACCGTCTTCTGCTTACCTTTTCATGATTTTTATAAATAATATAAGAGTGGCCAAGCATTGTAAAACATGTGAACTAGAGTAGAAACCCATAAGTTTTGGCTCTTTTTATAAGCAAATCCCAGCAACAAACCCCCAAGTAGATAAAAAATAAACGAAGGGACATTAGAAGGTCCATGCATAAAAGAAAAGAGAGAGGAAGTTAGCACAAGCCCTAACCAAGAATTGTCAAAAACGGCACCTTGAAGAAGCCCTCTGAAAATGAGTTCCTCCTGTATGGGACCAAAAACTGAGGTAGCCAAAATCAAAGACAGAGAAATTCCTCTGCTGACTTCCGCCAAGTGTTGAACTCCTGCGCCAGAAGAAACAGCGAAGAAATGAATATAAACCAGCGTTTCAAGCATACTTAGAAGAAAGATTGCAATGAAAAGTAAAAGTTGTTTCCTGCTTAACATCCCAAAAGAAATCATTTCAAACTTTCTAGCATAAGCAACACTCATCGAGGTTACTAGAAGACTTACAATAATCAATTCAGATTCATTTTGAAAAAAATCCCCATGGTTAATCGTATAAGGAACTGTAATGACGATTAGTAGTACTAAAAATCCAAAACAAAAGGCATGAAATTTATCAAAAAACTTCATAAAATTATCCTCCTCAACAAACAAACTTCCCTACAAGTCATCCTTTAACTCTAGTCTTTCCAAAACAAACCATTTTATACTCTTCGAAAACCTCTTCAAACCACGTCAACGTCGCCTTGCCGTAGGTATGGTTACTGACTTCGTCAGTTCTATCCACAACCTCAAAACTGTGTTTTGAGCTGACTTCGTCAGTTCTATCTGCAACCTCAAAAACAGTCTTTTGAGCAACCTGCGGCTAGTTTCCTAGTTTGCTATTTGATTTTCATTGAGTTTAAGTTAAGAGTGGCAAACTGTTGTAAAACATATGGACTAGAGTAGAAACCCACAAATTCTGGCTCTTTTTATAAGCAAAGCCCAGCAACAAGCCCCCGAAAAGATAATAGCAAAACGAAGGAATATCATAAGGTTCATGCATGAAAGAAAAGAGAGAGGAAGTCAGTACAAGCCCCAGCCAAGAATTATCAAAAACTGCACCTTGAAGAATCCCTCTAAACATGAATTCCTCCTGGATAGGTGCCAAAACTGTAGCACTAACAATAAAAGAAAGCGAAAGTCCTTTACTAGCTTCCTCAAGGTGTTGATCCGAAGCACCAGAAACAACTGAGAAAAAAGCATGATAGCTAATACTTACAAGCACAGTGAGAAGAAAAATTCCAATGAACAGCAAGAGTTGTTTCCTGCTTAACATCCCAAAAGAAATCATATCAAACCATTTCGCATAGCCAAAACTAAGGAAAAGCAAGAGACTCTTTACAACAATGAATGTGTACTGGTGTTGAAAATAATCCCCTTGATTAATGGAATAACCCGCTGCACCAACGATTGCAAATACTAAAAATCCCAAAAACAAGGCATGGCACTTATTAAAAATTCTCATAAAACTAGCCTCCCCACCAAACAGACTCCCTACACGTCATTCTTTAGTTCTAGCCTTTCCAAAACAAACCATTTGAGTAACCAAAATCCGACCACATAGCCAGCCCCTAAGAATATAGCCATTAAAGCTAGCAGGGAATTTAGGGAATTAAAGACCACCGCAGATACAAAGGTTAGCACAAAAACATTAAAGGCAATGGTGTCAGAAGCCAAGACCAGAATATAAGGAGTCAACCAGTCTAAGGTTTTGGAATCTAGGAAAAATAAGCGTTTATACATGATGACCTCCTCTTATCAGACTATAGACTAGCCGCAAGTTCTTCCCTACTTTTTATAATACTTCAAGCCCCAAATGAGTAGAAGCATGATAATCAAGCAGAGAATAGCGCCAATATAGGCAATTAATTGTTGGTAGAATTCTCCTGCTGTGATACCCCTATACAAACATATAATAGACATAAAACCTGTCAAGCCGATATACATAAGTTGATTGGTTCTAGGACTAACCAAATCATCATCTTCAAACTCTCTTATCCTCATTTCCCTAGTGAGGTAAACAGTGACCAAAATGGAAGCTAAGTTAATAACCACCAAAAGAAATTGGAGAACTACAGAAAAATTTAAAAACTGACGAGATAGAAATAGATAAGTAGAGACAAGTAAGGGCAACTGACCTAGGAACAATCTCGCAAGGAAGATGTTCCGTTTTTTAGCAAGAAAAGTTTTCATTTCTTTGCTCCTTTCTTTTTAGTTAAAGCAAAATAGATCACAACCGCAATCATATAGGCTATGGTATAAAATAGATGATACCAAATACTCTCCCTAAGCGGATAAAGAAAGGTGGACATAATCAGATACAGAACGAAAATGATCAGTATTTTTTTCTTCATAAGATTTTCTCCTAAATGTATGCTTTATCTTAGTTGAGCTACAACCTTTACACTGCTAGTATAGCACTCATTTTGACCTTAGATCACTCAAATCACAAATGGTCATCAAAACATCTTGAATTGTAAAAAATTTAAAAAAGCAAGCATGAAAAACATACTTGCCCTTTACACCATATTGATACCAACTTAATTTGTAGATTTTTTATCCTGCTATCACATATCATTTTAACAGGCGAAACAATATTAAAGAAACTCCACTGTAGATTAAACTAGCGATAAAAAATCTTTTTATCTAATTAGATCTATCTTTATTCTTCTTTGGAGATTTTTAAAATTTTTTCCTAATTAAATAAGTAATAAAAGAAACAAACATACTAACAACAAAAGCAATAAGAAAACTTTTGAAATCCATAATTACCTCCAAGTACAGTTCCTCTACTTACAGGCTCAAGCCTTTAAGCAACCATAATAGCCAATTGTAAAATTGTTTTTGCATTCACGAGGAATACCTCTTTTTACTTTCGTCCTATTACAACCTTAATAAGGTTAGTATACTACTATTTTTTAAAATTTTCCATCCAAATCACAAATGGTCATCAAAACATCTTTAATTGTAAAAAATTTAAAAAAGCAAGCATGAAAACATACTTGCCCTATGGGAATTTAACAATGTGAAAATACATCGAAAGCTATTCAGCCTTACTTCCGTCTGTTCTCATATATTCTCATGATTGCAACAAGAATAGCAGCTGTCCCACTTGCCAAAGCGATAAGGGTAATGATAATGTTGAGGATTTCAGGCGTACTCCCTATTCTGTTGATAAGACGGAGTAGGGATATAACTGTCAACTGAATCAGGAGTATTGATTCTACTCTTACCATTGAAGTAAGTCTGTTTTCAACTGCATATAAGAATGATGGTAACATAACACAGGCTATAGCAATCACAAACAGATTGCTCCCAGTTTCTTCTCCCTTGTTCACCACGGAAATCATGAGAAGATTCGATGCTATGATCAACGTAGAACAGATGATAAAATAGGATTTCTTATTCATTTATGATACCTCGCATACTATAGTATTTTAATTGATGACTTTAGGCAGTACTTCTTTCCACAAATCTTCTAATCATCAACTGACATCGAGTGAATCGTTAAAACCTGACGAAAGATTTGATTTTGACAGGTGGTATTCAGGCTGGTATTGGGATGGCTTTCCACAATTTTCATGACGGTATAGAGACCAACTCCTCTCTCCTCCCCTTTAGAACTGGCTCCAAAGGAGAATATCTATACCCTCTTCTTTGATGGAGTTTTCGATGATAAAGGTCTCCTGTGCTCCATTTTTTAAAAAGGCGATTGAAACATGAGGTTGACTAGCCTCTGCACTAGCTTCAATAGCGTTGTCACAAAGGATAGACACAATGGTTAGAAAATCAAGTAGGCTCATCCCCTCAACCTGAATCTCCTCAGGAACTTCGACATTAAAGACAATGTTCTTATCTCTGGCTTTTAGAAATTTCCCTGCTAGAAGACTTTTGAGGGCACGGTCCCGAATATTCACCAATCTGCCAAGGTCATATTTGTTGTCCTGCAATTTCTGACTAGAATCCTTTAAGACCGAGTCGTAGACCTCTTTTATCTGCTCCATATCCTCCTCTTCAATGCCCAGACGTAAGCTGGTTAAGAGGTTGGTGTAGTCATGGCGAAAACTCCGCACTTCCTTGTAAAGTTCCTCTATATGCCGACTATAGCGTTCCATATCTCTGTAGCGCAAGACCTGCTCTTGGTCCAGTCTCTCATGAAGTTTGTCCTTCAAATAGGTATCCAATTTCTTGATCATCCCCATAAAAAAGAGTAGGTAAAAGACTAGGATGAGATGGCGAACAGTCTTTGATTGGATATTGTATGCATATTCAAAGTAAGACAGATTTTCCATGACTAGAAAGTAAGCCCCCATTATCCAGTTAATCTTAGTCAGGGACTGTTGAAAACCTTTATCGAGAAACTCCTTTCTCAATCTAGTAAAATCATAGTCCAACCATTTCAAAAAGACTAATACTATGAAGCAAACGAATAGCATAATCAACAAAAAGAGAGGATTTCCATCTCCATCTACAATCCCTTGCCCCAAAAACGGAAACACAAAATAGGAAACACTTCTGTAAAAGATATCCATCAATACAATTGGAAAGAGACCATAAAAGAAAAGGAGTTTTTTAGGAAGCTCTCTTAACAATAAGAGAGATAAGCTGATGCCGAACAAGGGTTCTATAAAGTATGACAGATAGTCAGTCAAGACTAAAAATTTAAAAGTTGTAACAATTGCTGCTAGAAGAAATTTTAGAAGAAAGGCCTTAAAAATTCTATCGAAAGTGAGACTAATTCCATCTACCTTAAAGAACATGATAATTTCTAGCCCAATAATAGCTAGTGAATACAATATCATCCAAAAAATATACATAAATTCTCCTCACTCAGTGTAAGTTATTGATAGCCTCAGACACTTCCCTGACCTTATAACGCGCTATCATACAGCTTCCACCATTGGGAAAGTAAAGAAGTTTTTCTTTCTTATCCAAACGAACTACATTGGCAGGATTGATGAGAAAAGAGCGATGGCACTGCAAGAGACGGGGTTCCTGCTTAAAAACCTCCTCTAAACTCGCTGTAAATTCCAGCCTGTCTGTCTTGGTATAGAGAATAACACGATGGGCTCTGGGCGATGTTTCAAGATAATAAACCTCTTTAAAAGGATACTGGAATTGGGCAAATTTTGATTTAAAGTAAAAGCAATCTTCCGCCAGACTCTTACTGTCTTGACTATTGGCATAGAGAAGGGCTGTCTCGATACGAGATTCAAACTCCTCTGCCGAAAGGGCCTTATCAATGTAGTCCAAAGCAGAGACTTGGTAGCGAAAGGACAGGGGCATAAACTCCGAGTGAGTCGTCACAAAGACGATGAGAGCATAAGGATCCCGATCCCGAATCTTTCTAGCCACCTCCAGACCCTTCATCTCCTCATTTCGAATCTCAATATCCAAAAAGAATAGCTGATGGGCTCCCTTCTCATGCACCTCTGCCAGCAGCTGGTCTGCCTTACCAAAAACTTCAAAAGAACTCGGAGTAATATGATGTTCCTTCAAAAGTTTCTCAATCGTCGTTTCAATTCTAGCCTGTTGGGAAAAATCATCTTCTAAAACAAATATTCTCATCTTTTTACTCTCCATATTTCAATTTCTTCCTAAAAAGAGAATAGCAAAAATACTATGATACAAGCCCACCAAATCCTAAACAGGCCTTTAACGCTCCTGAAAGGTATCTTGTTCCTCAAATAAGCATGATAATCTTACAACTATTTTATCATAAAATCTTAACAGTACCATTCAGGAAATTTCAAGGGCAATTAAAGATTTGAAGGCGAAAAAGGAGATAAAAGTGATAGACTAACAGTATCAAAACACAATTGCTATAATCAAAACTAGCACCCAGATTAGAGGAGGAATTCTCATGACAGATACAGACCCCATCAAAAGAGCTCAGACTTTGATTACTGACTTAAACAAAGCCTATCAAGCATGCAGACAGGCAAGCGCTGACGACGTCCGCTTTCAAGAGCAATTAAACTCTATTCTTGGCTTTCTAGCCAAGGCTGAAACAGTGGATAATCGAGTCTTGATTGAACTGGAAAAATTTTACCAGACTTCCAGTCTTCTCATGGGACTCAGCGCTCTTGACCCAGATGCTCCTACTCGCGCCGCTTGGCGGGCCTATGACCGCTTCCACTTTGACCAAGTCAAGACAAAGTTGAGTCTCTACGGACCAACCATTATCCTGTAGAAAATAAAAGAAGTTGAGACAGACTGAACTCAACTTCTTTTTTAGTGTCATATAGGCAATGTTAGTCCTGCATCTGACGTTTGACCTGATAAGGTAAATACAAGACTAGTAAAACCAAACCAGCTCCCAGTAAGGCTAGAAGGGCTAGTTTTTCTTGGAATGTCACAAGGCCGACGACTAATTCCACAAGTAAAACAAAACTGGTCAATCCTCGGACAACCGCCTGCAAGCCTTTTTCCTTTTGCCCCTTGTCCAGTGGAAAAAGTTGAGTCAAATACTGGTAGTCAAAGGCGTGATAGAGAGCCAGCAACTGGAATAGCAAGAGGTAGTTAAAGAGAACCACCACTGCTGTCGCAATCCAAGCTTGCTCGATAAAGACCTGCGCCAGTATGGAAAGCAAGAGCAGACGAAGACTGAGCGCAAAGAGGTCTCCATTTCGTAGATAAGAACGCAGATAGAGATTTTGCCAAATCTTTCCAGGCACCTTCTGAACAGCCTTTAGGATAAAGTCCAGATAGGCACGACGTTTGACGCTGTTTGAAATTCCCTTGACCTGCGTAAAGAGGGCAAAGAAACGAAGCAAGACTTGCTTACGCTTGCTTTCTTGAGAAATGACATAGTCCCAGTCCAGTCCAGTTTCCGTGAAAAATTTACTATCCTTTTGACGAAAGAGGAAATATTTACCTACTCCCAATAAAAGCACATAGATTAGGAAGACAGGCAAGCCATAACCCATCGCTAAAAATAAGGGCGCAAATAACAGCAAGAAAAGGGTCTGGATAAAGAGCCAAAAGACTAGGGAAATGCCAGTTTGACGCTTAAGATGGAGTTTGATTTCCTCTTCTCCAACTAAGAGAAAGAGCTTGTCTGGAGCCTCCATATAGGTGGCAATTCCTCCCCAAAGCAAAAGTAAAACAGACGTAATTCCTACAAACAAAAGGATGGGCCAATGATTTTCAGGAAAATCTTGTAAGAGTTGATTGTACTGGTAGGCTAAAAAGCCCAGCAGGACAAGCAGGAACAAGACAAAGTGGTCATTGAGAACATAGCGCAGATAACCAAGACACTCCTTACGAAAAGCCTGCTTTCTCTTTAAAAACAAGTCTTTCATAGCTCCTCCTCTTTGGTCAGAGCCAAGTAAATATCATTCAAACTAGCCTCAGGCATGTCAAAGGCTTCGCGCAGTTGCAGGAGATTTCCCTTAGCACGCACCTCACCCTTGTGGAGAATAACAAAGGCATCACACATCCTCTCCGCCGAATCCAGCACGTGGGTACTCATGAGAATGGACTTACCCTTTTGCTTTTCCACTTCCAAAAGCTGAATCAAGTCTGCAATAGCCAACGGATCAAGACCAAGGAAAGGCTCATCCACGATGAAGAGACTCGGATCCACCACAAAAGCACAGATAATCATGACCTTCTGCTTCATCCCTTTTGAAAAATGAACAGGAAACCAGTCTAATTTCTGGTCCAAACGGAACATTTTTAGCAAAGGCTCCACTCGATCAAAAGCCACTTTTTGCTCAATACCATAAGCCATGGCAACCGTTTCGATATGCTCTCTGAGGGTCAATTCCTCATACAGACTAGGTGTCTCAGGAATGTAGCCAATTTGCTTACGGTAGTTAGTCGCATCTCCTTGCAGGGTCAGACCATTGATATTGATGGAGCCACTATAAGGTGTCAACAGACCGATAATTTCATTAATAGTCGTCGATTTCCCAGCACCATTGAGACCAATCAGACCGACCAGCTGCCCACTTTCAACAGTAAAGGATATATCTTTCAAGACAGGTACATGGACATAGCCACCTGTCAGGTTTTTAATTTCTAACATATTTTCTCCAAATCTGGTATAATGTAGCTATATTATATCAAAATTCAATACAGTAGAGGTAGATTTTATGTCAGATTGCATTTTTTGTAAAATCATCGCAGGGGAAATTCCTGCTTCAAAAGTATATGAAGATGAGCAGGTTCTTGCCTTTCTTGATATCTCTCAAGTGACACCAGGACACACCTTAGTCGTACCCAAAGAACACTATCGCAATCTTTTGGAAATGGACGCTACTAGCGCCAGCCAACTCTTTGCCCAAGTACCAAAAGTCGCTCAAAAAGTCATGAAAGCTACCAAGGCTGCTGGCATGAATATCATTGCCAACTGTGAAGAAATCGCAGGGCAAACCGTCTTTCATACCCACGTTCACCTCGTGCCTCGCTACAGTGCGGACGATGACCTCAAGATTGATTTTATCGCCCACGAACCAGACTTTGACAAACTTGCTCAAGTCGCTGAAACCATCAAAAATGCCTAAGGAGTTGCCATGAAATTATCCAATTTACTGCTATTTGCAGGAGCTGCAGCCGGAAGTTATCTGGTTACAAAAAATCGCCAAACCATCACAGATGAAGTCTTGAATACCACTGACCGCGTTCAAGCTATCAAGGACGATGTAGATATTATCCAAAATAGCCTGCAAATCATTGACCAGCAAAAAGAACTCATCAAGGAATATCAAGAAGACCTGACTTACAAATTTAAAGTCTTGGAAAAGGATATCCAGACTAGACTAGCTGTGATTAAAGAAACACAGGAAACTGAAGATAAGTAAAAGAGCCCAACGGCTCTTTTTTAAAAGGTAAACAAGTTATATCCCATTAACTATACATCATAATTTAGGCAACTCATTCACCATTTCACAACTAAATCGAAGACTTTCCGCCGTAATGAAAACACCTGAAACAGCTTGGTTTCAGGTGTCCGGAAACTTTGAGACTTAGGCTCAAAGTTTAGGTATGGAACTTCGAAGAAGGTCGCTACCGTCCGTCATTACTTAAGGAAAGTTTTAAAAAATCTATAAACAAAAAGAGCCCAACGGCTCTTTTTGCTTTATTCTCCTTCAAAGGCATCTTTAATATGGTCAAAGAAGCCTTTTTTCTTTGGATTGACTTTTAAATCACCCGCAGCTGCAAATTCTTTCAGTGCTGCTTTTTGACGGTCGTTCAAACCTGTCGGTGTTACGACATTAACAGTAACGTATTGGTCCCCAACTGCACCGCCACGAAGGCTCGGAGCTCCCTTGCCACGTAGACGGAATTTCTTACCAGTCTGAGTTCCCTCTGGGATAACCAATTCAACATCACCGTGAACAGTTGGGATATCTACTGTATCACCAAGAGCTGCTTGGACAAAGTTGAGGTTGAGATTGTAGAAGATAGTGGTTCCTTCACGTTCAAACTTGTCGCTGGCTTCCACAGAAACCACTACATACAAGTCACCATAAGGTCCACCGTTAAAGCCAGCTTCACCTTGACCAGCTAGGCGAATTTGTTGACCAGTTTCTACACCAGCAGGGATTTTCACATGTACGCTATGGGCTTGTTTTTCATGACCTGTTCCGTGACAGGTTGTACATGGATCTTTGATTTCTTTTCCGCGACCATGACAGACATCACAGGTTACTTGGCGACGCATCATACCAAGCGGAGTCTGTGTATCAACGTTAATGACACCAGCGCCATGACAGCGTCCACAAGTGACTGGACTTGTCCCTGGCTTAGCACCAGAGCCATTACATGTACGACAGCTTGCTTCACGGTTGTACTTAACTTCTTTTTCAGCTCCGAAAATAGCTTCTTCAAAGGTTAAATTTACACGATACTGGAGGTCATCCCCTTGGCGAGGAGCGTTTGGATTGCGCGAAGCACCGCCTCCGCCGAAGAAACTTGAGAAGATGTCCTCAAAACCACCGAAGCCTCCTGCCCCATCGAAACCGCCGAAACCACCAGCACCACCAAAGCCACCGTTGGCTCCAGTCGCACCATATTGGTCATAGGCAGCCCGTTTTTGGTCGTCACTCAAAGTCTCATAGGCTTCCTGAACTTCCTTGTACTTTTCCTCAGCACCAGGCTCCTTGTTGATATCTGGGTGATATTTTTTCGAAAGCTTACGATAAGCCTTTTTGATTTCGTCTGCCGAAGCGTTTTTTGACACCCCCAGACGATCATAAAATTCAGTATTGTTCATACAAGATACCTTCTTATTCCTTGTTTAAAAAATTTAAATCAACTTCTTCTATTTCATATTTTGATAAAGGAATATCATTACGACATTCATGATATGTATTATCTTCTCTTCTTAATCTAATATAAAAATCATAAGTCTTATTACCTGTTTTACTGTTACTTGCTTTCATATTTTTAGATAGTTTTTTTAGTTGATTTCCTTTAATTTTAACACCTTTGTATTGGCCGTTCACACTTGTAAAAAATAAAATCACCTTATCATCTGGAATCTTATCTATTAAGTTTTCGTCTAAAGAATACCATGTTGACCACCAAAAACCTTCATCTTTGTAATTTCTACTGTATTTAATGTATTCTTTATTAATACTTAATTCTTTTCCTATCTCATTCTTAATAGAACTTAAACTTCTTTTTTCTTTATAACTATTATCAGTTTGATTTTTAATAAATGTTTTTTCACTCTGTTCATCAAACTGTTCTTCTTCTTGTTTATGTTGTCCATTTTTGTGTTCAATGTATGACAAGTAAGTATATAAAAAAGTCCCCTTATATTTCTCTATTTTCTTCAAATCATTAATATGTCCTTGACAAGACTTAACAACATCCGGAAAACTATCTTTATCTTGATAATAGTCGTGAATTTTATCAATATCTTTGAGCATTTCAAGATTTTTATTATACTCGTAATCTGCCTTACTTGCAAACCAAGAATAAATTGCCCCAATTGCAACCAATATAGCCACAAAAAATTCATTTGAAAATATTATTGATAGCATAGTAAAGTTTCCTACTGGATTTTTATCTATATAATAAGATGCAAGGCCATATATCAGTACTATTACTGCTTCAATAACAAGTAATTGCCAATGATTTTTAAACAGAAGTTTAATTTTTTTCATAATATTACATCACCTATCTTATCGAAAAACAGAGGCTGGGTTGCAACCTCTGGATTTCTTCTTATCATTACGACATTCGAGTTTTAAAAATCAAACTAGTAATGCTAAATCGAGCACGCCCTAACCTCTTGGTGAAAAAGACAAATCTTCCTAGAAACTAAAGTTTCTGCGTCAGATTTCCTATTTTCACTGTGAGGTTTTAACGGGTTTTGCATCTTATTTTTCCGTAAACTCTCCGTCTACGACGTCATCGCCCGCGTTTCCTGTTGCTTGTGCGCCTTCTGCTCCTGCTTGAGCTTGTTGTGCTGCAGCGGCTTGTTCGTAGAGTTTAACAGCAAGCCCTTGAGCTTTTTCGTTCAATGCTTCAAGTTTCGCTTTCATATCGTCCAAGTTGTTATCTTCTTGCGCTTTCTTAAGGTCATCAAGGGCAGCTTGGGCAGCGTCACGTTCTGCGTCGAAACCTTTTCCTTCAGTTTCCTTGATTGTCTTTTCAGTTGCGAAGATAGCTTGGTCTACTTCGTTACGAAGGTCAACTTCTTCTTTACGTTTCTTATCTGCTTCAGCATTAGCTTCTGCATCTTTCATCATACGGTCGATTTCTTCGTCAGTCAAGCCTGAGTTTGATTGGATGACAATTGTTTGTTCTTTTTGAGTTCCAAGGTCTTTGGCCTTAACAGACACGATACCGTTCTTGTCGATGTCAAATGTTACTTCGATTTGAGGAATTCCACGAGGTGCAGCTGGGATATCTGTCAATTGGAAACGTCCAAGAGTCTTGTTATCTGCTGCCATTGGGCGTTCACCTTGAAGAACGTGGATATCAACGGCTGGTTGGTTGTCTGCCGCAGTTGAGAAGACTTGTGATTTAGATGTTGGAATAGTAGTGTTGCGGTCGATGAGTTTTGTGAAGACACCACCCATTGTTTCGATACCAAGTGACAATGGTGTTACGTCAAGAAGGACAACGTCTTTGACATCACCAGTGATGACACCACCTTGGATGGCAGCACCCATAGCAACAACTTCGTCAGGGTTTACTGATTTGTTTGGTTCTTTACCAGTTTCAGCTTTAACAGCTTCGACAACGGCTGGGATACGAGTTGAACCACCAACAAGGATAACTTCGTCGATTTCTGACAAGCTCAAACCTGCATCTGAAAGGGCTTGACGAACTGGAACTTTTGTACGTTCTACAAGGTCACGAGTCAAATCGTCAAATTTCGCACGAGTCAAGGTCATTTCCAAGTGAAGAGGTCCAGCCTCACCTGCAGTGATAAATGGCAAGCTGATTTGTGTTGAAGTTACACCAGAAAGGTCTTTCTTCGCTTTTTCAGCTGCATCTTTCAAACGTTGCATTGCCATCTTGTCAGTAGACAAGTCAATACCGTTTTCTTTCTTGAATTCTGCCACCAAGTGGTCAATGATTTTTTGGTCAAAGTCGTCACCACCAAGTTTATTGTCCCCTGCAGTTGACAATACGTCGAAGACACCGTCACCCAATTCAAGAATAGAGACGTCGAATGTACCACCACCAAGGTCGAATACCAAGATTTTTTCTTCTTTATCAGTCTTGTCCAAACCGTAAGCAAGGGCTGCTGCAGTTGGTTCGTTGACAATACGTTCTACTTCAAGACCAGCGATTTTACCAGCGTCTTTTGTTGCTTGACGTTGAGCATCGTTGAAGTAAGCTGGAACTGTGATAACTGCTTTAGTTACTTTTTCGCCAAGGTAGTCTTCAGCATAACCTTTCAAGTATTGAAGAATCATAGCTGAGATTTCTTGTGGAGTGTATTCTTTGCCGTTAGCAGAAACTTTTTCAGAAGTTCCCATCTTAGATTTGATAGAGATAACTGTATCTGGATTTGTTACTGCTTGGCGTTTTGCTGCATCACCGACGATGATTTCGCCGTTTTTGAATGAGACTACAGATGGAGTTGTACGGTTTCCTTCTGGGTTTGCGATGATTTTTGATTCAGTTCCTTCAAGAACTGCTACTGCTGAGTTTGTTGTACCTAAGTCAATACCGATAATTTTAGACATGTGTTTTTCTCCTTAAATTTTAATTCGAATTTTGATTTTTTTGATATTTCCCTTAAGTGGTGGGGACGTGAGCAACTCCCTTCGGGATTTCATCACTTATTTTTGAGCCTATTGTCTCAAAAATCCCCTGTTTCAGTAGCAAAAGCTACTGAAACTTTCACCACGGCGGGAAATATCTTCCTTGCAAGCCTTCGGCTTGCTTTTTATCTTTCTTTCATAGTTTAGTGTCGTTTCGGACAAGTTTTCTATTATGTTACGACACGAGGAGTCGAAATCGATATTATTTCGACGACGAGTTAGTAAGGAGGCTAGGCAAACGCCACAGCGATTGCCGTTTTCTGACGAGTTGCTTTAGCTACCGTCAGAATTGCCTAGTTGTACACTACCACCATTGCTGGGCGCAGGATGCGGTCATGGAGTTTATAGCCTTTTTGGAAGACTTGTGCGATTGTATCTGCTGGGTGTTCATCGTCTGCCGGAAGAGTTTGGATTGCCATATGGTAGTTATGGTCAAATTCTCCATCGGCTGCGATTTCTTCGATTCCTTCTTCTTTCAAAGCATGAATCAAGCTTTCTTGCACCATCTCCAATCCTTTTTTGACATCGTCTGTCAAACCTTCAACTGCGAGTGCACGCTCAAGGTTGTCCAAAGAAGGGAGAATCGCTTTTGCCAAGTCTTGGCTACGATAACGTTGCAAGTTTTGACGCTCTTCATTGGCACGGCGTTGGATATTTTGCATTTCTGCATGAGCACGAAGGTATTTGTTTTCGAACTCATCTGCACGTTCATTTGCCAAGTCCAACTCAGACTTCTCAGGAGTTGTTTCTTCTACCGTTTCCACAACTTCCTCTTCTTGGACTTCTTCTACTTCTTCTACTTCTTCATTTTTTATATCTTGGGCCATTTTCGCCTCCTTTAATGATTTCAATCTTAATGTACTTCATAATGATTACTGCTGAGGTAGCGGTAAAAATCTGTCAATTTCATGGTCAAAACACGATTGACTACATTGACTTGGTTGATCAATTGCTGGTAATCTAGATTAACCGGACCGATAATGGCTAGAATTCCAACTCCCCGATAAGGAATGAGGAACTTGCTACTAATCACCGCTAGGTCAGCTAGACAGGACTCTTGACTGTCTGCAACACGGACGTTTTGCATCTGATCCTCATGCAGCCCCTCACGAATCTCCAGAGCCACCTTTTGTGGCTGATCAAAGAACTGATAGGCTGCCAGATTAGCAAAATTCAAGAGATTGACCTTGCCCGCCACTACAATGTTTTCGTTGAACATTTCCTTAAAGATGTGTTCAAAGAGATCGATCACATTATCCGTTGTTGTGAAGTAACGCTGGATAATCTGCGGAATCTCCGTCCGAATCTTGTAGTGAATATCTAGAACGGTGTGGCCGAGGAAACGTTCCTGAATGATGCTCTTCAATTTCAGCAAATCCTCCTGCAAGAAGTTCCTTGGAATTAGAAACTGACTGGTAACCGTTCGCGATTCGTCTAGGGTGAATACTGCCAAGGCTGTATGTTGCCCCAAAACAACGATATCAAAGGCTGTCAGACGTTGCCTGCTCGGCTCAACATCCAGTGCTACTACCGTACAGCCACTCAAGTCTGTCAGCAGGTTAGCAGCTTCTTGCAGAATATCCTCCAATTTGAAGAATTCCTGATCAAAGGCTTTAACAATCTCATAAACCTCATTTTCAGCCAGTCGGTCAAAATCCAGTGAGTGTTTCACATAGTACTGAAAACCAGCAACACTTGGCATCCGACCACTTGAAGTATGAGCCTTTTCAAGCAAACCTTGCTTTTCTAGAGCCGCCATGTCATTACGAATGGTAGCACTGCTAGAGTTAATAGACTCTTGCAAGGCTTTGGATCCGACAGGTTCGTGCGTTTTGGTAAAGATGTCAATAATCAGATTTAAAATATCCTGCTGACGCTCTGTAACCACCTCATCACTCCTCTCTGTCTGATCAATTAGCACTCGATACACTTAAGTGCTAACTTATGATTCTATTATACACCCTTAAAAGAGAATGTCAAGATAAAAACTCAAAAAATTAGCACTCTTTTATCAAGAGTGCTAAAAATCAGTCTGAAGACCTAAAAACTCACTGTTCATCTACTTGGTATTTCCTTTTAAGTCTAAAAAAACCATAGATTAGATAAGAAATCAGAAAAGCATATAAAAGAAAAATAATAAAGAAAGACATAGAAAGCTCCTCTTTAAATAGACTCATACAGACAACAAGACCACCTAAGAAAGTAGCTGTACAGGAACGAAGTCTAGATCGCATAACTTTCCATCTGAGCCCCTTACTCATATAGACTTGATCCTCTGAAAGTATATCAGAAGACGATTTACGAAGAATCGAACAAGAACCTGCTCCTATTAATTCCCAACCTCTATCTCTAAAATCTTGCAGTTCATGCTTATATTTTTTAAGAAATCTAGAATCATAGATACAGTATATGACATCGTCTGGTTGAGATTGATCAAAATAGAACAAACCAAAACGACTAGTTCTATACCTCCAACCTTTCAAATGCATCTCATGTAAATATTCTTCCTTCTTGTCCAAATCAAGAATAGTGAAGATTCGAAATTGCTTTTTATTTATCATGACTTCCCCTCCAATTTTGAGCATACCTACCCTATCATAAATCTGATAATTCCTTCTTTTTATGCCATAACTTCCAGCCAATAGAAGAAACCATTAACAAAAGGATCAAAGATAAGAAAATATCTAGCCCGACCGCAAGTAAACTCCATAGACCATACGCATTACTTCTATTGAGCAATTTAAATAAGAATGGTATATGTATGGCTATCAAAAGTAAAACAGGTACTAATCGCAGTCTTAAAATGCGATTCACCATAGCTAACTTCCCGGCCGCGTCATTATAGATTTCAAATTCTGCATTCGATTCAATTTCAGAATGTGCTTTTCTAAAATAAGAAAAACTATTAAAGTCTGTAATATGCTCCCAGCCACAGCCTTTAAATAGTTGTAAATAGGAGGCTCTCTCTGATTTTTTCATAGGATAAAAGTCCAACTGATAAGACACTTGCTCAGGCTGACACTTTTCAAAGGTATACTTAACTGCAAACAATAAGATAGAATAGCTTACTTTCCTAAGTTTCCAGCCTTTAGCATGCATTTCTCTAAAGTATAGAGCCTCCCTCTCATAATCCGCAATTGTAAAAATTCGATAAACAATTTTCTTTTCCATCATCCTTCCTCCCGACTGTTTCTATAGAGCCGTTCAATACGCTTCAATTCAATATCTAAGACTTTTCGTCCCAAGTCTGTTATCTGATAGATTTTCCGTTTTTCCTCTTCGCGGACAAAGAAAATCAAACCATCCTTTTCCATTTTTGACAAGGTTCCATACATAGTTCCAGGACTAATCGAAACTTGCGAATCCGTCATCTCCTTGACCTTTTGCGTAATACTATAACCATGACCTTCCTTTTGCAGACAGAACAAGATATAAAAGCCCGTTTCCGTCATCGGAAGATAAACTCGACGAATCTTATCCGTTAATTCCATTTATAACCACCTCCTATTCAATTCGATATATCGCACTTCGTTATAAAAAATATATCACACCTCGATATAAAACGCAAGAAAAAAGATCGCCCTCAGGCAATCTTTCTTCTATATTAGTAAAGATCTAAATAGTTATCAATTTCCCATTGTGAAACGAAGGTTGCATAACTTGCCCATTCGATTCGTTTAGCTTCAAGGAAACTAGTATAGATATGTTCTCCAAGAGCTGCTCTAACAACTTCATCTTCAGTCAGAGCTTTCAAAGCGTTGTGAAGAGTTGATGGAAGGTCTGTAATGCCAGCTTCCTTACGCTCTTCTGCTGTCATGATGTAGATATTTTCTTCGATAGGAGCTGGTGCTTCAATTTTGTTTTCAATACCATGCAAACCAACTTCCAAAAGAACCGCCATAGCGATGTATGGGTTTGCCATCGGATCCACTGAACGCAACTCAAGACGAGTTCCCATACCACGTGAAGCAGGCACGCGCACAAGTGGCGAACGGTTACGACCAGCCCAAGCAATGTAAACAGGCGCTTCATAACCTGGAACCAAACGTTTGTATGAGTTAACCGTTGGGTTCATGATGGCAGTATAGTTGTAGGCATGCTTGATCAAACCGCCAAGGAAATAGTAGGCCGTTTCTGACAACTGCATTCCTTTTGGATCATTTGGATCAAAGAAGGCATTGTTTCCTTCTGCATCAAACAAGGACATATTACAGTGCATACCTGATCCAGCAATACCAAATTTTGGTTTTGCCATAAAGGTTGCATAAAGACCATGTTTGCGAGCAATGGTTTTAACAACAAGTTTAAAGATTTGAATCTTATCACAAGCACGGAGAACTTCATCGTACTTAAAGTCAATCTCATGTTGTCCAACCGCAACCTCGTGGTGACTGGCTTCTACTTCAAATCCCATTTTGGTCAAGACATTCACAATCTCACGACGTGTATTGTCCGCAAGGTCAGTAGGCGCCAAATCAAAGTAGCCACCCTTATCATTTACTTCAAGTGTTGGGTCACCATTTTCATCCAGTTTAAATAGGAAGAATTCTGGCTCTGGCCCAAGGTTGAAGGATTTGAACCCCACTTCTTCCATGTGACGAAGAGCACGTTTGAGATTACCACGAGGGTCACCTGCAAATGGTTCACCTTCTGTTGTATAGACATCACAGATCAAACCTGCAACACTTCCGTTTTCATCTCCCCAAGGGAAGACTGTCCATGTATCCAAGTCAGGATGCAAGTACATATCTGATTCATTGATACGTACAAAACCTTCGATAGAAGATCCATCAAACATAGCCTTGTTTGACAAGACTTTATCTAACTGTTCATCTGTGGCAGGAATTTCGACGTTTTTCATGGTTCCCAAAATATCTGAGAACATGAGACGAATAAAGGTAACATTTTTTTCCTTGACTTCACGACGAATATCTGCAGCTGTGATTGGCATGAGTTTTCTCCTTAATGTATGACTACTTGCGGTTGCCTAACCGCGACCAAAAGGTGACCGTACTGAAGCAAAGCGACCCTGTTGGAGGAGTTCATTGTGAAGTGCACGACGCACTTCAGTCTGACTCACCGCTTTCTTGGATTTCGCTTCACGTTCAGCATATTTTTTCTTAATGGCAGCGATATTATAACCTTCAGAGATATAATCTTTGATTTCAAGCAGACGATCCATGTCATTCAAGGAATACATGCGACGATTCCCTTCATTTCGATCAGGCTTAATCAACTCTTGATCTTCATAATAACGAATCTGACGCGCCGATAGATCGGTCAACTTCATAACACTGCCGATAGGAAAAACAGCCATGTTTCGGCGAAATTCTTTTTCCTTCATTTACAATTTCCTTCTTTCTGTCTATTATAGTCTAAAAAAAGACAAACGTCAATTGATAATGTTATAAAATGTAACATTATTTTTCTTTTTTTTCTAAAAAGAGTCGAATACGGTCAATATCGTAATTTACGAGAATTGCGACAAAAACTCCCATGAAAGTTTCTGATACACGCGCAAATACGTACAAAATTGTTTCGCCACTCGGAATCGATAGGGTAATGATTAACATAGCCGCTACACCACCAATAACACCTGCTTTGTTATTCATGGCTACATTTGTCATAATGGTTAACATGGTGCAGATTGGAACAACTACCAAGGTCACCCAAAAGGCTTCGTGGAAAAAGGTATTTAATAAGAAGAAGACCAGGGCATAGAGGCCACCGATACTATTTCCTAGAATACGCGAAGTCCCAAAATGAACACTCTTATCAAAACTCTCTCTCAGGCTAAAAACGGCTGTCAAAGCACCGATTTGAAGACCTTTCCAGCCAAAAAAACCAAAAATCAAGAGAACTAGAAAAACAGCAATACCTGTTTTAAAGGTTCGCATACCAAGTTTGAACTGGGATTTATCGAATTTATATTTTTTAAAATAACTCATAATCTCAACTTTCTATTTCCATTTTATCATAAATTGGCTGATTTTATGAGGAATAGTTGATAGGAAGCGTTTTTATTTTGAGCAAAAGAAAAGAGGAACTTTCACTCCTCTCTCCTTTGATTTGTTTATAAAATCTTATTTTTCTGTCAAGGCTGCAAGTCCTGGAAGAACTTTATACTCAATGAAAATCAAAGAGCAAACTAGGAAACTAGCCGCAGGCTGTACTTGAGTACGGCAAGGCGACGTTGACGTGGTTTGAATTTGATTTTCGAAGAGTATTACCTTCAAGAAGTTCCATTGATGCCCCACCACCGCGTCACAAATACCTCCACTAGCACAAAAAGGTGACATAGCCACCTTTTTGTTAACGTTTCAGTTTTGTTCCTTTTTCTACAAAATCAGGATTTTGTAGAGACTAACGGACTGAAATTATTTTTCTGTAAGTGCAGCCAAGCCTGGCAATACTTTACCTTCGAGAAGTTCCATTGATGCACCTCCGCCCGTACTAATCCATGAGAACTTGTCTGCGCGACCAAGGTTGATCGCTGCGGCAGCTGAGTCACCACCACCGATGATTGATTTAACACCTGGTTGTTTCACGATAGCGTCCATCACACCGATTGTACCAGCTTGGAAGTCTGGGTTTTCAAATACACCCATAGGTCCGTTCCATACAACTGTTTTGGCACCAGTCAAAGCTTCGTCAAATTTAGCGATAGATTTTGGACCGATGTCAAGACCAAGGAAGCCTTCAGAAACTGCTTCACCTTCAGTGTCACGTACTTCAGTGTAACCAGCAAAGGCGTTTGCTTCTTTTGAGTCAACTGGCAAGATCAATTTACCGTTTGCTTTTTCAAGAAGAGCTTTCGCAACATCCAATTTGTCTTCTTCTACAAGTGAGTTACCGATTTCGATACCTTGTGCTTTGTAGAATGTGTAAGTCATACCACCACCGATAAGGACTTTATCAGCTTTTTCAAGCAAGTTTTCGATAACACCGATCTTGTCTGAAACTTTTGAACCACCAAGGATAGCCACGAATGGACGTTCTGGAGCTTCAACTGCTTCTTGGATGTAGGCAATTTCGTTTTCAAGAAGGAAACCAGCAACTGCTTTTTCAACGTTTGCTGAGATACCAACGTTAGATGCGTGTGCACGGTGAGCTGTACCGAATGCATCGTTTACGAAGATACCATCTCCAAGTGATGCCCAGTATTTACCAAGTTCAGGATCGTTTTTAGATTCTTTTTTGCCGTCAACATCTTCGTAACGAGTGTTTTCAACCAAGAGAACTTGTCCATCTTCAAGAGCGTTGATAGCTGCTTCCAATTCAGCACCACGAGTTACACCTGGGAAAACAACGTCTTGGCCCAATTTAGCAGCTAAGTCAGCAGCTACAGGAGCAAGTGATTTACCAGCTTTATCAGCTTCTTCTTTCACACGGCCAAGGTGAGAGAAGAGGATAGCACGTCCACCTTGTTCAAGGATGTACTTGATAGTTGGAAGAGCTGCAGTGATACGGTTGTCGTTGGTAATCACGCCATCTTTTACAGGTACGTTGAAGTCAACACGAACGAGAACTTTTTTCCCTTTCAATTCAACGTCTTTAACAGTCAATTTTGCCATTAGATATGACTCCTTCTTTTTTTATACGTGTTAATTATATCACAAAATCAGCAAAAGAGATAGAAAAACCCTAAACTTTTCCAGTTCTTTCTTGCAACAAAAACTAGCATCTCTGAAAATCAAAACTAGAAAAACCTTTCCAAATCACTAAGTAATACAAGAAAAACTAGTTAACCCATCTCATTCTTCCACTGATTTTTACTAGTTAAAACGAGGTTTGACTGCAGATTAGTCAAACCTTGTTTTTAGTTGTTATGAGGAAATGCAAGAATCCTAAATCGATTAGTTTTCTCTCTTCTTTCCAGCAAGTAGGCCATATCCACTCATCACTCCGAGGATTCCTAGTGCTACTAGACTAGCATTTCTTGTTACTCCAGTATTTGGAAGTTCTTTACCTACTTTTTCATTTGTCGGTGTTGCTAAAAGAGCTTGACCTGTTTTTTGAGAGTCTTGCTCTTCTTTCGTTCCAACTTCAACAATTTCTGGAAGAGCTTCCTTGAGAACTTCTATTGTACGAAGGGTACGATTGCCTTGGGCATCGACTTCTACAAAACGACGAATTTGTCTTTCTTCTCCAGCTTGCACAATACGACGTTGACCTTTGAGAAGTTCTGAATTTGGACGTTCTTGACGTTCAAAGGATACTGTAACTTCTTCAACTTCTAGTTTCGGAGTTTCTAAAACTAGGTCTTTTACTCCTTCTGCTGGTTGGTTGCTTGATAGAACTTTTGTTCCAACTTCGATGATTTCTTGGATTGCTTCCTTGACTACCTCAGTCGAACGATGAGTGCGTTTGCCTTGGATATCTACTTCTACAAAGTGACGAACTTGTCCTTCCACACCTGCTTGAACTAGCTGGCTTTGTCCTTTGAGAAGTTCTGAGTTTGGACGTTCTTGACGTTCAAAGGATACTGCAATTTCTTCAACTTCTAGTTTCGGAGTTTCCAGAACTAAATCTTTAACTCCTCCTGCTGGTTGATTGCTTGATAGAACTTTTGTACCTACTTCGGTAATCTCTGGAACAGATTCCTTGAGAATTTCTGTTGTACGAAGGATACGATTTCCTTGAGCATCTATTTCTACTAGACGACGAATCTGCCCTTCTTCTCCTTTTTGGACAAGTTGACGTTGACCTTTAAGAAGGTTCGCATTTGGTCGCTCTTGACGTTCATAGGCTGTTGTTTCAGTTTCAACAACTAGTTCAGGGAGGACCTCAACTGTTGGGGCTACTTCACTTAGATCCATGCTACCAACATGATGGCTCTCTTCTGCAGGAGCTAGTTTCTTATTCAGCTTTTCTTTCATGTCCGCAAAAGCTTGTGGAGTTGGCATCTCTGAAGCCAACAAAGTTTCTGCTTGTTCAATCAACTCAGATTTAGGATCTTTTTCACGGACGGATTCGAGCAAGCCTTCCAATTCTTCTCTAGCTGTCTGATAACGTTGATTTCCATCTAAGTCCGCTCCAGCTTGTTTCAATTCATTCAAGGCTTTGTTGACTTCTTCTTGACTGGCATCATGGTTTTCTGCAACAGCTTTCGCTGCATTGAGTTTCTCTACTAGTACAGCTTGTTTGTCCTCACTTGAGAAGGTATAAGTAAGGGTTGACTGACGGCCTTGGGCAGCAGTGATTTCTTGTTTAAGGTATTCATCATTAACTGCAGCCTTTGGAGAAACCAAGACATCAAACTCAGCTGTGTGCCCCTTGTAATGCAGGGTCAAGGTCTGGCGTCCAGTCTTCTGAGCATCGTAGCCCGTGATTTCAACACCTTCATCAGTAAAACTGTGAGTCTCTTCTGCCTCATCATCATAGAGAACACCAAAGCGACCTTCAGAGAGATCCAGTTTTTCTCCTACTAGGTAGTCTGTTTTTGGTTTCTTAGTAATATACAAGCCCGCTACTTCTTTTGTTTTTCCTTCATCCTGTCCTGTCACTTGGACTTTTAGATCACCTGACACTGGTAAACCAAGGTATTGAAGTGTTAGGTTTTGTCCCCCTTTTTGATGATCATCGTATCCAGATACCGTCACACCTGAGTGAGTAAGGTTAATCAGCTCGTCGGATCGTCCCCCTTCGTATTGAACACGGAGTGTTCCGCCTCTGAGGTCCAGTTTTTCTCCCTCTTTGTAAACCGTCTTTTTAGGTTCTTTTTCCAGGCTAACCGCAGCAATTTTTCTTTCATCCTGCGGAATCGCTACTGCCAAGGTGTTACTGATTTCTTTGCCAGGTAGTTGGGTACGATAGTAGAGGAGAGTTGGTTGCTTGTCAAAGGCCAATGGTGCTGTTGCCAGATCGCCACCAGTTTCAGTCTTCAAGGTTGTAATTGGTGTTTGTGAGTCTGTCTTGTCGTAAACGGTGATGGTCGCACCAGCTGGGACATCAGAGAAGCCGAGTTGAACTTGATGGTTTCCAAGTGAACGAGCTGCTACTTTAGCCATTGGAATATTTTTACTTTCTGTGTCCAAGGCTTCGTACATCTTCCAGTTGTAGATACGAATGGCCTTCCAAGGTGTTCCGTTATCAGATGTAATGACATGCAAACGCCAGTATTGGGCGGTAATTGGTTTGTCAAGAGTGATATCTGTAACGTGGGCTTTATTGCCACGAACTTCCTTAGCTAGTTTCCACTCGCCATCTGTATCCTTGTAGTAAATATCAAAATCCTTGGTGTTCATCAAACCATCGTTAACAGACTCCCCACCAGCTCCCGCATGATCCATCACCCATCTGACAACACGACGTGGTTGAGTCAAACGAATATCGACACTACCGCTCAATTGTCCTGAAGACCACTTGTCTGAAAGACTGGTAATGGTACCGTTCAACATACCTTCAATACCTTCTCCACCTTCGGTATTCGGGAAAGTGCTACCGATAACTGTTGCCCCTGGAACAATATTTTCAGCCAAAGGTCTTGGGAGAGTCGTATCCTGAACAGTCATGCCCCAGTTAAAGGATATCGTCGCAGCTTCTGAACGAAGGCCATTTTTACCAACTGCAACGACTTTCAATTCTTGCGTCGAACCAGTCGCATTAGCAGAACGGCTAACTCTTGGCAAGTAGATGGTTGAAGCAGATGAACCTGTCAACAAACGCCAGTTATCCCCATCTTTTTCGTAGACTTCATAGAAATCTGCATCTTGATTACCCGAAAATTGAATCACTGCTTCAGCTTCTTGGGCATTTTTAAGAGATTGTTTCACCACAGAAAGGCCTGTAGGCGCTTGTGGTGCTTGGTGATTGTCTGAAATTGTTAATTGACCTAGGTTAAACTGATAATCTTTTACAGCTCCTTCATGCTCGAAGAAGAGTTTGACTGCATAGATGGTTTTTCCAGCTAATGAACTAAGGTCAAATTCTTCATTCGTCCAGTCATCAGATAAAGTCAGTTCTTTCCATGCATCTGCATCATCGAATTTGTAGTCTGGAGTTGTAGAGAAGGCCATAAAAACTTTAGAACCTTTTCCTCCCTTGTGGGCAACACGAAGTTTGGTTTTCTCAGTTACTTCTAACTTAGTAGAATAAAGTCTCACATCCTGATCCGTCTTACCAGCTACATCACCAGAGAATTTAAGGGAATTTCCGCCATTGTAGGCATCTGTAAAATCATATTCTGCACGAAGTTTTTCCCCTGTTGAAGTTTGCCACCAGCGCCATGTTGGCAAGATACCTGAAACCGAACGGTAGTTCCACTCAGAATCCTTAGAAACCTTTCCATCTACAAACCACTTTCTACCATGGCCTGTATTAAAGGAGGTAGTGAAGGTCCGGCCTACTGCTGGTGTGCGGTCTGCAACTAAATTAGCAATCCCATACCACTCTTTGTCCGCTGGTTTTTGAGCTGTCGGATCTCCTTGGTAACCTGTGAAGAAGATATCTTCGTTTTTATGGTAATCTTCACCTGTTTTTCCTAGACTGGTAATTGTATCTGGTGCAAAGAGTCCAAGTGACAAACGTAACTTGCCTTTTTCATCTAAGAGGGCATCCCATTTAACTTTTGTCTTATAAGAACCACCTTGTTGCAATTCCAATCCTGCAAAGACATCGTATTGGCTACGTTCCAGCCATTTTGCCATTTCTACAGAGTGGTCATTCTTTTCCTTATTCCAGTTGAAATTGGCAAATAATTGATCCGCAGGGACCTTGTCACCTTCTTTTTGCATGAACTGGTAGTTGTAATCACCTAGACCATCTTCGTGGTAACGACCATATTTATAGGTCATGGCATCATACCAAGCATACTTGATTGGATGGTTGACTTTTGCCGCATATTCTTTTGTATAAAGCATGAATTGACGCATTTTTTCACCAAGTGGCGTTACTAAGTCACCCGTTGTTTCTTGGTTGATAAAATACCCATCAAAGCCATAGTACTTAGCAAGGTCGACAAGTTTTCGGGCAATAGGGAAGGTTCCATCCTCATCTTGTTTCAAAGCAGCAACAAATTTTTCTTGATCTGCAATACTATTAGACCAGTTGAAGAAGAGTGTACCATATACAGGAACCCCGTTACGGTGGCCTGCATCAATGACATCTGAGGTTGGGACTAGACCTTCCCAGAAGACCATTGAATCCAAGTATTGCCAGTAGTCAAAGGCGTAAGCCTTGAATTCTTCTCCACCAACAGAAGCGTGGTCTTTAGCCTTTGAGTTGGTATTTGCTAGCGCCTGAACCTTGGCTCTTCTACTTGCTTTTTCATTCACCAGCTGGCCTCTATGGCGCTTGGCTAGTTCAACTGAGGAACGATTGATGGAATCATCTTCACGCGCACCCGGTTCCCATTTCAACAAATCCTCCCAAGTATCAAATTTGATTTCTTTTGGTCGGAGACTCTTTTCTTCATTTTTAGGAACGTCTGCTAGAATTGGTTTATCTGCTTTCTTCTCAACTACTTGGGGCGCTTCCTCAGGCTTGACTCCTTCTTTGTCAGTTGGTTGAGCAGGTTTTTCAGCTTTATCCGTCGGAGCAGGCTTCGCTTCTTCTTTTTCATTAACCAAATCCGTTATTGCTGGAGTGTTTTCTGAAATTGGTTGCTCAGCTACTTTGTTCTCTGCTTCCGATAATTGTTTTTCGATAGCTGCAGTATCTGGATTAGTTGTCTCATTAGTACTTGTCGCTTGAGCGCTCGTATTTACTGCTGTGTCAGAGACTGAGAGCTGTTCGGCGAGGACTGGACTCGTAAACAAAGCTGAACCGATCATCAAGGAACAAGCCCCGATTGACAACTTACGAATGCTGTAACGGCAACGTTTTTCATAGAATAGATCTTTCATCTTTTCCTCCTATTAAAATAAAAATTAAAAGTAAGCGCTTTACTTTTTTGCAAAAAGTAACTGTTCTCATGACAACCATCAGAACAGGATCATCTTCATTTTATCCTATATGAAAGCGATGTCAATCTAATTAACATAAAAACTATAACTAGGATAATAATCAGTAAAATTTAGACATAATTCCATAAACCCACCCTTGGAAAGTAAATTTACTCACTATTTTTAAAGAAAGTTGCCTTTTCTTAGGAAAATTTCATCTAAACACTTGTTAGATTTACTTTTATCCTTTAAAATAGAATAGGAGAAATTCCGTTATTATTTTTCGGAGGAAAAAGAAATGTCCATTAATTGGCAGGAAATTTTATTTCATTTTTTAGGTGGTCTGGGACTATTCTTATATAGTATCAAGACCATGGGAGACGGTTTGCAACAAGCTGCTGGAGATCGCCTTCGTTTTTACATTGACAAGTACACTAGCAATCCCTTTTTAGGTGTTCTAGTCGGAATTGTCGTGACTGCCCTGATTCAGTCAAGTACAGGGGTTACAGTTATCACGGTTGGACTGGTCAGCGCTAGCCTTCTCACTCTTAGACAGGCTATCGGAATTATCATGGGGGCCAACATCGGAACTACCGTCACTTCCTTTATCATCGGTTTCAAGCTTGGTGAGTATGCTTTACCCTTGATTTTCCTTGGAACCATGTTCCTATTTTTTACAAAAAATAGAACAGCAAATAATATCGGGCGCATCCTGTTTGGTGTAGGGGGAATCTTCTACGCCCTCAATCTCATCAGTGCTGGTATGAGCCCTCTTAAAGATTTACCACAATTCAAGGAATATATGGTAACCTTGGGACAAAATCCTATTTTAGGAGTTTTTGCTGGTGCAGTGATTACCGTTCTCATCCAAGCTTCTTCTGCGACAATCGGGATTTTGCAAGGTCTCTATGCAGGTGGATTCCTTGACCTTAATGGTTCTCTACCAGTTCTCTTCGGAGATAATATCGGAACAACCTTAACCGTTATCATCGCGGCAGCTGGAGCCAATGTCTCTGCGAAACGCGTTGCTGCAACCCACGTTACCTTTAACGTTTTAGGAACTATTCTTTGCTTAATCTTCTTAGGCCCCTTCACTGCTATGATTGAGTACTTCCAAGCACTCCTTCATCTCTCACCTGAGATGACCATCGCCTTCTCTCACGGTGCCTTTAACGTAAGTAACACCATTGTACAATTTCCATTCATCGGAGCCTTGGCTTTCTTTGTAACCAAGCTCATCCCTGGTGAAGATGAAGTTGTCAAGTACGAGCCGCTTTATCTTGATGAGCATTTGATTAAACAAGCTCCATCAATCGCTCTCGGAAATGCCAAAAAAGAACTCCTACACTTAGGAAATTATGCTTCTAAAGCCTTTGACCTTTCATACAACTACATCATTGACCTCAATGAAAAAGTTGCTGAAAAAGGACACAAGACAGAAGAAGCCATCAATACCATTGATGAAAAATTGACTCGTTACCTGATTACTCTTTCAAGCGAGACCCTTAGCCAGAAAGAAAGTGAAGTTCTGACCAACATCCTGGATTCATCCCGTGATTTGGAACGGATTGGGGACCACGCAGAAGCTCTTCTCAACCTGACTGACTATCTTCAACGTAAAAATGTTGAGTTCTCTGAAGCTGCTTTGCAGGAATTGGCTGATATCTATCAAAAAACCACTGGCTTTATCAAGGATGCCCTTGATAGTGTAGAAAACAATGATATTGAAAAAGCTCAAAGTCTGATTGAACGCCATAAAGAAATCAACAATATGGAGCGTGTTCTCAGAAAGACCCACATCAAACGCCTTAATAAGGGCGAGTGTTCAACACAAGCTGGGGTCAACTTTATCGACATCATTTCCCACTACACTCGAGTGTCTGACCACGCTATGAACCTAGCTGAAAAAGTCATCGCTGAACAAATCTGATAACCAAAAAGCTATCCTAAATAGGATGGCTTTTTCTTTTCCTAACCAAGAATTACTTTTTTTAACTTATAGAAAAATGCTTTGATCCGCAATGGAATCAAAGCATTTTAAAGAGTTCGCCAAACATAATAGCAGAAACCGCGGTTCCTCTGTACTTGGCTTCTTCTCTTTTAATAAAGCGAGCCAAGTTTATCAATTCAGGTGCTGGATGTTTAGGATTTAGGAGCAATTCACGATTGACCAGGCCTGAGAGACGGACTGCCAGCAATTGCTCATTTGTAGTAGGCAGTTTTTTAGCAGTCTCTAGGAGAGCAGCAACTAAATCTTCACTCAAATCATGTCGAGCATGATTGTAAAGATCTTTTACAAGGCTTTCTAGGTTTGGTTCTACCATCCCTACCACCTCCTTAAGTTTAATAATTTTTAATCAAATCAACCGTTGAACGATCCAATTTTTTCACCAAGGCTTGTAAGAAAGCTTGCGCTTCTAGGAAGTCATCCATCGCATAGAGGGTTTGGTGAGAGTGGATATAACGAGCGCAGACACCGATTGTTGTAGATGGGACACCACCATTTTTCAGATGGGCTGCACCAGCGTCCGTTCCGCCTTTTCCACAGTAGTATTGGTACTTGATACCAGCTTCTTCAGCCGTTGTCAAAAGGAAATCCTTCATTCCTGGGAGAAGCAAGTGACCTGGGTCGTAGAAACGAATCAAGGTTCCATCCCCAATCTTGCCTTGGCCACCATAGACATCACCAGCTGGTGAGCAGTCAACTGCTAAGAAGACTTCTGGGTCAAATTTGGTTGTGGAAGTATGAGCTCCACGGAGACCAACTTCTTCTTGGACGTTAGAGCCAAGATAGAGTTTATTTCCCAGTTTTTGACCTGACAGAGCTTCCGCCAACTCGCTAACCATAAGAACACCGTAGCGGTTGTCCCAAGCTTTTGAGATAATATTTTTTTCATTGGCTGTCAAGATTGCAGAACTATCTGGTACGATGGTGTCGCCAGGACGGATACCAAAGCTTTCTGCCTCAGCCTTATCCACAAAACCACCATCAAAAATAATATCTGAAATAGCTGGCATGGTTGGTCCACCTGTTCCACGTGTCAAATGTGGAGGGACAGAGCCTGAGATTACAGGGATTTCACGACCATCACGTGTTAAGAGTTTAAAACGTTGGCTGCTGACAACCATAGGGTTCCAGCCACCAATTTCAACGACACGGAAAGTACCGTCTGGCTTGATCTCACTAACCATAAAACCAACTTCATCCATGTGAGAAGCGACCAGGACACGCGGTGCATCCGCAACTTCTGAATGTTTGATACCAAAAATACCACCCAAGCCATCTGTCACCACTTCATCCACGTGCGGTGTCAACTTTTCACGAAGATAAGCACGGACAGGTGCTTCATGACCTGAGATCGCAGCAAGTTCTGTTACTTCTTTGATTTTTGAAAATAATGTTGTCATTTCAGTTCCTTCTTTCTTTCATCCATTTTACCACTTTTTATAGGAGAAGGATAGCGGGAAGGTGGATAGATTTTTACTCTCTTTTCCTATAAAAAAGAGAGACAGATGTTCTTTCAGGAATTTTTTTATACATTAAATTTTCAGAAAATTTATTGACAGATTAGAAAAATCGTGTTACAGTAATATTCGCAGGTATCTTTCGATACCAAATATACATGAAAGGACGGGGTATGAAACTTTCTCATTATTTAATTGGCTTACTTCTACTCCTAGTCTTTCTCTCTATTAGCATTGGAACCAGTGATTTTTCATGGGGAAAGCTCTTTGATTTCGACCAGCAGACCTGGCTTCTCTTTCAAGAGTCCCGTCTCCCAAGAACCATCAGCATTCTCCTGACCGCCTCTAGTATGAGTATGGCAGGACTTCTCATGCAGACTATCACTCAAAATCAGTTTGCTGCTCCAAGTACAGTTGGAACCACTGAAGCTGCCAAACTAGGAATGGTATTGAGCCTCTTTGTCTTTCCATCGGCTAGTCTGACTCAAAAGATGCTCTTTGCTTTTGTTTCATCCATCGTATTTACTCTCTTCTTCCTAGCCTTTATGACCATTTTTACTGTAAAGGAAAGGTGGATGTTGCCTCTGATTGGAATCATCTATAGCGGGATTATCGGTTCTGTGACAGAAGTTATCGCCTATCGTTTCAATCTGGTTCAGAGTATGACAGCTTGGACCCAGGGCTCCTTCTCCATGATTCAGACTCATCAGTATGAGTGGCTCTTCTTAGGGCTCATTATCCTGATATCCGTTTGGAAATTATCCAAAACCTTTACCATCATGAATTTAGGAAAAGAAACCAGTGAAAGTTTGGGGATTTCCTACTCCTTACTTGAAAAACTAGCCCTCTTTTTGGTGGCGCTAACGACTAGTGTCACCATGATTACTGTGGGTGGCTTACCATTTCTCGGAGTTATTGTTCCCAATCTTGTTCGCAAGCGCTATGGAGATAATCTAAGTCAGACCAAACTCATCGTAGCACTGGTCGGTGCCAATCTAGTTCTGGCTTGCGACATCCTATCCCGAGTTCTGATTCGGCCCTATGAGCTGTCTGTCAGTCTTCTACTAGGAATCATTGGTAGCCTCGTCTTTATCTTACTTCTCTGGAGAGGGGGACGAAAAGATGCAGTCTAAAAGCAAACATACCAAGCTCTTCTGGATTCTCATTATTCTTGCCATCGGAGCTTGCCTTCTCTACTTTTGGCCCATCACTCACTTGTCAGCCTTTGCTTGGAAGTTGCGTTCCCAAAAAATCATCGTTTATCTCTTGGTAGCCATCGCGACTGGGATTTCGACCATTAGTTTTCAAACCCTGACGGAAAATCGCTTTCTGACGCCAAGTATTTTAGGAATCGAATCCTTCTACGTCCTACTGCAAACTCTACTACTGGTTTTTGAAAGCAAATTTCTACAGCTTGAAAAGTCTCCTATCTTAGAATTTCTAGTCTTGCTTATGCTTCAATCCCTCTTCTTTCTTGCCTTACAAGGCTACTTGAAGACGCTGATGAAACAAGATTTGGTCTTCATCCTGCTGATTTGTCTAGCCCTCGGAAGTCTCTTTCGAAATATCAGTACCTTCCTTCAGGTCCTGATGGATCCAAACGAATACGATAAACTGCAGAACAGTCTCTTTGCCTCCTTTCAACATCTCAACACTTCCATCCTAGCCATCAGTTCTCTGATTATCCTTGCTTTGACCATCTTTTTCTTTCGGAAAGCAGTCATTCTGGATGTCTTGCATCTGCAAAGAGAAACAGCTCAGATATTGGGGCTCGATGTGGAAAAAGAACAGAAAGAGCTCCTCTGGGGTATCGTACTTTTAACTTCAACGGCCACTGCCCTGGTAGGACCTATGGCCTTCTTCGGTTTTATGTTGGCCAACCTCACCTACCTAATCGTCAAAGACTATCGACATAAGTTACTCTTTATAGTGGCTATTCTGGTCGGATTTATCAGTTTGACCTTGGGGCAGGCCCTGATTGAACGAGTATTTGCGCTGGAAATTCGCATCAGCATGATCATCGAGAGCGTAGGTGGTCTCTTATTCTTTATCTTACTCTACAGGAGGGCGCGTCAGTGAAACTGGAAAACATTGACAAATCCATTCAAAAACAGGATATTTTGCAAGGTATTACGCTTGAAGTCAGTCCTCAGAAACTGACAGCATTCATTGGTCCAAATGGTGCTGGAAAATCGACTCTCCTCTCCATCATGAGCAGACTGACCAAGAAAGATCAGGGAATTCTCAGTATCAAAGGTCGTGAAATCGAGAGTTGGAATTCGCAAGAACTAGCCCAAGAACTGACCATCCTAAAGCAGAAGATTAATTACCAAGCCAAATTGACGGTTGAAGAACTAGTCAGTTTTGGACGTTTTCCTTACAGCCGAGGTCGACTGAGGGCAGAAGATTGGGAAAAAATCCGAGAAACTCTGGACTATTTAGAACTGACCAACTTAAAAGACCGCTACATCGATAGTCTATCTGGGGGACAACTCCAGCGGGTCTTTATCGCTATGGTACTGGCCCAGGATACGAACTTTATCTTACTAGACGAACCGCTCAACAATCTTGATATCAAGCAAAGCGTTAGCATGATGCAGATTCTTCGGAGACTGGTGGAGGAACTCGGCAAGACCATTATCATCGTCCTCCACGATATCAACATGGCCAGTCAGTATGCAGATGAAATTGTCGCCTTCAAGGACGGTCAAGTCTTTAGCAAGGGAACAACCAATCAAATCATGCAGTCTGATCTGCTCAGTCAACTCTATGAGATTCCTATCACGCTAGCTGATATAAATGGCAAAAAGATCTGTATCTATAGCTAGTAACATAGAAGCTCAAGTTAGAGAACCTTCAGTCTCTTAGTCAATAAGATCAAGAGACTCCCTAAATCGTTATCACATTTTAAAAAGGAGAAATCATGAAAACATCCCTTAAACTTTACCTCACTGCCCTAATAGCCAGTTTCTTGCTCCTACTTGGTGCATGTAGTACAAACACAAACTCAAGCACTAGTAAGTCGGAAACAAGCAGCTCTGCTCCAACAGAAGTGATCATTAAAAGCTCACTGGACGAAGTAAAACTTTCAAAAGTTCCTGAAAAAATTGTTACCTTTGACCTCGGCGCTGCTGATACTATTCGTGCTCTAGGATTTGAAAAAAATATCGTTGGAATGCCTACAAAAACAGTACCAACCTATCTCAAAGACCTAGCTGGAAAAGTTAAAAATGTTGGCTCTATGGTTGAGCCAGATTTAGAAGCCATCGCCGCCCTTGAGCCTGATTTGATTATTGCTTCCCTACGTACACAAAAATTCGTAGATAAATTCAAAGAAATCGCCCCAACCGTTCTCTTCCAAGCAAGCAAGGACGACTACTGGACTTCAACTAAAACTAACATTGAATCCTTAGCAGGCGCCTTTGGGGAAACAGGTACACAGAAAGCCAAGGAAGAATTGGCCAAGCTAGACAAGAGCATCCAAGAAGTCGCTACTAAAAACGAAAGTTCTGACAAAAAAGCCCTTGCTATCCTCCTCAATGAAGGAAAAATGGCTGCCTTTGGTGCCCAATCTCGTTTCTCTTTCTTGTATCAAACCTTGAAATTCAAACCAACTGATACAAAATTTGAAGACTCACGCCACGGACAAGAAGTCAGCTTTGAAAGTGTCAAAGAAATCAATCCTGATATCCTCTTTGTCATCAACCGTACCCTTGCCATCGGTGGTGACAACTCAAGCAACGATGGCGTCCTAGAAAATGCCCTTATCGCTGAAACACCTGCCGCTAAAAATGGTAAGATTATCCAACTAACACCAGACCTCTGGTATCTAAGCGGAGGCGGTCTTGAATCAACTAAACTCATGATTGAAGACGCACAAAAAGGCTTGAAATAAGCAACTTCAAACTCAAGCACATCTTTACATGATAAAACGCATCCTATCAAGTTCACTCAAACCTGATAGGATGCGTTTTTATCATTTCACTAAAATAATTTTACCCAGCCTCATTTTTCTTCTTGATTCCGTTTGAGTGAAAAGTGGTCTGGGACGGGGTCCTTACCTGTTTTCGACCAGGGATGACAACGTAAAATCCGAGCTAAGCCCATCAAAACACCCTTGAAGCCATGTTTTTCAATAGCCTCAATCATATAGTTTGAGCAAGTCGGCTCAAAGCGACAAGAGGGTGGAAAGGCTGGTGAGATAAACCGTTGGTAAAAGCGCACAGGCGCTATTAAAATTCGTTTCATTATTTCTTGGTTACAGCCATGGTGTGTAGTTGGCTGATTTCTTTTTTATTAAGACGACGAGATTCTCCTGGACGGAGTCCTGTCAAGTCTAGATGTCCAAAACGAGTCCGCGACAACTTATCTACTTGAAGGCCGACAGCTTCAAACATCTTTTTAACCTGGTGGTTACGCCCTTCATGGATGGTCAACTGCACCACAGAGCGGTTTTTAACTGGGTCCACTTTGAGAATCTCATAGACAGCCGGCTTGGTTTTCTTGCCATCAATCTCAAGTCCACGGGTCAAGGGGCGGAGATTGTCCTTATTTGCCACACCTTTAACACGCGCGACGTAGACCTTGTCAATCTCATTACGAGGGTGAATCATTTCATCCGTAAAATCCCCATCATTGGTCAAAATCAAGACTCCTGATGTATCCCAGTCCAAACGACCTACAGGGTAGATGCGTTCCTTCACGTTGGGCAAGAGGTCGACAACCGTCTTGCGGCCCTTGTCATCTGTCACACTGGAAATGACACCGCGTGGTTTGTTAAGCAGATAATAGACCTTTTCTTCGTTATAGATAGGTTGACCTTCAACTTCGACCTTGTCGCCTGACTTGATAGTGGTTGCTAGTTCACGTACCACTTGGCCGTTAACCGTCACCAAGCCTTGCTTGATCAACTCTTCTGCTTTTCTCCTACTGGCCACACCTGCGTGGGCAATATACTTATTGATTCTCATCTTCTTCTATCCTTTCACCAAATAATTGGCTTTCTTGAGCTTGAATCTCAAGCTCATCAATCACTGGCAATTCTTCTAAATGGTTTATCCCCATATAATCTAGGAAATAATCCGTAGTAACATAGAGGTTGGGGCGACCCAACACTTCTTTTTTCCCGTCTTCTTTGATCAAGTCAAAAGCCTGCAACTTTGCCAAAGCCCCACTCGAGTTGACCCCACGGATGGCATCAATTTCTATCCGAGTAATGGGCTGCTTGTAGGCAATGATGGACAAGGTCTCAAGGGCAGCTCGAGATAAACTCTGGTTGATAGGTGCCTTGGAATATTCCTTTAAAATCTCTGAAAACTGAGGCTTGGTCACCAATCTATAAGCACCACCAGTCTCAATCAGAGCCAAACTGAAATCTGGGTCCTTTTCATACTTCTGGGCTAATTTTTCTAAACTCTGTTGGATGCCTGTCGGTGGCAGATAGAGGAGTTCAGCTAACTGGCGGACTCTAATCCCATCTTCACCCGCTACAAACAAGAGCGCTTCTATTTTTGCTAAAGTACTCATCTTTCCTCTCTATCAAGTCTAGCTTTGGGCCACTTGACTTTCTTCCTTCTTTTCCATGAGATAGATATCTCCGAAACTCTTCTCTTGCACGAGGATTAGTTCCTGAGTTTTGATTAACTCTAGGGTTGCTAAAAAGAGGGTAATGACCTCTTGGACATTCTGGGTTTCCTTGAACAAATCCTGCAAGCGCAATTGATCTCGTCCAGTCAAGGACTCTTTCACGATAACCATCATGTCCTCAATCTTATACTCATCTCGCAAGATAGTCGTGTGATTCTGTGCAAACTCCTCTTTTTTCTTGGCTAGGATATTTGAAAAAGCCAAAAAGAGGTCAATGGTCGTCTTGTCATGCACAAGCTCCGCATCTTCGTAAATCAACTCTGTCGGTGCTTTAGAATAATACTGGGCCCGTTCTTGGTGCTTGGCTTCCAAGTGCTCACCCAAGAGCTTGAACTTGCGGTATTCTTCGATTTGAGAGAGAAGATCCTGCTCTAGATCGTCCTCCAAGTCGGTCACTTCTGCTACCTTTGGAAGGAGTTTGCGGCTCTTAATCAGCATGAGCTGACTGGCCATAACCATGTACTCACCCGTCACTTCCAGACGCATAGCCTGCAGGGTTGAGACATAGGCTAGATACTGTTCGATGACTTCCGTAATGGGCACATCGTAGATATCCATCTGATACTTAGAAACCAGGTGCAAAAGCAAATCCAGGGGTCCTTCAAAATCTTTTAATTTAATATCCATTATCTATATTTTTCTAAGGTCAGGACTGTTTTTAATCCTAATTTTTTTGCAATTTCGTACAAATCGATCTTCTTTTCTATCTGTCTTAGAATGAACTGTTCCCGTAAGGCTTGAGCTGATAAGGATGGAAAACCTTTCTCCTTGACAAAATACTCTAGCTGACGGAAGGCCCACTGACGGGAATAGGCTTTCCCTCCCCTTTCAAAGAGATAGGTCTGCCCCATCAAGGGTTCCAATTCTGAAAGCAAGGTCGTGGGAATAGTGACAATCCTCTGTTGGGAAGCCTTATTGATTCGCAGCACCTGAAAATCCAGATTGATATCCGCAACCTTGAGAGCCAAAATCTCACTCGGCAAGAGCCCTATTTCCAAGATAAGAAGCGCCAGCAAGCGTCCTTCTGGATAATTACTTTCCTGCCAAAAAGAGTCTAGGTCTAAGAGTTCCGGCTTTTCGGTCTTCTTTTCAGCTTGTTTGGCTAATTCCAAACGGTAAAAGCTTTCCACTTCCCCTTTTTGATAGAGAAAGTAGAGAAATTGGTTACAGGCCGAAATCTTCCGCTTTTGAGCGCTGATTTTTAGATTGACTAGCTGGGCTTGGTAAATCTTGAGACTAGTCTCCGAAATCCGCCCACCTACAATATCTAAAAATTGCTCCAAATCATACTTATAGGACTGCTTAGAATTGGCAGATAAACCCTGCTTTCCCTCTAAGAAATCTGAAATCCTGTCTCTCATTTGCATCGAATCTCATATTCCTTACTAAAGTCATGAAAGAGGGCATTGACAGCCTTGAGGATAGACTTGCGCGTGATAATCCCTTGGAAAATCCCTGACGCGTCCACAACCGGCAAGAAGGACTCATCTACCAGCTTGTGCAAGACCTCGGTAATGGTAAAATCAGGCGAAACAACCGCTACGTCCGTTTTGGTCATATGAACAATATCCGTATCCGCCATGATTTCTTGGCTCAAGTCATGCTCCATCTGATAAGCCATAATATCTCTGAGCCCAATCGTCCCAACGAACTGTTTTTCATCTGTTACAACAGGAACACGGGTATAGGTCATCTGACTGAGCAAGAGTGTCGCATGATCCGCATTGTGGGTATCAATCAACACAGCTAGATTTTCAGCAGGGGTCAAAAAAGTTTCCTCCTGCCCCAACAAGAAAGTCTCAAACTCCTTGGCAATCATCGGCTAAACTCCTTGGACAAGCCCGGATACACCTCATGGTCTCGTGTCAAAAAGTCGACTTTGAAGTAACTATCATCAATCTCCACACGAGCATAGAGACATTCTCTGATGGTCCCACGTGGTTGACTGATGGAACCTGGATTTAGAAAAAGAGTCTTTCCTTCCATCCAAGCATTTGGCACATGCAAGTGACCATAGAGACAGATATCGGCCTCTTCTTCCTGAGCCCAGTAGTCCAACTTTTGAAAGTTGAAATTGATGTCAAACAAGTGACCATGGGTTTGGATAATCTTGGTCGAACCAAGCTCGGTCACCAAACGTTCTGGGTAGCCGGCGTAGAAGTCCATGTTCCCTTTAACAACACGGATGCCTTCCCAAAGGGGAGAATCAGGACGCAGTTCAGAATCGCCGTTATGAAAAACGGCGTCAACTTTGCCTACATAGCGATCACGGATTTCTTCCACAATCAAGCTATCGCCATGAGAATCGCTCATTACAATGATGGTTTGCTTTGCCATGATGGAAATACCTCCAAAAGTTTCTTAACAGCTAAGGCACGGTGAGATTGACTATTTTTTTCTTCAAGGGTTAATTCAGCTGAGGACTTGCCTGTCTCTCCTACAAGGAAGAGAGGGTCATAGCCGAAGCCATTTTCACCCTTAGGTTCAAAGTTAATGTAGCCAGGCCAGTCTGCTTCAACAACCAAGCTTTCCTTGTTTGGGCTGGCTACGACTAGGGTTGTATGGAATTGAGCCGAGCGGTCCTTGAGTTCAAAGACCATGGCCAATTCGTGCAAGAGTTTGGCATTGTTTTCACGGTCAGTAGCTCCCACTCCTGCAAAACGAGCTGACCATACACCTGGCAAGCCACCAAGGACATCGACTTTGAGACCAGAGTCATCTGCCAAAACCATCTTGCCCGTTAATTGAGAAATGGTTTCTGCCTTGAGACGGGCATTTTCTTCGAAGGTCATGCCTGTTTCAGCTACTTCAGGCAAGTCAGGATAGTCATTAAGATTTTCCACATCGTAGCCTAGCTTGTCAAAGATAGCTCGGAATTCCTTGGTCTTGCCCTCGTTACGAGTCGCAATCAATAAGGTTTCTCTGACCTTGCTTGTCTCAAAGAAATCATGAACATTGACCCCTTCTTTAGGCAATGCTACATGCAGGAGTTGCCCATTTTCAATCAAGAGAAAAGCTCCCTGACGTTGGATGACTTCCAGATTTCGTCCCATTTCTTGGTTGAGGATATCTACCACAAAAGACAATAAACGGTAGAGAGAACCATAGCGTAAAACAATCACAGAAATAGGAAAACCTTGTTCCTCATCTCGAAATCTTTGGGCAAACTCAAATAGAGGAAAATCCAAGTCTTCATCAGTCAATGTCCGGACACCACCAAAAATACTATATGAGCCGACATACCAGTCCTGGTCATCCTTATATTCATAAATTTTATTTGTCATAATTCTACATGCTCCACATAAATCTCTTTTTCCAGCCATTCTTCACCAATTTGTGCAAAACTTTGGCTGCTGGCTGTTGTGTAAAAACGGTGATGGAGTGGTCCAGCATCGCGACCACGATTGATTTCAAAATAATTAAGTAAGACTGAGATATCTCGTACACACTCTGCTCCACTATCGATGAGCTGAACCTTGGGCCCCATGACATTTTGAATAATAGGTCTGAGGAGTGGATAATGGGTACAACCCAAAATCAGGCTATCCACCTTTCCAACCAAGGGACGCAGGGTTTCATAGACCACTTTCTTGGTGACACTGGTTGACAGGGCACCTGACTCAACCAAGGGAGCAAACTTGGGACAGGCCAAACTCTCCACCTGTAAGTCCGGATCCAAATCATGGATTTTCTGACGGTAGATGTCTGATTGTACTGTCATGGGTGTTCCAATCACTCCGATTTTCCCACCTTGGCTGGACTTGATGGCTGCTGAAGCCCCTGGCAAAATCACACCCAAGACCGGAATATCTAGTTGAGCCTTGATTTCTTCCCAGACGACCGCAGTCGCAGTATTACAAGCAATGACAATCATTTTGACATCCTTGGTCAAAAGAAAGTTGACCAACTGCCAAGTATATTTACGAATTTGCTCAGCAGGACGGGGCCCGTAAGGCGCCCGTGCCGAATCCCCAATATAGACGATTTCTTCATGGGGAAGCTGACGCATGAGCTCGCGCACAACGGTCAAGCCCCCGACACCCGAATCCAAAAAACCAATTGGTCGATTATCCATACAGTCTTCTTTCTAGTCTTTTTTCTGATTGATAGTTCATTATGATTATTCATCCTTATGAACTGAATGACAGCCTAATCAATAACTATCTCTCTTAATCATAATCAAATATCAATAGAATGCAAGGAAAAAGTCTCATTCCTAAACCCTTAGCCAACATAGTGAGAAGTCTGGAACTTTCATCCCAGACTTTTCCTTATTTATTTTTTCTTTTTATTGTTAGCAAGGGCTGCCTTTTGTTGGCGGATGATTTGGTGGTAAACTTGTTGTACCTTAGCTTCGCTTGGTTTTTGACCATTTGCACTCAAAAGAGTACGAACTGCTTCAGCATTCAAACGTGGGTTGTCAGCGAATTCTTTTTCAATTTGCTTACGAACCAAGTACATTCCTCCAAGAGCTCCTCCTAGAAAAGCTAGCACAATCAATACAATTGCTAATAGTAAATCCATCATATTTCTCCTGTTTCTTTTTGAGTCTCTTTCATTATACCATAAACTAGCCACCCTGACCAGTTTGTTTTACGCTTTCAAGACGATACCAATACATAGTCGCCTTATACATTCGTATCTTTGACTACTTGTCTAATCAGTTTCCAGTGACATTATATAAAACTATAACTTCATATGAAAATCCCTTGCTTTCTCTGGTTTTATTTGTTATATTAAAATGGTATGAATAAAATCGGTCTATATCAGACTGTAAATAGGGCATTATATTTTTTTAAGAAAAAATGAATGCGCTTACAATAAATGAGAGGAGATTTCTATGGGAAATTTATTTAGGGAGAAATCCTGTCGCTACAGTATTCGAAAGCTAACAGTTGGCACAGCCTCTGTTTTGCTTGGAGCGGTTTTTCTAGCTAGTCATACCGTCTCAGCTGATACTATTGAAGTAAAGCAAAATGAGTCTACACTAGAGAAAACTACAGCTAAGACAGATACCGTTACGAAAACAACTGAATCAACCGAGCACACACAGCCAAGCGAAGCAATTGATCATACAAAACCAGTTCTAGCCGATAATAGTGCTTCTGAAAGCAGACCCGCTGAGGCTGATATTACTTCTGCTACAACTAATCAAGCCAGTACTGAGGCTATTGTAAAATCTAATGAAAATAAGGAAACCGAAAAACAAGAACTACCTGTGACAGAACAAAGCAACTATCAGCTAAACTATGATCGACCAACAGCTCCTTCCTATGATGGCTGGGAAAAACAAGCACTCCCAGTTGGGAATGGTGAAATGGGTGCTAAGGTTTTTGGTCTCATCGGAGAGGAGAGAATCCAATACAACGAAAAAACTCTTTGGTCAGGTGGACCGCGTCCCGACAGTACCGACTATAATGGAGGAAACTATCAAGAACGGTATAAAATTTTAGCAGAAATTCGTAAGGCTCTCGAGGATGGAGACCGCCAAAAAGCCAAACGATTAGCCGAGCGAAATCTAGTTGGTCCAAACAATTCCCAATATGGACGTTATTTAGCCTTTGGTGATGTATCCATGGTTTTCAATAACCAGAAAAAAGGTCTGGATACGGTAACAGATTATCACCGTGGTTTGGATATCACAGAAGCCACTACAACCACTTCTTACACCCAAGATGGAACGACCTTTAAAAGAGAAACCTTCTCAAGTTACCCTGATGATGTTACTGTTACTCACTTGACCCAAAAAGGGGACAAAAAACTTGATTTTACAGTTTGGAATAGCTTAACAGAAGATTTACTTGCTAACGGAAACTACTCAGCGGAGTATTCTAACTACAAGAGTGGCCATGTTACGACAGACCCAAATGGTATCCTACTAAAAGGTACAGTCAAAGATAATGGCCTCCAGTTTGCATCCTATCTAGGAATTAAAACGGACGGAAAAGTTACTGTTCATGAGGATAGTTTAACGGTCACAGGGGCCAGCTATGCTACGCTTTTACTCAGTGCCAAGACTAACTTTGCTCAAAATCCTAAAACAAACTATCGCAAAGACATTGACCTCGAAAAAACAGTTAAAGGGATTGTCGAAGCAGCTAAGAGCAAAGACTACGAGACACTTAAAAAGGACCATATCAAAGACTATCAAAGTCTCTTTAACCGAGTTAAACTAAACCTAGGTGGAAGCAATACTGCTCAAACAACAAAAGAGGCCCTTCAAACCTATAACCCAACAAAAGGGCAAAAACTGGAAGAACTTTTCTTCCAATACGGACGTTATTTATTGATTAGTTCGTCTCGTGATCGGACAGATGCCCTTCCTGCCAACCTACAAGGAGTCTGGAATGCCGTAGACAATCCACCTTGGAACGCTGACTACCACCTCAATGTCAATTTGCAAATGAACTATTGGCCAGCCTACATGAGTAATCTAGCTGAAACAGCCAAGCCAATGATCAATTACATTGACGATATGCGTTACTATGGCCGTATCGCTGCTAAGGAATACGCCGGTATCGAATCCAAAGATGGACAAGAAAATGGCTGGCTGGTTCATACTCAGGCGACACCATTTGGCTGGACTACTCCTGGTTGGAATTACTATTGGGGTTGGTCGCCAGCAGCTAATGCCTGGATGATGCAGAACGTCTATGACTACTATAAATTCACCAAGGATGAGACTTATCTCAAAGAAAAGATCTATCCAATGCTCAAGGAAACAGCTAAGTTCTGGAATTCCTTCTTACACTATGACCAGGCCAGCGACCGTTGGGTATCTTCTCCATCCTATTCACCTGAACACGGTACTATTACCATTGGAAATACCTTTGACCAATCACTAGTCTGGCAGCTATTCCATGACTACATGGAAGTCGCCAACCATCTGAATGTCGACAAAGACTTAGTTACAGAGGTCAAGGCTAAATTTGACAAACTCAAACCACTTCACATCAACAAAGAGGGACGCATCAAGGAATGGTACGAGGAAGACAGTCCACAATTCACTAATGAAGGGATTGAAAATAACCACCGCCACGTTTCCCACTTAGTTGGCCTCTTCCCAGGTACACTCTTTAGCAAGGATCAGGCTGAATACTTAGAAGCTGCGCGTGCAACTTTGAACCATCGCGGAGATGGTGGTACTGGTTGGTCTAAGGCCAATAAAATCAACCTCTGGGCTCGTCTCTTAGACGGTAACCGTGCTCATCGCTTGCTCGCTGAACAGCTCAAATATTCAACTCTTGAAAACCTTTGGGATACGCACGCACCTTTCCAAATCGATGGAAACTTTGGAGCAACCAGTGGGATTGCAGAAATGCTTCTCCAATCACACACTGGCTACATTGCACCATTGCCAGCCCTTCCAGATGCTTGGAAAGACGGTCAGGTTTCTGGTCTGGTTGCCCGTGGTAACTTTGAAGTCAGCATGAAGTGGAAAGATAAAAACTTGCAAAGCTTGTCCTTCCTTTCAAATGTCGGTGGAGACCTAGTTGTAGATTATCCAAATATCGAAGCCAGTCAGGTTAAGGTTAATGGCAAATCTGTCAAAGCAACTGTTCTTAAAGATGGCCGCATTCAACTGGCAACACAAAAAGGTGATGTCATTACCTTTGAACATTTCCCTGGTCGTGTAACCAGTCTGACAGCAGTTAGACAAAATGGCGTCACTGCCGAACTTACCTTCAACCAAGTAGAAGGCGCTACCCACTATGTTATCCAAAGACAAGTGAAAGACGAATCTGGCCAAACCTCTGCAAGCAGAGAATTTGTGACCAATCAAACCCATTTTATCGACCGTTCACTCGACCCTCAACTCGCCTACACTTATACTGTTAAGGCTATGCTGGGTAATGTTTCTACACAGGTATCCGAAAAGGCCAATGTCGAAACCTATAACCAATTGATGGATGACCGTGATAGCCGAATCCAATACGGTTCTGCATTTGGAAACTGGGCAGACTCAGAATTATTTGGAGGAACAGAGAAGTTTGCCGACCTTTCACTAGGTAACTATACAGATAAAGATGCGACAGCAACCATTCCTTTCAATGGTGTTGGCATTGAAATCTATGGTCTCAAATCATCTCAATTGGGAATCGCTGAAGTCAAAATCGATGGTAAATCAGTCGGTGAACTGGACTTCTATACTGCAGGTGCAACTGAAAAAGGTAGCCTTATCGGTCGCTTCACAGGATTGTCAGATGGTGCTCATGTGATGACTATCACTGTAAAACAAGAGCATAAACACCGTGGAAGTGAACGTTCCAAAATTTCCTTAGACTACTTTAAAGTTTTGCCTGGACAAGGAACAACTATTGAAAAAATGGATGACCGTGACTCTCGCATTCAATACGGATCTCAATTCAAAGATTGGAGCGATACTGAATTATATAAGAGCACAGAAAAATATGCGGACATCAATAACAGTGACCCAAGTACTGCTTCAGAAGCTCAGGCAACCATTCCATTTACTGGAACAGGTATTCGAATTTACGGACTCAAAACCTCCGCTCTTGGAAAAGCTCTCGTGACACTAGATGGCAAAGAAATGCCAAGTCTAGATTTCTACACAGCTGGCGCTACCCAAAAGGCAACCTTAATTGGAGAATTTACTAATCTGACCGATGGTAATCATATTTTGACATTGAAAGTTGATCCAAATTCACCAGCAGGTCGCAAGAAAATTTCTCTAGATTCATTTGATGTGATTAAAGCTCCAGCTGTAAGCTTGGATAGTCCAAGTATCGCACCACTTAAGGAAGGGGATAAAAACATCTCTTTAACTCTTCCAGCTGGAGATTGGGAAGCCATCGCTGTGACCTTCCCAGGCATCAAAGATCCACTCGTTTTACGCAGGATAGACGATAATCATCTAGTTACGACTGGAGATCAGACTGTCTTATCAATCCAAGATAATCAGGTACAAATCCCTATCCCTGACGAAACCAATCGAAAAGTTGGAAATGCGATAGAAGCTTATTCTATCCAGGGAAATACGACAAGCAATTCTGTAGTAGCTGTCTTTACCAAAAAGGATGAGAAGAAGGTTGAGAATCAGCAGCCAACTACAAGCAAGGGAGATGACCCTGCTCCTATTGTAGAAATTCCTGAATACACTAAGCCTATCGGCACAGCAGGACTAGAACAAACACCTACCGTTTCTATCCCTGAATATATTAAGCCTATCGGAACAGTGGGACAAGAACAAGCGCCTACGGTTTCTATTCCTGAGTACACTGAACCTGTCGGGACAGCGGGACTGGAACAACCACCTACAGTTTCTATTCCTGAGTATACTAAACCTATCGGCACAATGGGACTAGAACAGCCACCTACCGTTTCTATTCCTGAGTATACTAAACCTATCGGCACAATGGGACTAGAACAGCCACCTACCGTTTCTATCCCTGAATATACTAAACCTATCGGCACAGCAGGAATAGAACAAATACCTACTGTTTCTGTTCCTGAATACACTAAATCTATCGGTACAGCAGGACAAGAACAAGCGCCTACTATTTCTATTCCTGAGTACACGAAGCCTGTCGGGACAGCGGGACTAGAACAACTACTTACTGTTTCTATTCCTGAGTACACGAAGCCTATCGGCACAGCAGGACAAGAGCAAGCGCCTACGGTTTCTGTTCCTGAATATAAACTTCGTATCTTAAAAGATGAAAAGACTAAAGTTGAAATTATTGGAGGTGCGACTGACTTAGAGGGAATTTCTCACATTTCTAGCAGACGTGTATTAGCTCAAGAACTATTTGGTAAGACCTATGATGCTTACGATCTTCACCTTAAAAATCCAACAGACCAGAGTTTGCAACCAAAAGGAGCTGTCTTGGTTCGCTTGCCTATTTCCTCTGCTGTCGAAAATGTTTACTACCTAACTCCATCAAAAGAGTTACAGGCACTCGATTTTACTATTCGCGAGGGAATGGCAGAATTTACGACTAGTCATTTCAGCACCTATGCAGTCGTTTATCAAGCTAATGGAGCATCAACTACTGCAGAGCAAAAACCAAGTGAAACAGATATCAAACCATTAGCCAATAGCTCTGAGCAAGTTTCATCTAGTCCAGACCTTGTTCAATCTGTAAATGATTCTCCTAAAGAACAACTTCCAGCTACTGGTGAAACATCCAATCCACTACTATTCTTGTCAGGATTGAGTCTAGTCCTAACAGCAACTTTTCTACTTAAGAGTAAAAAGGATGAATCAAACTAACGTTTAACCACACAAAAATCAGGATGAAGATAAGCTTCATCCTGATTTCTTTGTCAATAAAGGATTATTTTTTTACAGTAGATATAAAAAGGCTAGCGTCAAGAGACTTGCTAGAAGCCCCACTCCCCAAAAGAAGAAATCAACCTTCCACTCGCTCCAAGGATTTCCTTTACCAGACAATCCTCCAAGCTCAAAATGGTGATGTACAGGCGTCATACGGAAAATACGTTTACCACCTGTCAGTTTGAAATAACTGACTTGCATCATAACTGAAGTTGTTTCAAAGACATAAACAATTCCAATAATCAAGAGAGTCCATTCTTGGTGGAGGGCCATCGAGATAGCTGCCAACATTCCACCTAGGGCCAAACTTCCCACATCTCCCATAAAGACCTTAGCAGGCTTATGGTTAAAGACAAAGAAACCAAGCAAACCACCAATCATGGCAAAAATCACTAGAAGGATATCCATTTGACCTTGCACATAGGCAATAACTCCATAAGCAGACAAGCTAATCACAACGGAAATACTCGCTAAACCGTCAATACCATCTGTCAAGTTCACTGCGTTTGAAAAACCGACTAGCCAGAAAAGAGCGAAGATAATATAGAAAATCCCTAGATGCACTTGGTAACCAAAGACAGAGAGCATATCGCCCCCACGCTCATAAAAAAGGTAGAAAATGACGCCACCTAGCAGCTGAAGAGCCAATTTCTGTTTGGGATTAAGGCCCTCATTGATTTTACGGAAGACCTTGAGGAAGTCATCTAAAAAACCAACCAAGCCATACAAGACCAAAATAAACAAAATCATACCAACGTTGTTGGTCAATTGTTTTGAAAAAAGAGCGACGAGGAAACTCACCACAACTGCAACAACGAGGAAAACAAGTCCCCCCATGGTTGGAGTTCCAGCTTTTGCCTGATGCTGCTTGACATCCTCATGCATCTGCTGGCCAGTAATCTGGGCTTTTCGATAAAATTGGATAAAGGCTGGAATACCAATAACTGTTAATAAAAAGCTAAGAATTCCAGCACTAATGGAACTAATCATGTTAATCTCCTAAAGTTACTTTCAAATTTTTAATATCTTTGATGGCAGTATTGGCACGAACACTCTGTTTTTGAACCGTTTTACCTGTACCATCCCACTCTATTTCAATGTTCAACCATTTGGCAAATGCTTGAACATTTTCCTGTGTCCATCCATACATATCCGGCATTTCTTCAAGCTTATCAGATAGGATTAAGATTTGCTGATTGGCTTCCAAATTATTCCCTTCAGAAACAGAACTATCTTTAATCTTAGTTCCTGTTCCAATAACGATTGGTTGAACAAGGTTACGTCGTAATTCCTCTGCTAAATCACCCGGCGTGTAATCCTTAGTTGCAGGCATTGCATAACTTGTAGTCTTACTAAACTGCTCCAAATTCTTAGCAGTTGACTGCAGATTAAGTGATTCTTTCATAGCTGAGGCTCTTTCAAGAATTGGATTGGCAAACTCTCCAAGTTGAATACCTGAATAATGCTCAGGTTGTTGAACCGTTACATAGAGGATAAAGTCTGGATTCTCCGCTGGGTGCATGGAAACAACTGAGAAAATGTAGTTGGTTGAACCTGTAAGGTAACCACCATTTTTCTCATCCGCAATCTGCGCAGTTCCTGATTTAAGGGCCACATTCTGACCTGGAACATTGACAGTTGCCTTGCCTGTACTGTGGTTATACATGGTTCCATATGTAGGGTCTGTTCCAACCATAACCATATGGTCACGCGTGACTGATGCCGCTTCTTTCGATACAGGATTTCCGACAACCTCTTTTTGAGATTTACGAACAGATTGGTCATTAGGGTCATAAAGGGCACTGATAAATTTCGGCTCTAACATAACACCATCATTGGCAATGGCTGTAAAAGCACGTAGCATCTGGGTCTGCGTTACAGAAATCCCCTGACCAAATGCACTCATGGCAATATTAACAATATTATCTGCAGGCAATTGACCTGAATACTCATCAGTCAGACCAAAACGCGTCGGCACCCCAAACTTAAAGCGATTGAGATAATCCAGCCAAGTCGCATCTCCCATTTTCTGCTCGAGCAAGGTCATCCCGATATTACTAGAGTGGGCAAAACCTTGAGAAAAGGTCATCGTTCCACCACTTGTCAAACCTTCGTTAACGTCCCAATCTCGAATGGTTGCATCTGCCAGTTTCAACTCGCTACTGTTAAAGTATTCTCCACCAGGGAAAGTCTTATTATCAATAGCTGCTGCCAACATCATCACCTTCATGGTTGATCCTGGCTCATAGTTACTCTGATAGAGGATATCGCGCCAAACAAAGTCTTTAGTGATACCATCCTTAGTGTCTGCATTAAAGGTAGGTCTTTGAGTAGTAGCGAGGATTTCACCTGTCTTAGCACTGACCAAGGTAGCTGTCATGTACTTGCCTTTTACCTTTTCTTGAAATGCATCCATCTGTGTTTCCATGAAGGACTGCAAGGGACTTGAAAGAGTGGTATAAACATCCTTCCCGTCTACAGTTTGTTGAGAAGCTTGCTCTGTACCTGGTACAATATTTCCCAGACGATCTTTTTCGTAAGTGATAATCCCATCTGTTCCCGCAAGGATTCTATTTAGAGAACTCTCTAAACCAGATGTCCCTAATAAACTCTTGCTACCATCTTCATTTTCATGAAGTTGAGCTAGACCAATAAATGATGAAGCAAACTGACCATTCGGATAACTCCTGTTAGGACTAGTTGTAAAATCAACCCCCTCCACACCAGCAGTCTTGAGGTCATTTTTAATAGCCATCATATTGGCATAAGTAATACCATTTCCTTTTGTACCAAACGATACCTGTTTCAGATTGGGCTGAGCAAGTTGTTCTGTCACATAGGACTCATCCATCTCCAGGTATTTATGAAAAATTTCTGCAACTTTACTAAATTGTGAATCTTCTACATAAAGAACTTTCCCAGTAGCCGACTTGTAGGTCTTGTCAATAACAGCATACACATTGTAAGAAGTCGCATCTTCTGCTATTGGCGTTCCATTTCGATCATAGATGGTTCCTCGTTTCGCCGGAATGGTCTTCGTTGTCTGGTGAACCTTCTTAGCCTCTTTGACCAAGTCTTTACCAAATTTACTACCCGTTCCAATAATGACCGCAAAGTTGACCAAAAAGACAGCGAAGAGTACGACTGCCAATAAACTTAGACTCTTCCCTACTCTTCGGCGATTTTCTTCTGGTGATTTACGATTACGAACTGCAAAACGGATAATTTTTTCTTTCAATTGTTTCATATCTTACTCCGCTGTTCGGATATTTTCGTTATTCAACTGCAAATCCTTCGAGTTTGCAATTTCTTTCAAACGTTCTGAACGAATCAATTCATTAACCTCTTGCTTGGCATCATCTAGTTCTGTCTTCTTTTCTTCTATCTGAGCATTAACCTTGGTCAATTCATTCTGAACTTGTAATAGCTTTGTCTGCATAAACACAACGCTAATCGCTAAAACAGTTGTAGTCAAAGCAATCGAAAGATAAAATGCCTTCTCTACTCGTGAAAATCTCTTAAACTTGGTTTGCAGCGACTGGCTTGTTTTTTCGATTCTTTCTACCATCTTTTCCCCTCTTACTTGTGAATTTTTCTGGCCACGCGCAACTTAGCTGAATGCGAGCGGTTATTAGCTTCTAATTCTTCTGCACTTGGCAAGATTGGCTTACGGGACACCAATTCCATCTTGGGCTTGAGATCATCTGGGATGAAAGGCAAACCTTTGGGAACTTCCACTGTTGAAGCCTCCTTGAACAATTGCTTGGTCAAGCGGTCTTCTAAAGAATGAAAGGTAATCACTGAAATTCTACCATCTAGAGCCAACATCTCCATAGCCTGCTGGATGGACTCATCTGCTGCTCCCAGTTCATCATTAACTTCAATTCGAATAGCCTGGAAAATCTGTTTAGCAGGGTGACCCTTTTTCTTGAGCTCCTTGGCAGGCTTAGCCGACTTGATAATCTCAGCCAACTCAGTCGTTGTCTCGATTGGCTTGACTTCACGTGCTTGTTCAATCTTACGCGCAATCTGTTTAGAGAATTTGTCCTCTCCATACTTGAAGAAAATTCGAACCAAGTCATGATAGTCATAGTGGTTCACCACTTCATAGGCTGTCAGACTAGCTTCCTGATTCATCCGCATGTCCAGTGGCGCATCCTTTTTATAAGAAAAACCACGCTCACGCTGATCCAATTGAGGACTAGACACTCCCAAGTCATAACAAATTCCATCAATTTCCTGAACACCAGCTTCGCGCAAACGTGCCTGTAAATGACGGAAATTATCCTTGATAAAGGTTACCATCCCTTTTTCGATATAGGGTGCCAAACGTTTTTGCGCGTTGTCAATAGCATTCTGGTCCTGGTCAAAGGCATAGAGATGGCCTTTTTCACTTAATTTACTTAATAAATATTCGCTATGGCCCGCTCCACCCAAAGTCGCATCAACGTAGATACCGTCAGGCTTTACGTCGAGCATATCAATCGTTTCGTGGAGTAAGACCGTTACATGATGAAATTCTTTTGTCATATCCTATCTATTTTACCACAAATCCGAATAGCTTGCACTAGTCAGACAAATAGGTCAAAAAAAGTAAGATTTCTTTAAGAAATATGTCAAATATGCTTGACATCTATTTCATAGAAGAATATAATATAGTCAAATATATACGACATAAATCAGAAAGGAGAACAGATGAATCGTGTGAAAGAATTTCGCAAGGAACTAGGCATTTCCCAGCTCGAACTCGCCAAGGATATCGGTGTCTCGAGACAAACCATCAATATGATTGAGAACGACAAGTACAATCCAACACTGGAACTCTGTCTCAATCTCGCCCGCAGCCTCCAAACTGACCTCAACAGTCTCTTTTGGGAGGATAACTTTTAAAAAAGGAGCCAACTCATGAAAAAAGAAACCTTCACGGAAAAACTTATTAAACGCACATACGGTATTTCTGGTCCCCTTGACGAATACAAACGGCGTGAGGCCGATCGTATTGGGAACCAAGTCTTTATCATCCTCTTTTATCTGATGATTTTCGGAAATCTTATTCCACTCCTTCTGGTCTATAAATACCCTCAAGAAGTGGCTCTAATCTATCCTCCTCTGATTTTAGTGATTGCCCTCATCGCTGCTGGCTATGTCACCTACCAAATGAAAAAAACAGGGATTACAGCTATTGATCCAGATATGCTGAGCGAGAAAGAAAGTAAGCAACTATACTACCCAGGTCTTAAAGCAGGTTTGTTCTTTGGTCTATGGATGTTTTTTATAACTCCTCTTCTCCATATACTCATAGGTGAAGGTCAGGACTATTTTCATTCTCTCCTCACTATAAGAAATGGTGTATCAAGCATTCTCGGTTCTATTTTCTTCGGAGCGAGCATACAGTTCCTCATCTCCCGTCGCATTGCAAAAGCTAAGAAGGATCAAGATGAGGATTAGGAGGTACCTATGAAATCATTACTAACTTTACTAATCAGTCACATCTTTGTCAGTATCTTTATTACCTTTTTCCTAGTTTCTGGACAAATTACACGTCCTTTCTTGATTATCTTCCTTTTATTTCTTCCTTTGTTGAATAAGGGACAAAGACTTCAGAAAATCCAATCCCAAAAAATACGCCTTCTAAACGTATCTCTCTGTTTTATCCTCGTATCCTTCCCACAACTTTTAAGGAGTTCTGCAGATTGGAGATACCTAGTATTTCTAACAATTTGTAGCACTTTTAGCTTGATTTACTTCTATACTTTCTATCAACTCGTTAAAGAAGTCAATCAAAAACCGCTCATTTAGGAGGTTATCAGCATGAAAAAAGAAGACTTCACCACTCGCTTACTTCGAAATCTCTTTCATATCCAAGGCCCTTTTGATGAATGCCGACAAGAGATTATCTACAAGGCTTGTGCCCGTTCTATGGTTCAAATCGTTTATTCTTCCTTCTTCCTCTTCTTGTTTTATCTGTTATTTGGACGCTTCATAGAAGCCGTTCGCTATGCCATGCCCTACGTTTACTCTGGACTCATTTTTTTCATTACCTTAAAAACTCAAAGAGCCGTCAAAGAACTCCATCTGGAAAAAGATGACAAGTCAGAAATTATCCTCAAAACCTACAGCAAAGCCCAAATCAAATTCCGAAGCTGGATTGTGTTTATCGGACTTCAGATTGGCCTCTTTACCCTACTCATCTTTCATAAAGTCTTCGTTCAGCAAATGTCCTTTTCAGATTTTGGGAAGTTGCTCATGCAATTCTATAAAAGTGTTCCTTTCCTGATGTATGGCCTGATTATCGGTAGCATTTTTGGAACCCTGACCTACGGCTTTCTATCCCTACAGGAGGAAAAAACTCCTAAAAACACCAAACAGAAGGAGAAAAGCAAGTAATGACTTCACTATACGATTTTTCAGTCTTGAATCAAGACAATCAAGAAATCTCACTAGATGCCTATCGTGGGAAAGTTCTCTTGGTTGTCAACACTGCTACTGGATGTGGTTTAACACCCCAGTACCAAGGTCTCCAAGAACTCTATGATTGCTATCAAGAACAAGGTTTTGAGATTTTAGACTTCCCTTGCAATCAGTTTATGGGACAAGCACCAGGTAACGCAGAAGAAATCAACGCCTTCTGTAGCCTACACTATCAAACCACCTTCCCACGTTTTGCCAAAATCAAGGTCAACGGTAAGGAGGCAGATCCCCTCTATGTTTGGTTGAAAGACCAGGAATCTGGTCCACTAGGAAAACGAATCGAATGGAATTTCGCTAAATTTCTCATCGGTCGAGATGGGCAAGTCTTTGAACGCTTCTCTTCCAAAACAGACCCACAACAAATTGAAGAGGCCATACAAAAATTACTCTGATTTTTTGAATACATCCTTTCATTTAGTTTAATTTTTGAAAGGATGTATTTTTTCTTTAAAAAGCAAATGAATTTCTTTAAGTTAGATTGATTTTCTTACATTTCTCTATTGCATTTCTTGGAATAATTTAGTATATTTGTTATATTAAGGTTTTTGGGTCATTTTAAAGATTAAGATGGCAATTTAAATTTTTTTATCTTAAGATGAAAGCGCTTAAATAGGAGGAAGGTTATACTCAAACTATTGCACAAATTAACTATCATTAAAGAAAATCGTTTCCAAGTCATACTTGGGCTCAGACAGTAGCTGACTGTCTTTATTCAAACTAGGAGTACATTATGAATCGATACCTTTTTGAAAAAGGGCAAACTTTTAGCATCAGAAAATTAACCGTTGGTGTTGCTTCGGTTATGGTTGGTCTCGCTTTTTTTGCATCTGGAACAGCACTAGCTGACGAAGCAAAAATTGAAGCTACAAGTTCTCAACCAAACATAGAAAAATTGGCCGAGGCTGAAAAAACTAAACCAGAAATCAAAAATGAAAGTCCTGTAATCTCTACACCTCAAAAGTCACAGCAAGCAGAGAAAACTGTTAAACCAGCAGAAGAAAAATCTGTAGCAGATACTAAGACTACGACTACTGACTTACTTCCTGAAGAAATCCACGATCAAGCTTATCCTGATACGCCCGTAAAAAACATAGATACTTCAGCAATCGTAGACAAGAAGGATAGCCCTAAAGTTGAGACAGAAAGCATTCTAAAAAACAAGGAAGAACTTCCAAAAGAAGTTGAAAATGGTAATCGTGCGATTATCAACGGTGGTCTAGATTTGAAGCACGTCCCTTATGAGGGACAACCTGCTACTGCTGCTAGTATGATTTACACTATTTACAATGGTGGTTCTCAACGCTATATCGTGTCTGGTTCTGGTATTTTTGTAGCACCAAATGTCATCTTGACTGTCGCTCACAACTTTTTAGAATCAGACCGTGATACAAAAGAAGGACATATTCGAGGTGGAGATTCTGCTAAGTTTTACTATAACCTCGGTTCCAATTCTGCTGTTCGCAATTCTCAACCTGTAACGGGTAATACTACTCTTTTCAAAGAAGAAGATATTCATTTTTGGAACAAGAAAGAATTTGGAAAAGGATATCAAAATGACTTGGCTGCTGTTGTAGCACCTGTTCCTCTTCAAATCGCTAGTCCAAATAAAGCTGCTACCTTTGTTCCCTTGGCAGAAAACAAAACATATCAACCAGGAGATCCTGTTAGCACGATTGGATATCCGACTGATTCAAGCTCACCTGAGCTCAAAAAACCAATTGTAGCTGGTCAACTTTACAAGGCTGATGGTGTCGTGAAATCTGTTGATAATTATGATAATAAAGGCTCAAAAGGCATCACCTATCATATGACTTCTGTTTCAGGCCTTTCAGGTGCTGGTATTATCAACGGTGATGGTAAAGTAGTCGGTGTTCACCAACATGGCACAATCGAAAACGGCATCCCTGACAAAGATCGTTTCGGTGGTGGGATCGTCCTCTCACCTGAGCAAGTCAAATGGGTAAAAGATATTATCGCAAAATATGGTATCAAAGGTTGGTACCAAGGTGATAACGGGAAACGATATTACTTTACTCCTGAAGGAGAAATGTTCAGAAATAAAACTGCTGTTATTGGTGAAAATCAATATTCTTTCGATGAAAATGGTGTTGCGACACTCATTAAAGGAATCGATTACGGACGTGTAGTGGTTCAACACGTAGATGAAACTGGTAATCCAATCAAAACTGATGATACTTTTGTTGAAAAAACTGAAGTTGGAACAGCTTTTGATTATGACTTCAAAAAAGAAATCGCTAAGACCGACTTCTATACAAAAAATCAAGAGAAATACCAGATTGTCTCTATTGATGGCGTCGAAATCAACAAACAACTCAAAGATGAGTGGACCTACAACGTCGTCAGCAAAACAGCTCCAGGAACACGGGTCATCAAGGTGGTTTATAAAGTGAATAAAGGTTCATTTGCCATTCATTATCGCTTGAAAGGCTCAGAGCAAGAATTATCAGATGTTGTTACTGATAATAATGACGGAAAAGAATACGAGGTTCCCTTTGTAAACACTTTTGAAGCAAAAGAAATCGCAGGCTACCGCGCGATCACTCCACGCTTAGAAGCCAGCATCCAGCACAAGGGTGTGAATGATGTCGTCTTTGAATACGAAAAAATCTCTGATAGCTCTAATCCGACTTCAAATGTTTTACCTGCTGCTCACCCAGAAGATAAAGAAACAGAAATCGGAAATCACGGTCCGCTTCCAAGCAAGGCTCAACTTGATTATCACAAGGAAGAATTAGCTGCCTTCATCCACTATGGTATGAATACTTATACTAATTCTGAATGGGGACATGGAAATGAGGATCCTAAAAACTTCAATCCAACTAACTTAGATACAGACCAATGGATCCGTACTCTAAAGGAAACTGGTTTTAAACGAACTATTATGGTTGTCAAACACCACGATGGTTTCGTTATTTACCCATCTAAATATACAAATCATACCGTAGCTGCAAGCCCATGGAAAGATGGAAAAGGTGACCTTCTAGAAGAAATCTCTAAATCGGCTACTAAATACGATATGAACATGGGTGTTTACCTATCACCATGGGATGTTAATAGCCCTAAATATAAGGTAGCTACTCAAAAAGAATACAACGAATACTACCTCAATCAACTAAAAGAAATCCTTGGTAATCCAAAATACGGTAATAAGGGTAAATTTATCGAAGTCTGGATGGATGGAGCACGCGGTAGCGGTGCCCAAAAAGTAACCTATACTTTTGATGAGTGGTTCAAATACATCAAGGAAGCTGAAGGAGATATCGCTATCTTCTCTGCCGAACCAACAAGTGTCCGTTGGATTGGAAATGAGCGTGGTATCGCCGGTGACCCTGTATGGCATAAGGTCAAGAAAGCAAACATCACCGAAAATGTTAAGAACGAATACCTTAACCACGGTGACCCTGACGGAGATATGTACTCTGTAGGAGAAGCAGACGTTTCAATCCGTTCTGGTTGGTTCTACCACGATAACCAGCAACCAAAATCCCTCAAAGAATTGATGGATATCTACTTCAAGTCTGTTGGTCGTGGAACGCCACTTCTTCTCAACATTCCACCAAACAAAGAAGGTAAATTCGCAGATGCTGACGTGGCTCGCTTGAAAGAATTCAAGGCGACCCTAGACCAAATGTATGCGACTGACTTTGCCAAAGGAGCGACTGTCACAGCAAGTTCTACTCGTCAGAACCATCTCTACAAGGAAAGCCACCTGACTGATGGTAAAGACGATACCAGCTGGGCACTTTCAAATGATGCTACAACTGGTAGCTTCACAGTCGATTTGGGACAAAAGAGACGCTTTGATGTCGTTGAACTAAAAGAAGATATTGCTAAAGGGCAACGTATTTCTGGATTCAAAATTGAAGTCGAGATCAACGGACGTTGGGTTCCATATGGTGAAGGTTCAACCGTAGGCTATCGTCGTTTGATCCAGGGCCAACCTGTAGAAGCACAAAAAATCCGAGTTACGATTACTGGCTCACAAGCTACACCAATCCTAACCAACTTCTCAGTCTATAAAACCCCAAGCACTATCGAAAAGAATGATGGATATCCTCTTGGACTAGAATACCACTCAAATACAACGGCTGACAAGGAAGGTACAACTTGGTACAATGAATCGGAAGGTATCCGCGGTACTTCTATGTGGACCAACAAGAAAGACGCCAAAGTCACCTATCGTTTCACAGGAACCAAGGCTTACATCGTATCAACAGTAGATCCAAGCCATGGTGAAATGTCTGTATTCGTGGATGGTCAAAAAGTCGCAGATGTACAAACCAAGAACAGTAGCCGTAAACGTAGCCAAAAAGTTTACGAAACTGGTGATTTAGCGCCTGGAGAACACACTATTACTCTCGTTAACAAAACAGGTGAACCAATTGCTACAGAAGGAATCTACACTCTAAACAATAACAACAAGGGTATGTTTGAGCTTGAAGCAACTTCTTACGATGTCGAAAAAGGAAAACCTGTTACTGTTACAATTAAGCGTGTTGGTGGAAGCAAGGGAGCTGCTACCGTTCGCTTCATTACAGAACCTGGAACAGGTGTTCACGGTAAGGTTTACCAAGATACAACTCAAGATGTGACCTTTGCAGATGGTGAAACAGAGAAAACTGTTACCATTCCAACTATCGACTTCACCGAACAAGCTGACTCAATCTTTGACTTCAAAGCCAAACTCACTTCTGCGTCTGATGGTGCCCTACTCGGTTTTGCTACCGACGCAACTATTCGAGTAATGAAGGCTGATTTATTGAAGACGAATCAGACAAATTACGACGACCAGGCTAGCCAATTAGATTACAGTCCTGGCTGGAGACACGAAACCAACTCTTCTGGCAAATACCAAAACACTGAATCATGGGTATCATTTGGACATCTGACAGAGGATCAGAAGAAAAAGACAACTGTGACTGCTTATTTCTATGGTACAGGCTTAGAAATCAAAGGATTTGTTGACCCAGGTCATGGTGTCTATAAAGTATTCCTTGACGGTAAGGAAGTCACCTATCAAGATGGAATGGGAAATGCATCCATTATTGATGGCAAGAAATACTTTAGCGGTCACGCTGCCCAACGCCAAGGTGACCAGACTCTAGTCAGCCTAAAAGGACTTGATGAAAACTTGCACGCAGTAACTCTCCAACTAGACCCTGACAAGAATGATTTAACCAAAAATATCGGTATGCAAGTGGATCAATTCATTACAAAAGGCGAAGGCAGCGAGCTATACAGCAAAGCAGAAATCCTTCAATCTATCTCTAAATGGAAAGAAGACTTGTCTAATTTTAACCCTGCTGGATTAAAAGATACTGCAACTGCACGCCAAGCGTTCAAGTCTAATCTTGATAAACTCACTGCACAATTAAGTTCTGATACGGTAAATGTACAAGATGTGATGTCAACAGTCACTGCTTTGCAAGACATTCTTAGCAAAGACGAAAATTACCAAAAACCTGAAGACGAAACAAGCCCAGAACAACCAGTTGAACCAAAACAGCCTGAACAGCCTGAAATCAATTATGATAAGGCCATGGCTAGCCTGACTGAAGCTATCGAGAAAAAAGTGGCTGAACTTGGTACTAACAACGATGCTAAGAAGAAATTAGTTGAAATTACTGATAAAGCGATCGCAGCTATCCAAGAAGCGAAGACTCAAGAAGATGTCAACAAAGCTCTCAACACTGCTCTTGAACAAATCAAGCAATTGCAACCTAGCCAACCAGAACAACCAGTTGAACCAAAACAACCGGAACAGCCTGAAATCAATTATGATAAGGCTATGGCTAGCCTGACTGAAGCTATCGAGAAAAAAGTAGCTGAACTTGGTGCTAACAACGATGCTAAGAAAAAATTAGTTGAAATTACTGATAAAGCGATCGCAGCTATCCAAGACGCTAAGACTCAAGAAGACGTCAATAAAGCCCTCAATAACGCTCTTGAACAAATCAAGCAATTGCAACCTAGCCAACCAGAACAACCAGTTGAACCAAAACAGCCTGAAAAACCAATTACTTCTTCAAATCCTGAAGAAGGGATTAAAGAGCTTGTCTTCCAACTCCCAAGTTTGGATATTGTTAAGAAGGCAGTACCATTCAAGACTATCCGTCGCGAAAATCCACAATTAGACAAAGGGAAAGAACAAGTTCTAGCAGAAGGGAAAGATGGTGCTATAATCGAGTATATCGAAGTAAATGGCAGCAATCGTAAGGTAGTTCAAACTGAATCAACTCCAGCTCTAGACCGAGTGATTGAAGTTGGAACGAAACAAAGTTCTGTAGGAACAGAGACACCACCAGTTGTGACTCTTCCTGAGTACCTTATACCAAAAGAACCTGAAAAACCAATTATTTCTTCAAGTCCTGAAGAAGGGGTTAAAGAACTTGTCTTCCAGCTCCCAAGTTTGGATATTGTTAAGAAGGCAGTACCATTCAAGACTATCCGTCGCGAAAATCCACAATTAGACAAAGAGAAAGAACAAGTTCTAGCAGAAGGGAAAGATGGTGCTATAATCGAGTATGTCGAAGTAGATGGCAGCAATCGTAAGGTAGTTCAAACTGAATCAACTCCAGCTCTAGACCGAGTGATTGAAGTTGGAACGAAACAAAGCTCTGTAGGAACAGATACTCCACCAGTTGTAACTCTTCCTGAGTACCTTCTACCAAAAGAACCTGAAAAACCAATTACTTCTTCAAGTCCTGAAGAGGGAGTTAAGGACCTTATCTTTAAACTTCCAAGTTTGGATATTGTCAAGAAGGCAGTACCATTCAAGACTATCCGTCGCGAAAATCCAAACTTAGACAAAGGGAAAGAACAAGTTCTAGCAGAAGGGAAAGACAGCCTGCTAATTGAGTATGTAGAAGTAGATGGCAGCAATCGCAGGGTAGTCCAAACCAAATCAACTCCAGCTCTAGACCGAGTGATTGAAGTCGGAACTAAACAAAGTTCTGTAGGAAAAGAGGCGCCACCAGTTGTTACTCTCCCTGAGTATGTTCTACCTAGAGAAACTGAAAAACCAGCTCCTGCAGTTGTAACAGAAGATTCACCAAGAAAAGATGAAAAAGCACCTGTTGCTACTACTGTTAAACAAGACAAGGAAAAACAACTCCCAGAAACTGGAGAGCAAGAAGCAAATGCCTTCTTATTCTTGGCTGCTATTACTTCAGTATTGTCTCTACTCATCTTCCAAAAGAATTTCAAAGACTAATTAAAATCTTTACTTAATTCTTTTCAATGATTCTAGTTCCCCCAAAGAGAAGACCAGCGGTCTTCTCTTTTTCTATATATAAATCAAAAAACATCCATAAATTTTTATGGATGGCTTAGTATATATAAAACAGAATGATTATTGAACTGACCCCAAAAAGTTAGACAGAAAAAATCTAGCTTTTGGGCTGCAGTTCATTCTATCTTTGAATGGGCAGAAGAATTTCAGTATATAGAAGCTAATAAAGTTGCAAAAATATTAAGAAGAATAAAGGTCACTAAAAAGATTCAACTTGTAGAGTCAAAGAGAGAGGAAGATTTATATCTAACTCATGAACAACTCCAAGAATGGTTCTCAGCATTTCAAGAAGATTTAGAGAATGATAAAATAACCCTTAAAGATTATGTCCTATTTTACTTTTTTCTTAAGCGATAGAAAATCTGAAGCCTATGCTCTTCAATGGAAACATATCGACTTTTCAAAATCACAGATTCAGCTAATTCAAGCTTTAGATAGATATGGACAAGTAAAATCTACTAAGGGAAATAAGAAAACTATTTTCTCTATTTCTAATGACTTACTTCAGCTTCTTACATCTTGGAAAGAACAACAAAGATATGAACTAGCAAAGTTTGGTATCATCAGTAATCCAGAACAATTTGTTTTTACATATATCGACACAAAAGGAAACATCAACAAGCCTTTACATGCTGACTATCTAAACAATAAAATGAAAAGCATTAGAAAGCGACATAAAGAGCTGGCACATGCTACACCTCATAAACTGCGACATACAGGAGCAACGCTTGCTAAACAAGCAGGAATGAGCTTAGAAGCTATTTCTGAAGCTCTAACACACAGTGACACAGGAACAACACAGATTTATGTCAATACTTCTAATGTAGTTCCTATGGCAGTTGGTGAATTTGCCTTAAAGTCTCTAAAACAATGAGGTGAAAATAAGGTGAACTTTGAGGTGAACTTTTCAAAAAAACATGAAAAAAGCACCCATGAGGTAAACTCTTGAGTGCTTTGAAACGTTGATAGTATCGTATTGATTAACGTTTTGAGAATTGTGATGCTTTACGAGCTTTCTTAAGACCTGGTTTTTTCTACATCATGATATTTATGGTAAATTATCACTAAAATCAAGTAATTTTAAGAGATAAATCCTCAATCCTTACATATATAACCCTTTTAAAAATCGAGAGGTTATCAAAGGGTTATCACTTTTTTAGTTTTCGGAGCTTATGTAATTGAGAAACAACGATTTATTTTTCTTCGTTTTTCTTCGTTTTTCTTCGTTTCGTTACTTGTTGTGAAATGATGTATAATACAAATCACATTCCCATACAAACAACTGAATTGCAAAACTATAAAGCGAATGAATTTAATGAATTTATAAGAAAGCTTACTTTATAAGTTCACTAATTAGTAATTATGTTTTCTTCGTTTTTCTTCGTTTTTCTTCGTTTTTATTTCATTTCTAATTTATAGTATTGACTGCGATCTTTCGTACTTGTCCCATACCATGTTAAAATGCCTTTTGCTCTCAACGTTTTCAATAATTTCGACGAGTAAGAAACACTCCTACCTAAGAACTCTGCTACTTTTTTAGTTGTCATAGGTTCTGCTGTATTGTACATATACTGTATCAATAGTTTTTCATCAACACTTAAATCACTATAATCTCTAAGTTTACTTTCCAAAGAATCACGTGTTCTCAATGTTCTACTTGTAATACTGTTTTCTAATGTTAAAACTACTTTGTTACCTGGTTCAGAGTAACACGGTTCATGGAGAAAAGCAGATTCCATTTCAGAATAGATTCGTTTTACTCCCTCATTCATTTCTCGGACCCATCCAAATTCAGTTAAGGTACGAGCTATACGCGGATTTCTAGAAAAACGTTCATGTCTTATATTCTCAACAGTTACAATATTCGGTAGTTTTCCTGGGCTATGAATCTCTAGACGATTATCAAACATCAATACCCTGATATGATCTCCGTATACTGAATAATTCCTGTGGGTTACTGCATTTACAATTCCTTCAAACCAAGCAAATTCAGGATATTCTGGAAGTATCTGAAATCTACCATCACTATCTAGATACTGAAACTCTCGTAGCTGGGTTCGAATAAAATCTCTAACTTTAACAATTAATTTAGGCAATGCATCATCAAACGTTACTTCCTTAATAACATTAAATTCACTTCCTGTACCTACATCTACTCCATCAAATCGTTGAAAACGAACACGTGCTTGAGGGAAAAATGCGGAAGGATACTTACCAAAGATAAGAATAGCTGCCTTTGTCAATTTACCATTAATAAGAAACCGCCTTGCCTTTAATATCTCCTCAGTTGAACGTTCTGAAATATCAAAATGTTCCTTAAAGTCCTGAACTAACAGTTCATCAATATCATCTAATGTAGCATCTTCAATGATCTCATCTTCAAAGAAACGCTGTCCCTTATCGTAACTAAGTTGTATACGTTGCTCATAACTCAACTTGACTGATTCGTCTCCCTGTCGTAGATAAACTTCATCATTTGGAGCGGCAATCACTCGATTCGATGATAATTCAACTGAGATAATTAGAATCAGGTCGTCTTCTCCCTTATGATTAACCACAGGTATTTCCTCAAAAGATAAGTCCAACGGTGTATCCCGCATCTCTCGGTCTATCTTTTTGAAATCATCAATCGGATAGGCTTTCCCATCCTTAAAACCAGTGATAATATTGTCCTGCTTTTCATCTTCAATCCCAATAATCAACTGACCTCCATCAGCATTAGCAAAGGCAATCAAATGCTTAAGCAATTCTTGTGGTTTCTTACGCGCTGATTTTCTATCCAAATATTGATTTTCCGGCGAAAATTGCCAGTAACTAAAATCATATTTCATTTGTTTTCTCCTAATTTTTGGTTAAATAATAATGATTATTCTGCATTCCTTACTGAATCTGTTTTCCTTAAGATAATAGGCTAGGGTTTTCATTATGATGAGGGCGAATACACTTTTCAACCTTAATATATAAATACTTTAGAAGATTTATACTTATCAATACTGCTCCACCAGTATTTAATTTTTTTATTTAGTTGTTGATTTAATATTTTCTAAAATAATATCTTTAACAATTTTCAGATCCGCTTCAATTTTCTTAATATCCGTTCTTATATAATTAATCAAATCTTCACTAGATACCTGTTTTTTTATACGAGCATAATCATAATAATCTTTTTTACCATATGTTTTCCATTTTTTTCTTGAAGATGATTTTTCTAAAATTGGATTATCCTCTAGGTTGAAATTATATAAACAAGTTTTCTCTTTTATAATCTCACATATTCTTTCTAAATCACCTAATTTCGCTTTATCTTCAAGAGAAAAATTAACCTTATGTCTATATTGATTTCCTTGTATCTGAATATCAAATGATGACGTAGTACCATCGATAGGAAGATTAATTCCCAAAAAATGTGCTCCTCTTATTCGACCTGAGTATGTTTCATACTTTGAACTTGCAATCTGATTCTCTAAATTCGTATAATGAATCTTCTCTATAAGCGACCTTAATCTCATACCTTCAAGGACTTTATTAATAGACTCTTCAAAATAGTATGATTCACTATAACTTACCATTCCAATAAACTCTTCTATATTCTCCATATAATCAATATAATCTGTTAAGAATAATCTAAAAGTCTCATCTACTTTATCAAGCAAATCACGATAATAGTAAATTAGCTCACCATAACTTTTTCTAAACCAACTACCAGGCAAATCAAATCCAGGGTTAACTAAACTAAGAAGTATTCCTTTAGCATTAGAATCTTTTTCAGAATAACGAATTAATTGACTTTTTTCTGGTAAAGACTTAACCTTATTTTCTATAAAAATAACATGAGCCCTTCTATCCTCATCAATAACCTCGATAGTTAAATCAATCGAATTTTTTTCTCTGTAAACCTTTAAATCTGTATATTTTTTATTAATATCAATAACATTACTAAAAAACTTATGATTAATAAATTCAGACTTCTCCAGAACAACAGCAAATAGATTGCTATGATATAATTCTAAATTACTTAGTGACAGTTGATAATTCAGTGTATTTTCTATTTTATTCCTAAGAATTAATAACTCATTATAATTTTCCATTTAATAATTCCTTTACTATGATAATTAATGTAATTTACTTGTTTTTATTATACCATAAAATAAATTAATCAATTTATTGAAAATTTAATTTAAATAAAAGAAGACAAATACACATTAGACAATGTATTTATCTCCTTATTAAAAACTATTCATCAACTTCGAATTTAGATAAACTATTTATTAAATCAATCGTTTGGATAGATATATTAATAATTCTCAATAGCAAATTGAAAATATACTTTTCATCATCACTATAATCATTTGGATCATCAGTGATTCCAGATTTTTTATCAGTTTTGACTTGATACTAATCTATAATCCATCCAATAGCAGAGCACCCATTTACAACATATTCATAGGCCTTTTCGGGGATATTACTAATAGTGATATCACTATTAAATATGATTACGGATAAGTCATTCACTGATTTACCATTTTCATCACGTTTATTAGCAAACTTCATTTTAGTTACCTTATAAGATAGTTTATCTGCTCTATCAACAATTACATCTTCATAAACAGGAACGTCTTCATAATGAAGGTGTATATCGGATAATCTTCTCCCAGTTTCAATATATAAAACTTTGTTTTTTCTACATTATTATATTTATGGTAAATTATCACTAAAATCAAGTAATTTTGAGAGATAAATCCTCAATTTTTACATATATAACCCTTTTAAAAATCGAGAGGTTATCAAAGGGTTATCACTTTTTTAGTTTTCGGAGCTTATGTAATTAAGAAAGACGAACTACTGTATCACAAAGATGATGTACAGTTTAACAACAAATGTACAGTTTCTTCATTCCTGGACAATTTCTTTTTCTATTCTGAAGATATTATTTCTATATATTTAAAAATAACAAAACAAATAACAGATTATTTCTAAATATTTGAAAATAATTACTATTTATATTATACTATCTTTGAGGTAACTATTATGAACTATATTAAAAGACCACATTATTTAGACTTTTTAAGAAGACATCGTGATCGGCCAATCATCAAAGTTGTGAGTGGAGTTAGACGAGCTGGTAAATCTGTTCTCTTTCAACTCTATAAAGAGGAGTTACTAGCAACTGGAGTAGACGAGGATCAAATCATATCCATCAATTTTGAAGATCTGAGTTATTATGACCTGCGAGATTTTCAAACATTATTCGCTTATATAAAAGAAAGATTAGTTGAGGAAAAAACATACTATATCTTTTTAGATGAAATTCAACATGTTGAAAAATTTGAACTGGTAGCAGATAGTCTATTCATCTTGCCAAATGTTGACCTCTATTTGACTGGATCAAACGCCTACTTTATGAGTAGCCAATTAGCAACAAACTTGACTGGTCGGTATGTTGAGATAGAAGTTCTTCCATTGTCATTTGAAGAATACCTATCAGGTCAATCTCTCTCAGAAAATCTGAATACAACAGAAATTTTTAACAATTATCTCTTTAGTGCTTTCCCTTACTTATTGCAAACATCATCTTACGCTGAAAAAATTGACTATCTAAGAGGAATATATAACTCAATACTGTTAAATGATATTGTCACTAGATTAGGAAATCCAAATCCTACTATTATTGAGCGCATTGTCCGAACCCTTCTCAGTAGTACAGGTAGCTTAATATCAACAAATAAGATTCGTAATACCCTGCTCAGCCAAAATGTTTCAATATCCCATAATACTTTGGAAAATTATTTGACGACTTTGACAGACAGTTTACTTTTTTATTCCGTTCCACGTTTTGATGTAAAAGGCAGAGCATTATTGCAACGCTTAGAAAAATATTATCCCGTTGATTTAGGTTTACGACATCTCCTATTACCAGACCACAAAGAAGATATTGGGCATATCTTGGAAAATATTGTCTATTTGGAATTGAGACGTAGATATTCACAGGTATATGTTGGTAATTTAGATAAATATGAGGTTGATTTTGTTGTTGTAACTGATCTTGGCCACTACGCTTATTATCAAGTCAGTGAAACAACACTTGCTCCAGAAACACTAGACAGAGAACTTAGACCACTAGAAGCCATTAAAGATCAATTCCCCAAGTATCTATTAACAATGGATACGATTCAGCCAACAGCCAATTACAATGGAATTGAGAAGAAAAATATCATAGATTGGTTACTAGAAAAGTAGATAATCATAAATCATATAGCTAACTAGATTTGCAACAGTCTGTTATCAATGATTCTACCCAAATCCTAACAAAATATATGGAAAAAACATCAAAATGCTGAACTATCAAAGTTTGGAATTATCCAATCCGATGAACAATATGTCTTTACTTATATCGATATGAAGGGTAATGTTAATAGCCCTCTACACTCTGACTATCTTAATAATAAAATGAAATCTGTCAAACGTCGTCATCCAGAACTTAAACATGCTACACCTCATAAATTACGACATACAGGAGCGACACTTGCTAAAAAGGCATGAATGAGCTTAGAAGCCATTTCTGAAGCATTAACTCATAGCGATACAATTACAACTAAAACTTATGTTAATGCTTCAAACATAGTTCCATTATCTGCTGGACAAGTTGCCTACCAACATCTTAAAAACAAGTAGGGTAATTTTAGGGCAAATTTTTTTAGAAAGTATAGAAAAAAGCACCCATAATGTAAACTTTTGAGTGCTTTGAAACGTTGATATAGTCATATTGATTAACGTTTACTAAATTGTGATGCTTTACGAGCTTTCTTAAGACCTGGTTGGGGCACCACTTATTTCATCTAATTTCAAAGTGCTTTAAAATCAACGTTTTCATAAGTTTTCAAAAAATAAAATTTCAACTAATTTCAATCAGTTTCATTAAAATAAGGTAAACTTTCATAAAAAATAAGCAAAAATCGAACCAGAATATCAAAAATTTACCTTATATAAAATTTTTACATGTATACTAATTTGTTTCCATTAGAAAAGAGAGCCACCGCTCTCTTTCTTTTTATCTATTATATTTTCGTTTTCCTGCTAAAGCGAGGAGTCCAAGACTTGCTCCAAGCAATGCTAAAAGTCCTGAATCCTTTGTTCCTGTATTTGGAAGTTGTTTCTTAGGTTCTGCTTTTGTATTTGTAGCTTTTGCAGGAGCTTGATATGTTTTATCGTCTTTAGTTCCTACTGTAGCCACATTAACTGGTTTGTTTTGTGCCTTCGCATCCACAACATCAACCACTTTACCGTCAGCATCAAGGACAGGTTTAACTTCTCCACCTGCTTTACGGATTGCATCTTCTTTTTCTTTCAAAGCCTGCAAGCGTTGTTGTTCTGCAAGGTATGCGTCATGGTCGGCTTTGAGTTGCTTGAAGTTAGCATGGACACGAGCCTTAGCTTCAGCGATACCCTCAAGACGAGCCAACTCGTCCTTAGCAGTCTTCAACTCAGCACGAAGTACACCAAGCTTAGATTTAGCATCAGTAAGCTCTTTGTCCAAAGCCTTAAGGACTTCATCACGCTTAGTAAGAGCAAGTTCAAGCACTGTATGAGTATCAGTAGCCTCTTTAGACGCTTCACGTTTACGAGCAAGGTCTTGACCAGCTGACTTACGAGCCAAGACTGCTACATCATGAGCCTTAGTAAGGACTTCCAATTCACCTTTGGCAGTTTCAAGTGATTGGTTAGCGTTTGATTGCTCTGCTTTGGCAGTTGCAAGAGCTGTCTTAGCTTCAGCAAGAGCCTTAGCCTTGTCAGTAGCGTTTGATTTAGCTAGAGCAAGCGATTCCTTAGCAGTTTGCAAAGCTTTAGTGTCCTGTGCTAATTTGTCTTTAGCGTCAGCAAGAGCCTTTTCAAGAACTGGAACATCAATCTTGTTACCTAGCAAGTCAGAGAGATGAGTACGAGCATTAGCAAGAGCTGTTTCTGCATTAGTGTAGGCAGTTTGGGCTGATTGAACGGCTGTTTTAGCTTCTTGAGAGGCTTTGACTACATCATCATAAGTTGATTGAGCCAGTGAGAGTTTTTCTTGGAGAGCCTTAGTGTTGTTGTTTGCTTCAACTACTTTGGTTTTATTGAATTTGGCATTTTCGGAAATACCATTATCAGATGTACCGTCGATGTGGATATTGAAGTTACCTTCGCTTGTAGGTTGGAAACCAACACCTATGTAGTTTTGATAAACTAGGTCAGGTTTGTTAATATCACTTAGACGAGCAAAACTAAGAGCATGCGCCCAATTTAAACGTTCTTCAGAGTCAGAATCTAGGAATAATCCGATAAGAATGTTTTCGTAGATAGATTCTTTAAGCTCTGCTAAGTTTGATACCCCTTTATCTCTGAAACCAAGGTTTTCTGAGATAAGAACACCATTAGCATTACCTACCTTGTCCATAGCTTCAAAGTCGTGGTTTTCTTCTTCTTTAGATGCTTTTGCAACTTCTCGAGCAATACGCATAGAGTCTTCTGTTACGATAGCACGTGGTCTGCCAAAAGCATCACGGATTTGGTTGATAAGGTCAGCAGTGAATAGGTTGATTTCACGCTCTACCTCGGGAGTAAGATTTTTAATGTCTACACGAACATTTTTATCTTTTTCTGGAGCCTTATACTTGTTAGGGTTACCTTCTGCACCGAGAATACCCCAGTTTTCTAGTTCTTTTTTACCTAAAGCCTTTAGCTGGTCTGAGAAAGACATATTTTTAGTATTAGAGTACTCTCTTAGAAGTCTAACATACTCAGAACTAATATTAAGTTTTGCCTGACCTCCGTCAACACTTGCCAACTCTTCTTTAGCACGTTCGAGGTCAGCTTTAGCAGAAGTGACTGCCTTATCCTTGTTAGATTGGTCAGCTTTAGCATTAGCAAGGGCTGTAGTGGCTTGACCGAGTTTAGTTTCAGCGCTAGATACCCCAGCTTGAGCGTCTTTGATAGCTTGGTCTTTGTTAGATTGAGCTTTTTTACCATTATCAAGTTTAGTCTGAGCAGTCGATACGGCTTTAGTGTCTTCAGCGACTTTGTTAGTAAGCTTAGCTACCTCTTTTTCAAGTTGGGTAGTGTCAGTAGTAGATGAAAGAGAATCTACTTTTTTCTGAGCGTCAGCTACCTTATTAGCCGTAGCAGTGGCAGTTTTCTCAGCATTAGATACTACCTTAGTTTGGTCAGCAACCTTTTCAGCAGTGGCAGATACAGACTTATCAGCATCAGCTACAGTCTTCTCAGAAGTCGCAAGCTCACTGGCTTTCTTGTCAGCGTCAGCCTTAGCTTCAGCAACCTTCTCAGGTGTAACAGAACTAGCTTCTTCTACTTTTTTAGTAGTGTCAGAGATAGCCTTTTCAGCATCGGTAATCTTTGCTTCAGTAGTTGCAACAACTTCTTTTTGCTTAGCTACATTCTGACTAGCCTTATCCGATTCATCCTTAGCCTTGTCAACATCAGCTTGACTAGGAACTTTAGGAACAACCTCGTCCTTAGCAACAACCCTAGTTGCAGGCTCGTTAACAGCTACTTCAACCTCGCTTGCTGATACCCCAGTAGATACCCCTAGAGCCGAGATTGCAAGCGTTGAAATAACTGCGCCAGTACGCAGTTTCTTGATGGTTCCGTGACCTTTTTGTAATTCCATCTTATAAATCTCCTTTTGATAGTTCTATAGTCCTATTTTATCACACATTGTAGTGTTTTAAAACTATTTTATATAGCATTTCTCTTTTATAGTAGTTTTTTAAGACTATAAAATTGAGTATGATAGGATTTAAGGGGTACTGATATGACAAAAACAAATCTACAATCTTATCTAGGTAAGAGAATCCGATTACTGAGACTTCAAAAAAATTTGACTCAACAGCAACTAGAGGAGCTGGCGGATCTACCATTGAAATACACGTACAAACTAGAAAATCTTGAGCCTAATATAAAAATAAAAACATTACAAAAAATTATGGATGCACTTGATACAGATATAGAGACTTTTTTCGATATATCCGTAACCGAAAGCAATCCTTTAATAAATAAACTAATATATAAAATTAAGGAACTAACACCTAGTAAACAAGAAAGAGTTCTCAAGCTAATGATACAGCTTATTGACGAAATAGAAACATAAACCAAGTCACAAAAAAATTGACTTGGTTTTATTTTATTCTCCTGTAAATAAAAACCGAATGTTCTTCGCTATGGTTAAAAAATTTCTAAGACCCTAGCTCAAATTCTTTCTCCCTACCGAAAATGACTAATCAAAACAACTTAAAAAATGGGTATCCCAGCGAAGAGGTCTAACTACCTGAGCAAAATAAGAAGAGTCTGACGAAAATTTAGAACAACATCATGCCATAATATATATCCACTGGCGTAAATTTTTGACTACCTATACTATAATATTTATACAATGGCGTATTTTTGAGATAATTTAATTTTTAATATTAAAATGACGTAACTGAAGGAACCCCCTCGCGATATAGTATTTGAAACTAAACGTTTGGGGTGATGAAAAATGTACTATATGAGTTAAATTGATAACATTTAATAACTTGTTATCATTAAAGATTAAAATCACTTGTCAGCATTCTAAAAAGTCTGACCATGTAAAGACAAAGAGGAATTAACATGTCAAAAGAAAAAAATTTAATCGTCGGCAACCACGAAAGCGCAAGAGCATTTTTAAATGCTTTATCAACTTCTGTTGATATCCCCTCAGAAATCAAAGTAGTTGATACAAATAGCGGAATCATCAATGAAGGTCAAGAAAATCAACGTTCATGGGCATCTCTTACATGCGTAGATGTCGAACTCTATGAACAGTTCTCTAGCATCTTTCAATCAGCTTACTGTCCAACCTTCCGAGTAAAGCTGAAGAACTATCAAAACGAAAATTTAGATGGTTTGATAAACGCTGATATCGTACTTAACAAGTATGACTTGTCATTTGTTCTTGACAAGTTGAAGCAACCAGTCGGACTCGCTCTTGTAGCTGAGCTTTCCGATATTTCATTAAAATAAGTGATAAAAATAGTGAGTTATCATCTGCATTGTGTAGATGATAACTACTCACTATAAAAAGGAGATAAAACATATGCTAATAAAAATACTATCCTATCTTTTTATTGTACTGTTCCTATGGCAAGGTCTTAATATTCTACACATCTCTCTAAAACGACAGTTTCTCATTTTGTCAGATGAGGTTGTTAAGAGAAATGAAAATCTATGGGAACAATGTCTTTTGTTAACAGGCAAGCAAGTTAAGACTATAACCACATTGATCCGAAATGTCATTCTTTGGTTGTTGAAGAAAAAATCTGATGAACAATTACAAGCTCGAAAAGCTACTATCTTACACAACGTAGTCAATCATCTCAATCAAAACTTATCTCAAGATTTACAGTTAAAAACTATAAATCCTGCTACTACTGGTGGTGTAGATGTTTGGGTCTATCTCGCTCATAATCTTGACACAAACTCTCAAAAAGAGCTTGAAGAGTATTTCATGGGTGTGTTGGCTAAATACACAAATGAATTTGCTCTTGACTATATGCACATAGAAATGAATATTGGTGCTGGTTGGGTTGCTAAATTCGATGTTAAAATAATAGATGAAGCAAGCTATAATAGAATGGCTCGAGCATCTAAAGTTGAAACTAAGGAAGAGTTTGAGGATATTGATTTATGGTAGATACAAAACCTTTGATACCCCTTACAGGTCAAAGAATAGGTTGGGAGAAAACTATCCCACATCTCCTGATACTAGGACAAACTGGTAGCGGGAAGAGCATTGTAGCTCACGCAATGCTTGCTGACATTGCCTATAAAACTTCTCGTTTACCAAGTGATAAAAGAGCGATGCTAGTCGCCTGTGACCCTAAATCAGAGGACTGGTTATTCGCTGAATCATCTCCGAACTGTTTCTTTGGAGATAATTCATATAAAGCGATTGAGGTAGTTTATAATGAACTTTTAAGTAGAAAAGCTGATAGAAGCCGACCTAGAAACTCTCTTATACTTTTCTGTGAAGAAACGACAAGTCTTATAGAATCATTACCTAGCAAGCAGAAAAAAGAGACTCAACATCAGCTGAAAATCATACTCTTGCAAGGACGTTCTATTGGTATAAAATTACTCTGCGTCAGCCAAGACCTCATGGCAGAGGTGTTGGGCAATAGCTCGCTAAGAAATCAATTTGGAGCAGTTTTGGGCTTAGGCTCTATTGCTAGTCGCTCAACTATTTCGAGCAGTATTTTTGATCTAGCCCCAGGGCAAAAACTAGCTACTCTACCCAAGCAACATGGTTGGTTTCAAGTTTTTGATGGTAGTCAACCAATTAAAGTTAAAGTTGCTAATATCAGAGATATGTCAAAAATGCAGGCAGTTTTACTAGAAATGTTGGATAGATATAAACCCAAAGAGCAAGTCATCTAGATTGGGCAGGCTGGGGCGACCCGAAGAGGTCGTTCATTTTACTCCAGCATGGACTAGCTCAGATGACTTGCCCACCTACGGTAGGCAAAAAACATCTAAGATTTTAACTCTAACTATTCTTTACGCGTGTTAGACTGGGCTTGTCAACGGTCTAACACTAGAATAGTTAAAAGAATAATTAAAGAATAGTTAATAATGAAAGGTTAATTATACATGGCAACAAAGAAAAAAGAAGCACTTTTGACTTCTGTAGCAATTACACAATATTTTGATACGACTTATTGGAAGAATGGTTGGAATGAAGAACTCATTAAGTCCGAAAATATCGAAAAAATTCTTGAGGAAATAGTCAGAAGAGTTAGTGAAGTCGCAACGGTTACTGAAGCATATACAATTAAGCATGATAAAGATACATCACTTGCTTTTGACAGCGTAACTAGAACAACAATTTCCAAACTAAAAGAACCTCATATCCATGCCTTACTAAAATTTTCAAAAGGTGCTACACTTACTGATTTAGCAGTAAAAATAGGATTAGAACCTCAGTATCTTGAGAAAGCTAAATCTGGTAGATATGGCTACGATAACTTGTTAGCTTACTTAATTCATGCCAAAGATAAAGATAAGTATCAATACAGCCCTGATGAAGTGATTACTCTAACAGGTAAAAACTATTTAGAAGTTTATCACGAAAGACATGTAAGCTGGCTGAAAGGTAAAGCCAAAAAAGAGGTAAAACAAACCTACAAAGATATTGATTTGCTAATCGATAACATTCTGAACGGAAACATCACCAAAAAGGAAATGCTTCTGAATAAAGACTATCACATGCTTTATGCAGTCCACAAAACTAAGATAAACGATACCTTTCGTACCATTGGAGAAATCAAAGGAACTATGACACAGGATGAACTGGAAAACAAGAAATTCAAGAAGACAATCCTATTCATACATGGTGCCTCTGGACTTGGCAAGTCAACATTTGCAAAAGAGATAGCAAAAAGTCTTATTCAGTTAGCAAAACTGAATAATCAAAACTGGAAATCAGTCTTGACTGCAGGTACAAATATGTTTGATGAAGTAAACGGAGAAGAGATTCTTTTTCTTGATGACGTTCGAGGAGATAGCCTAACCGCTTCAGACTGGCTGAAACTATTAGACCCTTATAATATTAGCCCTATCTCAGCTCGTTATCAAAATAAAATAGGCGCTGCTAAGGTCATTATTATCACAAGTTCTAAACATCCTTTGACCTTCTTCTACCACACCAAAGGCAATAATCGTGAAGATTTATCACAATACATTAGAAGAATCGCTCATCTAGTAACCTTAAGGGGAAACAGCGATAACATTACTTTCCATGAATCACAACCTAAACGAACTATAGACAGAATTGTGAAAATTCCAGGCACTGACCAAACGACATCGTTATCATACGATTTCACAACTGACAACGAAGCGACAAGTAAAGAAGAATTACTATCCATGTTAGTATCTACAGTTGGACTATATAATAAATGGGAGCACTGGGATTATAACAAAATAAAAACCCCATCCGAAACTTTGGCGAGCGAGGACGAGGTTACAGATAATCAAGAAAAGTAAACAGGGTATCTCTTGATACCTCTATTATACCATACATCGGAGGAATACATGCAAGTCATTTTACCAGACGAACAAGTTCAACAAATTCAGCACTTACTCGCTGAACTAATCGAAAAAGAAATTAAAAAGAAGCTGCACCATAGTAACCTTGAAAGCCCTTTTTTAAACAAACAGCAGGCTTGCCACTACTTGAGTATATCAAACAATACTCTAGATAGTTGGATCAAGAAAGGACTGCCTACAATAAAAATAGGCAAGACTATACGATTTAATAAAGAAGCCATTAATTCATGGCTTTACTCACAAAACTAGAAATATCTATATTTTTGTTTTATAATAGTCATGATATTTTCTGGTTCGATACACAAGGAGGGTATCATGCCTATCAGTAAGACAAAGAACGGTACTTTTCGTTTAAAAATCTATATCCCAATAGAAGCACGAATGCCACTTGGAATTGTCAATAGCAACTATTACGATAAGCGATTTAAAACTAGAAAGGAGGCAAGGCAAGCTGAGATAGACTTGCTTACCAAGTTAAATCAAATAGAAGATAATGAATTTACAGGACTTGCAAAAGGAGATATTCTTTTCTCAGACTTCTATAACAATATCTGGTGGGACTCTTATAAAGCAGGTCAAACTACATCTACTTCTAAACCACCAAGCAGGTCAACAATTGCTAATACCAAAACCTGTTTTGAAAAACATATACTGCCACTTCTTGGAAACTATACGATACAGTTTTTAAACCAAAATAAGCAAGTTATCCTAAATCTAATGACATCTAAGGCTAATGAATATGCAAACTTCAAATCTTTACGTAGTTATGTAATTTCCATTTTTGACTGGGCCGAAGAACTTGAGTATATAGAAGCTAATAAAGTTGCAAAAATATTAAGAAGAATAAAAGCCACTAAAAAGATTCAGCTTGCAGAGTCAAAGAGAGAGGAAGATTTATATCTAACTCATGAACAACTCCAAGAATGGTTCTCAGCATTTCAAGAAGATTTAGACAATGATAAAATAACCCTTAAAGATTATGTCCTATTTTATCTTACTTTTTTCTTAGGCGATAGAAAATCTGAAACCTATGCTCTTCAATGGAAACATATCGACTTTTCAAAATCACAGATTCAGCTAATTCAAGCTTTAGATAGATATGGACAAGTAAAATCTACTAAGGGAAATAAGAAAACTATTTTCTCTATTTCTAATGACTTACTTCAGCTTCTTACATCTTGGAAAGAACAACAAAGATATGAACTAGCAAAGTTTGGTATCATCAGTAATCCAGAACAATTTGTTTTTACATATATCGACACAAAAGGAAACATCAACAAGCCTTTACATGCTGACTATCTAAACAATAAAATGAAAAGCATTAGAAAGCGACATAAAGAGCTGGCACATGCTACACCTCATAAACTGCGACATACAGGAGCAACGCTTGCTAAACAAGCAGGAATGAGCTTAGAAGCTATTTCTGAAGCTCTAACACACAGTGACACAGGAACAACACAGATTTATGTCAATACTTCTAATGTAGTTCCTATGGCAGTTGGTGAATTTGCTTTAAAGTCTCTAAAACAATAAGGTAAAAATAAGGTAAACTTTGAGGTAAACTTTTCAAAAAAAAACGAAAAAAGCACCCATAAGGTAAACTTTTGAGTGCTTTGAAACGTTGATATAATCGGATTGATTAACGTTTACTAAATTGTGATGCTTTACGAGCTTTCTTAAGACCTGGTTTCTTACGTTCAACTTTACGTGAGTCACGTGTAAGAAGTCCTGCGCGTTTCAATGAATCGCGGAAATCTGGGTCTACTTGAAGAAGGGCACGAGCGATACCGTGACGGATAGCTCCTGATTGACCAGCGTATCCACCACCTACAACGTTAACGAAAACGTCGTATGAACCTACAGTTGAAGTAACTGCAAATGGTTGGTTGATTACAAGACGAAGGTCAGCGTGTGGGATGTACTCTTCAACATCTTTTTTGTTAACAGTGATTTTACCAGTTCCTGGAACAAGGCGAACGCGTGCAACAGCGTTTTTACGACGTCCAGTACCTACATATTGTGCTTGTGACATACTTTATTGTTCCTTTCCTTAGATAAGTCCTGAAATATCAAGAACTTCTGGTTGTTGTGCAGCGTGAGTGTGCTCAGCTCCAACAAATACTTTCAACTTCATACCTTGAGCGCGTCCAAGAGTATTGTGTGGAAGCATACCTTTAACTGATTTCTCGATCAAACGTACTGCATTTTTAGAACGAAGTTCACCTGCAGAGATTTGTTTCAATCCACCTGGGTGGTTTGAGTGAGTGTAGTAGATTTTATCAGTTGCTTTTTTACCAGTCAATTTAACTTTTTCAGCATTGATAACAATCACAAAGTCACCTGTATCAGTGTGTGGTGTAAATGTTGGTTTGTTTTTTCCGCGAAGTACGCTAGCAACTACTGCAGAAAGACGTCCAAGTGGTACATCAGTTGCGTCAACTACGTACCATTTACGTTCAACTTGGCCTGGTTTAGCCATAAATGTTGTTTTGTTCATGATTTCTCCTATATATAGTTCGATTTTTGTTTACGATGATGGGTGTTCCTTCCCATCGAAAAGTATTTGGAAGGTTCCGGGGCCTTTCAAATGGGGTAAACAATACCGCCTACTATAATACCAAATTTCACCCCTAAAAGTCAATAGATATGAAAAATATTTTTCTGAATTCCACTCTTTTTATCTCTAAAAAACCTCGCTTTCGCGAGGCTCTTCTATTTATAAGATAAGGCACGTTTAAAGGTTTTCCAAGGGCCTAAATCATCCGTTTGAAGGACTAGGCTGGCATACATGCGTCCGATAAATCCTGTTGCTACCACTGCAAAAATCACTGTAATAGCAAGTGAAATCCATGCTTCTACTCCCCCTGCATAGCCATTAATGGTTCTAAATGGCATAAAGAAGGTCGAAATAAAGGGAATATAAGAACCAATCTTCAAGATGAGATTGTCACCAGCTGCACCTAGAGCTGTCACTCCAAAAAAACCACCTATAATCAAAATCATCAAAGGCGACAAGGCTTTTCCTGAGTCCTCAGGACGAGAAACCATAGAACCTAGGAAGGCTGCTAAAACAACGTACATAAAGAGGCTAACCAAGACAAACAATAAGGTGTTGAGCGAGAAAGCCTCTCCTATATGGTTTAAAATACCAGATTGTGCCAAGATTGGTAGGTCTTTAAAGAGAAGAATGGCAGCAAGTCCACCCACGACGTAAATGCCAATATGGGTCAAAATCACAAGAAGCAGAGCTAGCATGCGAGCGTAGAAATAATGACTAGCTCGGATACTAGAGAAGACCACCTCCATAATTTTGGTTCCTTTCTCGCTAGCCACTTCCTGAGCAGTGACACTAGCATAGGTAATCAAAATCATATAAAGGAATAAACCAAGCCCTGCGGCCGCAAAGGTTTGAATCATTTTTTTATTTTCCTTGGATTCATCAATTTTCTCCGTAAAGTTAACTGTTTGCTCCAAGCGTTTTTCCTGCTCTTGTGACAAATTAGCTGCCGAACGATTGAGTTGACCTTGAAGATTATTTAACTTACTCGTTACTCCTAGCTTAATAGCAATCTCAAGGGAAGTTTCACCGTGATAAACTGCCTTCAAGACACTATCCTCTTGGTCAATGGTCAGATAGCCTTTTAATTTTTCATCCTTGATAGCAGCTTGAGCACTTGCTTCATCCTGATAATCAAAATTGAGACCATTGGTAGATTTAAGACCTTCTGTCACAGCTGGAACAGTGCTGACTACTGCTATCTTGCCACTCTGAGCCATAGAAGAGCCTTGAAGATAGCCAATTCCCCCAGAGAGACCGATAAACAAGAATGGTGAAATCACCATAAAGAAGAAACTCCACGACTTGATGTGTCGAAGATAGGTTTCTTTCATTACAACCCACATATTTCTCATACTTCCACCCCTGATTCTAGTTTAAAGATTTCATCGATTGTTGGCGCTTGCTGGTCAAAGGTTGCGATATATTGCCCTTGAGTCAAGATTGGGAAGAGTTCTCTTCCAGCACTCTCATCATCTAAGATTAATTTCCAACTGCCTTGTTTGGTCAAGCTCACCTGCTTGACATGAGGAAGACTTTCCAATTCTTCCTTGCTTCGTTCACTTGAAACAAAGAGACGCGTTTTCCCGTATTGATTGCGGACATCCTGAACTGGTCCATGCAAGACCACACGACCATCTCGAATCATGAGAATATCGTCACAAAGTTCCTCGACGTTAGTCATGACATGGTCAGAAAAGATAATAGTTGCCCCACGTTCTTTTTCTTGAAAAATGACTTGCTTGAGCAATTCTGTATTGACTGGGTCCAATCCACTGAAAGGCTCATCCAAAATAATCAAGTCTGGCTCATGAATCAGAGTAATGATGAGCTGAATCTTCTGCTGATTTCCTTTTGACAGGCTCTTAATTTTATCAGTCAGCTTTCCTTTCACTTCCAACCTCTTCATCCATTGAGGGAGTTTTTCCTTGATCTCCTTGGCATCCATACCTTTTAGAGTCGCCAAATAGCGAACTTGTTCAAGGACTGTCAATTTAGGCATGAGACTGCGTTCTTCAGGCAGATAGCCAATCCGAGCATAGGTCTCCTGACGAATATCCTGCCCATCCAGACTAATTTCTCCTTGGTATTCTAAAAACTTCAAAATACTGTGGAAAATCGTTGTTTTCCCAGCACCATTTTTTCCGACTAGTCCCAAAATACGACCTGGTCGCGCTTGAAAGTCAATACCAAACAAAACTTGCTTGGGTCCAAAACTTTTCTCTAGACTTCTTACTTCTAGCATCTTTCACCTCCGAAATGTCTTGCACTCATTATACTCCTTTTTGATAGCCTTTACAATGGTTTATGTCCATTTTTATCATCCTCATTTTAGTAAAAAATCTTAGGGTACTTTGAGTTATGAGTACATTATACACTGGTAAACTCCAATTTATCTTCTCTGTTCCTCAACTGTCCATTTTTAATCCTGAATTGTTATTTGAAAAGCAAAAATCCACCCCAAAGGATGGATTGATGATTTAACGCACTTCTGCATTCACTTTTTCTTCGAGAGAAGCTTGGATTTTTTCCATGTAGCGTGCGACTTCTTCGTCCGTTAAGCTATCTTCTGGATTTTGGAAAGTCAAGCTATAAGCCATTGACTTCATACCAAGTCCCAATTTTTCGCCTGAGAAAACGTCAAAGAGTTTGATATCTGTCAAACGTTTCACGCCTGTAGCTTGGATGGCGTCCACAACTTCTTGGTGAGTCACTTCTGCCTTGAGGAGAAGGGCAACGTCACGGCTGACTGCTGGGAATTTAGTAATTTCTACAAATGGAGTAGCAGGTTGAAGGGCTACTTCGATGGCTGAAAGGTTGAGCTCAGCTACATAAGTTTCTGGAATATCGTAAGCCTTGGCAGTGACTGGATGCACTTGACCAAGGAAACCAAGAACTTGATCACCGAGTGAAATCATAGCTGTACGACCTGGGTGGAGGCTTTCAATTTCAGCTGTAGCTGTATAGATCACTTCTAGTCCCAAACGAGCAAAGAGGGCTTCAAGGATTCCTTTAGCATAGAAGAAATCAACTGGAACTGCTGCTGTTTGGAAGTCTTTTTCAGCAACCAAGCCTGTCAAGGCAAAGGCAAAACTGTTGATCTCATTTGGAAGTTCTTCTTTTGGATTACCTGTTTGTTCAAAGACTTTTCCAATCTCGTAAAGGGCCAAGTTTTTGTTCTTACGAGCTACGTTATAAGCCACCGTATCAAGGATACCTGAAACCATATTTTGACGGAGGACAGAACGGTCCACTGTCATTGGCCACATGAGTTCAGTAAGGTTACTTGGTTGAGCCGTAAACTCAACTGCTTTTTCAGGAGTTGTTAGAGCATAGGTGATGATTTCTGTCAAACCTGCTCCTTCAGCAATGGTACGAACTTGACGGCGAAGTTTTTGTGTCGCAGTCAATTCACCAGCTGTACCGTCATCTTTTGGAAGACTGGTTGGCAAGCGGTCATATCCATAGATACGAGCAATTTCTTCAAAGAGGTCCGCTTCGATGGTGATATCCCAACGGCGACGTGGGACGCTGACTGTAAAGCTATCTGCATTTCCAGAAAGACCAAAGCCAAGACGACGGAAGACGTCTTCTACATCCGCGTAAGAAAGTTCTGTACCAAGGACACGGTTAACATCAGCAAGAGTTGAAGAAACTTCCACATCAGAGGTATCAAGTTCACCCGCTGAAACGATGCCTTTACGCACCGTCGCACCGGCAAGTTCGGCAATCATACTAGCTGCCGCATCAAGTGCTTCATTGACTGTTGCCACATTGATTCCTTTTTCAAAGCGAGAAGATGACTCAGAACGAAGGTTAAGACGACCGCTGGTTTTACGGATTGATTTTCCGTTGAAGACTGCAGCTTCAAGGACGACACAACTAGATTTCTCAGAAATTTCTGTTGCTTGACCGCCCATGACACCTGCAAGGGCTACTGGCTTGTCTGCGACAGTGATAACTAAGTCATTCACGTCCAAGTCACGTTCTTCACCATCTAAAGTCACCAATTTTTCACCAGCACGCGCTTCACGCACACGGATGTCATTTCCTTCAAAGGTATCCAAGTCAAAGGCATGCATAGGTTGACCAAAGTAGAGCAAGATGTAGTTTGTCACGTCTACAACGTTATTGATGGGACGGATGCCTTCGTTCATGAGAAGGTTTTGCAACCATTGTGGACTTGGTGCAATAGTCACATTGTCTAAGATGCGGGCCGCATAGTAAGGTGCCTTGTCTGTTTCAATGCCCACAGAAAGGGCATCTGCCGCAGCTTGGTTAGTTTCTGTTAGAGTAAATTCTTTAAAGTTGACTGCCTTGTCATAGATGGCTGCCACTTCGTGAGCCACCCCACGCATAGAAAGGGCATCCGCACGGTTTGGAGTGATGGAAAGTTCGATGATTTCATCATCCAAGTCTAGATATGAGAAGACTTCCTCACCTGGAACGGCATTTTCTGGCAAAATTTGAACGCCATCTGCGAATTCCTTAGGCACAACTGAGTCAGAAATTCCCAATTCGCCAAGCGAACAGATCATCCCAAGTGACTCTAAGCCACGGATTTTTCCTTTTTTGATTTTATAGTTGTCAGCGATGCGAGCTCCTGGAAGAGCCACCATAACCTTGATACCAGCACGCACATTTGGGGCACCACAGACGATTTGACGGGTTGCTTCTTCGCCAACGTTAACCTGACAAACATGGAGGTGAGTTTCTGGCACATCTTCGCAAGACAAGACCTCACCGACGACAATTTTTGAGAGACCGGCAGCAGGTGTTTCCACACCTTCTACCTCGATCCCTGTAGTTGACATTTTTTCAGCCAACTCTTGTGATGGCACATCAATGTCCACCAATTCTTTTAACCATTTATAAGATACAAGCATAATTCTGATTGTAAGATCCCACCAAGTAAGACCTTTTCAATTCCTTTCTTTTTCTTCGAGTCAGCCCTTACCATTTACCTGACTAGGACTGTATTACATGTTTCAATCTTATTTAAACTGTTCTGAGAAGCGGACATCTCCTTGGTAGAATCCACGGATATCGTTGATTCCGTAACGGAGCATAGCTACACGCTCTTGTCCAAGACCAAAGGCAAATCCAGAGTAAACAGTCGCATCGATACCACTCATTTCAAGGACACGTGGGTGAACCATACCGGCACCCATAATTTCGATCCAACCTGTTTTCTTACATACGTTACAGCCTTCTCCACCACACTTGAAGCAAGAAACATCCACCTCAACAGATGGCTCTGTGAATGGGAAGTAAGATGGACGCAGACGGATCTGACGCTCTTCACCGAACATTTTTTGCACAATCAACTGAAGGGTTCCTTGAAGATCAGCCATAGAGATATTTTTCCCAACAACCAAGCCTTCAATTTGGTGGAACTGGTGACTGTGGGTCGCATCGTCTGTGTCACGACGGAACACACGCCCTGGTGAGATCATTTTCAAAGGACCTTTAGAGAAATCATGGGCATCCATAGCACGCGCCTGAACTGGAGACGTGTGAGTACGTAGCAAGATTTCTTCTGTGATATAGAATGTGTCCTGCATATCACGAGCTGGGTGGTCTTTTGGAAGGTTCATACGTTCAAAGTTATAGTAGTCTTGCTCCACTTCAAAACCATCCACGACTTGGTAACCCATCCCAATGAAAATATCTTCGATTTCTTCACTGGTTTGTGTCAAAACGTGACGGTGACCAGTAGCAACTGGGCGACCTGGAAGCGTCACATCGATACTCTCGCTAGCCAGTTGAGCTGCGACTTTCTTTTCTTCCAAGAGCTTAGCTGTTTCTTCAAAGGCTGCTGTCAAGACATCACGAGCTTCATTGACGTGTTTCCCAATGATTGGACGCATCTCAGCAGAAACATCTTTCATCCCTTTGAGGATTTCAGTGAGCGAACCCTTTTTACCAAGGACAGAGACACGCAAATCTTGCATCTCTTTTTTATTTTCAGCAGTAATCTGCTTCAAGCTAGCCAGCGTTTCTTCACGAAGCGCTTTTAATTGTTCTTCAATAGTTGACATAATTCCTCCATCAGTCGCTTATCAGATAAAAAGAAAACCACATGCCAAAAACTCCACTCGGAGCGTTGACACGCGGTACCATCCGTTTTCATCTGACAAGTCAGACCTTCATTTCTAAATCCATGCGCAAGTGAATTCACCCAGCTTTCATATAAAGAGCTTGCAGTCACGGCTCTCCTCCCTGATATACTTCCCTTGAGTTACTAGTCTTGCAGATTTCTATTCAATTACTACATAGTTTATCAGATTTTGAGTTAAAAAACAAGTTAGATTAGACTAATTTCAATACAAAACTCGTTCCTTTTTCTGTTGCTCCATTTTCCACAAATCCAAGCGACTTGAAACAGCGCCTAGATACATGATTGTAAGTGTAGATTTCCTTGACTCTCAATTCTTTCCATCCTTTTATTCGAGCCAATTCAATCAAAGTACTTAGGATCTTTTTTCCAAGTCCTCGATGTTGGTAAGCGGGATTTCCAATCACAATGGGGAGATTGTCCTGAGATAGTGTAACATCCCCAATTGGAAACCATTCACCCTTCTCCTTGACTTCAATCCAAAAAAGCTCACCATGCTGATCCAAATAGGAATACATGGCTTCCAAAGTTTCTTGACTATAAGGAAGCTTCACCCCATCTACGAGGTGAACCAAGTTCACATCCTGATACCAAGCAAGAGCTTCTTCACAATGATTGACCTTATAATAAGGAACAAGACGCAGTGAATTATCTATTTGTAGGGTCTGTTTCATCTGCTTTCCTTTTCAACAAAAGAGTTGCTGCTTGATTAAAACCATCACACCAGTTATACCATTTTGCTTCATACTCATCTTGAGCTAAGATATGATTTTTTAAATCCAGAACAGAGTAAATTTTTCTTTCTTCGCAGGCTTGCGCATAGAGATGATATAGTTCATCACCACCATCTCTATCCCACTCAGCAGAAATCGTATCCCGACCTGCCAATAAAGCCTGATAAGCCCTGTGATGCCCATCTGTAATCAACAAGCAATCTCCAAAGGCAAGAATACTGATTGGATCGACTTGGATTGTTTCTGCCGACTGGTAAAGCATCTGAATATCTTGCAACTTCTTTTCTGATAAGTATAGTTGAGTCGGATGAAGATCTGCTATATTGACTTTCATTTCTTTCTCCTCAAGGGAATTTGATACTCACTTCTGCTTGCCTTTAAATCGCCATTGGAAGCGTAGCTTGTCATAGAAGGGAAACTCGATAAACAAGACTCCCAAGCCCACACAGAGACTGGCAAGAACGTCTGATGGATAATGAACTCCCAGATAGACCCTTGATACCAACACACTGACTAGGTAGAGGCCAAGGACGATTTGTACGATTTTTCTCCAGACTGGGTCTTTCATCCGTTGACTGAGAATGACAATCAGAGTGCCTACCATCAAGGTTACAGCCAGAGAATGGCCACTTGGGAAAGAAAATCCCTTCTCCTCAACCAAGTGTAAAATAGCTGGTCGCGGGCGCTGGTAGATATTTTTAAAGGTCACGATTAAAAGTCCTGCCAAAGCCAGATTTCCCAGCATGAAGAAACTTTCTATCTTCCACCGATTACGATAAAAGACAAAAGCTGTAATGACAACCCAAGTGATAATCACTGGAATATCAATCAAGCGTGTGATGGCGCGGAAAAGAATAGTCAAATAATCTGGTAAGTCTCCTCGAACGGCAGTCTGTATCGGTTGGTCAAAACCGACCAGCGTTTCAGGGTAAAATTTGACCATGTAGCCAAGAATAACGAAAAGTAAAAGGGCAAAACTGCCCTTCATTAAAAATGTTTGTTTATCTCTCATAATGTTTTAAGGTTGGTTTCAAAAGGACGTACAACAACCAGAATGAAACGGAAAAGATTACACCCTCAATCAAGTTAAAAGGTAATACCATGGTCATTAGGTAGTTGGAAAGTCCCAAAATTTTTCCAATATCAAAGTTAGCAAACTTAGCGTACAAAGGAACAGCGTAAACATAGTTGAGAACCAACATAGCCACGGTTAAACCAATAGTCCCAGCTAGAGAGCCTAGTAGGAAACGAAGGGTTGTCCGTTCCTTTTTCCAAATCAAAGCAAATACGATGACAAAAACTCCCAAAGCTACGATATTCATCGGCAAACCAATGTAAGTATTCACTCCTTGACTATTAAGAAGCAATTTCAAGAGTGAGCGAAGCAAGAGAATTCCTAGAGCAGCAGGCAAATCCATGACCACCAGACCCACAAGGACTGGCAAGATACTAAATTCGATCTTGAGGAAGGACGCCGCTGGTAAAAGCGGAAAGTCAAAGTACATCAGCACAAATGAGATGGCTGATAAAATTGCAATGGTCGAAAGTCGACGTGTGTTTGTCATAACAGGTTCCTCCAATTTTCTATAAAATCAGAAGAAGTTAGAAAGGATTCCTCTATCTATTCTCACTTTTTATATCCCAAAAGTTCCCTCTCACTCTATCAAAGAAAATAAAAGCAAGCGGTTACAATCTAGCTATAAATCTATCAGAACAGACAAAGCTATTCTTTCGTCTTCTCCCATCCAGACTATACTGTCGGTTGTGGAATCTCACCACATCAGCTTGCGCTCGCGGACTTCTTTAAAGAGAAGGAAATAGAGATTTTTCTTTTAGACTAGGCGACAAGCTGTAGGCATAACTTCTGGTTAGGCAAAGCTTGTCAACAAAGTATAAAAGGAAAAGATCATTTCCTAGTTAAAGTCACCGCCGGTCGGGAATCACACCCTGCCCTGAAGACTCTTTTATCATAACAAAAAACGCTTGCAAGCGCAAGCATTTTGTTCATTTTCATTTTCATTTTTTATTTCAATTTATCCACTTCATAGGTATGAACAAGCTCAAGACCTGCAAAGTTCTGCTGGCGAAGAGCCTCATAGACAATCATACAGACGGTATTAGACACATTGAGACTGCGAACATGTTCATCATTCATAGGAATACGGAGAGCCTTCTCAGGATGTTCTCGCATAAAGTCCTCAGGTAAACCCTTGTCTTCGCGTCCAAAGAGAAAATAATGGTCTTCGTTAGTCGATAAATCCACATCAGAATACACTTTCTCAGCGAATTTCGAAATCAGATAGAGTTTTCCCTTCATCTGAGACATGAAATCTTCTAAACTGTCGTAAAAATAAATCTCTAGCTTATCCCAATAATCCAACCCAGCTCGCTTCATCTTGCGGTCATCGATAGGAAAGCCCATGGGCTTGATGATGTGGAGGAAAGAATTAGTCGCAGCGCAAGTACGCGCGATATTGCCTGTATTTTGTGGAATTTGTGGTTCAAATAATACAATGTGATTTGTCATGACTTGCTTCCTTTTACCATTGCAAAAAAATAGCCACACTGCCCGGAGTCAAGCTCAGCAAACAGCGTGGTTAAGGCATCGTTAACTTACCTCACAACAGGTTTGAAGTAAATCAGCGAAACTACTTTCTTAGTATAACACTTTCAGAATCATTGTCAATAGAAACGACTTGATTTTTTCAATTTTTTCAAGCTATTTCTTGGGGTTTCTAGGAGAAAATTCTTAAATATCTGCAAAAATTGCTTACTCTTTTATACCTATCTGTGGACTGGGAATGATGATATTATGACCTCGTTATTTCAAATACTGCTGTATGAAGCCACTCATTATGAATTTGTAAGTCATTTTCTATAACCCTACTAAAGATGAAGCCATTTTTTAAAAGCACTCTCTGAGAGGCCAGATTGTCCGTTGCCGTCCCTGCGATAATCCTATGTAAACCATAAATAGTAAAGGCCTTTTCTAAAACGAATTTAACCGCTTCGCTGGCATAACCTAAATTGCTAACATTTTCCCCAATCCTATACCCAAGCTCTGCTGTTTTTCGATTATTCTCTAAAACACTTAAATTAATTCTTCCAACCATAACGCCTTGCGAATCTCTGATAAGATACATGTAGACATCCCGATTCGTTTGTTCCGTTAACAATTCCCTCGTAATTTCTTTAAAACCTTCTAAATCAAAATAGTTAGCTGGTCTAGGAGATAAATTTCGTTCAAAATACTCTTGATTCTCTTTTTCAAAAAAATAGACGTCTAAACTATTTTCTTCAGACAACAGCTCTAAACTTATCATTGTAAATCATCTCCCGTCATTATATACATTCAAATTTTCTCATGTTTACACAAAGTGAAATTAACACGATTTAAATTAAGTACTTTTACTATTTTATATCGTCTCCACATTATGACACTGAACTTAGTTGAAAATGATTATATTTGAATAACTTTGATTTTGTAGTGTAAATTCTACTATAAAGTAGACAAACTAATTCATATTTTGTCAAAAAGTTTCAAGCATACAATTATTAACTTTATTTCTCATACAATCTATCAATAAAAAGTTATAGAATAATTTCTCTTTACTTATCTAATAAAAACTTTGACAATACTATTTCCAAGGGTTGTAAAATCGTCCCTGATTCTGCAAGATAAGTAGTAAACTAGTTACTAAAAACAAGGCTGCCAAGAGCAAGGTAAGATAGTCTCCTTTTCTCAAGGCTTGATAACTATACCAAGTGCGTTTTTTCTCTTTCCCAAAGCGCCGAAGCTCCATAGCTGTAGCTATAGTATCAATGCGTTCTAGCGAGCTAAAAATCAAGGGCGTAATAATGCGCAGATTGCCTTTGATTCGTTGCATGAGAGAAGCTTTCTTAGATAATTCCATCCCACGCGCCTCCTGAGACATCTTGATAGTAAAGAATTCTTCCTGCAAATCTGGAATATAGCGCAAGGTCAGGCTGACAGAATAGGCAATCTTATAAGGCACACCGATTTGATTTAAACTGGAAGCAAACTGACTAGGATGGGTTGTCATCAAAAAGATAATAGCCAGAGGAATGGTGCAAAGATACTTAATGGCCAGATTTAGCAGATAAAAGAGCTCTTGGCTGGTCAGAGTGTAGGCACCGATTCCCTGCCAAATCACACTTCTCTCTCCGTAAAGTCCCACCCCATACTCGGGAGAAAAGAGATAAACCATCAAGACGTTTAAAACGGCAAATACCGTCGCAAAAACGGCTACAAAGGAAACATCTTTAAAACGGATTTCTGACAAATAGAGGAGAAAGACCGAAAAGATAGCAATCAGAACAAGCAGTCTGGTATCATAGCTAATCATGGCCGCCAATGATACCAGAATGAAAAAGAGGAGTTTCCCAGCTCCTGACAAGCGATGAATCACAGTATCTCTATACTGGTAACCGATTAATTTTGCTTGCATCCTTCTCTCCTTTCTTTGTAAAATGCCGTTAAAGCAAGTGGATCCACGTCTAGTTTCTTGGCCAAATTAAAGATTGAAGTTTCTTTTAGGTTGGCTTTTACTAACAGCTCAGGATTGCTCAACAGACTAGCTGGATCAGTATCAGCAATCAATTCCCCATCCACTATGACAAGGGCTCGGTCTGAATAATCCAGCATCAATTGCATATCATGGGTAATCATGACAATGGTATGACCTTTTTGATGCAACTCTTCGAGAAATTCCATAATCTCAGTATAGTTCTTCTGGTCTTGACCTGCAGTTGGTTCATCTAAGAGGATAATTTCAGCCCCCAAGACCAAAATCGATGCAATAGTCACACGTTTTTTCTGACCAAATGACAGGGCAGAAATGGGCCAATTACGGAATTCATAGAGACCACAGATTTTCAAGGTTTCATAGACTCTCGTTTCAATTTCCTGCTCATCCACACCTCGCAAACGAAGTCCCAAAGCCACCTCATCAAAGATCATGTTGGTTGAAATCATTTGATTAGGATTTTGCAGCACATAGCCTACTCGTTCCGCCCGCTCTGCAACTGAATCTCCTTTGATATCCTGCCCTTCCCACAGATAGCGACCTTCCGTCTGGATAAAGCTACTTATGGCCTTGGCTAGGGTTGATTTCCCTGCTCCATTTTTCCCGACAATGGCAATCTTTTCGCCCTTTTTAATATCCAGATAAATGGATTTTAAAATCGGTCTATCATCATAAGAAAAAGACAGTTCCTCTAATTTAAAGAGTGACTGCAATTCTGGAGTTTCTTTTACCAGTTCATTCTGCAACTGAACCTGACCTTTTGAGATAGACAAGTTATCCAGATCTGCTAATTGTTCTTCCTTGACTAAATCCACACCCAATTGACGGAGAGTGGTTAGATAAAGGGGTTCCCGGATTCCATTTTGTGTCAATAAATCAGTCGCCAGTAACTGATCAGGGTCACCATTAAAGAGGATACGACCATCGTTTATCAAGACAATCCGATCAACAGGGCGATGCAGAACATCCTCCAAACGGTGCTCAATAATAAGGGTCGTCGTCCCCTCCTCCTTATGAATCTGATCAATCAATTCGATAATATCCTGACCTGACTTGGGATCCAGATTGGCGAGTGGCTCATCAAACAAGAGAATCGGACTTTCATCAATCAAAACACCAGCCAGACTAACCCGTTGCTTTTGTCCACCTGACAAATCCTGAGGACGCTGATTCAGTAAAGAAATAAGGTCCAACTTTTCTGCCCATTTATGAACACGATTTTTCATCTCATCTAGAGCTGTCACATCATTTTCCAGAGCAAAAGCCAAATCTTCTGCCACGGACAGACCGATAAACTGCCCATCTGTATCCTGCAAAACTGTACTGACCAGATGAGATTTATCATAGATGCTCATATCAAAGGCTGCTTGTCCTTTGATCAAAAATTCTCCAGATGTCTGACCCTTGTAAATATTTGGAATAATCCCATTCAAACACTGACCCAAGGTAGACTTGCCTGACCCAGATGGCCCAACAATTAAAACTTTCTCTCCCTTATAAATAGTTAAGTCCACTCCTTGCAAGGTCGGTTCTTGTTGCGTTTCATACTGGAAAGAGAAATCCTTCCACTCAATTATAGCTTCTTTCATCTTACTCTCTTCATTCGCTTCTTAGACTTCTATTTTATCATAAATCGAACCCTTCTTGCAGTCTCTTCTCTTAAAAACTTAGCGCCAACAAGATTCCTAGCCTAAATTGCTTACCCGACTAGCCTATAAACAGCAAAAAGACTGGTTGCCCAGCCTTTTCCTTTATGTTAATCCTTTTTCAAACTTCCTGAACGAGTCTGCGTACGTGAATAAGCTAGCAAGAGAAGAGTACCTGCGATAGCTACAGTTACAGCATTAGCAATTCCCGCAACAATCCCTTGGGCAAATACTTTTTCTGCTGCTTCTTGATAAATCACAACATCTCCAAGTGGTGCCAAGACACCCCAAACAAGAGCATTTGCAACAATCTGAATGAGGTTAAAGAAGACAATATCCTTCAACTCAAAAACACCCTGTGTTACTCGAATGTATTTTCTAAAGAGTCCGACGACTAGACCAAAGAGACCACTAGCAATAATCCAAGTCCACCACAGACCGTAGCCAGCAAGAGAGTCCTTCACTGCATGCCCAATTAAACCAACAAGTAGTCCCACTAGAGGGCCAAAAATGATAGATAAGAGGCTCTGTACCGCATACTGAAGCTGGATGCTTGTATTTGGAACGGGTGTCGGAATGCTGATCATCCCGATGACAACAAAGAGCGCAGCTCCAACACCGATAGCAACAACTTGTTTAATTGATTGATTTTTCATCTATATTCTCCTATTTTATGATTCTATTTTCTTTATTTCAATGGTCCAAGATGAACCGACACCCACATTATAGGCCTTGGCAAAGGAACCTTGGTTGATAGCCAGACCTAAACGATAGAGAGAGTTGATGTAAAGGATTGGTTGCCCAATTCTCACATCTGCAAATGATTTGCCATAAACAACCTGATTTTGATAGACCAGCATATCAGCGTGATAGAGGTCCAAAACGAACATCCAGAATATCAATAGCTCCCTTCAAAAATATTATAAGGTGTGATATCGTGCGTCAAATGATGAATTTTTAAGGTTTGAGACTCTTCTAAAGCTACTCCAATCATAGCCGATACCGCACCATCAACCAGACCAAAATCTGATTGTAATACCAGTAAATTATTATTCATTTTGTCTCCCTGTATGTCCTTTATCATACCATATTTTCTAGAAAGTCGCTAATAGCTATTTCAATTGGTTAGTCTATAGTTTTACCTTATAGCAAAATTTCACTAAAAGCTCTTGTTATTAGCTAGTAGGTGCATTTTTTCTTGAAAAAAGGTATGATAGTTACATAATGAAGAAGTAGGTTTTATTATGAAAATTATCCTTGTCGGAGGGGGAAAAGTTGGTTCTGCCCTCTGTCGCTCCTTGGTTGCAGAAAAGCACGATGTTTTGCTGATTGAACAAAACGAAGCCGTCCTTAATCATATTGTCAGTCGCTTTGATATCATGGGTATCCTTGGTAACGGGGCTGATTTTACCATCCTTGAGCAAGCCAGTGTCCAAGATTGTGATATCTTTATCGCCCTGACTGAGTACGATGAAGTGAACATGATTGCAGCCGTTCTAGCTAAGAAAATGGGGGCTAAAGAAACCATCGTTCGAGTGCGAAATCCTGAATACTCTAACTCTTATTTCAAAGAAAAGAATATTCTCGGCTTTTCTCTTATCGTTAACCCTGAGCTCTTGGCTGCCCGCGCTATCGCCAACATCATTGACTTTCCCAACGCTCTATCTGTCGAACGCTTTGCTGGTGGACGCGTTAGCCTCATGGAATTTGTCGTCAAATCCACTAGCGGTCTTTGCCAAATGCCCATTTCTGATTTTCGGAAAAAATTTGGCAACGTCATTGTCTGCGCCATAGAGAGGGATCATCAAATTATCATCCCAAGTGGTGATATGACCATACATGATAAAGATAGAATCTTTGTCACTGGTAACCGTGTTGATATGATGCTCTTCCATAATTATTTCAAATCTCGTGCCGTGAAGAGCCTTCTCATCGTTGGAGCAGGTAGAATTGCCTATTATCTACTAGGTATTCTCAAAGACAGTCGTATCGATACCAAAGTCATCGAGATTAACCCTGAACGGGCACGTTTCTTTAGTGAGAAATTCCCAAATCTCTACATCGTTCAAGGAGATGGTACCGCAAAAGATATCCTGCTAGAAGAAAGTGCCCAAAACTATGATGCAGTAGCAACCCTAACAGGAGTTGACGAAGAGAATATTATTACTTCTATGTTCCTGGATAGTGTCGGGGTGCAAAAAAATATTAGCAAGGTTAACAGAACTAGTCTCCTTGAAATTATTCATGCGCCTGATTTCTCAAGCATTATCACTCCGAAAATCATCGCTGTAGATACAATCATGCACTTTATTCGTGGCCGTGTTAATGCCCAGTATTCAGACCTTCAAGCCATGCACCATCTAGCAAATGGCCAAATCGAAACCCTACAATTCCATATCAAGGAAGCCAATAAAATGACTGCCAAACCTCTTTCTCAACTGAAATTGAAAAAAGGGGTTCTTATTGCAGCTATCATTCGAAAGGGCAAGACTATTTTCCCTACTGGGGAGGATACGCTTGAAGTCGGAGACAAGCTCCTAGTAACAACCCTGTTGCCAAACATCACCAAGATTTATGATTTAATCGTGAGGTAAGAAATGAATAAAAGTATGATTCGTTACCTCCTTTCAAAGTTACTTTTGATTGAAGCTGTTCTCCTCTTGGTTCCTGTTGCGATTGCCATCTACTACCATGAATCGAGCCAAGTCTTTACATCCCTCTTTACAACGATTGGGATTCTCGTATTACTAGGTGGCTCAGGAATTTTACAAAAGCCAAAAAATCAACGGATTTATGCCAAGGAGGGAATCTTGATTGTGGCCCTCTGTTGGATCCTTTGGTCTTTCTTTGGCGGTCTCCCCTTTGTTTTTGCTGGTCAAATTCCCAGCGTTATCGATGCCTTTTTTGAAATCAGTTCGGGCTTTACAACTACTGGAGCAACTATTCTGAACGACGTTTCGGTTCTCAGTCGTTCCCTCCTCTTCTGGCGAAGTTTTACCCACTTGATTGGAGGGATGGGAGTACTTGTTTTTGCACTTGCTATTATGGATAATGCCAAGAATAGCCACTTAGAAGTGATGAAGGCTGAGGTTCCTGGCCCTGTTTTTGGCAAGGTTGTATCCAAACTAAAAAACACTGCCCAGATTCTCTATCTCCTTTATCTAGCTCTCTTTTCCCTCTTTGTCATCATCTATTATCTGGCTGGCATGCCCCTATTTGATAGTTTTGTCATTGCCATGGGAACAGCAGGTACAGGAGGTTTTACAGTCTATAACGATGGAATCGCCCACTATGGTAGCTCACTGATTACCTATCTAGTTAGTATCGGAGTTTTGGTTTTTGGGATAAATTTCAATCTCTACTACTACCTCATGCTCCGCCGCGTCAAAGCCTTCTTTGGTGACGAGGAACTTCGTGCTTACTTGCTCATCGTGCTACTTTCTACAGGCTTGATTAGCCTTAATACCCTCTATCTCTACCCAGGATTTTCAAAGAGCTTTGAAATGGCCTTCTTCCAGGTTTCCAATATCATTACAACGACTGGTTTTGGTTACGGAGATATTACCAACTGGCCCCTCTTCTCTCAGTTTATCCTTCTCTTCCTCATGGCAATCGGTGGTTCTGCTGGTTCAACCGCAGGTGGACTCAAGATTATTCGAGGCCTTATCCTTTCAAAAATTGCTAAAAATCAAATTTTGTCAATCCTATCGCCCCACCGTGTCTTGACCCTCCATGTTAATAAAACGGTAATTGACAAAGATACCCAGCATAAGATTCTCAAGTACTTTGTTATCTATGCTATGATTTTGCTATCCCTTATCTTTATTGTCAGCCTAGATAGCAACGATTTTCTGGTTGTGACCAGCGCTGTCTTTAGCTGTTTCAATAATATAGGACCTATTCTAGGAACCACTTCTAGTTTCTCAATCTTTAGTCCTATCTCAAAAATTCTCCTCTCCTTTGCAATGATTGCAGGTCGTTTGGAGATTTATCCAATCCTACTTCTCTTTATGAAGAGAACTTGGTCTAAACGTTAATTACAACATTACTCCCCTTTTACAAAATCGTAAAAGGGGATTTTTTAAACTAAAAATGAGAAGACCAAATAGTCCTCTCGTAGTATTATCTTATCTAAGATTTGCTGTATAACGAGCTACTTCCGCTTGATTAGCCCAAACATAATGACCTGGACGAATTTCTACCATAGATGGCTTATCTGTCTCATAATCATGTTGATCTGGATCATATACTTTCAAGACCTTCTTGCGTTCCAAGATTGGGTCTGGAATTGGTACAGCTGAAAGCAAGGCCTGAGTATATGGATGAATTGGATTATTAAACAATTCTTCTGTTTCTGCAACCTCTACAATAACACCCTTATAAATAACTGCGATACGATCTGAAATAAAGCGAACAACTGACAAATCATGAGCAATGAAGAGATAAGTCAAACCTAACTCTTTTTGGAATTTCTTAAGCAAGTTTAAAACTTGGGCACGCACAGAAACGTCCAAGGCTGAAATGGGCTCATCTGCAATAACGAAATCAGGCTCCATAACAAGGGCACGGGCAATCCCGATACGCTGACGTTGACCACCAGAAAACTCGTGTGGGTAACGGGTCAAGTGTTCTTTTAAAAGCCCAACTTCATGAATCATCTTTTGAACTTTTTCTTGTCTATCTTCTTCATCTTTAAACAAATGGTAGTTATAAAGACCTTCCGAGATAATGTAATCAACTGTCGCACGCTCATTCAAGCTGGCTGCAGGGTCTTGGAAAATCATCTGAATACGACGAATCAGCTCTGATGATTCCTTGTGTGATTTTTTCCCATTAATCTTCTGACCATCAAAGATAATTTCACCTTTGCTTGTATTGTTCAAACCAATAATAGCACGACCAATGGTTGTTTTTCCACTACCGGATTCACCTACAAGAGAGAATGTCTCTCCCTTGTTGATAAAGAAGTTTGCATTTTTAACTGCAACAAACTTCTTACTTCCTTCACCGAAGGAAATTTCTAAATCTTTAATTTCTACTAATTTTTCAGACATTTCCTTCCTCCTAGTCTTCTAGATGAGCAAAGCCCATTTTATCACGAATCTTGTCATGCAAATCTGCTATAACTCCTGGTTTTTCAACTTTAGGAGCATTTTCATGAAGCAACCAAGTCTTAGCCCAGTGAGTATCACTAACAGAGAACTTAGGTGCTTTTTGTTCAAAGTCAATTTGCATAGCATAATCTGAACGAAGGGCAAAAGCATCACCTTTCAACTCAGTATAAAGAGATGGCGGTGTTCCTGGGATAGAGTATAATTCACCTTTATCATCAGCAAGCTGAGGTAAGCTAGATAAGAGACTCCAGGTATATGGATGGCGTGGGTCGTAGAAGACTTCCTCAACAGTTCCATATTCTACAATTTCCCCAGCGTACATAACCGCTACTTTATCTGCAATACTTGCTACCACACCAAGGTCATGTGTGATAAAGATAATGGTAAAGTGGTACTCATTTTGCAAGGTTTTAAGCAAATCAATAATTTGTGCTTGAATAGTTACATCAAGGGCAGTTGTAGGTTCATCACAGATTAAGATATCTGGACGACAAGCAAGAGCTATCGCAATAACAATACGTTGACGCATCCCACCCGAATATTGGAAAGGATATTCTTCAAAACGTTTCTCAGCTTCTGGAATTCCGACTTTTTTCATATAGTCGATTGCCATTTCTTTAGCTTCCTTGGCTGTTTTTCCTTGGTGTTTAACGATAACTTCTGTAATTTGGCTACCGATTGTATTGATTGGATCCAAACTTGTCATAGGATCTTGGAAGATGGTCGCAATTTTAGCACCACGAATCTTCTCCCACTCCTTGTTAGAAGCCAGAGCAGTCAAGTCTTGTCCACGATAGTCGATACTTCCTTGAGCAATACGCCCATTATCTTCTAACATTCCTGTAAAAGTTTTTGTTAATACAGATTTACCAGAACCAGACTCACCTACTAAGGCAAGAACTTCCCCTTCAATCAAATCCAGAGACACTCCTCGGATAGCCGTTAACACTTTGTCACGAACGTCAAATTCCACGACAATATCGCGAGCAGTCAATATTACATTATTTTCTTTTGTCATATTTACTCCTATCTATGTGTACGTGGATCACTAGCATCCGCTAAGTTTTGACCAACAACAAAGAGAGATAAGGATACCAAAATCAATGTTGTTAATGGAATCCAGAATAGGTAAGCGTTGGTCGTAACGTTTTGTGAATAGTCTGAAATCAAACGTCCCAAACTTGGAACTGTCACAGGTAGTCCTAATCCAAAGAAGGAAAGGAAGGCTTCATAAGAGATAAAGCTTGGCAACATCAATGTCATCGTAGATACAATAACAGATACCAATTGTGGCATAATATTTTTGACGATGATTTTAAAGGTAGGTGTTCCAAGAGTTTGAGAAGCGAGGTTGTATTCTAAATCACGATAACGCATGATTTGGATACGAATCATATAAGCAATCCCAATCCAAGTTGTCACACTCATGGCAAAAATCAAATTCCAGAAACCAGCACCAATTGAGTACGTCAAGACAATAACAATCAAGAGAGATGGAATGTTTGAAATAATGTTATAAACTTCCATCATGATACGGTCAACGGATTTTGAAATTCCCCAAATTCCACCAACAATAACACCAATTATAAGGTTAATAAAAGTAGCAATTACAGAGATGAGGATAGAGTTACGCGCACCAAACCAAACCCCATCAAACAAGGATTTACCATTACTATCTGTACCAAACCAATGTTCAGCGTTAGGCTTGATAAAGCGAGCACTGAAGTCATTTACCTTACTTACATCGTTGAAATCAAAATCTGAGAACATTGGGTAAATAAAGCTCATTAAAATAATAGCGACCAAAATACCTAGCATAGCAACTGTCGATTTTTTCTTCAGAAACTGTCTGAAGACAGACCCCCAGTATGAATAAGCTGGTGCATCAATCGTTTCAGAGGCAAAATCGTCACGTTTTACAAACTGAAATTTTTCTTTATCGATTGTTGACATTATTTGCCTCCTTTCTCTGTCAATTTAATACGTGGGTCAAGCATTGTCATCCAGATATCCCCTACAAAGAGTGAGAAGATAGAAATACATGTGAAGATGAAGACAAGACCAACTACCATCGAGTTATTTGACGCCTTAACAGAGTCAATCAACATTTTACCCATACCTGGGAAGGCGAAGACTGTTTCAGTAAGAGTTGCACCACCGATAACCCCGATAACGGCACCAGGAATACCTGAAACCAAAGGAACCATTGCGTTTTTAAAGATATGTTTGTTTGAAATTTCTTTTTCAGACAAACCTTTGGCACGAGCAAAACGAACGAAGTCTTGAGATTGCAAATCGATCATGTAACGACGAATCCAGATAGCTGTACTTGGTGCTCCTAGCAATCCTAGAATAACTGCTGGCAAAACATAAGAACGCCAATCTCCAGCACCCAAGATAGGGAACGAATCTGGAAGACCAATAGATGATCCAATCAAACGAACGATATAAACCAAAGCAATCGTTGGAAGAGCAAGCAAGAAAGTCAAAGCACCTGTCGAGAAACTGTCAATCCAAGTATTCTTGTGGCGAGCCATAGCAGACCCAAGAGGGATTGCAATAGCATACGAAATAATCAAACCAATTAATCCAGCAACAGCAGAGCTTGCAATCATTGATGGATACTGATAGTTGCTTTCTGTAGCTGTATACGGATCATTTTTACCATAGTTGGCTACCTCACGAGCGTCTGCCTGACTAGGTGATTTATAAGTACGTGAGTAAATATCTACAGATGAAGTCTTCTTACCAGTAGGGAATTGAACTTGTCCAGTCTTTGTTTGTCCTTGACCTTGTGTAATAACTTGAAGTACGGGAGTGTTTGCATAAGTTGGGTAAGAATCACCTAAATTAACATTCACAAAGTTTTGGTGTACAAATGGGAATTGGTTGTTAAAATACAACAGATACTTATGTTTTGTACCTGAACCAACCAACGACCAGCCGATAGCAGGGTCATTTTCAAAGCGAAGATAGCGTTCTAAGTTTGGATTTTCAGGGTCTTGAATCTTGTTTGTATGATCAATATCAAGCAAATTAGCATAGAATTTGAAAACACGTTCAAAAATCGGAATTTCACGCGTAGCATAGAACTGACCACTCTCTGAAAATACACCTAGTGTCCAGCCATTACCTAATTGGTTAATGTATTTCTCATAAATCGCTTTATTGCTATCATTAGCATCAACTGTTACCGATGAATCTAATTTACTAGCTTTTTCTTGCAGCTCCTTGGTATCGTAGTACTCGATATAGCCCATACGCTCATAAACAGTATTTTCATAATTATCCCGTTTATCTGGAGTGGTTGCAATCTTATTATAGTTGGTATCCTGTTTAAAAATCAATTTACGAGGTACCATCGTATAGATAATCGTGTAGGTTAAAGTTGTCACCAAGAAAATAGACAACAATGAACGCAAGACACGCATAAAAATATATTTCTTCATATCGTTTCCTTTTTAAATCCCAAAAGAACCTTCTCCTCATGGAGAGAAAGTTCTCTTGAGAGTTATTTATTTAACGTGTTTAGTCAATTCTTTTTGAACTTTTTCGTTTGATTCTTTTTTCTCTTTGAGCCATTTCTCACGAGCTTGTTCATAATCAGCCTTTGTTACAACCTTATCTTGTAACTGAACATATTTGAAGTAGACATCTGAAGCTTTATCTCCAGATTGGCTATAAGAAGCTGAGAATGGTACAACACGAGAAATAAATGGTGCAGCACCACTAGAAGACATAGCTGGTAAGAAGAGTGAGCTGTCTGTCAACCAAGCTTGAGCAGCAGCATATTTTTCATAACGCTTGTTAAGATCACTTGTTTCTTTTCCAGCTTCATCGAGCAATTTATCGTAATCTTTCATACCAACTTTTGCTGCAGCTGCATTTGATGGGTCATCATAGCCCATATAAGTTTTCGTTTGCTCACTATTAGTTGATTTAAGGATGTCAAGATAAGTTGATGGATCTTCATAGTCAGGATTCCATCCAACAGCACCTGAAAGATCCCAATCCTCAGCCGCCGCATTAGCAGCATAATAAGTCACATTAAAGAATTCATCTTTAGAAATTTGTTGAATATCGACGACAACATTTGCTTCGCCTAAAACTTTTTCAACTGATTGTTTGAACGACTGAATACGTGCGATATAGTTTTTAGACGTTTGGTCTACTGGAACATCCAAATGGATAGGGAATTTCACACCTTCTGCTTCCAGAGCAGTTTTAGCTTTAGCAAATTCTGCTTTAGCTTTGTCAGCGTTAAAGAGACCGTCTTGACCATCAGCAAAGTTTACATTTTTCCACTCGTCTCCATAAGTCGTAACTTTTTCAGCAACCAAGTCACCGAAAGTTTTTTCACCTGCAGAAACAAAGTCCGGTTTCACAAATAAGTTACGAACTGCTAGAGGAGCACCTTCTTTACCGTTAACTTGAGCAGAATAAGCTGTACGATCAAAGGCAAAGTTCAAGGCTTGGCGGAAGTCTTTGTTAAGAAGAGCTTTCTTAGTAGATGTTTTCTCATCATCTGTTGTTTTAGAGGTATATTTGTAATTTTGACGATCGATATTTACACCTAAACCTCCAACACCAGCTCCTGATGGAGTGTAGAAAATATTCTCCTTGTATGACTCCTCTACTTTTGAGAAGTTTGAACTTGTTGGGTAAAGACGAGCAAAACTATAAGCTCCACTTGTAAAATTACGTTCAAGTGATTCTTGATCTGAACCATCAAAGTATGCAAGTGTGACTGTATCTAAATGAACATTCTCTTTATCCCAGTACTGCTCATTCTTAGCAAATTCGATAGAAGATTTAGCAGTCAAACCTTTAAGCAAGAAAGGTCCGTTATAAAGTAAGGATGTAGGATCTGTTGCTTTAGCAAAATCAGAACCTTTTGATTTTTCAAATTCTTCGTTTAACGGCCAGAAAATTGAGTAAGCCATCTTAGAATTCCAGTATGGTTCTGGTTGGTTCAAAGTATACTCAAGAGTATAATCATCAACAGCTTTAATACCTACTGTAGAGAAATCTTTTGAATTACCTGTCAAATAGTCAGATAAACCTTTAACAGAAGTTTCAGCTAGGTAAAGCGCTTCTGATTTTTTATCTGCCGCATGTTTCAATCCATTCACGAAATCTTTAGCAGTCACTTCAGCATATTCTTCGCCATCAGATGTCATCCATTTTACACCTTTACGAATTTTGTAGGTATAAGTCAATCCATCTTTTGATACATACCAGTCTTCTGCAACCGCAGGAGTCAAGTTCCCGTATTTGTCATTTGTAAAAAGGCCATCGATTCCGTTTGAAGTAGCCACTTTCGTACTCTGTTTTCCAGAGATAAGATAGTCCAATGTTTCTGGATCAGCTGAATAAACATAGCCATAGGCTTTTGGAGCTGTCGAATCAGATGATTTCGAATTTCCACAAGCAACTAACACACCTGTTGCTAGTAAAGCAACTCCTGCTGCAACAAATACTCTACTTTTTTTCATGTTTGTAACTCCTATTGAAAAATTTTAGCATATTGGAAATTATAACATATATCTTCTAAAAAGTAAACGAATTTTCAGAATATTTAGGCGCATTTCTACCAAAAAAATTTTATTTGTCAAGTTTTTTCACTTTTTCATTTCATTTCATGAAAAAGTTACTCTAGAAATAGCTACCTAAAAACCTTTAAATTCATACTTTCCTTACATTTTTATTTATAGACATAAAACTCATTTTTGGAAACTATTTTTTTGATTAAGAAACTATTGACGTAGAGAAATTTTCAAGGTATAATAGTAAGAGTTATGGCGGTATAGCCAAGTGGTAAGGCACGGCTCTGCAAAAGCTTGATCGTCGGTTCAAATCCGTCTACCGCCTTCTATAACTTGATTTATCAGGTTTCAAATGAACAGAAAGCCCAATTTAAGGGGCTTTTTTCTTTGTCTTCTGATAAATAAGCATGATTTTAAAAAACTTTTGAGACTAAGTTTTTTCGAGGACACAATTCCCCCTTTTGAAATCAACTGAAAAAAGCTTCGTCACGCCTGGTGACAAAAGCCTCTAGTTTACTCTGTTTCTTCTTCTATTTCAACTTCGGTAATTTGGACTTTTACCTTGGTAACACGTCCATTTTTCACTTTATCATTGGTTAGGATAAGCTGTTTGTTTTGGCTGACTAATTCATAACTGAGTTTCTCAGTCGTTGGAATGGTCCCCACTCCTGTCAAATAGTAACCAGCGATGGTATCAACGTCATCACTTTCCAGTTCAACATCAAAGTAGTCATTAAAATCATTGAGATTCATGGTACCTTGAACAATGTAAGTATCCTCACCGATTTGATGAACATCTATTGCCGCTTTATCTGTTTCGTCATCGATTTCCCCAACGATTTCCTCTAAGAGGTCTTCCAGGGTCACCAAACCAGCCATCCCACCGTATTCATCTAGCAAGATTGCCATTTGTCTTTGGGTATTGCGCAATTCTTTTAACAAGTCATCCACAAAAATAGTTTCAGGAACAAAAAGTGGATCTTGTAAGATTTTCTTCCAAACAATATTGTCAAAACCGTCCACAAAGCCTGCCTTAAGAAGACTCTTGGTGTGAATAATTCCAATCACGTTATCCTTGTCTCCATCATAGACAGGGATACGAGAATAATTTTGTTTTAAAATACTTTGGATGATAGTTTGACTATCATCCTGAATATCCACCATAAAGGCATCCGTTCGAGGAACCATGACTTCTCTGGCCATTAATTCGTCCAGTGAAAAGATCCCTTGTAACATCTCAATTTCGTCAGCATCTAGTGTTTCTTCACTTTTTGTCAACATGTACTCAATTTCATCACGGGTCATTTTTTCGTCAGCATCGTCAAAGGTCATAGGAGTCAAGCGACTCAAGAGATTGGTAGATGCAGACAAGAGCCAAACAAAGGGACTAACTAGTTTCCCCAATCCAATAATAACTGGCGCTGTACGAATCGCCAAGGAATCCTTTAGATTAAGAGCGATTCTCTTAGGATACAATTCCCCAAAAACGATGGAAATATAAGTCAAAAATGCTAAAGATAGAAAACTTGCAACGGCATAAGCTGTTTCGCCATTTCCAAGCCAAGATGTAATTTCTCGTCCCAGAGCGTCTGCCAAACTCGCCCCTGATAAGATCGTAATCAGGGTAATCCCTACTTGAATGGTTGATAAAAAGTGGTTAGGATTTTCTAGTACCTTCAACAGACGGATATAGCGTCTATCTCCTTCTTCTGCCTTTTGTTCAACACGCGCACGGTTAAGTGAAACCATGGCCATTTCTGTGGCTGAGAAAAAGGCATTTAATATCGTCAAAATAAACAATAAAACAAATTGTAGCAACAAATTCTGACTACTTGGGTCTTCCATAGTTCTTCTCCTAAAATAGTATCTTATCCTTTATTATATCACAAAATATAGTCCAGTACATATTATTTTTTCTCATACTCTTCGAAGATCTCTTCAAACCACGTCAGCTTTATCTGCAACCTCAAAGCTGTGCTTTGAGCAACCTGCAGCTGGCTTCCTAGTTTGCACTTTGATTTTCATTGAGTATCAGTGTCTATTGTAACCCTGCTTAAACTAGTAAGAAAGAACTCCTATATCCACAAATGACATAGGAGTTTATGTTATCTTTTACTGAGTAACCGTTACTTCTCCAGTTCGGTAATCCAGTTGAAGCCCTTTTTGAACATTGGGAACCAGAACATTGAATTCCAATTCTCCGTCTGAAGACTTGGCTTCAATCTGTGAAGCTGAAGGAACTAAATCCTCGTTTGAAGCATAATAAAGAGTTACACGGTAACGGACACGCTTGTTTTGGTCCAAGGCTTTACGTACCATACTTTCATAGTAGTTTTGACCAGTCGAATCCTCGGCTTGCGCCTGATTTGCCCAGGCTGTTTGAACAGCAATGTTTTTAGGATTGCTTGTCGAGGCATCAAAACCATCTAAGCCACCGATTAAGGCATAGCCTAACAAGTGACCTCTATCGACTGCATGGGTATAAGACCCCTTTAGATTCTTGACCTGATGCCATCCTGGTGGAGTCCAAGAAGTCGAACCGTTTCCAGTTTCTTCACGATTCTTGTACTGGCGAGTAGCCTTAGACAAGAGGGCATTAGCTACAGTTGGCACCGTTTCCTTGCCCACTGTCTTTGTTTTATTATCAGCGTAGGGTTTACTTGAAACCTTGGCATCTAGATCTGTTTTATTGCCATTGACGATAAAAGCACCTGAGCCATTCCACTCCAGACTCCCTTTTATTTGACTCTTGACTGCGTCTGTTAAGACACTCTCTGCCAATGCTTGACTAGGAGCTTCAGACGCTTGTTTTTTCTGACTAAGCTTGGTTTTAGGACTATTAGCTGTCGACTGCATCTGCTTGATATAATAGCTTCCTGCAGATAAAAGTAATAACACTAGCAGTCCAATCAGTGTCTGTCTTGTTTTTTTATCCATTTTTCTCCTTATTTTTAGAAAAAGACTGGTTCTCCAGCCTAATTTCCTGTAAATTTATGAATCAATTCCTGCCATTTTGCTGGAGACAGGATAGCCCATGGATCTTGACCCTTTCCCAAGATTCCATAACCTACCATTAAGCCGATACCTAGGGCTAGAGCACCTAAAAACAGTACCAAAATGACTAGAAGTAAACGCTTGATTACATAGCTTGATTTCTTATTCATCTTCATCACTTGCCTCAATCCGCTGAATCTTAGCGCCTAGCTGCGCCAACTTCTCATGAAAACGGTAGTAACCTCTATCCAAGTGAACCAATTTACCAACTACAGTTTCTCCTTGTGCTACCAAACCTGTCAAAATCAAGGCAGCACTGGCACGAAGGTCAGTTGAAAGAACTTCTGCCCCCTGCAAAGGTTGACCACCAACAATACGAGCTGTATCACGGATAATCTCAGAGTGCAAGCCCATGCGACGCATTTCTTCTAGATGTTGGAAACGATTTTCGAAAACTGTCTCCACCATGGTTGATTCCCCTTTTGCGACGGTCATCAAGGCTGTAAATTGGGCCTGCATGTCCGTTGGGAATCCTGGGTGGGGCAAGGTTTTCACATGAACAGCTTTTAGATTTTCTAGTTGAGAACGAACTCGAATTCCTTCAGTCTCCTCCGTCACTTCTACTCCCATTTCAAGCAATTTGGCAATCAAGGGACGGTTGTGCTCCCAGACAGCGTCTTTAATCAAGACATCACCACCAGTCATGGCAGCAGCTACCATAAAGGTTCCTGCTTCGATACGGTCTTGGACTACATTGTGAGTTGTACCATGAAGTTTCTCAACACCGGTAATGGTAATAGTCTCTGTCCCAGCACCTTTGACTTTGGCTCCCATTTCATTGAGGAGAATGGCTAGGTCAACAATCTCAGGCTCACGCGCAGCATTTTCAATCACTGTGACCCCATCAGCCAGCGTCGCTGCCATCATCAAGTTCTGCGTAGCACCAACACTTGGGAAGTCCATGTAGATATGAGCGCCATGCAAGCGATCAGCCTTGGCTTCAATGTAACCAGCTGTCTGACTAATCTTAGCCCCCATAGCTTCTAGACCTTTCAAATGAAGATCAATAGGGCGGCTACCAATCGTACAACCTCCTGGCATGGATACCTTGGCATGACCTACACGGGCAAGAATTGGTCCCAAGACAACGATGGATGCGCGCATCTTGCTGACATACTTGTAAGGGGCTTCTTCAGTGATATCGCCAGTTGCGTCCACCTCAACAAGATGAGCCTCCTCATCAAAATCTACCTTGGCATTCAAACCACGAACCACCTGATTCATAGTGAAAACATCTGACAAGATAGGAACATTCTGCAAGACGGTCTTTCCTTCACTGGCTAGAATAGTCGCCGCCAACAAGGGCAAGACTGCATTCTTTGCTCCTTCAATAGTAACACTTCCTACCAGACGATTATCGCCACCTTGAACCACAATTTTTTCCATACTTATTTCCTTTACTCTTGATTTTATAATAATCCTCTAAGCGCTTCTTGCCACAACTGATATAGGCTGATAAAGAAAGAACTCATGATGTAGCCCATTACAATACTGAAAAGGGCTACTAATAAACGAACTTTTCCTGTATTCTCAGCTGTCACTTTTAAAACCTTTTCCCATCTAACAAGATTCTTTAAAAGGTAAAAACTCACATAAATAAAGAGCATGTGACTGCTTAGAGTGAATAATAATTGAACCATTTGACTATTATACCATCTTCTATGTTTGTGCGCTAGTTTGGAAACTTCACTCAAAAACTAGGGATTGTTTTTCAAGTAATCAATTGCATCTTGTAGAGTTTTAACTGGCACAATTTTCATATCTGTCTTGATTGTTTTAGCTGCTTCTAAGGCTGTCTGGTAGTTGTTTTTGGCATCTGGATGCGCTTTTTGTTCTTCTTCACTAACAGGGTTATCAGGGGCAAAGAAAATCGCGGCACCTTCTCTAGCCGAAGCTACAACTTTCTTATCAATACCTCCAATGTCCCCCACATTACCATCACGGTCAATGGTACCTGTACCAGCAACAATACGGCCATTACGAAGGCCAGGGTCAGCTATTTGGGTATAGATGGCCAGACTAAACATGAGACCTGCACTTGGACCGCCAATACCAGCTGTTGAAAAGCGAATTGGGACATCACTGGTCACTTCCGTACGGTCAATCAAACCGATTCCAATCCCATTTTTGCCATTTTCCAAGGTGATAATCTTTCCTTCTGCAGACTTGGTTTGCCCATCCTCTTCATAGGTGACCTTGACGGAGTCCCCTAATTTTTGAGAATTGACGTAATCAATCAAGTCTTTGGAACTGTCGAAGGTCTGATCATTGACTGCTGTGACCGTATCAGAGATGTTAAGAATCCCTTTAAAGGTCGAATTATCCGTCACCGTCAAAACATAAACCCCAAGGTATTTAAGTTCAATATCCTTACCAGCTGTCTTTAGTCCTTGATATTTGGCCATATTTTGCGATGTCTGCATGTAGAATTGATTGATCCGCATAAATTCAATATCGGAAGAGCCACCTGTAGTCTCTTGGGCACTACGAATATCTGTAAAAGGCGTCAACCACGCATAAATCATATGGGCTAAAGTGGCATGTTGGACACCAACCGTAACGAAGTGATAGGCTCCAGCTTCCTTATCTTCTGTATCATTGACCTTGAGGACTTGGCGAATATCTTCCGAACCACCTGGAACTTCTATATAGTAGGGCAAGGGCACTACAAATGCCAAGAAAGTCACAATTAAGGTCGCAATGACATATAAGGGCCATCTAATCTTTTTTTTCATTTCTTATTTCCTCCAAAATACTCTCGGGAACATAGCAAGTAATATTCTGACCAAACTTCAAAAGTTCTCTAACTCCTGATGAACTGATATAAAGATGTTCAAGTCGGCTATGTAAATAAATGGTCTCTATATCAGGAGACAGCTGATGGTTGTAGTAATCAAAACTGGCTTCATATTGCAAATCCGCCGCATTCCTCAAGCCCCGCACTAGGCAAGTAGCCCCCAGTCTTTTTGCAACATCAACCACCAATTCATCATGAGAAGACACGACTTCAACATTTCCCAAATGTTTCACAGCCTCTTCTAGCCCCCGTTTACGATTTTCGATAGGAAGAAATCCTTGTTTATGGGGGTTAAAAAAAATACCGACATAGAGCTTATCAAAAAGTTTGCTAGCTCGCTCAATGATATCCAGATGCCCATTTGTCATCGGATCAAATGAGCCTGTGAATAAGCCAATCTTATCTGACATAGACTGTCACCTTACTAATTCCATAAATCTTTTCCTTCCATATGCCCAGACAGGCAATTTCTTCTGGAAGTTCAACAGCTTTATCCGTCTCACACACGACCATGACATCTTCAGAAAAAAGCTCTCTCTCAGCCATTTTTTCAATATCTGCTACGATTTGTTCCTTGGCATAAGGAGGGTCTAAGAAAATGAGGTCAAATTCCCCAGATACCTGTTCCAATGCCCTTTCTGCATCCATCTTGAGGAGTTGAAATTTTCCAACTTCCTTAGTCATCTGAATATTTTCAACCACGATAGCCTGAGCCTTACGGTCTCGCTCCACCAAAACAGCGCTGGACATGCCACGCGATACTGCCTCGATAGATAAACCACCACTACCTGCATACAGGTCCAAGACTCGTCCCCCTTCAAAGTAGGGACCAATCATATTAAAAATGGCTCCCCTAACCTTATCCGAAGTAGGTCTTGTTGTCTTGCCTTCTAGTGTCTTGAGGGGACGTCCCCCATAGATTCCTGATACGATTTTCATACCGTTTATTATACCAAATTATGGGCGAAAAGAGAAAGAAAACCGAACCTTGCGGTTCGATTCTCTATAAAATATTTTCGTAAGTATCGCGGACTTCTTGAGGCCAAACACTTGTTTGCACTTCTCCGATATGTTTCTTACGAAGTAGGAACATGGCCATACGAGATTGTCCAATTCCTCCACCGATTGTCAATGGGAATAGGCCATTCAACAAAGCCTTGTGCCATTCCAATTCTAAGCGGTCTTCATCACCTGTGATGGCAACCTGACGGCGAAGCGTTTCTTCATCTACACGAATCCCCATAGAAGACAACTCAAAGGCTCCACCTAAAGACTCATTCCAGACAAGAATATCACCATTTAGACCCTTGTAGCCATTTTCAGACTCACTTGTCCAGTCATCATAGTCTGGTGCACGTCCATCGTGCGGTTTACCGTCTGGTAATTCACCACCGATACCAATCAAGAAAACCGCACCAAATTCTTTACAGATAGCATTTTCACGTTCTTTCGGTGTCAAGTCTGGGTAGCGTTCTACCAACTCTTCTGTATGGATGAAAGTGATTTGTTTTGGCAAGATGGATTCGATATCATAGCGAGCTTCAACAGCTAGCTCAGTCAAGCGAATGGCCTTGTAAATCTTCTCAACTGTTTCTTTTAGGTAGGCAATGTTGCGTTGTCCATTTGGAATGACTTTTTCCCAGTCCCACTGGTCAACATAAACAGAGTGGGTCGCATCCAGCGAATCTTCGTCTGGACGAAGGGCCTTCATGTGGACAAAAAGGCCTTCTCCCTCACCGAAACCAAAACGAGCCAAGGTATGGCGTTTCCATTTGGCAAGGGAATGTACCACTTCATAAGTAGCATCAGGGATTTGGAGAACCTTGACCGATACGGCATTCTCCACACCTGATAAGTTGTCCTGCATCCCGTCACCGACCCTACTCAAGATAGGACCTTGAACTTCGACGACTTCTAGCTTGTCTTTCAAATACTGAGTAAAAGTGTTTTTGACAAAGGAAATCTCTTCTTGTTGATGAATAAAACTTTTCTTCATAAACTACTCCTCAAAAAATTAATTAAAAGCATTATACACCTATTTCCAAGAAAAGAAAAGAGCAAATATAAAAAAATCAGTGCTCCTTCGAACACTGATGTCAGGGACCTTCTAGTCATTGCGACCGAAGATACGTAGAATACTTAGGAAAAGATTGATAAAATCAAGATAGATACTGAGAGCCATTGACACAACCCAGCCTGTCGCTACACGACCTTGTGATTGTTCATAGGCACGGCGAATTTTTTGGTTGTCCCAAGCAATCAGACCAGAGAAGACCAAGACCATGGCTACACTAATCATATAATCAAAGAAACCGCTAGCCAAGAAAATATTGACTACCATAGCAATCAGCAAACCGATAAGCGCTGCCATCATAGCCCGACCAAGACCACTCAAATCTTTCTTGGTGAACATGCCAACTGCCGCCATGACAAAGAAGAGAAGGGCACTCGACACAAAGGCAGATAAAACTGTACCTGGAGTATAGAAGGCCACCACAAAACTAAGGGTAAAGCCGTTTAAAACAGAGTAAAGTAAAAATACTGGAAGAGCAGCTGGACTATTCTTTGAAGCCATACTGCTGGCAACAAAGACCAGAGCTAGCTCTGCAAAGGTTGCAACGGTCAACCAGAGACGCCCCTGCATCAAAAAGTAAACCAACTGAGACTGAAAGACAGTCAACATAAGGCCTGATACCAAAGCAGATAGTCCGATTCCCAGACCAACAAAGGCATAAATTTTAGCGTAAAATTGATTGAGACCTGCACGGTCATGAATAATAGTGTGATTCATCTTTTCTCCTTTTCTATAAACATCTTTCCTTGATTATAACAAAGAAAGTTAAAATTAGCTTAAATGGAAAATTAAAATACCGGCTGCAACGGCAACATTCAAACTCTCCGCCTGTCCCTTCATACTAATGTGAACCAACTGGTCTGCACTTTCAGCCATGAGGGGACTAATTCCTTGACCCTCATTTCCCATGACTAGTACAAAATTTTCTATAGGAGGCAGTTCTCTGTAATCAACAGAATCTTTAGATAGAGTTGTTGCCAGCACTGGGATACCTGCTTCTTTAGCTCCCTCGAGAAGCCTTTGACTAGACATCCTGTAAATAGGCAGATGAAAATGACTGCCTTGCATCGAACGTAAGGTCTTGAGACTGTAGATATCTGCCGATTTATCTGAAACAATTACTCCAGTAAAACCTGCTGCATCCGCAGTCCGAATGATCGTTCCCACATTACCAGGATCTTGCACATCTTCCAAAAACAAGAACTTGCCCTGGCTAAAGTCAGCTTGCCCTACTTCTTCTTTTTGAACCACGGAAACAATTCCCTGTGGAGTCTGAGAATCCGCCAAATCTAGCAAAATGTCCTCTGAGACCCAGACAGTTTGCGGAAACGAGGCTAACTGATCTCGGTAATTTTCTAAGGCAAAGATTTTCTCAATCGTCACCCCAGCTTGAACAGCTTCTTCAAACAAGTGCCAGCCTTCAATCAAATAGGCAGACTTGCGATATTTTTTTTGGTGTAATTTCTTGGCATTTTTTACCACAGAATTGGCTTTTGAGGTTATAATAGTCATAGAAATATTATAACACAATCAAAGGGGTTTGGTATGCAAAAGGTTAGAATGATTGCCCAAGGTAGGGTGCAGGGAGTCGGCTTTCGTTGGGGTGTTTACAGCCTGGCACTTGAAATTGGTGGCATCACAGGTCGGGTATGGAATAACGACGATGGCACAGTCGAAATCTTAGCCCAAGCAGACTCATCTGCTATCATGGCAAAATTTATCCAAGAAATCCGAAAAGGACCCACACCTTTTTCAAAAGTCAGCTACTTAGATGTCAAACTGAGCAACTTTCCTCCTTACCCTGACTTTAAAATCGCAAATTAGGTCTCTAGAACTATTGTATATTTTGTAAAAAAACAGTAGAATAGAAAGGTATAATTTTTAAAGAAGGAATAAAAACAGTGAAATCTATTAAACGTTTTGCACTCTCAGCTATGGGAGTGGCTATGTTGCTAGTCTTAACTGGCTGTGTCAATGTCGATAAAGCCACAGGCCAGCCAACAGGATTTATTTGGAATACGATTGGAGCTCCTATGGCTGAAGCTATCAAGTACTTCGCCAATGACAAGGGGCTTGGTTTTGGGGTTGGTATCATCATCGTAACCATTATTGTTCGCTTGATTATCTTGCCACTTGGTATCTACCAATCATGGAAGGCAACATTTCACTCTGAAAAGATGAACGCCCTCAAGCACGTCCTTGAGCCACACCAAACACGTCTCAAAGAAGCAACTACTCAAGAAGAAAAACTCGAAGCCCAACAAGCTCTCTTTGCCGCTCAAAAAGAGCACGGCATCAGCATGTTTGGTGGTGTAGGATGTTTCCCTGTACTCCTTCAAATGCCTTTCTTCTCTGCTATCTACTTTGCTGCCCAACATACTGAAGGTGTTGCTCAAGCAAGCTACCTAGGAATTCCTCTAGGTTCTCCAAGTATGATTTTGGTTGCCTTTGCTGGTATTCTTTACTATCTTCAATCGCTCCTTTCACTTCACGGAGTAGAAGATGAAATGCAACGTGAACAACTTAAGAAAATGATTTACATGAGCCCACTCATGATCGTCGTCTTCTCCCTCTTCTCACCAGCCAGTGTTACTCTTTACTGGGTTGTCGGTGGTTTCATGATGATTCTCCAACAGTTTATCGTCAACTATATCGTTCGTCCAAAACTTCGCAAAAAAGTCCGTGAAGAACTAGCCAAGAACCCACCAAAAGCACGTGCTTTCTCTACACCAAGTGGACGAAAAGACGTTACCCCTGAACAACCAACTGCTATCACAAGCAAGAAAAAACACAAAAATCGCAACGCTGGAAAACAACGTTCGAGATAAGAAGAAAAAGGCTTAGCTGGTTTGCTAAGTCTTTTTTGCAAGTCATACTCTTCGAAAGTCTCTTCAAACCACGTCAGCTTCGCCTTGCCGTACTCAAGTACAGCCTGCGGCTAGCTTCCTAGTTTACTCTTTGATTTTCATTGAGTATCAAAAGCCCGATGTTTCCATCAGGCTTCTTTTTTATCCATGTACACGTTTCATATAGTCTTGATAACTTTCGGTATCCATGAGTTTTTTAGCGTTCTTGACGCGGTCTGCTGTTGGTGGTTTGACCCCTTCGAGGGAATAAGGAATTCCCAATTCACGCCATTTGAACTCACCCATGGTGTGATAAGGTAGAATTTCAAACTTATCAACATTTTTGAGGGTCTTAACGAACTTACCAAGTTCAATCAAGTCATCATCTCTGTCTGTCAATCCTGGGACTAGCACGTGGCGAATCCAGACAGGTTTTCCAATATCTGATAGATACTGGGCACAAGCCAAGATATTTTTATTGGTTTGGCTAGTAACAATCTTGTGCTGTTCTTCGTTGATTTCCTTGATATCTAAGAGAACCAAGTCAGTGACAGCCATGAGTTTGTCAAACTTTTCAAGGTAACGTGGTTTATTACGGAATGGAAGGGCACAGGTATCCAAGGTACAGTGGATTCCGTGTTCTTTGGCCTTGGTAAAGAGAGCAATCAGGAAATCAATCTGCAAGAGGGCTTCTCCTCCACTGACTGTAATCCCACCCTTATTTCCCCAGAAACCGCGATAGCGCAAGGCCTCTGTCAAGACATCATCTACCGTCCGTTCACGTGATTTATTGGACTCCATGGCCCAAGTATCCGGGTTGTGGCAATACTGGCAACGCATGTGACAGCCCTGCAAAAAGACAATAAAGCGAATACCAGGTCCATCTACTGACCCAAAGCTTTCTGTCGAATGCACCATTCCTGTCACTTGTCCATAATCAATTGTTTCTTCAGACATATCGTTACCTTCCTTGAAAACGTTTTATAGTTTTATTATATCATGACTTGAAGGAAAAACAAGATTTTTGTCTATTTTTTAGAAAGCAATCTGTTTTTCAATTTCATTTTCAATTAATTCTCAGATTATTCTTCAAAATCAAAACCATACAAGGTTGCAAAATAGTCCTCAGGACGCTCTGCACGGCGGATTTGACGGGCTTTTCCTTCTTCAGTATAAAGGATTTCCGCAGAACGAAGTTTAGCATTGTACTGATAGCCCATTGAAAAACCGTGGGCACCTGTATCATGAATTACCAGCAAATCACCGATTTCTGTATGAGGCAGTTCGCGATTCACTGCAAATTTATCATTGTTTTCACAGAGTGAACCAACCACATCTACCACTTCAGCTGGTCCATCTGGATGGGTCACGTTAGTAATATGATGGTAAGCTCCGTACATAGCCGGACGCATGAGGTTGACTGCTGACGCATCCACACCTAGATAGGTACGGTAAGTTCTCTTCTTATGAGTGACTCTTGTGATCAAAGCACCGTGAGGGGCTAGCATAAAACGACCCAATTCGGTGAAAATCTTAACCTGAGCAAGACCTGCTGGCGTAAGAACCTCTTCATACACCTTACGAACCCCCTCACCAATCAAAGCAATATCATTTGGCTCCTGCTCAGGACGATAGTTAACACCAATACCGCCAGAAAGATTGATAAAGTCTAGCGAAATACCCAACTTTTCCTTGATTTCAACAGCCAATTCAAAAAGCTGACGCGCCAACTCTGGATAATAGAGATGGGTCACGGTATTGGACGCTAGGAAGGAGTGAATCCCAAAAGTCTTGGCTCCTTTTTCCTTCAAGATGGCAAAGGCTTCAAAGAGCTGGTCCTTAGTCATGCCAAACTTGGCTTCTCCAGGATTGTCCATGATATCTGTTCCTAGCTCAAAAACGCCTCCAGGATTGTAACGACAAGAGATGATTTCTGGAATACCTGCTGCAAGCTCTAGATGTTCAATATCTTCAAAGGCATCCAAGTTAATCGTCGCACCCAATTCACGCGCATAGGCGTATTCCTTATCTGGTGTGTTGTTTGAAGAGAACATAATCTCAGAACCAGGGAAATCCAGTTTATGGCTCATCAAAAGTTCTACATAACTAGAGCAGTCCACGCCACAGCCTTCCTCTTGGAGAATTTTCAAAATAGCTGGGGTTGGAGTAGCCTTAACTGCAAAATATTCCTTAAAGCCCTTGTTCCACGAAAATGCTTGGTTGACGGATCTTGCCTTTTCACGAATCCCCTTCTCATCATACAAGTGAAAGGGAGTCGGGAACTCAGCAACAATCGCTTCTAAGTCTTCTTTATTGATAAATGGTGTCTTCATAAGCTTCCTTCTATTCTATTTGCAAAGAAAGGCTGGGACAATCGTTCCAACCTTTAGTTCTATCTCTTATTTATCTTCGTCAAAGATATTACCAACCTCAACATCGATAGTTTGGTTCTTGACATCAATATTGGTTACCTTCAAGAGTGACTTGTAGTCAAACTGCTTTTCACGTTCTTCTTGGGCATTGTCCGCAAAGACCGCTACACCTGCCAATTCTGAATCAAACTCACGCAAGAGACTGATCATCCCGTTGACAGTTCCTCCGCCTTTCAAGAAGTCATCCACAATCAAGACACGACTTCCTGCCTTGAGACTGCGTTTTGAAAGGAACATTTTCTCAATACGGTCACCACTTGAACCTGAAACATAGTTGACGCTGACAGTTGAACCTTCGGTAATTTTCAGGTCACGGCGCACAATAACAAAAGGAACATTGAGGACATTGGCAACTGCATTTGCAAGTGGAACCCCCTTGGTCGCTACTGTCATAACCGCATCAATCTTTTGGTCCATAAAGCTCTTGGCAATAATACGACCAATATTTTTCAAGATGGCTGGTGTACTAAGCAAATCAGACAGGTAGATATAGCCACCTGGCAAGATACGGTCACTTTCTGACAACTTGGCACGCAAATCTTCAACCATTTCCTTGGCATCATGGTTTGAGATTGATGGTGTGAAAATGACACCACCACCAGCACCAGTTACTGTCTGGATATGACCAATTTCAATTTCCTCAAAGGCTCGTTTGATAATCACGATATCTTCTGAGATGGATGATTTAGCAGATTCATACTTTTCAGCAAAAGTATTGAGACTAGTTAGTTTATAAGGATTATTAATCAAATAGTTGGAAATGACAACCATCCGATCACTTCTTCTTAATTTCATTTCTATTTCCCACTTCATTTAATTTTGATATTTTATCTATTATACCATATTCACATAAAAAAACGAACATTCTTATCCTAAAAAATGCTCGTTTTTCTTAAATTATTAATCTAAATCTGGTTTATAGAAGGAACGATTGTCCATAGCGAAGATTTTATTGGTCATCTCTCCTTTGTCTACCAAAGCAAGAGCTGTTGACATCATCATCATACTAGCATCTAGATTGTCAATCATATGGATAATCTCTGCTTCCATAATGCGTGGACGGACTGGACTTCCATACTCAAGTAAGCCATGGTGACTGAGGATGACGTGGCGGAGCAGAACGACTTCTTCCTTGGTATCATCGATACCGAGTTCCATCACTGTCTTAGTAATTTCGCTATCAATCAGAGCGATATGTCCAAGAAGATTGCCTCGCACTGTATACTCAGTCTGGTCTGGCCCCGTCAACTCAATGACCTTAGCCAAGTCATGCAGCATAATCCCTGCATAGAGCAGGTTCTTATTGAGCTGAGGATAGACTTCACTAATAGCATCTGCCAAACGCACCATGGTCGCCGTATGATAAGCCAAACCCGTTTCAAAGGCATGGTGATTAGTCTTGGCAGCTGGATAGGAGTAAAATTCCTTATCATACTTGGTGTAGAGCTTTCGGACAATCCGTTGCCAAACAGGATTTTCAATTTTAAAAATCATTTGCGACATGTAGTCACGGATTTCCTTGACATCAACTGGTGACTTGACCTTGAAATCAGCTGGGTCATTGGGTTCACCAGGTTGAGGCAGGCGGAGAGTAATTTGGTTAACCTGAGGGGTGTTGTTATAAACTTCTCGGCGTCCTTTCATGTGGACAACCTTACCTGCTGTAAAGGCCTCAACATTATGAGGTTGGGCATCCCAGAGTTTCCCTTCAATCTCGCCACTATCATCTTGGAAGGTAAAGGCTAGGTAGTTTTTCCCAGCTCTAGTTTGCCTCAGGTCAGCTGATTTGATTAGGTAAAAGCCTTCAAACAGCTCATCTTTTTTCATGTGACTAATCTTCATATTCTTCCTCATTTTCTTGGAAATGGAGTAGATCAAGCTCAGGCTCACCTTCTGACAACTCAATGTGACGGAGCGTTCGCTCGATAGCTGTAGTGCGACGGTTTAATAATTCATCAATATTGCCAGAGGCATGTTGAAGATGCTTTTGTGCCTTGACCAGAATACCACCAAACTTGCTAAACTCAGTCTTGACGCTAGCAAGAGTCTTGCTGATATGGTCGGCACTCTTTTGGATATTGAGAGTTTTGAATCCAACTGATAGGGAATTGAGCAGAGCTGACAGGGTACTTGGACCTGCAACAATAATCTGCTCTTCCCGTCTCAAATCATCAAAGAAGACCGGATTGCGGACGATTTCTGAGTAGAGCCCTTCTGTCGGAACAAACAAAACTCCAAAATTGGTCGTCCGAGGTGGTGCTATGTACTTGTTCCTAATATCCTTGGCAAAGCGCTTGACGCTTGCTAAGAGTGACTTACGACAGCGTTCGATCTCGTCCTTGTCACCCGCTTCATAGGCTTCTTCTAAGCGATAATAATCTGCCAGTGGAAACTTGGAGTCAATCGGTAAGTAGACATATTCCTGGTCACCCTGTCCAGGCAACTTAATGGCATACTCCACTCGTTCACTGGAGTTTTCAACCGTTGCATATTCTCGTTCGTACTGGGCAGGGGTCATAATGTCCTCGATGATTTGCCCCAGTTGCAATTCCCCCAGAATCCCTCGCGTCTTGGTTCCTGAGAGAACCTTATTGAGGGCTCCAACATCACGGGCAACTGTCTGCATTTCTCCAAGGCCACGATTGACAGACTCCAGTTGTTTGGAAACTGTCTCAAAGGAAGCTTGTAAGCGCGTCTGCAAGGTCTTTTCTAGTTTTTCCTCGACCGTTTGGCGCATTTGTTCTAGACGTTGCTCATTTGATTCCTGCAAGGCTTGGAGACGTTGGTCAGTCTTGTCTCTAGTTTGGAGGAGACTATCTGTCATTTCTTGACGGACTTGCGTCAAACCTTGGTGCAATTCGATTCGAACTTCTTGCAAACGGTCGCTGACAGCTACTTCCAAGTCTTTTTGATCTAACTGGCTGGCTTGTCTGGCTTGTTCAAAGCGGTAATCCAACTGGTCTGACAAGTGATCTGCCTGATCCTCCAAGCTCTTACTGAGATGTTTTTCCTGCTTATCCTGCCTCTGCCAAATCAGAAAGAGTCCAGCTAGGTTGGCAATTAATAATAGAACAAGTAAACTTTCCATCTTACCTCCTGTCCTTGCTATGCAGTACAACCACATAGCCATCTGGGCAAGTCACTGACACTTCCCTATCTATATATTCGTTAGAAGCGTACACTTTTTTAAAGAAAAAATTGTCCTCTGTCAACTCATACTTAGCTCCGAGAATGGTCAGCTGGCTATCCCGAACTGGCATAAAGGCTAGATAGTCGTAGTCTGAACGAGGTTCTAGCTGACTGGTCCCTTCTGGACAATAAGTAATCAAGTTTTGTCCATCCTCAATCGCTATCTGGCGCATATAGGGCACCAACTTGGGATTACTAGGCAGAAAGACATTAGCCAACATATGGTCAATACGACCACCCAAAGCACCGAAAATAGTGACTTGAGCCTGAGGATTTTGTTCAAAGATGGTTAAGAGAGCCAATTCCAAATCAGTATCATCTTTTTCTGGTCGGGCTTGAACAAAATGCTGGGCACGTTTTTGAATCACCTGTCGCTCTTCTTCGGTCACAGAATCAAAATCTCCAACTGCTAGAGCAAGAGGCAAATCTTCTTCCAAGACCCAGAGCGAGCCTCTATCCACACCAACAAAAGCATCAAAATCTGTCCGATAATGACCGCGGTCTCCGCCTGCAAAAACGGCAACCCTAGTCCAGTTGTTTTCTGAGAGTTTGTACTCGCTCATTGACATCTCCCTTAAAGACATAGGAACCTGCTACAAAAACGGTCGCACCAGCTTCTTTGGCTTGAGCAATCGTTTTATCATCAATCCCACCATCCACTTCAATCTCAAAGTTCAAACCTTTTTCATCACGAAGGGCAACCAGCTCACGAACCTTATCCATGGTTTCTGGCAGAAAGGCTTGACCACCAAATCCAGGGTTAACTGTCATGACTAGGACTTGGTCAACTAGATGAAGGACGTGCTTGATAGCTTCAACAGGCGTACCAGGATTGATAACAACAGATGGCTTGACACCGAGTGAACGAATTTTTTGGAGGGCACCATGAATATGAGGCGTTGCTTCTACATGGATGCTGATGATATCTGCTCCCGCACGCGCAAAGTCTTCCAGATGATGCTCTGGATTAGCTACCATCAAATGGCAGTCAAAGACCATCTTGCTATGGGGACGAAGAGATTCGACCACACCCGCACCAAAACTGATTTGTGGCACAAAATGACCATCCATGATATCGATATGGGCATACTCTGCCCCAGTTGCTTCTAGGCGTTTGATTTCACGTTCAAAGTTGGCATAATCTGCTGCCAGAATTGACGGAGCAATCTTGTATTGAGACATAGGTTTCTCCTTATTTTGGAATTTTTTTGCTGACTTTTTTGTAGGTTTCTCTACGATTTTCAATTTCGCTAAGGAATTGCAGGTAGTTGTCAAAACGGAAGGACGCAATGACTCCCTCCTCGACTGCTGGCTTCACTGCACAGGACGGCTCGTGGGTATGGGTACAAGTACGGAATTTGCAGTCTCGACTGACACTATCAATCTCTGGAAAGGCCTGATTAAGTTCTTCAGCCGTTGACACTTCATAATCCAGTGATGAAAAACCTGGTGTGTCCGCGATTTTACCCCCATTAAGGTTGTAAAAACTAACAGCTCGAGTGGTATGACGACCACGACCCAGACTGTCTGAAATTTCTCCTGTTTCAAGATTAAGGTCTGGTGCGATTTTATTGAGAAGAGTTGACTTCCCAACACCTGTCTGCCCCATAAAGACCGTAACCTTTCCTGTTAACAAAGGCAGGAGTTCCTCTTTACTGGTCACAAAGTCATAGCCGATGTCACCATAAGTCTGTTCATAAAAATCCAATTCTCCTCTATCTTCCAACAAATCCATCTTGGAAATATAGACAATGGGATGGATGCCCTTGTGTTCCAAAAGAACCAAGAAGCGATCCAGCAAATTGCTGTTGAAGTCCGGTTCCTTGACAGACATGATCACTACAGCTTGGTCAATATTGACAATAGGCGGACGGACCAGACTATTTTTCCGTTCGTGAATCTTGAGGATATAGCCCTCTGAATTTTCCTCGGCAGAAAAGTCGACCAAATCCCCAACGTAGGGAGTATGGCCTTTTTTACGGAAATTCCCACGCGCGCGTGTTTGATAAACCTGACCATCACTTTCTACATAGTAGAACCCCGCCAAGGCTTTAATGATTTGTCCCTGCATCTTAGAGTCCTTGCCCTTTAAGCGCATCTGCTAGGCTGGCAAATTCTGCCAAGCTGAGAGCTTCCCCACGTACACTTGGTGACAAGCCCGCTTGGTCCAAGGCCTTGGTCAGCTTGTCCTTGACTTCCTCAGTCTTGCCAAAGTAACCTGTCAAGTTATTCCACAAGGTCTTGCGGCGATGGGTGAAACTAGCCTTAGAAACCTTAAAGAAAAAGTTCTCGTCTTCCACTGCTACAGCTGGTTCTGGACGACGTACCATTTTCAAAATAGCAGAGTCCACGTTTGGCGCTGGCACAAATACCGTACGAGGTACGATGAAGGCAACCTTGGCAGTCATGTAGTACTGAACCGCAATCGACAAGCTACCATAAGCCTTGGTATTCGGTTGAGCGGAAATGCGGTCCGCCACTTCCTTTTGCATCATGACCACAAACTCACTAAAAGGAATCCCACTTTCAATCAAGTGCATGAGAATGGGCGTCGTGATGTAGTAAGGCAAATTAGCCACTACCTTGATGGGCAGGTCAGGATTTTTAAAATTCTGGATATGTTGCGCCAAATCAACCTTGAGAATGTCCTCGTTAACCACGGTCACATTGTCAAAATCACGCAAGGTATCTGCCAAAATCGGTACCAAACGGTGGTCGATTTCAAAGGCCATAACTTGAGCTGCACGCTCAGCCAAAAACTCCGTCAAGGCACCAATACCTGGCCCAATTTCGATAACATTAACCTGGTCATCAATTTCAGCTGTATCCACGATTTTTTGAAGGATATTGGTATCTGTCAAGAAATTTTGCCCAAAGGACTTTTTAAAGGTAAATCCGTGACGCTCCAGCACTGCCTTGGTCACGCTATAATCTGCAATTCTCATTTATTCTCTTTTCTATTATCTGTTACTACTATTGTAACACATTCCCCTTACATTTTGTGTCTGCTTAGCTATCCTCATAAGATTTCATAGCTTCTTCCACTTCTGCCAAGGTGACCCCAAACAACTCTAAGCGCTTGAGGAGTTGCTTGCCGTTAGAATAGCCAATTCGGAGAGCCTCTCCTAGATATTCTCGTCGCTTACGGCTATCTGCCCCTGCTAGAAAACCAAGGCGAATCAAGTCGCTACGACTGATATCAAACTGACTCTCATGTTCAAATTGTTCTGTTACCTGAGCTAGAGCCGTTTTCAGGTCTTCATAACTGGCATGCTCAATTCCCAGAGAACACCCCTTGGTTTTGGACTTAGGAAGAGCTTCATCTCGTTTGAGGAAGGCATGCTGAACCGTTGGAATGGCCGTCATAATCATGCGCCGAATCCGCTCCCCATTAAAATCTGGGTCTGTAAAGACAATGACCCCATGACGTTGGTGCAGACGCTGAATCCGCTCTATATCCTGGTCATTGATGGCAGAACCTCGAGTCTCATAGGTCTCTACATTGAAATAGCGTTTGAGATTGGCCGTATCATCACGCCCTTCAACCACGATGACTTGGGAAATTTTCTCTCTCATTACTTGCTGTCCAATCCAAAAATTCGTTCTGCATTTGCAGTTGTTACCGCCGCTAGCTCTTCTGCCGTCATGCCACGCAAGTCAGAGATAAAGTCCACTACATAGCGAGTGTAGGCTGTTTTGTTTTCGCGACCCCGTTTAGGAACAGGAGCTAGGTAGGGCGCATCTGTCTCTACCAAAATCTTGTCCAAAGGTAACTCTTTAGCTGCTTCTTGGATGTCAGTTGCCTTCTTAAAAGTCACCACTCCTGAGAAAGAAATAGTCATGCCAAGCTCGGCAAACTTCTCTGCCCATTCAAGCGTCCCTGAAAATGAATGCATGATACCACCTCGAGGACCAACTCCCTCGCTCTTAATGATCTCATAGGTATCTTCCAGCGCATCACGGGTATGAACTACAAAAGGCAAATCCAAGTCCTTAGATAACTGAATCTGACGGCGAAAAACCTGCTCCTGCACCTCTTTTGGCGCTGTCATCCAATGGTAGTCCAAACCAATCTCACCCAAGGCAACTACCTTTGGATGCTTGAGCTTGTCAAGCAAGTAGGCTTCAATCTCCTCTGTGTAAGTTCCAGCTTCTGTAGGATGCCAACCAATAGTCGCGTAAAGTTGCTCATACTCGTCTACCAACTCCAAGGCACGCTCAATCGTCGGTTTATCAAAACCCACAATATTCATCTGTGTCACACCCATCTCAGCAGCCAAGGCAATTTCTTCTGCCTCACGACCTGCAAATTCTTCTACATTCAAGTGTGTATGTGTATCAAAAATCATCTCTTCTAACCTCGTTTTCTATCTACTATTATAGCAAAAAAACTGACCTCTCTCCTCATCTGAAAAAAATATTCTAAAACCCATTATCATCTCTTGACGCTCTTTTTCCAAAGCAGTATAATAACACTTATTGAATTTTTCAACAAAGGAAACAACTATGTTTACAAAATTAAAACAGACCTTTATCGGTCGTCCTCTTAAATCCTTAACCGAAGGAGAAGGGGGACTACTGGGAAAAATGCAGGCACTGGCCATGTTGTCAAGCGACGCTCTGTCCTCCATCGCCTATGGACCTGAGCAAGTAGTCCTCGTCTTGGCTAGTCTCTCTCCTCTAGCTATATGGTGGAGCCTTCCTATCGGCCTCTTTGTCCTCCTTCTCCTAGCTAGCCTGACCGTTTCCTACCGTCAAATCATCCATGCCTACCCTCAAGGGGGAGGGGCATATATGGTTACTCGAGAAAATCTATCTCCCCAACTTGGCTTGATCGCTGGAGGTAGTCTTCTGATTGACTATATGCTGACCGTAGCGGTATCTGTTGCATCTGGAGCTGACGCTATCACAGCAGCTCTCCCTGCTCTTCACCCTTACAACCTCCACATCTCCATTTTTCTGGTTTGCTTGCTCATGCTCTTGAACTTACGGGGCTTAAAAGAATCTGCCAGTTCACTGATGATTCCTGTCTATCTCTTTATCATCAGCACTGTCTTTCTCTTGCTCTATGGAATCTTTCAACTAGTGACAGGTTCTCTCAGCTATCAGGCAACTTCACCTATTGGGCATGCTGTTCCGAGCCTGTCTATCGTTCTCGTTCTAAGAGCTTTTACCAGCGGATCTGCCTCTCTGACAGGGGTTGAAGCTATTTCAAATGCGGTTCCCTTTTTCAAGGCTCCAAAAGAAAAGAATGCCGCTCAAACCTTGACCATTATGTCACTGATTTTAGGTTTTCTTTTTGCTGGTATCACCTTCCTAAACTACTGGATGGGGATTATGCCTCAACACGGAGAAACTATTCTTTCACAGATGGCTCAGGGTATCCTTGGTACTTCCTTCTTAGGTCACCTTGGGTATTATATCTTCCAATTCTCCACAGCCTTGATTTTGGCCGTAGCTGCAAATACTGGCTTTTCGGCCTTCCCTATGCTGGCTTACAATATGGCTAAAAACAAATACATGCCCCATCTCTTTATGGAAAAAGGAGACCGCCTAGGCTACTCCAATGGAATTTTAACTCTGGCTTTTGGGGCTATGATTCTTCTTCTCATTTTTAATGGCAATACAGAACGCTTGATTCCTCTTTATACTATCGGGGTCTTCGTTCCCTTCGCCCTATCTCAGACTGGGATGATTCGTCATTGGAAAAAGGAAAAAGGGGCCAACTTCTTAAAACCTGCTCTTGCTAATATCCTTGGGGCAATCATTTGCTACGCGATTGTACTAATCTTGCTCTTTTTCCGTCTCAGTGATATCTGGCCCTTCTTCCCGATTATTCTCGTTCTCACCCTACTCTTCTTGGCAATTCACAGTCATTACCAAAAAGTAGCCCAACAACTGCGACTCTATGAAGGAATCGAAAAACGTACTTACGACGGCAATCTGGTTCTGGTCCTAGTAGGAAATGTCACCCGAGTCAGCGTCGGAGCCATTAACTACGCTCAAAGTATCGGTGACGAAGTCCTAGCCATGCATATTTCTACCAAGGAAACAGCAGAAAAAGACCAAGAAATTCTCCAAGAATTTGCCGATTATTTCCCAACCATTACTCTGAAAAACATCAAGACCAGCTATCGTGACATCATCACCCCTACTGTCAAGTATGTCAAACGGATTTCCGAGGAAGCACAGAAAAAGAACTATACAGTCACTGTCCTCGTCCCCCAGTTTATCCCTAATAAACCTTGGCAGAATATCCTGCACAATCAGATGAGTCTCAAACTCAAATACGCCCTTCGTTGGCACCAAGACGTCGTTGTTGCTAGCTACTCTTATCACTTAAAAGAATAAAGAAAAGGCCCTACCAGAACCAAGAAGTATCTGGTAAGGCCTTTTTATGAATCCAGTCACTAGGCTTATACTCAATGAAAATCAAAGAGCAAACTAGGAAGCTAGCCGCAGGCTGCTCAAAGCACTGCTTTGAGGTTGTAGATGAAACTGACGAAGTCAGTAACATACCTACGGCAAGGTGAAGCTGACGTGGTTTGAAGAGATTTTCGAAGAGTATTTACTGAAAAGCATGACTAGGAATACTATTGAATGTGGTTAGCTAAAGCTTCCTGAGCTTTTTTATTTGACTCAGCTTTTTCTTTCAGCCATTTTTCATAGAGTTCTTGGTACTGTTTAGCTGTTACTGGCTCTTTTTGCAATTCAACATATTTGTAGTTGTCTGCATTTCCCTTATGACCAACGAATGAGAATGGACCTGTAAACGGTACAGTCTTACGGAAGATTGGGTTGGCTCCGCCACTTTGAACTGGTAGGAAGAGGGCACTATCTGTCAACCAAGCTTGGGCTTCAGCATATTTTTCATAGCGAGCCTGAGTATCTGTGATTTCAGCGTCTGCCTGATCCAAGAGTTTCTTGTAGTCAGCAAGACCAATCTTATCCTTAACTTCCTTGTCTTTTCCTTCAGACAAGCCCATGTTTTTCAACTGAGAACCTGTCTCTGGATCAAGGATAGCTAGGTAAGTCTTAGGATCTGAGTAGTCTCCACCCCATCCTGAGACGTCAATATCGTAGTCTTTTTGTTCTGCTGTATCTGCAAAGTAGGTTGCCTGATCTTTTTCATCTGGAGAAAGTTGGATAACATCGATAACTACATTCTCCTTACCAAGAGTGGCTTCTACTGTTTGCTTGAAAGAACCAGCCTGTTGCACATCTAACTTAGCAGTCTGGTCAACTGGCATATCCAAATGAATTGGGAAGGTTACTCCCTGAGCTTGCAGACTTTCTTTAGCCTTAGCAAATTTCTCTTTGGCCTTGTCAGGGTTCAAGAAGGCTTGCTTACCATCGTTTAGGTTGATATTTGCCCAATCTTTACCGTAGTTGACAATTTTTTCATTGACAATATCACCGAAGTTCTTATCGCCAACTTGGACAAAGTTACTTGGTGTAATCGTGTTACGCAAGATACGGTCTGCTCCATCTTCACCATTTGTCTGCGCTGCATAGGCATGACGGTCAAAGGCAAAGTTGATAGCCTGACGGAAATCTTTATTTTGCATAGCTGCGCGTGAATCCGTCTTTTCCTTATCAGACTGTTTCATAGTCTGCTTGTAGCTTTGACGATTCACGTTGAAAAGATAATAGAAAGTAACTGAGTTTTGTGGTGTATAGGTAATCTTGTCCTCATTCCCCTTCTTGAGTTCAGCAAAGACTGAACTTGTTGGGAAGATACGACCATCTGTGTAGTTACCTTCCAAAAATCCTCTTGTAATGCTATCTTGGTCAGAACCGTCAAAGAAAGAAAGTTTCACTTTCTCGATTTTGACCTTGTCCTTATCCCAATAGTTAGGATTTTTATCAAATTCAATCAAAGATTTTGATGTGAAGGACTTAAACAAGTAAGGACCATTTGACAAGATACTTGATGGCGTCACACTTCCAAAGTCATCCCCCTTAGACTTCAAGAAAGCTTCGTTTACCGGACTAAGGATACTTGCTGTTGTTTTAGAGTTCCAATAAGTTTCAGGTTGGTTGAGGGTGTATTGTAATGTGTAATCATCCACCGCCTTAACACCAACAGTTCCAAAATCGGATGATTTCCCTTCAACATAGTCTGCTAGCCCTTTGATAGAGTCTTGTACCAAGTACAAGTTTTCAGCCTTTTTATCAGCCGCATACTTAAGACCAGTCACAAAGTCATGAGCGGTTACATCCGCATACTCTTCTCCTTCAGAAGTGTACCATTTTGCCCCCTGACGGATCTTATAAGTGTAGGTTAAACCATCTTTTGACACAGTCCACGACTCAGCCATAGATGGGATGAGATTGCCATACTGGTCGTTTTCCAACAACCCATCAATCAAGTTGGTTGTGATACTAGATGTAGAGTCTCGGGTAGAAGTAATATAATCCAAGGTATCTGGGTTATTGACAAAGATATAAGAGTAAGTCTTGTCTGCATTACTTGATTGGGAAGACCCACATGCTGCTAGAGCTAGACCTGCTGTCAAAGCCATAGCTCCAAAAAGCATAACTTTTGATTTCTTCATGATTATTCTCCATTTTTACAGTATGTGAAATATTATACACCATTTGAGCAAAAATATAAAGCTTTTTGTACTTTTTTACAAAAATAAAAATCAGTAGACTCGAGTTCCTACTGATTTTTGATATGGTTCGTTTGGATTATGCAGCCAAAACTTTGCGTCCTTTACGACGACGAGCTGCCAATACGCGACGACCGTTTTTAGTTGACATACGGTTACGGAATCCGTGTTTGCGCGCACGACGAAGTTTACTTGGTTGATAAGTACGTTTCACGATGAATACCTCCTCATAGATTTTGTATTCGTTTAGCCGGCTATAAAGTGATCAGTTACTAAACATACTTTACTATTCTATCTGATTCTTTTACTTTTGTCAATAGCTCAAGGCAAATGTTTCCAGCTTTTTCGAATGAGTAACTTCTCAAAGTAACTTCCACTTGCCTGACCAAAGTGGAAATTAGTCTAAAACGGATTTTTATGGTGGAATTAAGTGTGAGACGTTTGAGTTAGAAATGAGGTCCACTATGACAAAACATAAGCACCTTACCCTTTCAGACCGTAACGATATCCAATTAGGCTTAGAGCGCGGTGAAACCTTCAAAGCTATCGGGCAACTTATTCTAAAAGACCCTACCACTGTCTCCAAAGAAGTGAAACGAAACAGACAAGCTAGAGAGTCTACGTGTGATAACCTCCCTTGCCCTTTACTCGATAAGGCTCCCTTTGTCTGTAACGGGTGCCCTAAAAGAAGACAAAACTGTGGCTATCAGAAAATCTTCTACCTCGCTAAACAAGCTCAAAAACAGTACGAACAAACTCTTGTAGAAGCTCGTGAAGGAACTCCTCTCAATTCCAAAACCTTCTGGAACATGGACAAAGTCATTTCTGATGGTGTTAAAAAGGGACAACACATCTATCATATTCTCAAAACTCATAACCTCGATGTTAGCTCCTCAACTGTCTATCGACATATCCGAAAAGGATACCTATCTATCGCTCCTATTGACTTAGCCAGAGCTGTTAAATTCAAAGAAAGACGGAAAAGTAAGCTACCTTCCATCCCTAAAGAAGCTAAAAAAGGCCGTTCCTATGAGGATTTCCAAAACTATTTATCCCTTAATCAACTAGACTCTTGGCTGGAAATGGATACGGTTATGGGCAGAATGGGAGGTAAAGTCCTACTGACCTTCAACCTGTCTTTCTGTAACTTTATCTTCGCTAGACTTCTGGATAATAAAACTGCCCTTGAGGTTACCAAACACCTCTATGATATCAAGAACACCCTTCACCAAGCGGATAAAGATTTCTGTCAACTCTTTCCTGTCATCCTAACAGATAATGGTGGAGAGTTTGCCAGGGTTGATGACATCGAAATGGATGTTCGAGGAGAGAGTAAACTCTTCTTTTGTGACCCTAATCGCTCTGACCAGAAAGGGAGAATTGAGAAAAATCACACGCTAATTCGCGATATTCTACCTAAAGGAACTTCTTTTGACAATTTAACTCAAGAGGACATCAATCTCGTTTGTTCTCATGTCAACAGTGTCAAACGTGCTGCTTTGAATGGAAAATCAGCCTATGAACTTTTTGAGTTTACTTACGGAGAAGAGATTCCTAAGCTTCTTGGCATTTCTAAAATACCTGCAGAAGATGTCTGTCAGTCTTCTACATTACTCCAACATAAAATCTAAAAACTAACCAAAAAACCCATTCAAACGTCTCACACTAACTTCCACCATAGCGGAACTTAATCTGAAACGCTTTCAGATGAGGGGGGGTTGTGCGCTCTTTTTTTCGATTCATTTTGGTTACAAAAGCTATCAAATCAAGCATGAGTAAAACCAGTGGAACTTACCCTGACACGGAATTCCACTGGTTTTTATGATTTTTATCAGACTAACTTCCACTTCTACTAGCGGTGGAACTTAGTTTGCGAATTTAGCCTTTTTCGAATGTAAGCCCTATCTACGATACTGTTTCAAGAAACGAGTCATCTTTTCTTGTATTTGGGCTAGTTCATCAACACGAGGAAGGTAAACGATACGGAAGTGGTCTGGTTCCTGCCAGTTAAAACCTCGACCATGAACCAAGAGAACCTTTTCCTGTTTCAAGAAATTAAGGACAAACTGCTCATCATCATCGATACGGTACATATTGCGGTCGATTTTAGGGAAGATATAGAGTCCCGCCTTGGGTTTAACCGCAGATAAACCTGGAATCTCTTGAATGGCATTGTAGATGAAATTTCTTTGCTCGTAAATCCGTCCACCTGGAAGAAGCAATTCATCGACTGATTGGTGGCCACCCAAGGAAGTTTGTACGACTTGCTGGGCCAAAACATTAGAGCAAAGGCGCATATTGGACAACATATTGAGCCCTTCGATATAGCCTTTAACGTGTGTCTTAGGGCCAGACAAGACCATCCAACCCACACGGAAACCAGCAATACGGTGGGATTTTGATAGACCATTCATGCTGACACAGAAGACATCTGGTGCCAAGCTCGCCACAGGCGTATGCACATGCCCATCCATGACCATGCGGTCGTAAATTTCATCCGCAAAGATAATCAAATCGTTTTGACGGGCAATCTCAATAATCTCCAGCAAGAGTTCCTTCGGATAAAGGGCTCCAGTTGGGTTATTTGGATTGATAAGGACGATTGCCTTGGTATTGGAAGTAATTTTTGACTTGATATCGTCAATATCTGGGTACCATTCTGCAGCTTCATCACAGATATAGTGAACGGCATTTCCTCCAGCTAGGCTGACAGCGGCCGTCCAGAGAGGATAGTCTGGCATTGGCACTAAGACTTCATCCCCATTGTCCAAAAGCCCCTGCATGGACATGACTATCAACTCACTGACACCATTTCCAAGATAGATATCATCAATATCTACATTTGGGAATTTTTTCAATTGGCAATACTGCATGATAGCCTTACGGGCTGAGAAAATCCCTTTGGAGTCAGAATAACCCTCACTATCACGCGCATTCATAATCAAGTCATGAATGACCTCGTCTGGCGCTGTGAAGCCAAATTCTGCTGGATTTCCTGTATTCAGACGTAAAATCTTTTCTCCATTTGCTCGCATCCGCATGGCTTCTTCCAAAACAGGACCACGGATATCATAAGCAACATGCTCTAACTTACTAGATTTATTATATTCTTTCATCTTGTTTCCTCAATTCTTCAGGATAGTAACATTATACCACTAGAAAGAGAATGCGACAAGTTTACTGAAATGTGTTACTAGATTCGTATAGGATAAAAACTTCACTAAAAGCGAGGTCAAGACAGGTGAAATAGCAGGAATTTTGCCAAAGACAGATCACATACCAAAAGATAAACCTAGAAAAAGCAAGCCTAAAAAGGAGTCATAAAGAAGATTGAACATGAGGAAAAGCCCCCATATCGTCAAGTAATCCCAACGCCCACTTCGTTTAGCAACTAGGAATAAAAACAGATGATAGAGTACATGAAAGACTAAAAAGCCGATAAAACCTAGATAAAGAAGGGGAATCAGTCTCTCTAATTGCCAGATCATGACAATTTCTACCAAGACTGAAACTAGGATGATTGCATAATAAAGGAAATTTGATTTTTGAAAAGAGTTTTTCATCATTCTCCCTCCCTTCACTTCTTTCCTGCTATCCTTTCTTTTATTTTATCATATATTTATATAGATTTTGAGCGCTAACATTCTTTTAAAAAATACCTTTTTTGCTTTACTTCTATAGTGAAAAGGTTTACAATTATAGTAAGAAAATTTCAGGAGGTTTCATTATGGCACAACGTTACCAAAATATTATGGTCGCAATCGATGGTTCTAAAGAAGCAGACTTGGCTTTTGTCAAGGGAGTTCATTCTGCTCTACGAAACGACGCTAAACTCACCATCGCACATGTCATTGACACACGCGCTCTACAAAGTGTATCCACCTTTGATGCTGAAGTTTACGAAGAACTCCAAGTCGACGCTGAAAGTCTGATGAAAGAGTACGAAAAACGTGCTAAAGATGCTGGTGTGGCAGATGTTCATATCGTCATTGAAATGGGAAATCCAAAGACCCTCTTGGCACGTACTATTCCAGATTCTGAGGAAGTGGACCTCATCCTCGTTGGCGCAACTGGTCTCAACGCCTTTGAACGCCTCTTGGTCGGTTCTTCATCTGAATACATCCTCCGCCATGCTAAGGTCGATTTGCTGGTTGTGAGAGAACAAGAAAAAACCTTATAATCACGAAGAAAAGGAGCCCAGAGCTCCTTTTTGTTTACTATTTATACTCTTCGAAAATCTCTTCAAACCACGTCAACGTCCATCTACAACCTCAAAACAGTGTTTTGAGCAGCCTGCGGCTAGTTTCCTAGTTTGCTCTTTGATTTTCATTGAGTGTTATTTCTCTCTTTATGGCGTTCATAAGCCTTGAGTTGGCGCTGCAGTTCCTTTTTAATAGCAGGTTCTGGAGCATATTTTTCTTCCCAATCATCTGGTTTTAAGATTTTGTGGGTCACTGGATCAAAATGAGCCTTGCCGTCAGGGAAAATTTTCCCCATATTGGCCTGATGAACAATATCAAAAATACGTTCTGGGTCCACTCCCATCAAGACAAAACTACCGTAGGTGAAGTAAAGCGTGTCAATCAGGGCATCTACCTGACCTATCAAATCTTGCTGAGCAGGCGTCTTCTTAGCTACTTTATCTGCCGCCTTATCAAGAGCTTGATGAAGTTGCGATAAAGCTTGACCAAAGTCCTCTTCAGAAGGACTGGCAGCTCTAACAAATTCCACCAATTCTTCTATTTTAAAGCCAGCCCTGTGGGTTGCACCTTCTAAATCCCAAGCTCGAGGTTCTTCTTGGGTTCGTTCATCCATCATGTGGTGGAAGGTCTTGACCTTATTGAAATGATAGTCACGGCTGACAAAGACTTTTTCTGAAGCCAGAACACCAAAATGTTCCAGGGCCTTGTGGATTCCGTCTTGCTGATTGCTGGTAGTGATGTGCTTGGCTACTTCCTTAACACTGCTGCTACCATTTCCCATAGCGACTGACATACCGACACCCGCCAGCATTTCTAGGTCGTTATCTGAGTCACCAAAGGCCATGACTTGGTTGAGATCAAAACCATATTCTTTCCCAACTCGTCGAATGCCTTCCAACTTAGAGTTTCCTTGATTGATGACATCCGCTGCAAAAGGATTGCTACGTGTCAATTTCAAGTCTTCAAAATCAGCTGCCGCCTTCTCAGATTCTTCTGGTGTCATCAGCATCAAAACTTGGTAGATGGGCTGATTCATTAGTTCAAGTAGGTCTTCTTCCTTTTGGGGAACAACCTTACTGACCATACAATTAAAGGAATGACTCACCGTACGAGTTAAAACAGAGGGAATGAAGCGACTGATTCGTTGGGAAAAAGAACCCAGACCAAAGGACATGATTTTAGAACCCAACATGGCATCCTTAGTCCCTAGGGCAATCTCCTTGCCCTCTTTTTTAGCATAGCTAATTAGCTGGCGCAAATGTAACTTGGAAATAGGACTCGTGAACAAGACTCTGTCTTTAGTAAAGATATACTGGCCATTGTAGGTTACCGCAAAATCCAGGTTCAAATCGTCCATCAATTCCCTAACAAAAAAAGGTCCTCGTCCTGTCGCTACGCCGACAAGCACCCCTTGTTCTTTGACAATCTTAATCGCGTCCTTAGTGGATTTCAAAACACTCTTGCGATCGTTGACCAAGGTTCCATCGATATCAAAAAAAACAGCTTTGACTTCCATCCTATCCCAATCTCCCCTTTTGTGATACAATGATTATACCACATTTCAGAAAGAGTGACTAAATCATGCCTAAGAAAATCCTTGTTTTACATACGGGCGGAACTATTTCCATGCAAGCCGATGCTTCTGGCGCTGTTGTGACGAGTTCAGATAATCCCATGAACCATGTATCCAACCCACTTGAAGGAATCCAAGTCCATGCCTTAGATTTTTTTAATCTGCCAAGTCCCCATATCAAACCCAAGCATATGCTGGCCCTCTACCAGAAAATTAAAGAGGAAGCTGCTAACTACGATGGAGTGGTGATCACACACGGGACCGATACTCTAGAGGAAACAGCCTATTTCCTTGATACCATGGAAGTTCCCCGTATGCCTATCGTTCTAACAGGGGCCATGCGCAGCTCTAACGAACTCGGTAGTGACGGTGTTTATAATTATCTGAGTGCTTTGCGGGTAGCTAGCGATGACAGGGCTGCTGACAAAGGAGTTTTGGTTGTTATGAACGATGAAATCCATGCTGCCAAGTATGTTACCAAAACACATACGACCAACGTCGGCACCTTCCAGACCCCAACACACGGGCCACTTGGTCTCATCATGAAACAGGAAATACTCTACTTCAAAACAGCGGAGCCTCGTGTCCGCTTTGACCTTGATCACATACAAGGCTTAGTCCCTATCATCTCGGCTTATGCTGGTATGACAGATGAGCTGATTGATATGCTGGATTTGGAACAATTGGACGGTTTGATTATCCAAGCCTTCGGAGCTGGTAATATTCCCAAAGAAACGGCTCAAAAATTAGAAAGCCTTCTGCAAAAAGGAATCCCAGTCGCCCTGGTTTCACGATGCTTTAACGGTATAGCGGAGCCTGTTTATGCCTACCAAGGTGGGGGCGTGCAGTTGCAAAAGGCAGGTGTTTTCTTTGTCAAAGAACTTAACGCCCAAAAAGCCCGCTTGAAACTCCTCATCGCTCTCAATGCCGGACTAACAGGACAGGCTTTAAAGGACTATATGGAAGGCTAATACTCTTCGAAAATCTCTTCAAACCACGTCAGCTTCACCTTACCGTACATATGGTTACTGACTTCGTCAGTTTCATCTACAACCTCAAAGCAGTGCTTTGAGCAACCTGCGGCTAGCTTCCTAGTTTGCTCTTTGATTTTCATTAAGTATAATTCCCTCCTCTAAAAATAAATCAGGAAATCTTCACGATTCCCTGATCTTTTTCTATTTCCGTTTTCGTGTTGAACGACGTTCTGTCAAACCATGAGGTAAGAGAACTTCACGTTCTTCCAACTCTTCCTTGTGCATAATCTTAGTCAACATACGCATACTAATAGCACCAAGGTCATAAAGAGGTTGGGCGATAGTTGTCAAGTTTGGACGGGTAAAGCGTGAGACTTGCGAATCATCACTAGTAATAATTTCAAACTCTTCTGGTACTGATACACCCTTATCAGCAAGGCCGTTCAAGACACCTGCTGCCAGTTCATCACCTGTTACAACTGCTGCAGTTGCGTTTGATGAAATTAAACGCTCTGCCAAGGCATAGCCATCTTCATAAGTGTATTTAGACTCAAATACCAATCCTTCGCTATAAGAAATACCTGCTTTTTTCAAGGCTTCCTTGTAGCCAACCAAGCGAACCTTACCATTGATGTCATCCACTAATGGACCGCTTACGAAAGCAATGCGCTCATTTTCTTTAGCAAGGTAGGTTACTGCATCAATCGTTGCTTGTTTGTAGTCAATATTGACACTTGGAAGCTGATGTTCTACATCCACAGTTCCTGCAAGAACAACTGGTGTCCGAGAGCGAGAAAACTCTGAACGAATTTTTTCAGTCAAGTGGTAGCCCATAAAGATGATACCATCCACTTGCTTAGAAAACAGTGTATTAACCACTGAAACTTCCTTGTCATCATCCTCATCACTATTGGCAAGGACGATGTTATACTTGTACATTTCAGCGATATCATCAATCCCTTTAGCAAGCGTTGAAAAATAGCCATTAGTAATATTTGGAATCACGACACCGACAGTGGTTGTCTTTTTACTTGCCAGACCACGCGCCACTGCATTTGGACGGTAATCCAAACGGTCAATCACCTCAAGCACTTTTTTTCGAGTATTCTCTTTTACATTCTTATTGCCATTGACTACACGGCTAACCGTCGCCATTGAAACTCCTGCTTCACGGGCGACATCATAAATCGTTACTGTATCGTCTGTATTCATTCCATTTCCTTTCTATATCATACCTCACGAGACTCCAAAAAAGAGACGGCATGAAAATTTCGTTTTCATGATTCTACTTATTCCATTTTATCACTATTTGTAAACACTTTCAAGCATTTTTTGAAGATTGTTTGAAAAAAATTTCATAGAAAACTATGTTTATGAAGAAAAAATCACCTTTTCTTGATTTTTAATCCTATTTGCTGTATGATAAGGGAAAAGAAAGGAGGCAAAGATATGGCTTTTACCAATACCCACATGCGGTCGGCTAGTTTTGGCATTGTTACCAGCTTGCCTGATGATGTCATTGACTCTTTTTGGTATATTATTGACCACTTCTTAAAAAATGTCTTTGAATTGGAAGAAGAACTCGAGTTTCAATTGCTTAATAACCAAGGAAAAATTACCTTCCATTTTTCAAGTCAACACCTCCCTACAGCTATTGATTTTGACTTTAACCATCCTTTTGACCCTCTTTATCCGCCAAGAGTACTGGTTTTAGATATGGACGGTAGAGAAACTATCCTCCTCCCAGAAGAAAATGACCTATTTTAATACTCAATGAAAATCAAAGAGCAAACTAGGAAGCTAGCCGCAGGCTGCTCAAAACACTGTTTTGAGGTTGCAGATGGAAGCTGACGTGGTTTGAAGAGATTTTCGAAGAGTATAAAAACTCTAGCCTTCAGTTGCCAGTGACTGAAAACTAGAGCTTTTTTTATTTTTTCAAAGCATTATACAAGTTACGGACAGGTTGCTTTAATGTCGGATGGATAAAATGAGGCGCAATTTCCTGTAAGGACTCAAGGACAAAAAGGCGTTCCGCTATGTAAGGATGAGGCAAGATAAGGTCATCTGTATAAAGGATCTGGTCCTCCACAAAGAGCAAGTCCAAATCAATCAAACGAGGTCCCCAATGCACTTCTCTCACCCGTCCCATCTCTGACTCAATGGCTAACAAGGTCTCTAATAGAACTGGGGCCGGCAACCAGGTTTCCACCTCAACCACTTGATTGGCAAAGCTATCCTGCTCAACACCACCCCAAGGCTCCGTCGTTAAGACACTAGACTCTTTGAGAATATGGATACCTTGATTTCGCATTTTCTCAATGGCTTGTTTCAAGTTTGCTTGTTTATCTCCCATATTGCTTCCTAGGGCGATAAAGGCTCGTTGCTTGCGGCGATGAATGGTTACCGAGCAAGTATCTAGTGGCAAATGCACTGGCGCCCAAGGTTTTTTCAGTTCCAGCTTTATTTCTTGGACAAGAGGATAGGCCTCAAAGGTACGTTCTACCAGTTTGTAGGCTACCGTTTCAATCAAGTCCTCAGTTGTTTCCTGAAACCAAGTCGTCCACTGCTGACACAGTTCTCCATAATGGACAGAAGCCGTTAAATCCAAGTCTGTAGCCGCCTTGGTCATATCATAGGATAGGATAGCTGAAACGACAAACTTCTGCCCCAATTCCTTCTCACTAGGAAAAAGACCATGATAGGCAAAAATTTCCAAATCCTTAATCTGCAGTTGATCCATAATGATTCCTTTCTAGAAAAATCCGCCCAAAGCAGATTCTTTTTATACTCAATGAAAATCAAAGTGCAAACTAAGAAGCTAGCCGCAGGCTGCTCAAAACACTGTTTTGAGGTTGCAGATGGAAGCTGACGTAGTTTGAAGAGATTTTCGAAGAGTATTATAGCCCCATTAAACGATAAGCCTGGTCTCGGAGGTCCTTATCTTTTTCAAATAGACCTCTAGCTACTGTCGTCAAGGTTGCAGTTCCTGGTTTTCTCACTCCACGCATACTCATACACATATGCTCCGCCTCAATGACAACAAAGGCTCCTTTAGCACCTAGATACTCCATCAAGGCATCGGCCACTTCGATATTCAAACGTTCTTGAATTTGTGGTTTTTTCGAATAAACTTCAACCGTACGGGCTAGCTTAGATAAACCTGCTACACGGCCATCTGGAATATAGGCAATATGCGCTCTACCATAAAATGGCAAGAAGTGGTGTTCACACATGGTATGGAAAAAGATATCCTTTTCTACCACCATATTATCGTCAATAATCTCAAAAGATTTTGACAAATGTTCCTCCGCTGTTTGACCAAGACCTGAAAAAATCTCTTGGTACATACGAGCCACACGAGCAGGTGTTTCCTGCAAGCCCTCGCGGTTAGTGTCCTCTCCTACAGCCTCGATAATCATTTTTACAGCTGCTTCAATCTTTTGTGTATCCATTCTCGTTCTTCCTCTCCATCAGATAGGCTCTCACTTGGCTCAAAAAGTACAAGGAACCTGTGACAATCCTAACTGTTTGTTTCTCTTCTTTTTTATATGTCAATTTCTGCTCTAGAAAATCCTGCCAACCTTGGTAGTTGAGATTTCTAGACTTAGCCGCCTCTTCCAGCATGCTTTCATCAGTCGCCCGACTATCATCAAAGTGTGTCAGGGTAAGCTCGGTATCTGGCATGGCCCCCAGCAAGTCCAACATATCCTCCAAGGCCTTGGTTTTGATACAAGTAAAGAGGATTTCCTTACGATAATCCGCAAAGCGTTCTTGCAAGGTTGCTATTAAAGCCTTTATGGCATGGGGATTGTGAGCCCCATCCAAAATCATCAAGGGATCTCTTGACACAATTTCCAAACGCCCTGGCCAACCTGTTTCTTCCAAGGCCTGAGCAAGCAAGTCATTGCTTGCTAGTTCTCGACCATCTTCTTGACAAAAAGTATCAAGTAAAGCTATGGCCATCCCAGCATTCTCTATCTGGTGCAAACCAAGTAGGCCAGTCTGAAAGCGATCTTGTCTGACAGCACTGGTATAGTCAAAGACTTCACCTGTCACCACACTTTCTTTATGACGAACCTGATAATTACTCCCATAGGCAAGTCTCGGCGCATTTTTAGTTGCTGCAATAGAGTCAATCACAGCTAGCGCTTCTGAAGCAATGCGACCTGTTACCAAGGGAATTCCTTGTTTGATAATACCAGACTTCTGCTCTGCTATGGCTTCCAAGGTGTCACCAAGTAGGGCTACATGGTCCAATCCAATAGTTGTAATTCCTGTCAAAATGGGCTGACAGACATTGGTACTATCCAAGAGTCCTCCCATACCCACTTCCATGATGGCCACATCTACTTGCTCTGAAGCAAAGTAGTCATAGGCTATGGCTGTGATTATCTCAAACTCAGTTGTCCCCTCCAAATTGGCAGCCGATTCCCCCTCAAGCAAAGACTGATAGTCTGCCATGAGGGCTTCTAGTCTAGCCTCTGGGATAGATTCCCCATTGATGCTAATCTGATCTGTGTAATGAATGAGATAGGGCGAGCTAAACACGCCAACTCTCAGCCCCATCTTTTCTAGCATATTTTTCAAAAAAGCAATGGTCGAACCCTTGCCATTGGTCCCTCCGATATGGATGACCTTGAGTTTGAGATGGGGATTGCCACGCAAAGCTAATAGTTCCACCATTCGTTCCAAGCCAAAATGCGGTTGGTCAGTCCGGTAGTTAGCAATCCACTGATTGTTTTCAATTTCTTTCATCTTACTTATATTGTTTTAAATCTAGATTTTCCGCATCTTCAGCCAATCGGATGGTTGATGCAATTTCAACCGCCATCTTGTGACTAGCTACATCATGCACGCGCACCACTTCCACACCCTGTCTCGCAGCGATACTGGTTACATGAGCCGAAGCCGTGTCCCTATTGCGGAAACCAAGTTCTGTCTCAGGATTGACTTCAAAACCATTTTCTTCAAGAATATTGATGACAAAGCGCTTGCGCGACACTCCAAGAAAGATTGGATAGCCCTTCTGATGTAGTTTATCCAGATCCCGTAAAAGAAGCAGATTTTCTTTCTTGGTCAGACCAAAGCCAATTCCTGGATCCAACATGATATTTTCTTTTGCGATTCCAGCTGGATTCGCTCTAGCTAAAGCTCTGTCAAAGAAAGCCTCCATCAAGTCTTCGATTGGCAATTTTTCAAAGTTAGCTAACTCTTCCTCTGTAAAAGCTTGTCCAAAACCAAAATGAGGAAAGATGAGCGAGCTAGGATGCTGAGGTCGCGCCATGACTGGATTAAACATAATGACTACTTTCGCACCAGCCTTAGCAACCACATCCGCCATTTTCTCATCACCCATAAGACCAGTGATATCATTGACTATATTGGCACCAGCAGCCAAAGCAGCTTCTGCTACCTGACTCTTCCAAGTATCAATAGAGATAAGGACATCACTTTCCTTGCGAATAGCTTTGATCACTGGAACAACACGCTGGATTTCCTCTTCTATCTCAACATAGCTACTTCCCGGCCGAGTCGATTCTCCGCCGATATCTAGCATACTAGCACCTTCTGCTATCAATTTACGAGCCTGCTGGAGTGCTTGCTCAAGAGCAAAAAATTGACCACCGTCCGAAAAGGAGTCTGGGGTTACATTGATAATTCCGCAAATAGCTGTCTTTGCATGATTGGCTTTACTTGACATATCGGTCACTCCCTCAAGGCTTTTCATCATATTATTTCTCTATTTTACCATAAAAAGAAAAAGATGGACACGATTGCATTCATCTTTTTCCCAGTAGAAACAAGTAAGCAATTGTCAAAAATCTTAAACAGAAATCCCTAATGTCCGACTCATGATCACCACAAGAGCCAACAAACAGAAAGCAACCCCATTCACAATCATATGAAGTAAGATAGACATTTCCAAACGTTGGGTCTTGTAAGCCGTCCAAGATAGAACGATTGACATACCTCCATAGATCAATAAAGAAGGTAAATTACTTGGTTGATGCAATAAAGCAAACACAATCGTACCGACTACAAATCCCAAGTTCTCTTTTCCTCGGAAAATCTTTTTAGGAACAATTCCCCGACACAAGATTTCCTCACAAATTGGAGCAAGCAAGGCCAACAAGAAGAAACTGGAAATTAAAGAACTATTTTGAACCATATCATTAACCTGAGACTGATTCCCTGTTGTCGTCTCATTTGACAGTTGCAACAAGATAGAACCAAGTATATTTGATCCGATAATGACTAGATAACTTAAGCACAAGCGTGCCAAATCCTTAGCTCTAAAAAAAGAAAAATTAAAACTTGCTAATTGCGTTTTACGAGCTCCAAAAATAAATAGTACTAAAACTACAATTGAAATACCAGCAACTATCAGTCCTGACTGTAACAATGGTACTGCATTTAAAGTTAAAATAGCAGTAACCCCTATAGGAATCTGATATAAAATTGTCGCTAGCAGAAAGATTAACAGCCAACCTGCACGATTCAATAATTCTTTCCAGATACTTTTCTCTTTCATCACCTATCTCCTTTGTATTAAAAAAGGGGGAAATTCCCCCTGGGTTATCCTATTATAAGGCCATGCTGATGTAGTTAAGGATAAACAAGGCATCCAAAATCCAAATCATGACATGAACATCTTTAGCTTGACCTTTGACAAGCTTAGTCAAAGTGTAAGTCAAGAAACCAACTGCAATCCCTTGAGTGATAGAGTAGCTGAATCCCATAAAGATAGATGTGAAGAAAGCAGGAACCGCTTCAGACATATCGTCCCAATGGATATTTTTCAAGCTAGCCAACATCATAATCCCAACTATAATCAAGATTGGAGCTGTAGCGGCTGTTGGTACAATCGCTAGAAGTGGGCTAAAGAAGCTTGAGATCGCAAAACAGATAGCTACAACCAAGGCTGTCAAACCAGTACGTCCACCTGCACCAATACCAGCAGCAGACTCAACATAAGTCGTTACGTTTGAAGTACCTGCGATGGCACCAATTGAAGTACCAATCAAGTCTGAATAAAGAGCCTTATCCAACTTAGCTGATTGGTGATTTTCACCATTTGTCGCTACGATACCAACTTTTTCACCCGTACCGATCAAGGTACCAATTGTGTCAAAAATATCTGTCAATGAGAAGGCAAGAATAGCCATCAGAGTTTCAGGCAAGCGAGCTGTATCTGAAATCAAAGCTCCCAAACCTTCTGAACCAAGAGCTGCACCAAAGACTGTCTTCAAGTCTTCAAAGGCTGCACCAACATGGTTATTAGCAAAATCGATGCTTGACAAATCTACCAAACCAACTGCGATAGCAAGAATAGTTGTTGTCAAGATAGAGAGGATAATTCCCCCTTTAATTCCTTTGATAACAAAGAAGATTGTAATGGCCAGTCCTGCAAGTGCCACCAAAACAGCTGGGTTATTAAAGTCAACCAATCCTGGAACTGCTGAAGAGTTTGCTGCAATCGTTGCTTTAGCTTTGTCAGCCCCTTCTCCTACAACAGTATAGTTACCTGGATCGATCGTAAATTTCAAAAATCCAGCATTCTTAATTCCTACGTAGGCAAGGAAGACACCGATACCAGCTGAAATAGCTGAGCGAAGAGCATTTGGAATCGATTCAATGATCATTTTACGAACATTTGTCAAGGTAATAATCAGTGAGATAATTCCACAGATGAAGACCATAGCTAGGGCTTCTTGCCAAGAATAACCAAGTCCAAATACGACTGTGAAGGTAAAGAAGGCATTAAGACCCATACCTGGCGCTTGGGCATAAGGTAAGTTAGCATAGAAGGCCATCATCAAGGTACCCGCTACTGCACCAATGATCGTCGCTAGGAATACACCCTGAGCAGGCATTCCTGTTTGCGAAAGAATTTGTGGGTTTACAAAGAGAATATAACTCATTGCAAAGAAAGTTGTTAAACCAGCGAGAACCTCTGTACGAACGTCTGTACCGTTCTCTTTTAGTTTAAATAATTTGTCCATTATCAATCTCCTTTTAATTTTTACGAACAATAATAGAATTATATCATTTATCATTCACTTTTTCAATATCTTTGTTTGATTTATTTAAAAAATTGATCCAATTTCATTTTTTGTTTGGAATCTGCTTTTCTGCCTGCTTTTTGTTATAATAGAAGACATCTTATCTGGAAAGACACTAGAAAGGTTTATATGACGAAAAAAATTATTGCAGTTGACTTGGATGGAACCCTGCTCAACTCAGACAGTCAAATTTCTGACTTTACCAAAGAAACCATTAAAAAAGTTGCTGAAAAAGGGCATCAGGTTATTATTACAACGGGGCGCCCTTACCGTATGTCAAAAGATTTTTACCGTGAACTAGGCTTAAACACTCCTATGATTAATTTCAACGGTTCCCTCACTCATTTACCAGACCAAGTTTGGAACTTTGAAAAGTGTTTAACCGTAGACAAAAAATATCTGCTAGACATGGTTCGACGTTCAGAGGACATTCAAGCCGATTTTATCGCTGGAGAATACCGTAAAAAATTCTACATTACAAATCCTAATGAAGAAATTGCCAATCCCAAACTATTTGGTGTAGAAGCTTTCCAGCCTGAAGATCAATTCCAGCCTGAGTTGGTGACCAAGGACCCTAACTGTATCCTGTTGCAGACCAGAGCCAGTGACAAGTATGCCTTGGCAAAAGAAATGAACGCCTTCTACCAGCATCAACTTTCTATTAATACTTGGGGTGGTCCGCTCAATATCCTTGAGTGTACCCCAAAAGGAGTCAATAAGGCCTTCGCCTTGGACTACTTGCTCAAGGTAATGAACCGTGACAAAAAAGATTTGATTGCTTTTGGAGATGAAAACAATGATACCGAAATGCTTGCTTTTGCTGGGAAAGGTTATGCAATGAAAAATGCCAATCCTGAGCTACTCCCCTATGCAGATGAGCAAATTTCCTTGACAAATGACCAAGACGGGGTTGCCAAAACCCTGCAAGATTTATTCTTATAGTCCATTCTGACCAGCTTGCAAGCTGGTCTTTGTGCTCTTTTCACAGTCTCATCAACCAGTTAATCGATTGTTCTACTTTTTGCATCCAAAACCTTGGAAAAGGCTTTCTTTTGTGATATACTTCACATATAAATACAAGAGAGCTCGTCACACTCGACTCTGTTGACACAAAATCAATCCAGTCCCGTTTCTCCTGCTCTCAGTTAATATCAAGGAGGATAGCTATGAAAGCTGTTGTTGTAAATCCAGAAAGCACTGGTGTTGCTGTTGAAGAAAAAGTACTCCGTCCACTTGAAACTGGAGAAGCACTTGTAGAAATTGAATACTGTGGTGTTTGCCACACTGACCTCCACGTTGCCCATGGTGACTTTGGTCAAGTACCAGGACGTGTCCTAGGTCACGAAGGTGTTGGTATCGTTAAAGAAATTGCCCCAGATGTTAAAAGCCTTAAAGTTGGCGACCGCGTCAGCGTTGCTTGGTTCTTTGAAGGATGTGGCACTTGTGAATACTGTACAACTGGCCGTGAAACCCTTTGCCGTACAGTGAAAAATGCTGGCTACTCAGTAGATGGTGGTATGGCTGAACAATGTATCGTAACTGCAGACTATGCTGTCAAAGTTCCTGACGGACTTGATCCAGCCCAAGCTTCTTCTATCACATGTGCTGGTGTAACAACCTATAAGGCTATTAAAGAAGCAAAAGTTGAGCCAGGCCAATGGGTTGTTCTTTACGGTGCTGGTGGACTTGGTAACCTAGCTGTTCAATATGCTAAAAAAGTATTCAATGCTCATGTCATCGCAGTTGATATCAACAATGACAAACTTGCCCTTGCAAAAGAAGTAGGTGCTGACATTGTGATTAACGGCCTCGAAGTTGAAGATGTACCTGGACTCATCAAGGAAAAAACTGATGGTGGAGCTCATTCAGCTGTCGTAACTGCTGTATCTAAAGTTGCCTTCAACCAGGCTGTTGACTCAGTTCGTGCTGGTGGTCGCGTTGTCGCTGTCGGCCTTCCTTCTGAAATGATGGAACTCAGCATCGTCAAAACCGTTCTAGATGGAATCCAAGTCATAGGTTCTCTTGTAGGAACTCGTAAAGACTTGGAAGAAGCCTTCCAATTCGGTGCAGAAGGTTTAGTAGTTCCAGTTGTTCAAAAACGTCCAGTAGAAGATGCTGTAGCCATTTTCGACGAAATGGAAAAAGGTCAAATCCAAGGACGTATGGTACTCGACTTCACAAACTAATTCAATAAAAATCTATATAAAAAAGTTGGATGCTTCTTCCAACTTTTTTTATATTAACTTTTTAAAATGAAAATTATTCTCTTCTCAAAAACATTTATATATCAACATTTTAAAAAATCTGTATTTTATTTTTTAAAAAATTCTATATCAAATAGTTGATTTTTTTATGAAAACGGTTTATACTAATCTAGTCTTAAAGTTTTCTTAAACAATGGGCACAACATTTTATAAGGAGGAATGACAATAATGAGTATCGGAATCATTATTGCGAGCCACGGTGAATTTGCTGCAGGTATTCATCAGTCAGGATCTATGATTTTTGGTGAACAAGAAAAGGTTCAAGTTGTAACCTTTATGCCAAATGAAGGTCCAGATGACCTATATGCTAAATTTAACAACGCTGTGGCTACATTTGACGCAGAAGATGAGGTGCTAGTTTTGGCTGACCTTTGGAGTGGCTCTCCATTCAACCAAGCTAGTCGCGTGATGGGAGAAAACCCTGATCGTCAGTTTGCCATCATCACAGGACTTAACTTACCGATGTTAATCCAGGCCTATACAGAACGCCTCATGGACGCCACAGCAGGTGTGGAAAAAGTCGCTGCGAATATTATTAAAGAAGCCAAAGATGGCATCAAAGCTCTTCCAGAAGAGTTAAATCCAGTTGAAGAAGTTGCAAGTGCTGCATCTGCTCCAGTTGCCCAAACTGCTATCCCAGAAGGAACAGTTATCGGTGACGGTAAACTGAAAATCAATCTTGCCCGTCTAGACACTCGTTTACTTCACGGTCAGGTTGCAACTGCTTGGACTCCAGATTCAAAAGCAGACCGTATTATCGTTGCTTCAGATAACGTTGCCAGCGACGACCTTCGTAAAGAATTAATTAAACAAGCAGCTCCGAATAATGTCAGAGCCAATGTGGTTCCAATTCAAAAGTTGATCGAGGTTTCAAAAGACCCACGCTTTGGAGAAACACATGCCCTTATCTTGTTTGAAACACCTCAAGATGCCCTTCGTGCAATCGAAGGTGGCGTGCCAATCAAGACCCTTAACGTAGGATCAATGGCTCACTCAACAGGTAAAACAATGGTCAACAACGTTTTGTCTATGGACAAAGAAGACGTTGCTACATTTGAAAAAATGCGTGACCTCGGTGTTGAATTTGACGTACGTAAAGTACCAAACGACACCAAAAAAGATTTGTTTGACTTGATTAACAAAGCCAACGTTCAATAACAAATATCAAACTATAGAAGAATTCTAAGAAATTTTTTCACTTTATTATCATTAAATAGAAAAGGAATAAAACCATGTCAGATATTTCAATTATTTCTGCTGTCTTGGTTGTAGTTGTTGCCTTCCTTGCAGGTCTTGAAGGTATCCTCGACCAATTCCAATTCCATCAACCAATCGTCGCATGTACGCTTATCGGACTTGCAACTGGTAACCTCGAAGCAGGGGTTATGCTTGGTGGATCACTTCAAATGATCGCCCTTGGTTGGGCAAACATCGGAGCTGCCGTAGCTCCTGACGCTGCTCTTGCATCTGTTGCCGCAGCAATCATCTTGATCAAAGGTGGTAACTTTACTACTGAAGGTATCGCCGTTGCAACAGCAACAGCTATCCCTCTTGCCGTAGCTGGACTTTTCTTGACAATGATTGTTCGTACAATCTCAGTTGGTTTGGTTCACACTGCAGATGCTGCTGCTAAAGAAGGAAATATTGCAGCTGTTGAACGTGCTCACTTTATCGCACTTCTTCTTCAAGGTCTTCGTATTGCTATCCCTGCAGCCTTCCTTATCGCTATCCCAGCTTCTGCCGTTCAAGATGCTCTTAAATTGATGCCAGACTGGTTGAACGGTGGTATGGCTGTCGGTGGTGCTATGGTCGTTGCCGTTGGTTACGCTATGGTTATCAACATGATGGCAACTCGTGAAGTATGGCCATTCTTCGCAATCGGTTTTGCTTTTGCTGCCATTTCTCAATTGACTTTGATTGCCCTTGGTGTAATCGGTGTTGCCCTTGCCTTCATCTACCTTAACCTTTCAAAACAAGGTGGTAACGGTGGCGGAGGAGCTGCGACCTCTAACGACCCAATCGGTGATATCCTAGAAGACTACTAGAAAGGGGAACAATCATGACTGAAAAACTTCAATTATCAAAATCAGATCGTAAAAAAGTTTGGTGGCGTTCACAATTCCTTCAAGGTTCTTGGAACTACGAGCGTATGCAAAACTTGGGTTGGGCTTACTCATTGATCCCAGCTATCAAAAAATTGTACACTACTAAAGAAGACCAAGCTGCTGCTCTTGAGCGCCACCTTGAGTTCTTCAACACTCACCCATACGTAGCTGCTCCAATCATGGGGGTTACTCTTGCACTTGAAGAAGAACGTGCGAACGGTGTTGAAATCGACGACGCTGCTATCCAAGGGGTTAAAATCGGTATGATGGGACCTCTTGCTGGTATCGGTGACCCAGTATTCTGGTTTACAGTTCGTCCTATCCTTGGTGCTCTTGGTGCATCACTTGCTGCATCTGGTAACTTGGTTGGTCCACTTCTCTTCTTCTTCGGATGGAATGCTATCCGTATGGCCTTCCTATGGTACACACAAGAATTTGGTTACAAGGCTGGATCTGAAATCACTAAAGACATGTCTGGTGGTATCTTGAAAGACATCACTAAAGGTGCTTCTATCCTTGGTATGTTCATCCTTGCCGTTCTTGTACAACGTTGGGTATCGATCAACTTCACTGTTAACCTTCCAGGTAAACAATTGGCTGAAGGTGCCTACATCAACTTCCCAGAAGGACCTGTATCAGGTGCTGAATTGAAAGGTATCCTTGGTCAAGCACTTGGTGGATTGAGCTTGGATAGCGTTCAACCACAAACCCTGCAAGGTCAGTTGAACTCATTGATTCCAGGATTGATGGGACTTCTCCTTACTTTCCTTTGCATGTGGTTGCTTAAGAAAAAAGTATCACCAATTTCAATCATCCTTGCACTCTTTGCAGTAGGTATCGCAGCTCGTTTCTTCGGTATCATGTAATCAAACAACTTAAAAGGAACCAGGTTCTAAATCTGATTCCTTTTTTCTATGCTTTTATACTCTTCGAAAATCTCTTCAAACCACGTTAGCGTCGCCTTACTGTACTCAAGTACAGCTTGCGGCTAGCTTCCTAGTTTGCTCTTTGATTTTCATTGAGTATTATTCTGCCAAGGCTCCCATTGGATCCCATGGTGCAAGTACGATTGGCTCTGCTTCATAGACCGCTTGTTCTTCGGCTGTTAATAATTCTTTACGAACAACGATTTGGTATGTGTATTCGTCCATCCAAGCGTCTGAGGCAACAAAGTAACCATCTGTACCGACCTTATCTCCCCAAGAGTTTTCAACCTTCCACTTGGTTGACTTGCCATTTTCGTCCAAATCCACACCTGTCAAGACCATGGCGTGGGTCATCAAGCTTTCACTGTAATCCAAACGTCCAGCCTTATCTTGAGTGAGTTGAATATCCATGCTTGATTCAAAGTCATAAACATCTGTCGCAAGGATTCCAGCTTTACGGTTGCTGAGCTGTCCGACATCTGAACCAAACCAAACAGTCTCACCTGTTTGCATTTGAGCAATTGCCAATTCTTTCAAGCGCTCCATTGGAACGTTAATGTAACGAACCGCACGGCTACCAACCACATTTCCCAACATCTCAACTGTGTAAGATTGGCCGTAAGGCTTGTCAGCAGTTGGAGCATTGATAACAGAAACGTAATCTTCTAGCGGAAGATTGACATATTTCTTATAAAATTCTTGTGGTGTAATGCCCTTTTCGCTTTGGTAGTTGTTATCTTTATCACGATAAGCAAAGTCAAATTTTCGTGGTGGAAGCCCTAATGACATGGCAAGGAAGTTAAAGATTTCTTGCAAGAGGTCTTCTTTCTTAGCTTGAACAGCCGCTTGGTCAGCACCAGAAATAAGCAAGTCACGTAAGATTTGAGCATCTTGACGAAGCAATTTGTTGAGAATGGCATTGAGCTCACGACTGCTGCTAGATGAAACAGATTCAGGGTAAACAGACTTAGGCACGACACCATATTTCTCAAAGAGGGCAACGACCATATCCCACTGACCGCCGTCTTGTTGTGGCGTTTGAAGTAGGAACTTAACCTTGCGGCTCGTCAAGTCTTGGTCTGCAGTCGCAATGACTTGTTCCAAGAACCAGTTTGATTTCTCATACTTGTCCCAGAAGAAAGTATGGGCTTGTGACAACTCAAAGTTTTCCAATTTGTATTGCGAGATGAGTTTGTGACGGAAGGTGTTAAGGGCTGCGAACATCCAGCAACGACCAGACGCTTTCTGGTTGGTTACCTTGTCCTTGGTCAAATCCAATGAGAAAACAGGCGTATTGTCTACGTGGCTTTGGCGACGTTCTAGAGTTGCAAAAATTCCGTTGTGGCTGGCAGCATTTTCAATCGCTTGGTATTTGACATTTGCTTCATAATTGGCAAATAGTTTATCAGTAAATGATTCTTGAATCGCGTTCATAGATTCCTCCTTTTTATTCTACAGTCTATTATAACTCTTTTCACAAAGGAAGCAACTGAAAAACATAAAAGGCAAGGACATTGTCTCTCACCTTTTTCGAATACAAACTAAATTAAGCAATACTAGCAAGAAGATTTTCCAATTCCTCCTTGGTCAAGCGACGCCATTCTCCACGTTCTAGGTTCTCATCTAATACTAGAGGTCCCATAGTCAAACGTTGCAAGTCCACCACTTCCTTGCCACAGTAGGCCACCATACGCTTGACCTGATGAAACTTCCCTTCTGCAACGGTCACACGGATTTGGCTTTGATTCTTTTCTGTATCTATGGACACAAGCTCCAGTATAGCAGGCTGACAGGTAAAGTCTTTAAGAGGAATTCCCTTGGCAAATATCTCCACATCTTCTTGAGTCATGATTCCCTTGACCTGGGCCAGATAGGTCTTATCCACATGACGCTTAGGTGAAAGAAGAGCATGAGCCAGCTGACCATCATTGGTCAAGATCAAAAGACCATGCGTGTCAATATCCAAGCGTCCTACTGGGAAAACTTCCTTGCTCCGAGCAATATCATCCAGCAAGTCCAGAACGGTTCTGTGCTTAGGATCCTCAGTCGCTGAGATAACTCCTTGGGGCTTGTTCATCATGTAGTAGACAAACTCTTCATACTCCAACACTTGCCCATCAAAGCGAATCTCATCTCTTTCTTCATCAATCTGCAATTTAGCTGACTTTTCTTTTTTACCATTTACCGTCACGCGACCAGCCTTGAGCAAGTTTTTGACCTCAGTTCGGCTCCCCACAGCGCAGGCAACTAAAAATTTATCTAATCTCATAGAACTATTATATCATACTCAAAAGGAGGCTGGTACAATGACCAACCTCCTTTTCGTTTCATACTCTTCAAAAATCTCTTCAAACCGCAGCAACGTCGCCTTGCCGTATATATGTTACTGACTTCGTCAGTTCTATCTACAACCTCAAAGCAGTGCTTTGAGCAACCTGCGGCTAGTTTCCTAGTTTGCTCTTTGATTTTCATTGAGTCTCAGATTTAAGAAATTAACTTCCTCGTCTCCAGAAAATCGCTAAGACAATCATGGAACCTAGTACTGCCGGAATAATGGCAGTTCCTGCTATTATCGGTCCCCAAGTCCCAAAAAGCAAATGGCCTATAAAGGCACCAATCCATCCGAGAAACATTTTTCCAAAACATCCCATGCGTTCTCCACGATTGGTCAGAGTACCTGCTAAAAATCCAACTAGGAGACCAACGAACATACTTCCTAACATATTATCTCCTTAATTTGCCCAATCTCCGTTACGGAAGAGTGGTACACGTGTCCCATCCTCACGGATACCATCGATATTCATTTGGTCAGAACCAATCATAAAGTCTACGTGAACATCTGAACGGTTAAGCCCCGCAGCTTCAAGCCCCTCTTCGCTCATCTCCGCTCCACCAACAACGCTAGTCGCATAGGCTGCACCGATAGCCAAGTGATTTGATGCATTCTCATCAAAAAGAGTGTTAAAGAAGGTTATGCCTGACTGAGAAATTGGGCTTGGATCTGGCACCAAGGCACATTCACCCAAGGCACGCGCACCCGCATTTTCAAAGACAAGGTCTTTCATGACTTGATCGCCTTTTTCTGCAGTGATATCCACAATTTGTCCATCCTTAAAGGTTACTTTAATTCCTTCGATGATATTTCCATTATAGCTAAGCGGTTTTGTAGAAGTGACATAACCATCTGCGCGACGGAAATCAGGCGCTGTGAAGACTTCCTCTGTCGGCATATTTGGCAAGAATCCTTCGCCCTGTGCATTGATAGCACCAGCTGATTCCCAAACGTGGTTCTTTGGCAAACCAAGTGTCAAATCTGTCCCTGGTGCTGTGTAGTGAAGGGCTGAAAATTGCTCTTTATTAAGCATATCAGCCTTGCTCTTGAGGATAGCTGCATGCTCTTCCCAAGCCTTAACAGGATCTTCTTCGTAGACACGGCAAGTTTTGAAGATTTGGTCCCAAAGGAGATCAACTGCTTCTTCGTCGCTCGCAGCATTTGGAAAGACTTTCTTAGCCCACTCAAGTCCAGCAGCGGCTGCTACAGTCCAACTAACCTTGTTAGATTGAGTTGCGATTCGCATTGGCTTCATGGCAAGTCCCATAGCTTTAGCAGAAGCTGAAAGCTTGTCAGCATCCACACCGTTCAAGGCACCTGGATCAGATGAACGAACTCCAAGACGGCTAGCTTTGTTTTCCAAGAGATAGTTCATCTCAGCAATCTTGTATTCTGGCACATTGTCCAGACGCTCCATCGGCGCATGGAGGAATTTCTCACGGTTAATGACATCATCTGTCCACTGAACGATAACCTCATGCGCACCCAAGGCATAAGCTTCTTTGACGATTAAGTGAGCCAACTCACGTTGCTCCACATCGATAGAGAGAGCCAAAGTGTGACCAGGTTGCACGTTGATTCCATTTGCAACCAACAATTTCGCATATTTTTCTAGATTTTCTTTAAAATTTGGTAGAACCATGTTGTTTCTCTTTTCTATTTTTATTTTTCTTTCAAAGCAGAAAGTAGCCCTGCTAGTGCAATAGTACCTGACAAGAGTGCTGTTGATAGAAGAATTGTCTGATCAGCAAGTTCTAATTGATATTCAAATACCTTCTCAGCCGGCTTATCTTCCGCAAAAATTCTTAGTTTCATCTTTTTTCCTCCAAGACCTTAAAACAACTCATCAAACAAACTCAACTGGTTATCCTCTGGCATATTGCCCAGAATTCCCATTTCATCCATTTTTTCAACCAAGGTTGATGAAAGTCCTCCACGCTTGCGTAACTCAGTTTTAGAGAGGAATTCTCCCTCTTCACGTGCTCGCACCAGTTGCTTGGCAACGTTCTCTCCCAGACCATCCATAGCTACAAATGGCGGGATGAGAGTGTCTCCATCAATGAGGAATTCTGTCGCCTGACTACGGTAGAGATCGAGTTTACCAAACTTGAAACCACGTTCCCACATTTCATTGACAATCTCAAGAGTTGTATAGAGGTCAATCTCCACATTAGAGGCCTCATTGTTCTTCCGTTTTTCAGAGATTTCTTCCATTCTGCGCTTGATAGCATCCAAGCCCGCACCCATGGTCTTGATATCAAAAGCCTTAGCACGAATGGAGAAGTAAGCACAGTAGTAATAAATGGGATGGTGAACCTTGAAGTAAGCTACACGCAAGGCCATCATAACGTAGGCTGCCGCATGGGCTTTAGGGAACATGTACTTAATTTTCCCACAGGACTCGATATACCACTCTGGCACCTTATTAGCCTTCATGGCTTCGATGTAGCCATTGCGTTCCTCTTCTGAAATCTTCAGCCACAAGCCCTTACGTACCCGTTCCATGATGGTAAAGGCCATCTTAGGTTCGAGACCAGCATGCATGAGGTAAACCATGATGTCGTCCCGACAACCGATAACAGTCGATAGGTCTGCTATTCCTTGCTTAATCAGATCTTGAGCATTGCCCAGCCAAACGTCGGTACCGTGGGACAACCCTGACAACTGAAGCAATTCTGCAAAAGTCGTCGGATGGGTCTCGTCTACCATGCCTCTGACAAAGTTGGTCCCAAACTCTGGAATCCCCAGCATGCCCGTAGGTGTTCCGATTTGTTCAGGTGTTACCCCTAACACATCCGTCCCAGAAAAGAGGGCCATCACACCTTCGTCATCCATTGGAATTTCATTAGGGTCAATACCAGACAAGTCCTGGAGTTTTCGAATCATAGTCGGATCATCATGTCCCAGTACATCGAGTTTGAGGACGTTCTCATCGATATCGTGGAAGTTAAAGTGGGTGGTCTGCCATTCAGCCGTCACGTCATCTGCTGGATACTGGACAGGCGTAAAGTCGTAAACATCCATATAGTTAGGAATAACAACGATCCCCCCCGGGTGTTGTCCCGTTGTCCGCTTGACACCAGCTGCACCTTGAGCGAGGCGTTCCACCTCTGCATCACGATAAAACTTGCCATAGTCCCGCTCGTAACCCTTGACAAATCCATAGGCAGTTTTGGCAGCTACCGTACCAACCGTTCCTGCACGGAAGGCATATTCCTCACCAAAGATATCACGCACATCCAAGTGGGCGCTAGGCTGATCCTCTCCCGAAAAGTTCAAGTCAATATCGGGAACCTTGTCCCCATCAAAACCTAGGAAGGTCTCGAAAGGAATATCCTGTCCGTTTTTGCTGAGTTTATGGCCACAGTTTGGACAGTCCTTATTGGGCATATCAAAACCTGAACCGTAAGATCCATCCGTGATAAACTCACTGTACTGACACTGATCACAGACATAGTGAGGAGATAGAGGATTAACCTCCGTAATCCCAATCATGGTCGCAACGAAACTAGATCCGACAGATCCACGAGAACCCACCAAGTAACCCCGTTCATTGGAACGTTGCACTAGCATCTGGGAAGCCAGATAAATCACAGCAAATCCATTCCCCAGAATGGATGTTAATTCTTTTTCAATCCGCAAATCAACAATATCTGGCAGCGGATTTCCATAAATCTCAAAAGCTTTCTTGTAGGTCAATTCAGCGACCGTTTCTTCAGCCTTGTCAATGAAAGGCGTGTACAAGTCACCCTTAACTACCTCAACAGGTTCAAAGATATCTGCCAAGGCATTTGGATTTTCAATGACTAATTTGCGTGCCAGTGCCTCTCCCAAGAAGGCAAATTCATCCAACATTTCATTAGTCGTTCTAAAATGAGCTTTTGGAAGAGGAGCAGGTTGAGCATGTTCGCCGTGACCTATGGTTCGGTTAATCATAGCCCCCTGTCCCAAACTACGGACGATAATTTCACGGTAAATCTCTTCCTCCGGTTCGATATAGTGAACATTTCCGGTAGCCAGAACAGGCTTACCAAGACGGTCTCCCACTTCTATCAAACTTTTGATAATGGTCTGGAGTTCTTCCATATCCTTGACCTGCTCCTTGGCAATCAAGGGAGCATAGATAGCTGGTGGCATGACCTCGATAAAGTCATAATACTTGGCCACCTCAACCGCCGCATCCACACCTTGGGAAACGACTGCATCAAAAACTTCACCTTCAGAGCAAGCTGAACCTAAAATCAAGCCCTCCCGATGGGCATCTAGAACCGTTCTTGGAATCCGTGGCACCCCTTCAAAGTACTTAGTATTAGACAAAGAAACCAGCTTAAAGATATTTTTTAGCCCCACTTGATTCTTGACATAAATGGTCGCATGCTTAATCCGAGCTTTTTTATAAGAATCTGGACTAATCAAATCAATATTAAGTCTAGCTAGATCGGTCACACCATGTTTTTCTGCCACCTCTTTGATAAAGATGAAAAGCAGGCGACCTGTAGCTTCCGCATCGTAATTGGCCATGTGATGGTGTTCCAGTGCCACACCGAAACGCTTAGTCAAAGGGCCCAAACCATGACGTTTATACTCAGGGTAGAGATTTCTAGCAAACTCCAGCGTATCAATAACTGGCTGACTAATCTTTGGCAGACCATGACGCTCATAATTGGCATTCATAAAGCCAACGTCAAAGGTCGCATTGTGGGCAACTAGTACCGTGTCTTTACAAAATTCTTGGAATTCTTGCAAAACTTGTTCCAGTGGTTTGGCATTTTTTACATGATCATCTGTAATACCAGTCAACTCAGTAGTAAAGGCTGACAAGGGATGTCCAGGATTGATAAATTCATCAAATTCAGCAATAACATTGCCCTTGTACATCTTAGAAGCCGCAACCTGAATCAAGTCATTATAGATGGCTGATAGCCCCGTCGTTTCCACGTCAAAGACCACATAGGTTGCTTCTGACAAGTCCATCTCCACTTCGTTATAAACGATAGGAACGCGGTCCTCCACGATATTGGCTTCCATACCATAGATCAGCTGGATCCCCGCTTTCTTAGCCGCCTTATAGCCGTGTGGGAAAGATTGAACATTTCCATGGTCGGTGATGGCAACCGCCTTGTGTCCCCACTTAGCAGCTGTCGCAACGATTTCCTCTACTTCTGGCAAAGCATCCATGGTCGACATGTTAGTATGAGCATGAAACTCAACCCGACGCTCACCTTCTGGCATCAAATCCTTCCGCTCATAGTGAACAACCTCCTGCACATCCTGCACATTCATTGTCAAATCGCGTGTGAAGTTATTCATCTCTACATTCCCACGAACTCGGAGCCAAGAATTCTTCTTGATGAGATCAAATTTCTGAGCCTCTTCCTCATTTTTAACCCACTTTTGCATAGAAAAACTTGAAGTGTAGTCCGTCATTTTAAAGTTGATTAAAACACGACCTGTTCTGGTCACTTTTTGCTCCACATCAAAAACAACCCCTTCAAAGACCAGACGATTTTCCTCCGTCGTCACTTCGATCATAGGAGTAATCTCCGCCTTATCTAGCTTTGGCTTAGCCGCAGCTTTTTTGGCTTGAAAATCAAAGGTTGGTTTCTCTTCCGCTGGAGGTGGCGCCATCTGTTCCAGTTGCTCCATAGCACGGAGCGCTTCCTCATTGGCAGCTTGAACAATCTGCTCATTTTCAGCATGAAAGGCTTCTTCCTGCTCTTGAGTCAGCACATCATTCTTCTCCACCTGACAGTTAAAAGTTGGAAAACCAAACTTTTCAAGTTGTTTCGCTAAATTAGGAAGATGATTCTTCTTAAAATGTTCCTTATCGATCGCCTCAGAGCCTTCAATAAAGAGTTGATTGCCCTCAGCACGAACTTGCAAATTCTGATAAAGAGATTTAAAGCCTTGACTAGCACACGGCCCTTCAGAAAAAGCCTCTCTATAATAGGCTTGTAAGAGTTGATTTGAAAATTCTTGAGACAGAGCCTTGATTTCGAAAACAGCTTTATTGCCTGTCTTAGAAAATTCCTCACTCAAACCCTTCTTTAATTCTAAAAAGATTTCAATCGGTAAAATATTAGAAAATACGAAATGAAACTCCCATACCTTACTAATTTTATGAACCACAACTCGCTCAATATCAGCCTGTGATAAAGCAGGGGTCTGTCTCATTTCAGCAGGCATCCCCAGTTGATTCATCAAAATTTCAAAACTGTTTGACATTCATTTTCCTCACATTATTCTTCTACTATTTTACCATATTTAGAAAAAATATATAGCTAGTATCTTTCCTTAAAGACTGCTACTTTTAACAAATGACTCTATAATATTTATAGTGGGTAAATCCCCTATAAATATTATAGGGCCAATTTAGGTATAGAAAATAGTTCCAAAAAATCTATAATGAAAAGCGACTAGACTACTCATTAGAAAGATTCATATGGAACTATTACATTTTATCACGAAACTGCTTGACATTGAAGATACTAATCTCAAATTATCGGTGTTATTAATAGGATTGCACACAAAGAAATCATCTCTAAATTGGAAGCTACCAATAATCTCATCAAACTTATCAAGCGCAATGCCTTTGTTTTTCGAAACTTTGAAAACTTCAAAAAACGGATTTTTATCGCTCTGAACATCAAAAAAGAAAGGACGAAACTCGTCCTTTCTCTAGCTTAGCTTTTCTTCAACCCACTACAGTTAACAAAGAGCTACAATTAATCGGGAAGACAGGATTCGAACCTGCGACACCTTGGTCCCAAACCAAGTACTCTACCAAGCTGAGCTACTTCCCGAGTTAAAAAGAAAAATGCACCCTAGAGGAGTCGAACCTCTAACCGCCTGAT